>DATGFP010000023.1:0-77639 GCA_035309005.1 Allostellaceae bacterium | reverse complement strand
GGCGATGATGCTGCGCGTCTTCGTAGCGGCGACCAGCGACGGCTTTGCCGTCATGCCCGGCGGTCTCGTGCGCACGGCGCCGGCCGGTGTTCCGGGCGTCGTCTCGATGCAACGCGGCGGCGGCTGTAAGGACACGTGGATCGTCGGCGACGAGGGCACAGTCAAGGAGCCCGCGGTGGCGGCGGATCAGGCCAATGTCGTGCCGCTGCGCTATGCCGGCGATCGCCGCGAGGCCGCGGGCGAATTGCCGAGCCGCGCCGCCGACGGGCTTTTCTGGGTCGGGCGCTATGCCGAGCGCTCGCACGGCGTGATCCGGCTGCTGCGCACGCTGTTGCTGGGTGTGACCGATGCTGCGCGGCCGTGGACGATGCGCGAGGTCGAGCCGTTGTTGGCGCTCGCCGTGTCACTCGATCTCGTGCCGAGCCAAGAGCTGGGACGCGCGCCGGCGCAGGTGCTGGGCCTCATCCCCGCGATCCAGTCGGCACTGACCGATCCGGCGCATCCCAACGGCGCTTCCGCCAATCTGCAGCGCCTCGCCAATGCGGCCGCGGGTGTGCGCGATCGCTTGCCCCCCGATTGCTGGCGCATCGTTACCGCGCTGGCGCGCCAACCGGTCGCCCCGGTGGGGCGTCCGGCGCCAGCGCGCTTGCTGCTGCGGCTCGACGAGCTCGTCATGCTCAGCGCCGCGCTCTGGGGCGCGGTCGATGACAATATGACGCGCGATGCGGGTTGGCGCTTTCTTGAAATCGGCAAATGGCTCGAGCGCGCCATCAACCTCATCGCCATCATCGGTAGCGCATCGGCCGCGGCGCTCGCGGCCGATAGCCATGGCCGGCCGATCGACGAGGATCGCCTCCTCGGCGCGATCTTCGCCGTCGCCGGCATGCGCGCGCCCTCGGTCGCGCAATCCGACGGCACGCTTAACCACGCCGCCGCGCTCGCGGCTTTGCTCACCGACAACAGCAATCCGTTCAGCCTCGCCTTTCACATCGACGCGCTGAGCGCGCATCTCCATGCTTTGCCGCCGCCGAGCGGCTGGGGGCCGTCGACAAGCCTCAGCGGCGAGGCGGCGATCACACAAGCGCTCGATGTCGCGCAAGCCGCGCGCGATCGTCTCATCACGATCGCGGATCTCGTCGGTCCCGCCGCTGCGCCAAGCAGTGCGCCGGCAAGCTTGATCAAGCCGCTGCACGCGGCTTTGGCGCCGATCGCATCGTGGCTGCCGGAGATCTCGAATCTCCTAACTCAAGCCTACCTGATTCATGTCTACGCGCGACAAGCCTGAGGGCGCGGCGAGCGCGGCCGGCGCCATCCGCTTTCGCGTCCGCCACGTGACCGACTATCGCTATCAGACGAGCGTCGTGCTCGCGCATCACCTGCTGCATTTGAAGCCGCGCGTTGCGTCCCTCCAGACCAACACGGCGCAGCGGATCATGATCACGCCGAAACCGCTCGTCACCGCCGAGCATGAGGATTGCTTCGGCAATCCCGCGACCTATATCGCGATCCAAGAGCCGCATGTTGGCCTTACCATCGAGTCGGAGTTGGAGGTGGAACGCAAGCCGCCCGTCGCGATCGATCTCGCGGCGACGCCGGCTTGGGAGACGCTCCGCGATAAGCTTGGCGTAGCGGCAGAGCGCTCGGCGCGGCTTGCGGCGGCCTTTGCCTATTCCTCGCCGCGCATTGCGTCATCGCCGGCGATCCGCGCTTATGCGGCGTCGAGCTTTGTGCCCGGACGTCCAATCGGCGTTGCCGCCAGCGCGCTGATGAAACGCATTCACGATGAATTCATTTTCGATCCTTCCGCCACCACCATTTCAACGCCGGTCGATCAAGTCTTGGCCGCCCGGCGCGGCGTGTGCCAAGATTTCGCGCAGCTGCAAATCGCTTGCCTGCGCAGCCTCGGCCTGCCGGCACGATATGTGAGCGGGTATCTGCGCACCGAAGCGCCCGATGGCGGGCCGCGGCTCCAAGGCGCCGACGCGTCCCATGCGTGGCTGTCGGTCTGGTGCGGCGGCGATCTCTGGCTTGATCTTGATCCGACCAACGATCAGCTCGTCGGCAGCGACTACGTCACCCTCGCTTGGGGCCGCGACTACGACGATGTGAGCCCGGTGCGCGGCGTGCTCTTCGGCGGCGGCGCCAATCACTTGACCGTGCGGGTCGATGTCGAGCCGATCGTCTCGGTCAAGGACGCCTGATCCCCGCAGCGGCAGTCGAAAGCGTTGAAGTCGCGAAATTTGCGCCTAGTGGCCGCAGCGTTAACAGCCCTAACCGAGTCTTTACGAGCCTCTGCCTAGGATGATGGGTCCCGTTAGCCTTCGCCTATCGTTGCTACACCTAAAACGAGAAACGGGGTCCCATGCGCTCGCTCGCTCACCATCGTCCACTCCGATCCTTCGCGCCCGCAGGCGCCGCGCTCGCGATTGCGTTGCTCGCGGCAACGCCGCTGCGCCTGCCTGAAGTGCATCGCGTGGCGCCAACAAGATCTGCCTTCATCGCCTACCCTGCGCATGTCGCCGCGTCGGTCGAAACCCAGTCCGAGCACGCGATCATTTTGGGCGGCATCTTGATCGAGCGGCATCGCCATTTCGCCGCCGGCAGCGTCCTTGGCTGCGTGATCGGCGCCGGTCTCGGCGCCGGACTCGCCGCTGCAACTGGTCTCGTGACCGGTGGTGCTGCCTTTGCGGCGCTGCCGACCGCCAGCACGCTCGGCTGTGCCGTGTTCGGCTCGGCCGGCGCCGTTGTCGGCGGGCCGCTCGACGATTATCAGATGGATTTATCGGACCTCGACGACGGCTCGCACTAAAGCGAACCCGTTACTCCGCCGCGCGGCTTAAGCCCAGCTGATGCTCGATCAGCTCGGCATAGAGGCCCCCTGCAGCGAGCAGGCTTTGATGCGTGCCGGTTTCGATGATCCGGCCCTGATCCAGCACCGCAATCAGATCGGCATCGCGTATCGTCGAGAGACGATGAGCGATGACGATGGTCGTGCGCTCCTGCATCAACGCGTCGAGCGCTTGCCGCACTTGTACCTCGCTCACCGTATCGAGATGCGAGGTCGCCTCATCGAGGATCAGCACCGGCGCATTCTTCAAGAAGGCGCGCGCGATCGCGACGCGCTGGCGCTGGCCGCCCGACAGCTGCACGCCGCGCTCGCCGACCCGGGTGTCGAGGCCTTCGGGCAGGGTCGCGACGAAATCGGCGAGCGCCGCCTCTTCGAGCGCGCGCTCGATTGCCGCCGGGTCGGCTTCGGGCCGCGCCAGCGCGACATTGGCGCGCAGCGTATCATTGAAGAGGTAGGTGTCCTGCGACACCAGCGAGATGCGCCGGCGCAGATGGTCGAGTTCGAAATCCTTCAGATCGACCGAGTCGATCAGGATGCGGCCCGCCGCCGGGTCCCAGAAGCGCAGCAATAGATTGGCGAGCGTCGTCTTGCCGGCCCCCGACGGGCCGACGATCGCGACCGTGGCGCCGGCCGGAATGCTGAGCGTAATGCCGCTGAGCGCCGGCCGGCGGGCGCCGGGATAGCTGAACGCGACGCCCTCGAAGCGCACCGCCGAGCCGCCGACCGGCGCCGGCGGGCGGGATGGCCCGTCGCGCACCGCCGGTACTTCGTGATGCACCGCATAAAATCGCCTGGTCGCGGCGATCGTGTCGGCGAGCTGGCGGCTGACCTGGGCGATCTCCGAGATCGGCAGGAACGAGGCGAGCGCCAGCAGGATCAACAGCGGCAGCGTTGTCGCGGCAAGCTGGTGGTCGGCCACCAGCCAGGCGCCGACAACCGCCACCGCGAGCCCGCCGAGCCCGGTCGCGATCTCGAGCTGCGCGGTCTGCGCCGAGAGGTCGCCGAGCAATCTGAGGCGGGTCTGTTGATAGACCCACACCGCGTCCATGAAGTCGTCGCGGCGGCGCTCGACGGCCTGGAATGCGACGAGGTCGGAGAGGCCCTGGATCGTCTCGGTGACATGCGCGCCGAGCATCCCCAAGGCGTCGCGCGCCATCGCGCCGAGCCGGTCGATGCGGGCCCGCATCATCACCGGCGCGAGCCCGGCATAGAGCACGAACGGCAGCAGCGCGAGCGCGATCGGCCAGGCGACCACCGCCAGCGTCGCCAGCACCGCCGACGGCACCAGCACCGCGATCAGCGCTGGCGCGACGGTGTGGGCGAAGAAATATTCGATCGTCTCGATGTCCTGGCTCGCCAGCGCGATCAGGTCGCCCGAGCGGCGGCGCAAGAGGTAGGCGGGGGCGAGCGCGTCGAGCTTGCGGTAGAGCTCGACCCGCATCTCGGCGAGGAGCCGGTAGGCGATGTCGTGCGCCAGCCAGGATTCCAGCCAGTGCAACAGGCCCGCGAGCGGCGCCGCCAGCGCGATCAGGATCAAGAGATAGCCGAACGGCGCGCCGGTTTTGACCGCGGCGACGGCCAGCGCGCTCAGGATGCCGACGCCGATAAAGGCGGCGACGCGGCCGATCCCCGAGGTCACGACGACCGCAAAGCGCCGCCGCCACGGCCGGATGATGCCGACGAGCGCCATCAGCGTCGCCGCCGCGCCGACCCGCGCCGCCGCGGCCGCCGTCGCGGCCGGCGCTTCCTCGCCGTAATCGGTTTGCGCCGCCTCGCCCGGCGCCGCCTTCCGCAATTCTTCGGGCGCCAGGTCGAAATCGTCGCCGCGTTCCTCGGCCTGCGCCCCCATCAACCGGCGATAGGGTCCCTCGCGGCGGATCAGCTCGGCGTGGCGGCCGCTGTCGACCAGCCGGCCGTGATCGAGCACCAGGATGCGGTCGGCGCCGATGACGCTCGACAGGCGGTGCGCCAGAACCAGCGTCGTGCGGCCCTGCGCCAGCCGGTCGAGCCCCTGCTGGATCACCGCCTCGTTCTCGGCGTCGACCGAGGAGAGCGCCTCGTCGAGAATGAGGATCGGCGCATCGCGCAGCAGGGCGCGGGCGATCGCCAGGCGCTGGCGCTGGCCGCCCGACAGGTTGACGCCGCGCTCGCCGAGCACCGTGCGGTAGCCATGCGGCAACTGCATGATGAAGTCGTGTGCGTTGGCGTCACGCGTCGCGGTCTCGAGTTCGAACATCGTCGCGTCGGGCTTGCCGAGCCGCAAATTCTCTTCGACCGTGCCGTGGAAGAGGTAGGTGTCCTGGTGCACCACCGCGATCTCGCGGCGCAATGCCTCGGGGTCAAGCGCGCGCAGGTCGTGGCCGCCGACCCGCACCGCGCCCGTTTGCGGGTCGAAGAGGCGCAGCAACAGGCGCGCGACCGACGATTTGCCCGAGCCGCTCGGACCGACGATGCCGATCTTCTCGCCGGCCGCGACCTGGAACGACAGCCCGTCATGCGCCGGACCGCGGCCGCCGGGATAGGCGAAATGCACATCGTCGAATTCGATCGTCGGCAGCAGCGCCGGCGCCGCAGGTCCCGGTGCCGCCGGCGCCGGCGGCACCAGCGGCTCGGCTGCCAAGAGCGCATGGATGCCGGCGGCGGCCGACTGGCCGGTCAGGCCCTGGTGCAGCACCGCGCGCAGGTCGCGCAGCGGGCGGAACACCTCGGTGCCGCACATCAGTACGATCAGCAGGGCTTCGATCGTCATCAGCCCGTGCGACACCCGCCACACGCCGAGCGCCAACGCCGCCGCGGCGCCGACCGCGACGCCGGCATCGGTGATGCCGCGGGTCATCACGCTGGTTGAGAGGACGCGCATCGTCGTATCCGACAATTGCCGCGCCCGCGCCGCGAGCCGGGTGCCGTAGGCGGTGCTCTGGCCGAACGCCTTCAGCGTCGGCAGGCCCTGCACCGCGTCGAGAAACTCCGAGCCGAAGCTCTTCAGCGCCTCGTGCCGCGCCCGGCCGCGGCCGCCCTCGATCTTGTTGAAGATCATCGGGGCAAAGAGCGTCACCAGCGCGCCGGCCAGCATCACCAAGGCGACCGGCAGATCCCACCAGACGATGAACAGAAAGATCGCCAGCGGGGTCAGCGCCGCGACCGATACCTGCGGCAGGTATTGCCCGAAAAAGCTCTGCAGCTGCTCGACCCCGTCGACCAGGGACAGCATGACCCCGCCGGTGCGCTCGCCGGCAAACCACGCCGGCCCCAGCTCGGCCACCTTGTCGAACAGCCGGCGGCGCAGCGCCTCCTGCACGCGCGCCGCATTGCGATGCGCGATCAGCGTGCGGGCATGGTCGAGCAGCGCGCGCAGCAGCACCGCCGCCGCGACCCCGATTCCCAGCAGGGCGATGACGCCGCCGCCGGCACCGGCGAAGACGCGGGCGAGCAGCGTGCCGAGGAGGGCAAAGCGGGCGATGCCGAAGGCCGCCGCGCCAAGCCCCAGCGCGATCGCCAAGAGGATCCGGCCACGCAGCCCGCGCGTCAGCGCCCACAGGCGTCGGTCGAAATACATCGCTTATGCCGGCGGCGCGACGGCGAGCCGGCCGGTGACGCCGTGGCGCTCGATCAGGCTCGCGATCAGCCCGTTCTTTTTCGATTCCTCGACGAAGTCGCGCAGGAAGCCGAACGCGGCGGTGTTCTTTTTCGGGGTGCCGACCGCCTGCTGCACCGCGGTGAACTGCCCCGCCAGGATGCGCGAGCCGGGCAGCTTGGCGGCGACATCGATCAGCCCCGGCCGCAGCCCGGCATAGGCGTCCATCTTGTCGTCGACGAAATGTTTGATCGCCTCGTCGGCGCTGTTGAATTGCAACAGCTCGCCTTTCTTGAAGTTGTTTTCGAGCCAGAGCCCGTAGGCGCTGCGCGCCGTCACCGCGCAGCGCTTGCCGGGCTGGTCGACCTCGGCGACGTCGCGGATCGCCGAGCCGGCCGGCACCAGGTAAGTCGCTTCGATCTCGCAATAGGCGGCGGTGAAGTTGATGACCGCGGCGCGCTGCGGCTCGGCGCCGATATTGCCGATGTCCCACAGCCCCTTCTCGGCGTCGTCGGCGAGATCGCCCGGCTTCGCGTAGGGGACGTATTTGACCGGCACGCCGAGCCGCGCGGCGATCGCCGCCGCCATGTCGGCCGAAACGCCCGACGGATCGCCTGACGGGGTCTTGCCGGTGACCAGCAGAAAATTGCCCATGTTGATCGCGGCGCGCAGAGCGCCCGTTGGGGCAAGTTCGGCAATGACTTGGGACGATGGCGCGAGGGGCATGGCAACGGTCCGGCAATGGTGAATTCGACTGCGACAGTTTGAAACATCGGCGCTCGCAGGGCACGCGATAAATCGACCAGCTATTGACAGGTCACCTATGCCGCGCCGTGCTAAGCTCCGCGCGCAATCGGGGGAGGAAGCAACGATGTCGACGATCACCGTCGCCGGCCCGCAGGACGCGCAAGGCGAATACCGCGAGATGCTGCTGCGGCTGATGACCCGGCAGTTCTACGCCGAGACCGCGACCGCCGAAGTCTTCGGCCGCTCGATCGCCTGCGCCCCGACCTTGCGCGAGAAGTTTCTCGCCGCCGAATTCGCCCGCGAGGAAGCCGACCACAGCGAGCGCCTGTGCCGCCTCCTGCGCGACCTCGGCAGCGACCCCGAAGAAGTCCACAAGGCGCGCCCGCCGGCGGCGCAATTCTGGTCGCTCGACCTCGACAGCTGGCTGCAGATCGCGGTCTTCAATTTCACGGTCGACCGCGCCGGCAGCCACCAGATCATGGAATACCGCGATTCGAGCTATCTGCCGTGGGCGGAAGAGATGGGCGCGGTGCTGGCCGACGAAGAAGGCCACTACGGCAACGGCGTCGAGAATTTGCGCGAGTTCGCCCGCGACAAAGAGAGGTTCGCAGAATTCCAGCGGCTCTACGCCGCGATGCTGCCGGTTACCGTCAAGCGCGCGTTCGGCCGTCCCTCCGGCGCCGACAACGATTATTGCGTCGCGGTCGGGCTGAAGCGCCACACCACCGAAGAGATCGTCAACAACTACCTGACGGAAATGCTCGGCTACATGCGCGAATGCGGCCTCAAATTCCCGCCGCTCGCCGCCTTCGACAAGGCCGGCGCCGAATTATTGCCGAGCACCCGCGCGATCATCCTCTCGAACCAGTGATGCAGTGTCCCCGATCGCAAGGTTTTGACGGACCACGTTTCCGCAATATTCGCCCATCCCGGCGCAGGGCGGGACCCATGCATCAACCATCAGGGCGGCTGAGCCATGGGTCCCGGCCTGCGCCGGGATGGCGGAGATGGGGTTGATCTAGCCGGCGATGAAGCGGTCGATCTTGCGGTAGCGGAACAGCCATTTGCCGTTTTCTTTGACCATCCGGTCGAGATAGCCGCCGCCTGAGCCGATCTTCGGCCCATCTGGGCTGTTCTGCACGACGGTCCAGTTCGAGCGGACCTCCGCGCTGTCGCCCGCCAGGGTGATCGCGATGTTGGTGACGAGGTGGATCGCGCGCGGGCGGTTGGCGCCGGCGCGCGCGCGGATGTCGCTCGCCTGCTTGGCGATCGCGGCGCGGCCGGTCGCCGCGCCGAAGGCGGTGTCCCAGGTGCCGTCCGCGGTGAAGAGCGTCGCCATCTCGTCATAGCGGCCGCCATCAAGTCGGAAGCAGTATTCGGCCAGCACCTCGCGGATGGCGTCCTTTTCCTCGATCGCACTCGGCATTCGGGCTCCTCCCCAAGCTTGCATGTCGTCACACTGTAGCCGCTGCCCGGCCAACATGGGTAGATTGCGCCGCGTAGATTTGAGGGAGCGATGCCATGGCCCAATCCGTCGCGAACCGGGTGGCGCTTTACGCCAGCGTCGGGCCGGAGCTGACGCATTACGAAGTCGATGTCGAGGGCGCGGCGCTGGCGCGGCGCGGCACCGTCGCGCTGCCGGCCAATGTGCATTACGCCTGGCCGCACGCCTCGCGCCGCTTCCTCTACGTCGCCTCGAGCGACAGCGCGTCGGGCATCGGCGGCGTCGTCGGGCGCAATCATCATGTGACGGCGCTGGCGATCGATCCGGCGAGCGGCGCGTTGAGCCGGCACGGCGAGCCGATCGAATTACCGACCCGGCCCATTCATATGACGACCGACATCCCGTCCGAATACATCCTCGTCGCGTTCAGCAATCCGAGCGGGCTCAATGTTTACAGGATCAACAGCGACTTCACGCCGGGCGCCGAGGTCAGCCAGTCGGACGACATCGATCCCGGGATCTACGCCCACCAGGTGCGGGTGCGGCCCGACAACCGCGTCGTCATCCTGGTCGCGCGCGGCCACGACGCGAACGGGGTGAAGCCCGAGGAGCCGGGCGCGCTGCAGGTGTTCAGCTACCGCAACGGCCAGCTGACCGCGGAGATTTCGATCGCGCCGGGCGGCGGCTACGGCTTTGGCCCGCGCCACCTCGATTTCCACCCGACCCAGCCCTGGCTTTATGTGTCACTGGAGCGCCAGAACCGCCTCGACATGTTCCATCATACCGACAATTCGCTGCTGGCCGCGCCGCTCGACCAGCAGGGCACGCTGGGCGAGCCCGACAACATTCGCGGCCGCCAGGCCGCCGGCACGGTCCACGTGCACCCCAACGGCCGCACCGTCTACGTCGCCAACCGCGCCTCCTCGACCCGCGACGGCATGTTCGTCGGGGGCGAGAACACAATCGCGGTCTTCGCGATCGACGGCGCGACCGGCGAATTGAGGCCGATCCAGCACGTCGACACCCGCGGCATCCATTGCCGCACCTTCCACATCGACCCCTCCGGGCGCCTCCTTGTCGCGGCCCACATCATGGGCCTCGCGACGAGCGACGGCTTTGTCCCGGCCGCGCTGTCGCTGTTCCGCATCGCCGACGACGGCAAGCTCGATTTCGTGCGGAAATACGATGTCGAGGTCGGCGACCGGCAGATGTTCTGGATGGGCATGGTGGGGCTATAACCGCACCTGTCACCCCCGCGAACGCGGGAATGACGGTTTGGCGCGGTTCAGGGAGGTGCGATCGTGGATGCGGCAACCGAAGACGACATTTACGCGGCGGCGAAGCGCGTGCTGCCCGGCGGCACCTTCGGCAATTTCCCCGGCGAAGTAATCATCGCCGAGGGCAAGGGCAGCCGGGTGTGGGACGAAGCGGGCAAGGAATACGTCGATTACCTCTTGGGCTCCGGGCCGATGCTGGTCGGCCATGCGCATCCCGAGGTAACCGCGGCGGCGCAGGCGCAGATCGCCAAGGGCACGACGTTCTTCGCCAACAACCGGCTCGGCATCGAACTGGCCGAGGCGATCGTCGAGGCGGTGCCGTGCGCCGAGCAGGTGCGCTTTGTCTCGTCCGGCTCGGAAGCCGACCTCTACGCGATGCGCGCGGCGCGCGCCTTCACCCGGCGCGACAAGATTTTGAAGTTCGAGGGCGGCTATCACGGCATGAGCGATTATTCGCTGATGAGCCTGGCGCCGAAGCGCTCCGGCAATTTTCCGCTGGCGGCGCCGGATTCGGCCGGCATCCCGAAAAGTGTGCGCGACGACATGCTGATCGCGCCGTTCAACGACGCCGAGGCGGTCGCCGACCTCGTGCGCGAACACCGCGACGAATTGGCCGGGGTCATTCTCGAGCCGTTCCAGCGCATCATTCCGCCGCAGCCCGGCTTCCTCGCGGCGCTGCGCCAGATCACCGCCGACAACGGCGTGCCGCTGATTTTCGACGAGGTGGTGACGGGCTTCCGTCTCGCCTATGGCGGGGCGCAGGAATATTACGGCGTCGTCCCCGATCTGTGCACGCTGGGCAAGGTGATCGGCGGCGGCTTCCCGCTGGCGGCGATCGCCGGCCGGGCCGAGATCATGGCGCATTTCGACAAGTCGAAGGTCGGCGACGAGAACTATCTCGTGCAGATCGGCACCCTGTCGGGCAACCCGGTGGCGGCGGCGGCCGGGCTCGCGACGATGGCGATCTTGAAGCGGCCAGGCGCCTACGAGCGCATCCACGCGACCGGCCGCGAACTGATGGCGGCGCTCGGCGGCTTGCTGCGGGAAGCCGGCATCCCGGCGCAGATTTCCGGCGAGCCGCCGTTGTTCGATGTCGTGTTCTCCGCCGAGCCGGTGCGCGATTACCGCGGCACCTTGGCCGGCGACGCCCGCCTGATGAGCCGTTTCAACGCGCTCCTGCGCGAGCGCGGCATCCTCAAGGGCGAATCGAAATACTACATCTCGCTCGCCCACACCGATGACGACATCGCCTTCACGATCGCCGCCTGGAAGGACGCGATCGCGGCGCTCGCGCGGGGTTAGGCGGGTTGACTCCAGCCGCCCTCTCCTTACTTTTCACAGAAAGTAAGGAGATGGCCATGGAGGCAGCGATCACCAGCAAGGGCCAGGTGACGATCCCGAAGCCGATCCGCGAGCACCTGCACGTGAAACCGGGAGACCGGGTCAAATTCTTCATCCATCCCGACGGCACGGTCGTCATGCTCCCCAAGCTGCCAATCACGGCGCTGCGCGGCTTGCTCCGCTGGCGGGGGCGGCCGGCAACTCTTGAGGAGATGGATGAAGCCATCGCTGCCGGCGCGAGCGAGCGTAACCTGCCAGAAAAGAAACTATGATCGGCCTCGATTCAAATATTATCGTTCGATACCTCACACAGGACGATCCCCTTCAGGCGGCGCAGGCCGGCGAAGTGATCGAGCAGCGGCTTAGCGAAGAGGAGCCGGGCTTCATCAGCGTCGTAGCAATGGCCGAGATCGTGTGGACGCTGACGCGTTTCTACCGCTTCCCGAGCGCGCGAATTGTTGGGGCGCTCGAACGGATACTTGCGGTCGATATACTTGTCATCGAAAACGAAGCGGAAGTATTCGTCGCGATGAGCGCGTTGCGCGATGGGCGCGACGAGTTTGGCGACGCGCTGATCGGTGCGCTCAGCGCCGCGGCCGGCTGCTCGCGCGTGCTGACCTTCGATCGCGGAGCGCTGGCGCTCCCCGGCTTCGCAATGCCGTAGAGCCCGAGCCGGCCGGCTCAGTCGGCGAAGAACACCAGGGCGCGGACTTCGATGCTCTCGCGTGGCGGAGCGTCCGCCGGGGTCTGCGGGTCGTCGAAGGCGCCGTGCGCGGAAAACCGCGCCGCGCCTTGCCGCGCCGAGTCGAAGCAGCGGATCAGCACCGCCTCGTCGGTCTGCATCTTCGGGAAATAATACCAGCGCTGGTCGGGGTTGTAGGTGACCGCGTAGGTCTCGCCGGTGCGGTCGGGATAGCGCAGTTCAGACGCCACCAGGTTGTCCTGCGACAGGGTCTGCGCGTCGCACAATGCCAAGGGCGAGCGCAACAGCGGACCGCGGATCGGCCGCCACACATTGATCTCGGCGTAGCGGTGCTTCAATAGTTCCTCGGCCTCGGCGCCCATCAAGTCGCGCACCCTCTGCGGCGCCGACCACGCGGTGTAATCGTTGTGGACGCGGCCGGCCGGCTGCTTGATCTGGTTGCCCTTAGCCGACAAGGCCGCGTTGCGCACGATGTGGTCGAACGCCACGACCCGCATGGCGCCGGTGGCCTCTTTGATCAGCCGCTCGCACTCGGGGTAATAAACCTTGGCGATGACCTCTTCGTCGTAGAGATCGGCGGCCGCGGTCGGGTGGCGCATCAGCAGGAAGCCCTCGTTGTCCAGCGACAGCCGGTCGTTGAGCGCGCGCGCGTCGATGATCTTGATCTCGTGGGTTTCCTCGCGCGTGTTGCGCGGCGGGACCCCCGGCGGCGGCTCGTAATTGTAGGAATAGGGCTTGTCCGCCATCGGCATGGTGAAGTTGAGCGGGGCGACGACGCCCGCTGCGTCGACATTGGCCAAGCCGTCCATTGCGCCCTCCGCTTTTCGGTTTCGCGCGACAATAACGCATCCGCGCGGCAAATGAGATAGATAGGTATGCGCGCGATGCAGCCAACCGCCGGCGGCGAATGGGAGGCATGATGCGGTTTTCCGACGAGGCTTGGCAGCGTACGAAGGCGTTGCGCGCGGCGATCGACCATCTCCCGTTCAACCGCGAACTGGCGGCCGGCACGCTCAGCCCCGAGCGCTTCCGCTTTTACATCCTGCAGGACGCGATCTATCTCGGCCAGTATTCGCGGGTGCTGTCGCTGGCGTCGGCGAAAGCCCCCGACGCGGCGAGCCTGCAGGCGTTCGGCCAGTCCGCGCTCGGCGCGATCGCGGTCGAGCAGCGGCTGCACGCGCACTACCTCGCCGAATTCGGCGTCGAACCGGCGGCCATCGCCGGCGCCGAGCCGACGCCCGACTGCCTTGCCTATACCAGCTTCCTGTTGGCGACGGCGCACCAGGATCCCTGGCCGGTCCTGGTCGCGGCGCTGCTGCCGTGCTTCTGGATATACTGGGAGGTCGCACAAGCGATCGTCCGGAAGGCGGCGCCGCGCAACCGTTATCAGGCGTGGATCGACACCTACGCCGACCCGGCCTTCGGCGAGGCGGTGCGCCGCGTCATCGATATCGCGGATAGCGCCGCGACCGCCGATTTGCGCGACCCTATGCTGACCGCCTTCATCCGCTCGACGCAGTATGAATATTTGTTCTGGGAGGGCGCCTATTCGCAGCGCGCCTGGCCAAAATTCGATTGAGGGGAAAGCGAACCATGGCTGAACAAGGAAAAATTGCGGTCATCACCGGCGCCGGCAGCGGCATCGGCCGCGCCTCGGCGCATGCCCTCCTCGACGCCGGATGGAACGTCGTCCTCGCCGGGCGCCGCCGCGGCATGCTGGAGGAAACCGCCGGGCTGGCGGATGCGGCGCCGCCGCGCACGCTGGTGGTGCCGACCGACGTCGCCGACGCCGCCTCGATCGCCGCGCTGTTCGCCGCGGTCAAAGCGACCTACGGCCGCATCGATCTATTGTTCAACAACGCCGGCACCAGCACCCGCGGCATCCCGTTCGAGGATTTGACCTACGAGCAGTGGATGGGGGTCGTGCAGACCAACCTGACCGGCGCGTTCCTGTGCGCCCAGCACGCCTTCCGCATGATGAAGGAGCAGGACCCGCGCGGCGGCCGCATCATCAACAACGGCTCGGTGTCGGCGCATGTGCCGCGGCGCAACTCGACCCCCTATGTCGCGACCAAGCACGCGCTGACCGGCCTCACCCGGTCGTTGTCGCTGGACGGCCGCCATCTCGACATCGCCTGCGGCCAGATCGACATCGGCAACGCCGCCACCGAGCGCAACGCCGACACCTCGGTCGGCCGCCTGCAGGCTACGGGCAAAACCGAGGCCGAGGCGCGCATCGACGTGCGCCACGTCGCCAGCGGCGTCGCCTACATGGCGAGCCTGCCGTTGGACGCCAACGTTCTCTTCATGACCGTGATGGCGAACAAGATGCCCTATGTCGGACGCGGCTAGGCTCAAGCCGCATCTAACGCAGCCGCCGCATCTGCTGTGCTTCGGCCTCGGCTACACGGCGCGGGTGCTGGCGGGCCGCCTTGCCGCCGACGGCTGGACCGTCACCGGGACGGCCCGGGCGGGCGGTGACGGGCTCTTGCGCTTCGAACGGGGGTGTTCTCTCGGGGCCGCCGCCTTCGCCGGCGTTACGCACATCCTCGTGTCGATCCCGCCCGACGAGACGGGCGATCCAGTGTTCGACCGCCACGGCGACGATATCGCGGCGCTTCCCGGCCTCGACTGGTTCGGCTACCTCTCGACCACCGGGGTCTATGGCGATTGCGGCGGCGACTGGGTCGACGAGACATCCGAGCTGCGGCCGAGCGGCGAGCGCGGCCGGCGCAGGGTCGCGGCCGAGGCGGGCTGGCTCGACCTCTGGCGGCGGCGCGGCGTGCCGCTGCACATCTTCCGCCTCGCCGGCATCTACGGTCCCGGCCGCAGCCCGTTCGCCGCGCTGCGCGCCGGCAGCGCGACGCGCATCGCCAAGCCGGGACAGGTGTTTTCCCGCATCCATGTCGAAGATCTGGCGAGCGTGCTGGCGGCCTCGATCGCCCGGCCGCGCCCCGGCGCGATCTATAATGTGTGCGACGACGAGCCGGCGGCGCCCGAGGCGGTGGTTGCCCATGCCGCCCGGCTGCTCGGGCTGCCGGCGCCGCCGTTGGTGCCGTTCGCGGATGCGGAGCTGTCGGCGATGGCGCGCAGCTTCTACGCCGACAACAAGCGGGTCTCAAACGCGCTGATCAAGCGCGAGCTCGGGGTCGGCTTGCGCTATCCGAATTACCGCGGCGGCCTGGCGGCGATCCTTGCTGTCGGCGGCTGAGCCTTCTTGCTTGCCGAAGCCGCCGCCATCCGGCAAGTTCGGCCTTAGAGTTCGGTGCGACGGTGCGCGATCCGGGAGGAAAACATGGCCGCTTACAACATATTGACCCTGGGAGCGTCCTACGGATCGCTGCTCGCGACGAAGCTTTTGTTCGGCGGCCACAAGATCACGATGGTCTGCCTGCCCAACGAAGTGGAGGCGTTCAACACCGAGGGCGCCCGCATCCGCATGCCGATCCGCGGCCGCAAGGAGCCCGTTGAGCTCGACTCGCGCAAATTGCCGGGCAGCCTCAAGGCGGCCGGCCCCGCCGACGTCAAGCCGGGCGACTATGATCTCGTCGCGCTGGCGATGCAGGAGCCCCAATACCGCTCGCCGGGGGTGCGCGAATTGCTCGATGCGGTGGCAAAGGCACGCGTGCCCTGCATGTCGATCATGAACTTCCCGCCGCTGCCCTATTTGAAACGCATCCCCGGGCTCGATACCGACGCGTTGAAGCCGGCTTTTACCGACGCCGGCGTGTGGGACAATTTCGAACCCAGCCTTGTGACGCTGTGCAGCCCCGACCCGCAGGCGATCCGCCCGCCCGGCGAGAAGATCAACGTGCTGCAGGTCACCCTGCCGACCAATTTCAAGGTCGCCGCCTTCGGCGACGCAAAGAGCACCGCGATGCTGCGCCAGATGGAAACCGATATCGACGCGGCGCGCTACGATCCGGGCGACGGCCCGATTGAGCTGCCGGTCAAGCTGCGGGTGCACGATTCGATCTTCGTGCCGCTCGCCAAATGGGCGATGCTGTTGACCGGCAACTACCGCTGCGTCACCGCCGACAGCGCGATCGACATCAAGGACGCGGTGCACCGCGACCTCGCGACCTCGCGCGCGGTCTACAACTGGGTGTGCGGCGTGTGCGAGAAGATCGGCGCCTCGGCCGCCGATCTCGTGCCGTTCGAGAAATACGCCGCCGCCGCGAACGATCTGGTGCGGCCGTCCTCGGCGGCGCGCGCCCTCAACAACGGCGTGCCCAACATCGAGCGGACCGACCGCCTGGTGCAGCTGATCGCGGCGCAATACGGCATGAAGAACGCCGTCGTCGATGCGACTGTCGCGCAGGTCGACGAGCGGCTTGCGAAAAACCGCAAGGCCGCCGCCTGAGCGCTCCCGCTTCAGCCGGGCGGCTGGCGGCGTGATCCGCCGCCAGGTCCGCAGCCCGGATCAGCAGGAAGTATCGCCGCCCCCGCCGTAATCGCCCCCGCCGCCGTCGTCGCCTCCACCACCGTAATCGCCGCCGCCGGAATCGCCCCCACCGGAGTCGCCACCGCCACCGTAATCGCCGCCGCCGGTGTCGCCGCCGCCACCGTAATCGCCGCCGCCCGCGTCGCTGCCGCCGCCGTAATCGCCGCCGCCCGACCCGCTATCGCCGTAATAATTGTTGACGACGGTCTCGCCCAAGCCCGGCGACATGCCCATGCCGCCATTGAGGCCGCTGGCGTAGCCGTGGCCGAACAACGACGAGATGCCCTCGAACAGCAAGGCGCCGCCGGCGACCCCGGCCGCGGTCGCCGCCGCCGAGCGCAGGAACCCGCCGCCACCGCCCATGCCGCCCATCATGCCGCCGCCCATCATGCCCCCACCGGCCGGGGCGTAACCCTGCTGCTGCGGCTGGGCATAGCCGGGCTGAGCATAGCCCGGGCCGGCGGCTGGCGGCGCGACCTGCGGACCGCGCGTCCACGGGCCGGCGGCCGGCGCCGGCAGCGGCGGCGCCGGGCCGCGCGAGCCGAACAGATTGCCGAGAAAGCTGGTTGGCTTGGTCTGCGCGTCGGCGACCTGCTTTTCCAGTTCGGCGATGCGGTTCTGCGCCTGGTGCAGGCTGAGGTCCTGGATCAGCACGGTCTGAACGAGATAATAGGGGGCGTCCGGCTGCTCCTGCATCGCCTGGCGGATCAGCGCCTCGGCTTCCGGATCCTTGGGCTGTCCGGTCGTGCCCTTCAGCCGCTCCAGCAGGGTCGTGACCAGATCGCGTTCCTGGGGAACCATCGCACACCTTCCCGCGAGGTTGCGGCAGCTTCCGATTAAGCCGCCGGCGCCGATCGGATCGGCGCATCCGCGCTAAATGTGGGGAGGCGCCATCGGCGATTTCAATGAGCCGGCGCGGCGCCGCCGATCGCGAGGAATTTTCGCCGGCGCTCGTCGCGCAGCGCGACGCCGTCGCGCCCGACCAGCGGCGCCAAGGCTTCCTCGATCGCCGCGCCGAGCGCCGCCACCGCCTCGCGCGGCAGGCGGTGGGCGCCGCCCAGCGGTTCCGGCACGATGCGGTCGATCACCCCGAGCCGCGCCAGATCCTGCGCGGTCAGCCGCAAGGCTTCGGCGGCGTCGCGCGCATGCGCGGCGTCGCGCCACAGGATCGAGGCACAGCCCTCGGGCGAGATCACGCTGTAGATCGCGTGCTCGAGCATCAAAACCGCGTTGCCGGCGGCGAGCGCGATCGCCCCGCCGGAGCCCCCCTCGCCGATGATCGCCGCGACGACCGGCACCCGCAGGCCAAGGCAGGTCTCGATCGCGCCGGCGATCGCCTCGCTCTGGCCGCGCGCCTCGGCGTCGACCCCGGGATAGGCCCCCGCGGTGTCGACCAAGGTCAATAGCGGCAATCCGAAGCGCTCGCCGAGCAGCATCAGCCGGCGCGCCTTGCGGTAGCCCTCCGGCCGCGCCATGCCGAAATTGTGTTTGACCCGGGCCTCGGTGTCGGCGCCCTTTTCGGTGCCGATCACCATGACGCTGCGGCCGCGGAAGCGCCCGATGCCGCCAATGACCGCGGCGTCCTCGCCAAAGGCGCGGTCGCCGGCGAGCGGCACGAACTCGTCGATCAGCCCGGCGATGTAGTCGAGGCAGTGCGGCCGCTCGGGATGGCGCGCCACCTGAACCTTCTGCCACGGCGTCAGGCGCGCGTAGCTCTGGCGCAGCAGCCGGTTGGCCTGGGTTTCGAGGCGGCCGACCTCGTCGGCGATGTTGAGCCCGCTATCGGTCGAGAGGTGGCGCAGCTCTTCGATCTTGCCTTCGAGCTCGGCGATCGGCCGCTCGAAATCGAGAAAATGGCGCATCGCGACGATCCGCGGCTATTTCCGCCGCGCCAGCGGATGCGCGGTCTCGACCAGCCGGCGCAGCCGGGCACCCTGCACATGGGTATAGATCTGCGTCGTCGAAATATCGGCGTGCCCCAGCATCTGCTGCACGCTGCGCAGATCGGCGCCGTGATCGAGCAGATGAGTGGCGAAGGCGTGGCGCAGCACATGCGGCGACAGGAGGGCCGGGTCGAGCCCGGCCGCGAGCGCCAGTTCCTTCAGCAATTGGCCGCAGCGCTGGCGCGTCAGGTGGCCCGCGGCGCCGCGCGACGGGAAGAGCCAGCGCGCCGTCTTCGGGTCGGCCGGGCGCCCAGGCGGCAGCAAGCGCGGCAGAAAGCGCGGCCGGCATTCGAGGTAGGCGGCGAGCGCCTCGCGCGCCGGACCCGACAGCGGCACGACGCGCTCCTTGCCGCCCTTGCCGCGGACCAGCAGTAAGCGCGGGTCGCGCTGGGCCGCGGCGAGCGGCAGGCCGACGAGTTCCGACACGCGCAGACCGGTGGCGTAGAGCAGTTCGAGGAGGCAGCGCAGCCGCGCTCCCTCCTCGGCGGGTCGCACGGCCGCGGCGGCAATCAGCCGTGCGATTTCCGCTTCGCCGAGAATTTTCGGCAGCGGCCGGCCGAGCCGCGGCGCGTCGATCCCGGCGGTCGGATCGTCCGGGCGGACCCCCTCGCCGACCAGAAAGCGGTAGAACTGACGCAGCGCCGACAGCCGCCGAGCGAGCGTTCGCGGCGCCAGCCGCCGGGTCGTCAGCGCCGCGAAATAATCGTGCAGCGCCGCCGTCTCTGCGTGGTCGAGCGCGACGCCGCGCGCCGCGAGAAAACCCGCGACATCGGCCAGATCGTTGCGGTAGGCGGCGAGCGTCAGGCGCGCCGCGCCGCGTTCGGCCGCCAGCATCTCGAAAAACGCTTCCAGCCGGCGCGAGGCGGGCGGCGCGACCGCCGCCGGCTCGGGCGACAGGCTATTTCGGGAAGCGCGCATCGGGCAGCACCTTCTCGACTTGCACTGTCGTCACCGGAAAATTCCCGTAGGCGAGGTAGAGGCCGCCGCCGATGGCCGCCAGCAGGAAGACGATGACGAGGATGACGGTCAGCTTGATCATGCCGCGATCCAACAATCCCCGCGCCGGCGGCGGCGTATCGGTTGACGAACCGGCCGCGCGATATGCTAGTACCCCGGCGAAGCGCCGCGCGGAAGGGCGGCGAGGTCGCAGAGGCGCGCAGTGGACGTCGAGACCAGGCAGACGGCCAGAACAGCGGCGCGGCCGCGCGGGTTCGCCCCGTGCCGGACGGTCGTTCTCGTCGGTTTGATGGGCGCCGGCAAGACCAAGATCGGCCGCCGCCTGGCGGCGCGCCTCAATCTGCCGTTTTTCGATTCGGATACCGAGATCGAGGCCGCCGCCGGCGAGACCATCGAGGAAATCTTTCGCTATCGCGGCGAAGCCGCGTTCCGCGATGGCGAGCGCCGCGTCATCGCGCGGCTGCTGGCCCAGCCGACGCACGTGCTGGCGACCGGCGGCGGCGCGTTCATGGACCCGGTGACGCGGGCGCGCATCGCCGAGCGCGGTGTCTCGATTTGGCTGCGCGCCGATCTCGACACCCTGTTTGCCCGGGTGTCGCGCCGCACCAACCGGCCATTGCTGCAGCAGCCCGACCCCCGCGCCGTGCTGGCCGAGCTGATCGAGCGGCGCTATCCGGTGTACGCCGAGGCGGACATTGTCGTCGACAGCGGCGAGGGGCCGATCGAGGCGACCACGACGCGGGTGATCGCCGCGCTCGCCGGCTGCGCGCAGGCGCTGCGGCCGCCCAACCCGGAGGCCGAGGAATGAGCGCGCCAGACATCGCCAGCGACGCCGTTGAGCGGCTGCGCGTCGAACTCGACGAGCGCAGCTACGATATCCTCGTCGGCCCGGGCCTGATCGCGCGGGCCGGCGCCGAGCTGCTGCCGCTGATGCGGCGCCGCCAAGCGGTCATCGTGACCGACGAGACGGTGGCGCGGCATCACCTCGCGCCATTGCGCGACAGCCTCGCGGCGCACGACATCGCGACGCACGCGATCGTGCTGCCGCCCGGCGAGGGCACCAAGGATCTCGCCCATTTCGGCCGGCTGGTCGACGACATCCTCGCCTGCGGCGTCGAGCGCGGCACGATGCTGGTGGCGCTGGGCGGCGGGGTGGTCGGCGACATTTGCGGCTTCGCGGCGGCGACGTTGCTGCGCGGCATCGATTTCGCGCAGATCCCGACGACGCTCCTGGCCCAGGTCGACAGCTCGGTCGGCGGCAAGACCGCGATCAACACCAGCGCCGGCAAGAACCTGCTCGGCGCGTTCTACCAGCCGCGCCTGGTGCTCGCCGACACCACGAGCCTTGCCACCCTGCCGGGACGCGAAGTGCGCGCCGGCTATGGCGAGATCGTCAAATACGGGCTGATCCGCGACGCCGAATTCTATGAGTGGCTCGAGGCCGAGGGTGGCGCCGTTTGCGACCTGGAGGCGGCGGCGCTGACCCGCGCCGTCCTCGTCAGCTGCCGCATGAAGGCGGCGATCGTCGCCGCCGACGAGCGCGAGACCGGCGACCGCGCGCTATTGAATTTCGGCCATACCTTCGGCCATGCGCTGGAGGCGGCGACCGGCTTCGGCGACCGGCTGCTGCACGGCGAGGCGGTGGCGCTCGGCATGGTGCTCGCCTTCGACTTCGCGGTCCGGCTCGGCCTCGCCTCGGGTCAGGACGCGCACCGCGTGCGGCGCCACATCGCCGCCGCCGGGCTGCCGACCGAACTCGCCGCTGCCGGCCTTTCGGGCGGCGACGCCGACCGCCTGCTGCACCATATGAGCAAGGACAAAAAGGTCCGCGACGGTCGGATTACGCTGATCCTGCCGCGCCGGATCGGCGATGTCTTTGAGATGCGCGACGCTCCGGTTGAGGAGTTGCGCCGTTTTCTGGACGCGGCTGGTTGAGGAAAGCCGCCGCCGGGTTGCCGAACGTCAGCGGGATCGGCTGCAGCGCCCGCGATTGCCCGCCGAGCAGCGCGACGGCGCGGTAGAAATCGACGATGTAGACCCGGATCGCGGCGGTCAGGCTCGACGCGGTGCGGCGGTCGTCGATGTCGCTGACGAGCCCATGGATCGACGCCCCGAGATGCCGCGCAATGTCGTGCAGCGCGTCCCACATCGCGGGCTCCAGGCGAACGCTGGTGCGGTGTCCGCTGACGACGACGTTGCGGATCACCAGCGAAGATGGCGGGCTGTTGTCGGTGCGGCGCGGCCGCTGCGTGAGCTCGACGGGCATCCGCCCAGTCTATCCGATCCGGCGAGGATCACAACCACTAATTGTTATCATATGTAAAATAATGTTAAATAGGTTGCATACCATGATAATCGGTGCGCGCGGCGGCCGTCAGGCGTCCTCGGCCGGCGTGCGCGTCGTTACGGAAAGCGCATGGACGCGGGTCGCCAGTTCGTCGGCCAGCGCCTCATAGACCAGGCGCTGCCGGGCGACCCGGCTGAGGCCGGCGAAGGCCGGCGCGACGATGGTCAGCGAGAAATGCGTCTCGCCCTCCGGCCGCGCCCCGGCGTGCCCGGCATGGCGATGCGATTCGTCGACGATCTCCAGCCGCACCGGCGCGAAGCGCCGGGTCAGCTTGTCGCGCATCGTCTCGGCGACTGTCATCGCGGCGCCGCCCGATCTCGCCGCTGCGACCCGGCCGCGGCGAGAAAGCCGGCAAGATCGTCGACGACGTGGTTGATGTATTGGCCGTCGGCCTCGGCGGCGGCCCAGTCGAGCTCGTTTCGGATCCACGCCGTCGTCATGCCGAGTTCGGCCGCCGGCGCGAGGTTGCGGGCGATGTCCTCGACCATCAGCGCGCGCGGCGCGGCGACCGCGTGGCGCTGCAGCAGCAGGCGGTAGCCGGCCAGCGCCGGCTTCGGATCGAAGCCGGCGGCGACGATATCGACGATGCCGCTGAAAGCATCGGCCAGCCCGAGATGCGCGAGCAGCCGCTCGGCGTGCCGCGTCGAGCCGTTGGTGTGGACAATCTTGCGGCCGTCAAGGGTGCGCAGCGCGGCGACCAGCGCCGGGTCGGGCGGCACCCCGGCGAGGTCGATGTCGTGGACAAAGGCGAGGAATTCGTGCGGGTCGATGCGGTTGACCGTCATCAGCCCGCGCAGCGTCGTGCCGTGCTCGCGGAAATAACGCCGCCGCAGTTCCGCCGCCGCTTCCGGCGACAGCGCCAGCCGGTCGCAGATGTATTCGGTCATCCGCCGCTGCACCTGGTCGAAGAGGCGGCAGGAAGCGGGGTAGAGCGTGTTGTCGAGGTCGAAGATCCAGGTCTCGACCGCGCCCAGCGGGCAGCCTTCGCGGCGTGTCGTGTAGGCCATCTAATTCCTTAGCCGCCGCGGATCAGCGTGCCGGCGCCCTCGGTGAAGAGCTCCAGGAGGATCGCGTGCGGCACCCTGCCGTCGAGGATTACCGCTCCCTCGGCGCCGCCTTCGATCGCCTCGAGGCAGGTCTCGACCTTGGGGATCATGCCGCCGGATATCGTGCCGTCGGCGATCAGCCGGCGCGCCTCGCCGGCGGTCAATTCGGGGATCAGGCGCTTCTCGGCGTCGAGCACGCCGGGGACGTCGGTCAGCAGCAGAAACCGCTTGGCCTTGACCGCCGCCGCGACCGCGCCCGCCACCGTATCGGAGTTGATGTTGTAGGTCTCGCCGTCGTCGCCGATGCCGACCGGCGCGATGACCGGGATGATGTCGGCCCGGCGCAGCGCCGCGAGCACCGCGGTTTCGATCCGCTCGGGCTCGCCGACAAAGCCGAGATCGCCGTTGCGGGTCAGCTTTTTTGCCCGGATCAGCCCGCCATCCTTGCCGCTGAGGCCGATCGCGGCGCCGCCGGCGGCGTTTATCGCGGCCACCAGCTGCTTATTGACGGTGCCGGCGAGGACCATCTCGACGACTTCCATCGTCTCGCGGTCGGTGACGCGCAAGCCGTTGACGAAATTGCTCTTGATGCCGAGGCGCTGCAGCATCCGGCCGATCTGCGGGCCGCCGCCATGGACGACGATCGGGTAGATGCCGACCTGCTTCAGGATCGCGATGTCGCGCGGGAAGGGGTCGGCGCGGTCGGCGTCCCCCATCGCGTGGCCGCCGTATTTGACCAGGATCGTCTCGCCGGCATAGGGCCGCAGATACGGCAGATACTCGGCCAGCACCGCGGCCTTCAGCGCCGGATCGGCGGCGTTCGCCGCGGCGGGTGAGGAGGGTGGAGTGGGTGGGGTCATCGCGCCGGCAGCTTATCGCGCCGTCTGGCGCAGCGCCACCGCGGGCGCAGCGACATCGCGGCGCGGCGCGGCCGGCAGCGCGAAACCGGCGAGGCCGGCGCGCAGGGCGGCGATGCCGAGGCCCTTCTCGGCGCTGGTCAGGTGCACTTCGGGATGCGCCGCCGGATGGACCGCCAACTCGCCGGCGATGCTCTGGGCGATTGCCGCGCGGTCGGCCGGCGCCAGCTTGTCGATCTTGGTCAGCACCACCTGATAGGACAGCCCAGCCCGGTCGCACAACTGCATGACCGGGCGGTCCGGCTCCTTGAGGCCGTGGCGCGCGTCGATCAGCAGGCACACCCGGCGCAGGCTGGCCCGCCCGCGCAGATAGTGCGTGACCAGCCGGGTCCACGCCGCGACCGCGCTTTTCGAGGCTTCGGCATAGCCGTAGCCGGGCAGGTCGACCAGCATCAGCCGGTTGTCCAGCGCGAAAAAGTTGAGCTGCCGCGTGCGCCCCGGCGTGTTCGAGGTGCGCGCCAGCATGCGTCGCCCGGTCAGCGCGTTGACGAGGCTCGATTTGCCGACGTTGGAGCGGCCGAGAAAGGCGATCTCGGGCAGGCCTTCGGCGGGTAACGCATCAGGCTCGGCGCCGCCGGCGATAAAGCGGCAATCGCGGGCGAACAACAAGCGGCCCAATTCGATCTGCTCCGCCGCAAGCTCGCGCGGCGGAAACAGCCCGGTTTCGGGCTGCGGCGCGCTCAGGCGGCGCCCGCGCGGTGCATGATCGCCCATTGCTGGGCAATGCTTAGGAGGTTGTTCCAGGCCCAGTAGATCACGAGCCCGGCCGGAAAGGCCGACAGCATGTAGGTAAAGACGATCGGCAGCAGCATGAACATCCGCGCCTGCACCGGATCGACCGGTTGCGGGTTGAGTTTTTGCTGCAGAAACATCGTGGTGCCCATGATCAGCGGCCAGACGCCGATCATCAGGAAATGCGGCGGGGCGAACGGGATGAGGCCGAACAGGTTGGCGAACGAGGTCGGGTCGGGGGCCGAGAGATCGTGGATCCAGCCGAAGAACGGCGCGTGCCGCATCTCGATCGTGACGAACAGCACCTTGTAGAGCGAAAAAAACACCGGGATCTGGATCACGATCGGCAGGCAGCCGGCCAGCGGGTTGGCGCCGACCCGCTTGTACATCGCCATGATTTCCTGCTGCTGGCGCGGCTTATCGTCCGGGAAGCGCTCGCGGATCTTCTGCATTTCCGGCTGCAGCAGCTTCATCTTGCTCATCGCCTTGTAGGATTTGTTGGCGAGAGGAAAGAATAAAAGCTTGAACATCAGGGTCAGCAGCAGGATCGCCAGCCCGAAATTGCCGATCAGCCGGGCGAAAAACTGCAGCGTCAGGAAAATCGGCTTGGTCAAAAAATAAAACCAGCCGAAATCGATGGCGAGATCGAAATGCGGGATGCCCGCGGCGGCATAGCCGTCGAGCAGGCTGACCTCCTTCGCGCCGGCGAAGAAGCGCGACGAGGCCGCCGCTGTGCCGGCCGCCGCGACCGTCACGCTAGGCCCGAGAAAATCGGTCTGGTAGCGGTCGACGCCGCCTTCGACGCGGTGCGCAAAGCTCGCCTTGCCGCCCTCATGCTGGTCGGGAATGAGGGCCGTCAGCCAGTATTTGTCGGTGAAGCCGAGCCAGCCGCCGGTCGAATCGTATTTGTCCGGTTCGCCCGGCTTCAAGGACGCGTATTTGATCTCGTGCAGCGAGCCGCCGAGTTCGCCGATCATTCCCTCGAAGAGGATGTAGTAGCCGGAAACCTCCGGCGTCCCGGTGCGGCTGATCAGGCTATAGGGCGACAGGCTGACCGGCGTCGTCCCGGTGTTTTTCACCGCGTCGCGCACCGCGAACATGTAGTTCTCGTCGATCGAGATCGTGCGCGTGAAAACCAGCCCGGCGCCGTTGTCCCAGGTCAGCGTGACCGGCGAAGTCGGGGTCAAGGGGCCGCGCGAAGCGGTCCACAGCGTGTCGGGTCCCGGCACCTTCGCGGTGCCGCCCGCGGCGACCCAGCCGAACTCGGCGAAATAGGGGTCCTTGGTCCCGGTTGGCCATAAGAGGACGACCTCCGGGCTCTTCGGGTCGATGGTTTCGTGGTAGGTGGCAAGGGTCAGATCGTCGATCCGGCCACCCTTCAGGTCGATCGAGCCGTGCAGGCGCGGCGTATCGATCTTGACGCGCGGCTGCGCCGCGATCGCCGCGGTCCGCGTCGCCGCGCTCGCCGCCGCCTCGGCGCCCGGCACGGCGGCGCCGGACGTCGCCGCCTGCGGTGTCGCGGTGGCGGTCGAGGTCGAATTCGCGGCCGCGGTCGGCGCCGGCGGAGCGGGCGGCTTGACCGGCTGGAATTTCGCAAAGAGGAATTGGAAGCCGATCAGAATCCCGACCGACAGCACGATCGCCAGCAGGAGGTTGCGTTGTTCCATGCGGGAAGGGCGCCGGCGCCGGGCTCAGCGACCCGGCCCGGACGGGACCGGGTCGTAGCCGCTGCCACCCCAGGGGTGGCAGCGCAGCAGCCGCCGCGCCGCGAACAGCGAGCCCCGCCAGGGCCCGTGCTGCGCGATTGCCTCGGCGGCATAGTGCGAGCAGCTCGGGTGATAGCGGCAGGCCGGCGGCAGCGCCGGCGCCACCAGCAGCTGGTAGGCGCGGATCATGCCCCGCAATCCCAGGCCCAGCGCATAGTTCGCGCCGCCCAACAGCCGCATCTCAATTCTCCTCGCCGCGCCGCGGCCGCTCGTCGCCGCCGCGCCGGTCGATCTGGCGGAGCGCCGACTGCAGATCGCCGACAAGTTCCGCATAGGCCCGCTCGCCGGTCGCGGCCCGCGCGACCAGCACATAATCGGTTCCCGGCCGCCCGCCGCGCGCCAGCACTTCGGCCGCAACCGCCCGCAATCGCCGCTTCGCCCGATTGCGGACCACCGCATTGCCGACCCGTCGGCTCGCCGTGAACCCCACCCGCACCGCCTCGATGGCGGTGCTTGCGGGCGGCTGCGGCGCCGCCTGCAGTACGAAACCCGGTCGGACCGCCCGCCGGCGCGTCGCAGCAACACGCAGAAAATCGGCGCGGGTCTTGAGCCTTGCAAGCCCACTCGCCATCGATCTCCCAATTTCATCGAACCGCCGTCACCGCGGCTATCGGACGCGGGCCGTACGCGGCCAGGCGCCGCAGCCGCCGCGCGTCAGGCGGACAGGCGCTTGCGGCCTTTCGCGCGCCGCGCGGCGAGCACCCGGCGACCGCCCGGGGTCGCCATCCGGGAGCGAAAGCCGTGGCGGCGCTTGCGGACGAGCCTGCTTGGCTGATAAGTGCGCTTCACGGCACCCTCTCCGGCAACATCTGCCGTGTTTCGCGGAGGGCGCTATATAGGGGAGCGCTGCCGGCGAGTCAACGACGCCCAGGCTTGCCGGCGCGCGCACCGAGGGGGATTTGAGCCAGTGACGGACGACACCATCATCAGCACCGCCGCTGGGGCCGCCGGCGCAGCCGACGATTTCGCCCGCCGCTGGACCGCCCCCCCGGGAGGGGCGATTCGCCCGGGCAACGATCAGCACAAGCTCGCCTTCTGCCGGATGCTGCTCGACACGCACAACCCTTATAAGCCCGCGGTGATCGACTGGCCGAGGCTTGACGAAGCGGCGCGCGAGCGGCTTCTCTCGCTGCCGATCTGGGACATCGCGGTACAGACCGAGGGCAAGGCGAGGATCAGGGTCCTGAGCTATGCGGAGACGATCGCCGACCCGCTGCTGCGCGAGGCGATCACGCTCAACGCCTTCGAGGAGGGGCGTCACAAGCAGGTGCTCTCGAGTTTGGTCGCGGCCTATGGCATCCCGCTCGAAGCGGAGCCCGAATACCGGCGGCCGCGCCATCCGAAATGGGCCTTCATGGTGACCGGCGTCAGCGAATGCATCGACAGCTTCTTTGCCTTTGGGCTGTTTGCGCTGGCCCAGCGTTCGGCGTTTTTTCCGCCGGACCTGGTCGAGACCTTCGAGCCGATCATGCAGGAAGAGGCGCGGCACATCTTGTTCTTCGTCAACTGGATGGCGTGGTACCGGCGCAGCCTGCCGCGGTGGCGCCTGCCGTGGTTTTGGTGCACGCTCGCGGCGGTATGGTTCCGCCTCATTCGCGAACGCATCGGCCTCGCCCGCGGCGTCGGCGCGGCGCGCGACGAGCGCCCGCAGGACAACAATTTCACCCTGACCGGCAGCAAGGCGGTGTCGGACATGACATTGTCGGCGGCGGCGATGCTCGACCTCTGCCTCGCCGAGAACCAGCGCCGCATGGCGGGCTACGATGCGCGGCTGCTGCGGCCGCAGGTGATCCCCCGGCTGGTCGGCCTGGTGCGGCGGTTTTTGCGCGATCCGCCGGCGGCAGCCGCAATCCCGCAATGAACCGCGCGGATCGGACAACCGCCACCGACGGACGATGAAAATCTGGCCCATTCTCGCGGCCGTCGCCGGTGTCGCGGCGATGGTGGCGCTGGTCGGCTTCTTCGGGGCCGGCGCGGTAAGCCAATCGCTGCTGGCGATCGGCGGCGCCGGCTTTGCCGCGATCTGCGGCATCCACCTGCTGCTGATCGGGGTCATGGGCCTCGCCTGGCGCGCCTTGCTGCCGGGCGCCCCGGCGCTGAAGGTCATGTGGGCGCGCCTCGTGCGCGATTCGGGCTCGGAGGCGCTGCCGCTGTCGCAGGTCGGTGGCTATGTGCTCGGCGCCCGCGCCCTGGCGCTGGCCGGGGTTTCGGGGACCGTCGCCACGGCGAGCACGATCGTCGACGTGACCCTCGAATTCGTCGCTCAGCTCGCCTACACCGCTCTCGGGCTGGTCTGGCTTGTGCGGCTGCAGCCCGACACCGAGGCGGCCGCCCCGATATTGCTCGGCCTCGCGGTCGCCGCCTTCGCCGCCTCGGCCTTCATTCTGGCGCAGCGCCGCGGCCTGGTGGTGTTCGACCGGATCGCCCGCGCGCTCGGCCGCGAATGGATCGAGCGCAGCGCCGCCGGTGCGGTGGCGCTGCATGCCGCGCTGGCCGATATCTATCGCAATCGCGGCCGGCTGGTGGTGAGTTGCGCGGTCCATCTCGCGTGCTGGATTGCCAGCGGCGTCGAAGTTTGGCTGGCGCTGCGCATTGCCGGCCAGCCGCTGTCGTTCGCCGCGGTGCTGGTGATCGAGAGCCTGCTCTATGCGATCCGCACCATCGCCTTCGCGGTCCCGCAAGCGGTCGGCGTGCAGGAAGGCGCCTACCTGCTGCTCGGCGCCGGCTTTGGGCTGACGCCGGAGATGGCGCTCGCGCTGTCCTTGGTAAAGCGCGGCCGCGACCTGGCGATCGGCCTGCCGGCGATCGCGGTGTGGCAGGCGATCGAGGGCAAGCACCTGCTGCGCCGCCGCCGCGGCGCGGCGCGCCCCGAGGCCTCCAGCGATGTTGCCGATTGAGGCAACAATCTGCCCGCGGTAGGCGATGGAGCCGTTGCTCGTCGCCGCCCGCACCGTGCACTTCGCCGCGACAATCGCGCTGGCCGGGGTTTTTGCCTTCCAATGCCTGATCGCCGGCCCCGTCTTCGCGCAATCGGCCGCCCTCGCCGCCACATCGCGGCACTTCGCGCGACGCCTCGACCGGCTCGCCTGGGCCAGCCTCGCGCTGGCGCTGCTGTCGGGCACGGCCTGGCTCCTCGGGGTGGCGGCCAATGTCAGCGGCCGGCCGCTCGCCGCGGTGCTGGCGCAGGGCATCTGGAAAATCGTCCTGAGCCGCACGCAATTCGGCGAGGACTGGCTGCTGCGCGGCGGCTGTGCCGCGGCGATCGCGCTCTGCCTCGTGCTCGGGCGCCGCACCGCGATCGTGCAGATCACCCGCTGGATGGCGCTGGGCTGCGCCGGGCTGCTGCTCGCAGCCCTCGCCTGGGCCGGGCATGGCGCGGCCACGCCCGGCGCGCCCGGCGATCTGCATCTCGCGGCCGACATGCTGCACCTGCTGGGCGCCGGCGGTTGGCTCGGGACGCTCTTGCCGTTCGCCCTGCTGCTCGCCGAGGCGCGGCACGGCCGCGGTCCGGACTGGGCCTTGGTGGCCGGCCGCGCGGCGCGGCGCTACACAATGCTGGCGGCGGCCAGCGTCACGCTGCTGCTGGTGGGCGGCATCGTCAACACCTGGTTCCTCGCCGGCACCGCCCCGGCGCTGATCGGCACCGAGTACGGACGTCTGCTGCTTCTCAAGATCGGGCTGTTCCTGGGGACGCTGGTCATCGCCGCGGTCAATCTGCGGCGGCTGTCGCCGCGGCTTGCCGCCGGCGCCGAATCGGCCGCCTGGCGGGCCGCCCTGTGGCTGCGCCGCAACGCGCTGGCGGAAGCGGGCTTGGGGCTTGCCGTCGTCGCGATTGTCGGCGTTCTCGGCATCCTTACGCCGGGTTTGCACAGCGAACCCGGCTGGCCGCTGCCGGTCCGGGTCGATGTCGCGGCGCTGACCGCGGGAGCGCGGACGCTGCTCCTGCTCCTGATCCTCGCCGCTGCGCTTTGCGCGGTCGCGATGGTCGCGACCGCCGCGGCGGGGTCCTACCGGCGCGCGGCGCTCTTCGCCGGGGCCGTTGCGCTGTGCCTGGCGGCCGGCTGGTTGCCGCTGCGCGCGGCGGTCACGCCCGCCTACCCGACCAGTTTCTACGCGCCGGCCGAGCCCTACGCCGTCGATTCGGTCGTCCGCGGCGCCGCGCTCTATCGGGCGAACTGCGCCCTTTGCCACGGCGCGGACGGGCGCGGCGACGGGCCGGCCGCCGCGACCCTGACGGTCCGCCCGGCCAATCTCACCGAACCGCATTTGCTGGCGCACAGCCCGGGCGATTTGTTCTGGTGGGTCAGCCGCGGCCGGGCCGGCGGCGCGATGCCGGGCTTCGCGGCCGTGCTGCGGCCGGAGCAGCGCTGGGACGTTATCAACTTCATCCGGGCTCGCGCCGTCGGCGCTCAGATGCGCGCGGTCGGCCCCGAGGTCTCTGGCGGCGCAGCCTACCCGATCCCTGACTTCGCCTTCGAGCGCGGCGCAATCCAGACCACCCTGAGCCGGACGTTGCGGCAGGGGCCGGTGCTGTTGGTTCTGTTCGCCGGCCCCGGCCCGCTTACCCGCCTGGTGCAGCTGGCGAATTGGCGGCTCAACGAACTGCCGGTCATCGCGGTCGAAATCGACCCCGCCGAGGCCGCGACGCCGCCCTATTCGGTTACGGTGTCACGCGATGTCGCCGCCGCGCTGGCGCTGTTCCGGTTGCCGGGGGACGGCGAGGAAACCGAGCTGCTGCTCGACCGCGGCGGCAACGTCCGGGCCCGCTGGATTGCCGGCGGGGACGGCGGCTTGCCGGACCGCGCGAGCCTCCTCGCCGAGGCCCAGGAGGTGGCGCGCTTGGCGGTCGCCGCGCCCAGCCACGCCGGGCACGCGCATTGAACGCGGCGGGGGCGGCCGCTATTCGACCAGCTCTTCTTCCTTCGGCTCGGCCGGCGTCGCGGGCGGGCGCGGCAGGTAGGAGAAGGCGAGCTTGTCGGCCTCCTTGTCGACCGAGACTATGACGACGCCGCCCTTCGCCAATTGCCCGAACAAGAGCTCCTCGGCGAGCGGCTTCTTGATGTGCTCCTGGATGATGCGGGCGAGCGGGCGGGCGCCAAACAGCGGGTCGTAGCCCTTCGCGGCGAGCCAGTCGCGCGCGGCGGGATCGAGCTCGATCGTGACGTTGCGGTCGGCGAGCTGCTCTTCCAATTGCAGCACGAACTTGTCGACGACGCGGCCGATCGTTTCGGGCGCGAGCGGGGCGAACGAGATTGTCGCGTCCAGCCGGTTGCGGAACTCCGGGGTGAACATCCGGTTGATCGCTTCCTCGTCGTGGCCGGTGCGGATGCCGCTGCCGAAGCCGATCGCCTGCTTGGCCAGTTCGGCGGCGCCGGCATTGGTCGTCATGATCAGGATGACGTTGCGGAAATCGACGTTCTTGCCGTTGTGGTCGGTCAGTTTGCCGTAATCCATGACCTGTAAGAGGATGTTGAAGAGATCGGGATGGGCCTTCTCGATTTCGTCGAGCAGCAGCACCGAATGCGGGTGCTGGTCGATCGCGTCGGTGAGGAGGCCGCCCTGGTCGAACCCGACATAACCCGGCGGCGCGCCGATCAGGCGCGAGACGGTGTGCCGCTCCATGTATTCCGACATGTCGAAGCGGGTGATCTCGATCCCCATCGTGCGCGCCAGCTGGCGCGCCACCTCGGTCTTGCCGACCCCGGTCGGGCCCGAGAAGAGATAGGAGCCGATCGGCTTTTCGTGGTCGCGCAAGCCGGCGCGGGACAGCTTGATCGCCGACACCAGCGCCTCGATCGCGGTGTCCTGGCCGAACACCATGGTCTTCAGGTCGCGGTCGAGGTTTTTCAAAACTTCGCGGTCGTCGCGCGACACGCTCTTCGGCGGGATGCGCGCCATTGTCGCGATGCAGGCTTCGACCTCCTTCGCGGTGATCGTCTTGCGCCGGCGGTTTTCCGGCACCAGCATCTGTGCGGCGCCGGTTTCGTCGATCACGTCGATCGCCTTGTCGGGCAATTTGCGGTCGCCGATGTAGCGATGCGACAGCTCGACTGCCGCCTTGATCGCGTCCATCGTGTAGCGGACCTTGTGGTGGCGCTCGTAATAAGGCTTGAGGCCGCGCAGGATTTTGATCGAATCCTCGATCGTCGGCTCGTTGACGTCGATCTTCTGGAAGCGGCGGACCAGCGCCCGGTCCTTCTCGAAATAGTTGCGGTATTCCTTGTAGGTCGTCGAGCCGATGCAGCGGATCGCGCCGCCGGCGAGCGCCGGCTTCAATAGGTTGGAGGCGTCCATCGCGCCGCCCGAGGTCGCACCGGCGCCGATCACCGTGTGGATTTCGTCGATGAAGAGGATTGCGCCGGGCTGCGCTTCGAGTTCGGAGAGGACCGCCTTGAGGCGCTCCTCGAAATCGCCGCGGTAGCGCGTGCCGGCGAGCAGCGCGCCCATGTCGAGCGCAAAGATCGTTGCGTTGAGCAATACCTCCGGCACCTCGCGTCCGACGATGCGGCGCGCTAGGCCCTCGGCGATCGCGGTCTTGCCGACGCCCGGCTCGCCGACGTAGAGCGGGTTGTTTTTCGATCGCCGGCAGAGGATCTGGATCGTGCGGTCGACCTCGGCCTCGCGCCCGATCAACGGGTCGACCTTGCCGGCCTTGGCCTTCTTGTTGAGATTGACGCAGTAGGCGTCGAGCGCGTCGCGGTTGCGCTTCTGGCCCTTTTCGCCGCGCTCCTCCTCCTCGGCGCCCTGGACGCGGCGGGTTTCCGAGCGGCCCGGCGCCTTGGCGATGCCGTGCGAGATGTAGTTGACCGCGTCGAAGCGGGTCATGTCCTGCTCTTGCAGGAAATAGACCGCGTGGCTTTCGCGCTCGGCGAACATCGCGACGATGACGTTGGCGCCGGTGACCTCCTCGCGCCCCGAAGACTGCACGTGGATCGCGGCGCGCTGCAGGACGCGCTGGAAGCTCGCGGTCGGCTTGGCGTCCTCGCTGTGGTTGGAGACGAGGTTGGTCAATTCGTTGTCGACATAGGCCAGCACGTCGCGGCGCAGCCGGTCGAGATCGACGCTGCAGGCGCGCAGCACCGCGACCGCATCCTGGTCCTCGGTCAGCGCCAGCAACAGATGCTCGAGCGTGGCATATTCATGCCGCCGCTCGTTGGCCTGGGCCAAGGCCCGGTGCAGGGATTTCTCGAGATTGCGTGAGAGCACGGCCGCTCCGATCCTGGCGATGGGGGGTCAGTCTTTTGCCGTCAATCTTTTTCCAAGGTGCACTGCAGCGGATGCTGGTTCTGCCGGGCGAAATCCATTACCTGCGTCACTTTGGTCTCGGCGACTTCGTAGGTGTATACGCCGCAGATCCCGACCCCGCGGCGATGCACGTGCAGCATGATGCGGGTCGCTTCCTGGCGGTTCTTCGCGAAAAATCGTTCGAGAATATGCACGACGAACTCCATCGGCGTGTAGTCGTCGTTCAACATCAACACCTTGTACATCGACGGCTTCTTCGTCTTCGGCTTGGCCTTGACGATGACGCCGGTGCCGGGTCCTTCCTCGCCGCGTTTTCCGTTGTCGCTCATGTCGATCCGACCCGATGGGGACGCCCGCCCCCCGATGATATTGGCATTGCCCGGCGTTGGGAAAGCCCCTTGCTGGCGTCGTCGCCGCCGCCAGACATGTTACAGCCGCATAGGTTCACTCGCTGCGGTGCGGCCGGCTTAGCAGTCCGTCGATCATCATATCAATTGCCATGCCGCGGTGCAGCACGCCGGCGACCGCGGCGGTGATCGGCATCTCGAGCCCGAATTGCTCCGCCAGCGCCGCGACCGCCGCCGCCGTCGCGATGCCCTCGACCACCGAGCGCTGCCCCGAGAGCGCCTGCGCCAGGCTCCGGCCGCGCCCGAGCGCCAGCCCCAGCGTATAATTGCGCGACTGGCCGGCGGTGCAGGTCAGCACCAGATCGCCGAGGCCCGAGAGCCCGCGGAAGGTTTCCGGTTCGGCGTCCTTGGCAAGGCCGAGGCGGATCATCTCGGCGAGGCCGCGGGTGATCAGCGCGGCGCGCGCGTTGTCGCCGAGACCGCGCCCCTCGATGATGCCGCAGGCGATCGCCAGCACGTTCTTGACCGCGCCGCCGATCTCGGCGCCGATCGGGTCGGCCGACGAATAGGGCCGGAAGCGCGCGCTGCCGAGCGCCGCGACAAAGGCGCGGGCCAGGGCGGGGTCGCGGCTGGCGATTGTCACTGCGGTCGGCAGGCCCTTTGCCACCTCGGCCGCGAAGCTCGGGCCCGACAGCACCGCGACCGGGGCCTCGGGGACAATTTCGCCGGCGATTTCCGACATCGTTTTCAATGATTGCGTCTCGATCCCCTTGGCGCAAAGGAGCAGCGGCAGCCCCGCCGGCAGCAGCGGCGCCAGCATGAGGAGGGCGCGACGCAGGAACTGTGCCGGGACGACGATCAGTACCGCCGCGGCGCCGGCGAGCGCGGCCGCCGGGTCGCTCGTCGCCTCGATCGCCGGGTCGAGCGCGATGCCTGGCAGATAGAGCGGGTTCTCGTGCCGCCGCTTGATCGCCTCGACGATTGCCGGATCGCGCGCCCACAGCACGATTCCCGCGCCGGCCCGCGCGGCGACCGCGGCGAGCGCGGTGCCCCAGGCACCGCCGCCAATCACCGCCAGCCGCTTCAAGTTGCCCCCACCCTGCCCTCCCCCGCTTGCGGGGGAGGGTTGTTCGTGCCTGGCATCCCCTCCCCCGCAAGCGGGGGAGGGTTAGGGTGGGGGCTGCCGCCGCGTCCGCCGACAACGTCACCGTCGAGCGGCCAGCGCGGGCGGACCGGGGCGTCGAGCCCGTCGACCAGGCCGAGCCGCAGCCGCTCGAGGCCAGCCCAGGCGATCATCGCGCCGTTGTCGGTGCACAGCGCCGGCGGCGGCGCGACAAAGGCGAGCCCGGCCGTCGCGGCCAGCCGGGCGAGGCGCTCGCGCAACAGGCGGTTGGCCGCCACCCCGCCGGCGGCGACGAGGCTCTTTCCCTCGGGATAATGGGCGCGAAACCAGGCAACCGCGTTGGCGGTGCGATCGAGCAGCGTGTCGCAGATCGCCAGTTCGACCGAGGCGGCGAGATCGGCGACATCCCGGGGGCCGAGCGGACCCGCCCGGGTGTCGATGCCGGCCGCGATCTGGCGCACCGCGGTTTTGAGGCCTGAAAATGAAAAATCGCAGCCCGGCCGGCCCTTGAGCGGCCGCGGCAGCGCGAAGCGACGCGGATCGCCGCCCTGCGCCGCGCGCTCGATCGCCGGTCCGCCGGGATAGCCGAGGCCCAAGAGGGTCGCGGTCTTGTCGAAGGCTTCGCCCGCGGCATCGTCGCGGCTGGTGCCGAGCTGGCGGTAGTGGCCGACCCCGAGGCAGGCCAGCAGCTGCGAGTGGCCGCCCGACACCAGCAGCAAGAGATAGGGAAAGCCGAGGTCGTGCGACAAGCGGGCGGCCAGCGCATGCGCTTCCAAATGGTTGACCGCGATGAACGGCTTCCGCGCCGCCCAGGCGATGCCCTTGGCCGCCATCGAGCCGACGATGAGGCCGCCGATCAGCCCCGGCCCCGCCGCCGCGGCGACGGCGTCGAGCTGGTCGATCGTGATTCCCGCCTCGGCCAGCGCCCGGGAGATCAGCCCGTCGAGATGGTCGAGATGCGCCCGCGCCGCGATCTCCGGCACGACGCCGCCATAGGGCGCGTGCTCTTCCAATTGCGAGCGCAGAAGATTGGCGCGGATCCACGGCCGCGGCCGGTCGCCGACCACCGCCACCGCCGTCTCGTCGCAGCTCGTCTCGATGCCGAGAACCGTGAGCCCGCTGTCCATTTGACGCAAATGGCGGCCCGCGGCCCCGCCTGCAACCGACACCAATGACGGAAGGAAGGAAGCCCTAGTTCCCTTCCGGCGCGGCCTCGTAGGTTTTCAGCGTCTTGTCGGTGGCGGCCTCGATCTCGAGCAGCTTGACGCCGTAGCCCCACAGCTGCGCGGCATAGCGCAACACCGAGCGGCAGGTCTTCTCGTCGAGCAGCACGCCCTCATGGACGTAGTGCGCCAGGATCAGGCAGCGGTCGCCGGTCAGGTCGACATCGACCACCTGCACGTCGGGCTCGCGGCGCGACAGATCGTACTGCTTCGAGAGCGCGCTGCGGATACGGCGGTAGCCGACCTCGTCGTGGATCGCCTCGACGCGCAACGCCGGCTTGCTGCTGTCGTCGCCGACCTGGAAGATGCGGAACTTGCGGATCACCGCCGGGCTCAGATACTGCAGAATAAAGCTTTCGTCGCGGTAATTGGCCCAGGCGTCGCGCAGCACCGCGTAGCCGTCGCCGCTGCCGGCGATGTCGGGGAAAAACTCGCGGTCCTCCGGGGTCGGCTCTTCGCAGATGCGCTTGATGTCGCTCATCATCGCAAAGCCGAGGGCGTAGGGGTTGAAGCCGCTGAAGCGGGGATCGTCGAACCCGGGCTGGAACACGACGCTCGAATGCGAATGGAGGAATTCGAGCATCGAGCCTTCGGTAATGAGGCCCTTGTCGTGCAGCCGGTTCATGATCTCGTAGTGGCAGAAGGTGGCGCAGCCCTCGTTCATCATCTGCAGCTGCTTCTGCGGATAGAAATATTGCGAGATGTTGCGGACGATGCGGATCAGTTCGCGCTGCCAGTCGTCGAGCCGCGGGGCGCGCTTCTCGATGAAATAGAGCAAGTTTTCCTCGGGCAGGCCGAGCTTGCCGCGCATCTCCTCCTGTTGCTTGGCGTCGACCGATTCGTCGCCTTTCTCGGCGAGGTTCGGGACGGTGCGCCACAGGTCGTTGTAGGTCGCCTCCTCGTGGGCGCGGCGGTCTTCGGCCCGCTGGCGTTCCTCGGCGAGGTTGGGCTTCGAGCGGTGGGCGTAGCGGTTGACGCCGTGCTCCTTCAGCGCATGCGCCGCGTCGAGCACGCGCTCGACCGCCTCGAGCCCGTATTTTTCTTCGCATTTCGCGACATAGTCGCGGGCGAAGGCGAGGTAGTCGAGGATCCCGCCGGCATCGGTCCACTGCCGGAACAAATAATTGTTCTTGAAGAAATGATTGTGGCCGAACGCCGCGTGCGCCATGACCAGGGTCTGCATGGTCATGGAATTCTCTTCCATGATGTAGCAGATCACCGGGTTGGAGTTGATCACGATCTCATAGGCGAGGCCGGCGAGGCCTTTGCGATACATGGTTTCGTGATAGGCGAAGCGCTTGCCGAAGCTCCAGTGCCGGTACATCAGGGGCAAGCCGACCGAGGCGTAGGCGTCGAGCATCTGCTCCGAGGTGATGACCTCGACCTGCACCGGGTAGATGTCGAGGCCGAGTTCGTCGAACGCGATTCTCTCGATCGCCTCGTAGGTCCGGCGCAGGCAGGCGTAATCCCAGTTGGGGCCGGTGAAGAGCGGCATGTCTGCTTTGAGCTCTGCGACGTCGGCACGCGTGTTACGCACGGACGCCTCCCTTGGCGAACAATTCATGGAACACCGAGAAAATCTGCGCCGGATCGCCGACCCGCCGCATCGCGAAATGCGGGTGCGCCGGCGCCACTTCGCTGTAGGCGCGCCACAAATCGCTGTCGCGCGACAGCCCGGTGAGGCTGCCGCCCATGCCATCGCCGACCTCGACATAGGCGAAATACTGGCAGAGCGGCAGCACGTCGCCGCCAAGCAGCGACACGCAGCGGCTCGAATCGGCGCCGTAATTGTCGCCGTCCGAGGCCTGCGCCCCGTAGATGTTCCAGCGATCGGTCGGATAGCGCGCGCGGGCGATTTCGAGCATCTTCTCGAGCGCCGTCGAAACCACCGTGCCGCCGGTTTCGCGGCTGTAGAAGAACGTCTCCTCGTCGACCTCCTCGGCGGTCGAGGTGTGGCGGACGAAGACGACGTCGACGTGGCGGTAGCGCCGCGTCAGGAAAACGTGCAGCAGCATGAAGAACCGCTTGGCGAGGTCCTTCATCGCCTCGGTCATCGAGCCCGACACGTCCATCAGGCAAAACATCACCGCCTCGGTGTTGGGCTTTGGCACGCGGTCGAAGCGGCGGTAGCGCACGTCGATCGGGTCGATATAGGGGATGATCTTGCTGCGCCGCTCCTGGCGCTCGATCTCGCGGGCGAGCCGCCCGCTCTCCGCCTCGTCGTCGCGGGCGCGCGCCTCCTCGAGCTCTTCGCGCAGCGCCTCGATCTCCGACAATTTCGGCCGCCGCAGCGAGATCCGCCGCGCCATGCTGAGCCGCATCGTGCGGGGGATGCTGAGGTTCGACGGGTTGCCGGTGACCGTATAGCCGGCGCGCTGCAGGTCGACCGCGGTCGTATCCTTCAGGCTCTTCTTGACGAGGTCGGGAAGTTCGAGGTCCTCGAAAAACATGTCGAGGAACTCTTCCTTCGACAGGGTGAACTCGAAGGCGTCCTCGCCCGCGCCGTCCGGGCTGCCCTCGCGTCCGCCCTGCCCGTCGCCGCCCTGCGGCCGCGGGATCTCGTCGCCGCGTACGTATTCCTTGTTGCCGGGAATGACGTGGTCGGTGCGGCCGGTGCGCCGGTTGTGGTGGAACAGCGGCTCGGAGATGCCGCGCGTCGGGATCGCGACCTTCTCGCCGTGGCCGACATCGGCGACCTTGCGCTTGCGCAGGGCTTCCTGCACCGCCGACTTGACCTCGACGCGGGCGCGCGCGAGGAAGCGCTGGCGGTTGCTGAGGCTCTTGCCTTTCGGGTTGGGCCGGCGATCAACAATGTTCATCGCGCTTGCTCCGCTGGGATAGGCAAGACCCTAGCCGGCCTTGTTGACCCGCATGTACCACTCCACCAGCCGGCGGACCTGGCGCTCGGTATAACCCCGCTCGACCATGCGTTCGACAAAGTCGGCATGCTTCTTCTCGGTGTCCGAGTCCTTTTTGCTGCCGAAGCTGATGACCGGCAGGAGGTCCTCGACCTGGCTGAACATGCGCCGCTCGATGACCTCGCGCAACTTCTCGTAGGAGGTCCACGACGGGTTGCGGCCGCTGTTGGCGCGGGCGCGCAACGCGAACTTGACCACCTCGTTGCGGAAATCCTTCGGATTGGCGATGCCGGCCGGCTTCTCGATCTTGGACAATTCCTGGTTCAAGAGCTCGCGGTTCATCAATTGCCCGGTATCGGAATCCTTGTAGTCCTGGTCCTCGATCCACGCATCGGCATAGGCGACGTAGCGGTCGAACAGGTTCTGGCCGTAATCCGAATAGGATTCGAGGTAGGCCTTCTGGATTTCGTGTCCGATGAACTCGGCGTAGCGCGGCGCCAGCTCGGCCTTGATGAAGTTGAGGTACTTTTTCTCGGTCTCCTCGGCGAACTGCTCGCGCCAGATCGACTGCTCGAGCACATACATCATGTGGACCGGGTCGGCCGCGATCTCCTGGGTGTCGAAGTTGAACGTGCTGGACAGCACCTTGAAGGCGAAGCGGGTGGAAATCCCGTCCATGCCCTCGTCGACCCCGGCGGCGTCGCGATACTCCTGCGCCGACTTGGCGCGCGGATCGGTGTCTTTCAGGCTCTCGCCGTCATAGACCCGCATCTTCGAATACAAATTCGAGTTTTCATGCGGCTTCAGCCGCGACAGCACGCAGAAGCGCGACAGGATATCCAGCGTCGACGGGGCGCACGGCGCGTTCGCCAACTCGCTGTTCTGCAAGAGCTTCTCATAAATCTTGCGCTCTTCGGTCGAGCGCAGGCAATAGGGCACCTTGATGACGGAGATGCGGTCGATAAAGGCTTCGTTGTTTTTGTTGTTCTTGAAGCTCTGCCATTCCGCTTCGTTGGAATGCGCCAGGATGATGCCCTGATAGGGGATCCCGCCGATATTCTCGGTGCCGGCGTAGTTGCCCTCCTGCGTCGCGGTCAAGAGCGGATGCAGCATCTTGATCGGCGCCTTGAACATCTCGACGAATTCCATCAGCCCTTGGCTCGTGCGGTTGAGCCCGCCGGAGAAGGAATAAGCGTCGGGATCGTTCTGGCTGAACATCTCGAGTTTGCGGATATCGACCTTGCCGACGAGGCTGGAGACGTCCTGGTTGTTCTCGTCGCCGGGCTCGGTCTTGGCGACACAGATCTGCTTCAGGCGCGAGGGCTGCAACCGGATCACGCTGAACTTGGTGATGTCGCCGCCGAATTCCTCGAGGCGCTTCACCGCCCAGGGCGAGATCGTGCCGGTCAGGCGGCGCCGCGGGATGCCGTAGGTCTTCTCGATTTCGCTGCCCAGCGACGCCGGGTCGAACAGGCCGAGCGGGCTCTCGAAGACCGGGCTGATCTCGTCGCCGGCCTTAAGCACGTAAACCGGCTCCTTCTCCATCAAGAGCTTCAGCCGCTCGGCCAGGGACGACTTGCCGCCGCCGACCGGCCCCAGCAGGTAGAGCACCTGCTTGCGTTCTTCCAGCCCCTGCGCGGCGTGGCGGAAGAAGCCGACGATCCGCTCGATCGTGTCTTCCATGCCGAAGAAATCGTCGGCGAAAGCCGGATAGACCTTGATCGTGCGGTTCATGAAGATGCGGCCCAGGCGCGGATCCTGGGCGCTGTCCACCATGACCGGCTCGCCGATCGCCTTCAGCAGGCGCTCGGCGGCGCCGGCGTAAAACGCCGGGTCGTCCGAGCAGGCCCGCAGATAGTCCTCCAGCGAGTATTCTACCTCGCGCCGGTTCTCGTAAAGGCGCGAATAGAGTCCGAAGATGCCATCGTCAAATCGCATTTTCTCACCTCAATCGACTGCCTGGTCGACCGCAACGCTGCGCGCGTGCATCCGATAAACAGCTTGGCGCGGGAAAAATTCTCGTTGCCGTGCACATCTCCGGTTTGCGCCGCCGCGGGCGCCCGCCGAGGTCCCGCGACGCGGGGCGGACCCATGCCCGGACCCATGCCATGTACACCGATGTGGCCCAACCGCCGATTGCCGCGACCCCGATGTCTGCGGCGCCCAAGGCCCACGGCCGGCTGTTCCACAGCTGTTCCCCAGGGCGAGTGCAAGCAACCAATATGCCAAAGCTTTGTGGCGACACTGCGGTCGCCGTTCGATCCCACGCGCGCAACCCTTTGCCGCATAGCGTCGCCTGTCAGCTGTCGCTTGATCGGATTTCCCCGGAGCACCAGCAACATCTTGTGGTTCCTATGCAGGTATACACCAGCATATATGAAGATTGGGTAAATCCAAATCCGATTTTGCGTTATATCGTCCGATCGCGGACCGACACCGGCCGGGCACCGCCGGATCTGCATATCGGCTATGCATCGCGCGTCCTTTCGCCGCACGGCACGCAGCGCTGATCGCGCTAGCGGGCAGCATCGGCGTCGGCGGCGCCGAGCGGCCGGGTCGCCGTCATCCCGGCGACCGCGACCGCTCCGCCGCCGGGCGGCGCGCTCACGGTCGTCAGCCAGTTCGTCGCGAGCGCCCGGGCCAGATCGACCGCGAGGCAGCGATATCCCGCATCGTTCATGTGCAGCCCGTCGGGGCCGATCATTCGCGGCGCGTCGAGTTCCTCGGCATCGCGCCAGTACCGCATGATCTCGAACCGGCGAAACAGCCCGACCCGGTCACGCGTCGCCGCCTCGGCGATCAGCTGCTCCATCGTTGGATAAGCCGCTTTGGCGATCACCCGAGGCGCGTATTGCAGATCCATCAGCACAACGTCGCTGCCGCCGGATTTCAGCTCCGCGATGCCGCGCGCGATCCGCTCGCCGTCGGCGCTCAGATCGTCGCGCCGCAGCACGGCATTGGTGCCGAGCTGCCAGATCACCAGATCGGGATGCTCGGCGACGACGTCGCGGTCAAGGCGCGCCAGTTCCTCGGGCGCGTCTTCCCCGCCTCTGCCGCGGTTGATCACCCGGATATCGGCTCGCGGAAAGCGCTGCGTCAGCGCCGCTTGCAGCTGGTTCGGATAGCTCAGAGCCGGGCTGCTCGCACCGACGCCGAGGGTCGAGGACGAACCGACCGCGACGATCGTCAGCGCCGCGTCCCGCTCGATTCGCGCCGCGCTGCGCGGTAGCGCCGGGCCGAGCACCGTCAGGGCCGGCGGCGCCGCGCAGCCGACGCCCTGGGCCGCTGTCGCGGCACTCCCGGCGAACGCCGGGGCGGCGGCGGCACAGGCCACTGCGGCGGCCACGGCGCACCCGGCAAGACGGTTCATTGGACGGCCAGCTGGATCGCCCGCGCGAGGTCGCGTCCGATGCAGTCGTAAACCTTGGCGGCGAGGCGGCTGCGCTCGGCTTCGGCGACGTCCTCGAAGTTGAACATATGCTGCTCGCTCCAGTACCGCATCATCTCGAAGCGCGGGAACACATACACTTCGTTGAGGTCGCCGATGCGATGCAAGGCGCTCAAATATTGCTCGAAATTGATCAGGGTCGAGGTCCTGTGCGAGAATTGCATATCGACCAGCAGAATGTCGACTGCCCGATTTTTAATCGCATCGATGCCGGATTGCAGGGCGTTGGCGAAATCGTCGACCTCGACGCCGCGCACCGCGTCGGCGATACCGGTCTCCCACACCACGAGGACCGGCTGCTCGGCGTAGACGTCGCCGGGAAACCGCTGGATCATCTGCTGGGTCGATTGGCGCGCCTCGCCTTTGTTGACGACGGTGATCGGCACCGCCGGATAGAGCGCCGCGAGCGCCAGCTGCAAGCGTTGCGGGTAGGCAAGCTCGGGGGCGCCGGCGGCGGCTCCCCTGGTCGAAGCGCCGCCGATCGCGACGATCTTGACCGGCTGGCCGGCGCGCAGCCGTTTCGCGAGATGCGGCAGCGTCGCCGATACGTGGGTCAATTCCGCCGGGGCTTCGCAGGCGATCGCGGCTGCGTGGCCGTGGCCAGAGGACACCAAAGCCGCCGCCGCGGCGACGACCAGCCAGCGCGCCACGCGACGACTCACGACGCGCCCCCGTCGCCGCGGTGTGCCGGCGCCGCTTGCCGCAGCGGCGCGCGATCCATCGCCTTGTACCAGGCGATCGTCCGGGCGGTCAGAAACATCGCGGTGATGCCGACGAGGTTGACGGTGAGCTGCATCACCTCCGCCGAATTATATTCAGCCAGCACGAAATGTCCGAGCGCCGAGAGGAGGATGCCGAGGCAGAACAGCTCGAGCGACTGCTGGCCGCACAGCACCAGCGGCCGCGCCGCCGCGCTGGTCAGAAAGCGGGCGTCGCGCGGGACGTGGACCGCGACCAGCACGACGAGCGCCAGGAACGGCAGGAGCCGAATGGGCGACAGGTTGTTTTTGTCGATCGGCCACAACTCCCTGAGAAAGAGCCCGGGGACCGCCGGCACGATGCCGTGGAGCGTCCAGCTGAGCTTGACGACGAATGACGCGGCAAAGAGCACCGCGGCGACCGGGTAGGCGAGCCGCAGCAATCTGCCGAAATCCTGGCCGCGCCCGGTGCGGTCGCCCAGCACCGCGCCGCCGATGAACAGCAACTGCCAGGCGAGCGGGTTGAAGAACCAGACATGTCCCGCCGGATAGGCCGGCACCGAGATGTCGAAGATCTGGACCGCGAGGTAGACAATTGCCGACGGCACCAGCACCAGGAGCCAATGGCGCTGCATGGCCAGCAGCACCGGCGGGAAGATCAACAGCATCACGATGTAGAGCGGCAGAATGTCGAGAAACGCCGGTTGGAACTCGAGCATCAACGCCTTGGCCACCGCGACATACGGCTCGTCGAGAAACGCCGCGACGCGCATCTCTTCGGTGTACATCGGGTTGTTGAAGGTGGCCGCGGTGTACGACACCTCGGCGATGAACAAGACGAAAAGGAAGACGTGCGCGATATAAAGCTGCCATGCCCGTCGCAGCACGCCGGCGGTCGCGTAGAGCGCGCCCTTGCTGCGCAGCCGGCGTCCAAAGACCAGGGCGGTCGTGAAGCCGGAAATGAAAATGAAGACCTCCGCCGCGTCGAAAAACGTGGTCGCCTGCAGCGTGAAATAGGTCAGGACGTTTTCCGGCACATGATCGATAAAGATGAATATCAGCGACAGGCCGCGAAAGAAGTCGAGACGAAGATCGCGGGGTGCGGTGGGCTCGGGCAAGGCCGATTTGAGCTCCTGGGCAGGCCGCCCGGTGGCGACGCCCGAGCTTAGCAAAGCCGGGCCGCCGCCGTCTTGCGCAAGTCACGTAACCGATCGGCCGCGCCATCGTTCGGAAACCTGTTAGCAACGATCAGCCGGCCGTCGGCTCCGGGCGCCGGGCGACCGGCAAACTGGGGCGCGGACCCGCGTCGCACTGAGGCCTTGCCCTGCGGCTGGTTCTGTGACAATCTGTAACACAACGTAACGCTTCGTGGCAGGCAAGAACCTTTCACCGAAACCGCAAGTATCTTTGCGAACGCGTTACGGCCGGCCAAGCACCTTCGCCAGAACCTTATCTCCCAGCGAGCCGGCTCCCGCCGGCTCGTCGCATTTTGGCTCGGTCCGTTGCTACCAGGGGCTACCAGCGGGCGTCAGGCGCGCCCTTGCTCATCCGACCGAGACCTTGTAGCCGACGATGGCGCTGAAATTCTTGCGCATATGGTTGTAGCGCGGCTCGTGCGACTGCACCCGGCCGACTTCGTCGGTCGCCCGCGACATCAGGTGGTGAGTGCCGCGCTGGCGCACGTCCCAGCGGTATGACCAGCGCACCCACATGAAACGCTCGCGCGGCTGCTCGATATGGGCGGCGTGCCAGCTCTCGCCGCCGTCGACGCTGACCTCGACCTGGGCGATCGCGCCGGCGCCGCTCCACGCGTAGCCGCGGATCATGTGGACCCCGGGCGACATCTGCTCGGTGTCGTCATTGGGCTGGGTGATGATCGATTTGACGCCGATCGTCGTGATCAGCTCCTTGTTCGGGTCGTCCGGCGAGTCGCCGTAATAATAGAACTGATAGTGGTACCAGCAATCGGGCTCGCGCTCCAAAACCTCCAGCTTGTTGAGCCACTTGACCGACCAGTTGCCCGACCAGCCGGGGACCAGCAGGCGCACCGGGGCGCCGTGCAGGTGCTCCAACAGCTGGCCGTTCTGCGCCCAGGCGAGGATCGTGTCGGGGTGCAGCGCCTTCTCGATCGGCAGGCCCTTGTCGTAATAAAACGGCTTGGTGCCCGGGGCCGCGGTGTTCGGCACGCCCCGGTCGTTGCCCTCGGCGCGCACAAAGAGCGATTTGGCGGTGAGCCCGGCCTCGTGCAGCACCGCGGCCAAGGGCACGCCGGTCCACTCGCTGGCGCTGAGGATCATCCCCTCCTGGGTGCGTGACGGCTTCGGCCCCTCGCCCTTGAAGTACTCGAAAAACGTCGCGTCGCTGCCGGAACACTCCATCACGGTGCGCACGCTGCGGCCGGGAAAGCGCCGCAGCTGCGCGAAGTTGAGGGTCAGCGGCGCCTTGACCTCGCCGTAGACCTGCAGTTCCCACGCCGCGCTTTCGACGACCGGCGGCACCGCGAAATGCTGCACCGTATAGTGCAGGTCGGTCGGCGTGATCAGCCCCTCGAGGTCCATCACCGGGGTGCGGATCCGCACCGTGCGGCCTTCGTTGTCGCTCAGCGTGACCGGGGTGATGTCCTTGGTCGGCCAGCCGTGCCAGCTGCCGGTTTTCTTGGCGTTGGCCGGGTCCGAGCCGACCGCCTGGTCCATCCGCAGAAAATCCGGGACCGCGCCTTCGTTGACCGTCGCCATAAATGTTCTCCCCCTGCGATGCTGGTTCGCTAAGCCAAGGCCGGATGGCAAGCGCCTATTCGAGCCCCGGCCGCACCCGGAACGCCGCCTCGGTCTGGCGCTTCACCTCGTCGAGCGTCACGTCCGGCGCGATCTCGACGAGCTCCATGCCGCCGCCCTTCTTGTCGATCGCGAAGACGCCGAGCTCGGTGATCACCATGTCGACGACCCCCGCGCCGGTCAGCGGCAGGTTGCAGCGATGCAGCAATTTCGGCTCGCCCTTGGCGGTGTGCTCCATCAGGACGATCACCCGTTTGACCCCGGCGACGAGGTCCATCGCGCCGCCCATGCCCTTGACCATGCGGCCGGGAATCATCCAGTTCGCGAGGTCGCCATTCTCGGCGACCTGCATGGCGCCCAAGATCGAGAGGTCGATATGGCCGCCGCGGATCATCCCGAAGGATTGCGCACTGTCGAAATAGCTGGTGGTCGGGAGCTCTGTAACAGTTTGTTTCCCCGCGTTGATCAGATCGGCGTCCTCCTCGCCCTCCCAGGGAAAGGGGCCCATTCCCATCATGCCGTTCTCGCTTTGCAGCTGCACGCTCATGCCTTGCGGGATGAAGTTCGACACCAGCGTCGGGATGCCGATCCCGAGGTTGACGTAAAACCCGTCCTCCAGCTCGGCGGCGGCGCGCTTCGCCATCTCGTCGCGTGTCCAGGGCATGACCTCGCTCCTCCAATGGCCCTAAATCGTCATTGCGAGCGAAGCGAAGCAATCCCGGTCCGGCGGAGTCGAGCCTGGTCGGGATTGCTTCGTCGCTTCGCTCCTCGCAATGACGGCTCGGATATTAACTTCCCCGCTTCCTGACCGTGCGCTGCTCGATGCGCTTCTCGTATGACGGATAGTGCACGATGCGCTGCACGAAGATGCCCGGCGTGTGGATGTGGTCGGGGTCGATCTCGCCGGGCTCGACCAGGTGCTCGACCTCGGCGATTGTGACCTTGCCGGCGGTCGCCATCACCGGATTGAAGTTGCGCGCGGTCTTGCGGTAGACGAGGTTGCCCTCGCGGTCCCCCTTCCAGGCGTGGACGATCGCGAGATCGGCGACGAGGCCCTGTTCCATCACATAGGCCTCGCCGGCGAACTGGCGCAGTTCCTTGCCCTCGGCGACCAATGTGCCGACGCCGGTCTTGGTGAAGAACGCCGGAACGCCGGCGCCGCCGGCGCGGACGCGCTCGGCGAGCGTGCCCTGCGGGTTGAATTCGAGCTCGAGCTCGCCCTTAAGGTAGAGCTCGGCGAACAGCTTGTTCTCGCCGACATAGGACGAGATCATCTTGCGGATCTGGCGGCTTTCCAGGAGGAGGCCGAGCCCGGCGCCGTCGATCCCGGCATTGTTAGAGACGACGGTCAGTCCTTTGACCCCCGAGTCGCGCACCGCCAGGATCAGCTTTTCCGGTATGCCGCAGAGGCCGAAGCCGCCGGCCATGACCATCATCCCGTCATGCAAGAGGCCGGCCAGCGCCGCTTCAGCGTTGGGATATACCTTGTTCGCCATGGCTTGGCTCCTTGCGGTTCCGGCACGGCCGACGCGTGCCCCGGTGATAGTGCGGTCGCGGCCCGGCTGTCAATTTGCCCCCGGCGTCGCGACCGGTTTCACCCCGAGTTTCTGCCGCGTCGCCTGATCGACGACGCCATCGACATTGAGTGCGTTCGCCTTCTGGAAGCGCGCGACGGCGGCCGCGGTCGCGCCGTCGTAGTTGCCAGTCTGCGGCGCGGCGATGTGGGCGGCGGCCAGCGCGTGCTGGACGGCGACGACATCGGCGCCGCTCATCGCCGGCGCGGCCGGCCGCAGATCGCGCGGCTGGCCGGGCGCCGGGCCGCCGCCGGCAAACCACGCGGTGACGTCGTTGCCGTTGACCGTGATCAGCTTCTGCAGCGTCGAAGCGAGGTGAAAATTGAGCCGCTTGCTGCCGTCGTCGGCCTTGGCCGGTGTGCCGATTTCCTGCAACAGCGGCAGATAGGCGGCTGGCGGGGCGTTGCCGACGAGGCCGGCGAGCGCGTCGAAGCCACGCACCGCGACGTCACCCTCGGCGCTGTATCCCAGCGGCGACAAGGGCGAGCCCTTGGCTTCGCCCTTGCCCGAAATGCCGACATCGTTGGTGTCGACGGCAAGATCATAGACGCGCAGCACCGGCTTCAGGGTCGCCGCGGCCGCGACTGCCTGCTGCTGGGCCTGCTGCTTGTCGGGCTCGCTCGCCGCCGCGCGCATCTTGCTGGCGGCTTCCAGAATGTTGCGCAGCGCCGCTGTGCCGACATTTTCGAGGCCGAAATCGAGCTTTGCCCGCTGCGGCACCTTGCCGGGATCGAGCAGGGTCGGCGCGACCGACAGGCCATCATGCTGGAGGGTGATCCGCAGCGCGGCGCTCTCCCCCGACAGCCCGGTCAGCGCGCCGCCGAGGCTGGCCTTCTTGAGGGCGACCAGCGGGCTGCCGCCCGATGCCCGCACCGTCAGGCCGGCGAGCGTCAGCTCGCCCTTCGCCTCGCTGAACATCGCCATGATGCTCGGCAGCAGCTCGAGCGAAGCGTCGAGCCGCTTATCCGGCGGCAGGTCCTGCCGGCGCAGCGCATCGAGCCGGTCGCGCAGCTTGTTGAGCGCGACGAGATCGGGGCCGGCCGAGCGGGCGTCATAAGCGATGCGGTCGATCGCGCCGCTGGTCGGGCCTTGCGTCGCGAAGAATTCGACCTTCTGCAACTCGAAGGCGATCGGCCCGGCCCAGCTGCCATTAGGGCCGGCGACGATCTTGTACGAACTCGCCAGCGGCCCGAAGCTGACCCAATCGCCGCTCGCCTTGTCGTCGATCCGCGCGCCGGCGAACGCCAATTCGCTGGCCCGCACGCGGCCCGACCCGGCATCGATCGTCGCGCTCGCCGTCGCGTCCTTCAGCGTCAGATTGATCGCGGCGTGGTCCGGCGCCTTCAGCACCGCGTTCTGCGGAAGGACGAACGCCAGCTTGCTCGCCCCGTCGGGCGCCGGCGTCCGCCGGACCTCGACATGATCGAAGGTCACCGCGGCGCGCTTGGCGGTCGCCTTGTTCGGCTCAGCGCCAATCGAGATCCGGGCGTTGGTGAAATCGGCGATCGCCGCATCGCCCTCCATGCGCAAATCGACGTGGTCGGCGCCCTCCCATTTGACGATGCCCTGGGTGTCGGCCCCGAGTTGGTCGAGGAAGTGGTCGATCTCGGTCTTGAATTCCGGCGCGGACGGCTCGGCGGCCCCGGCCGGAGCGGCGAAGGAGAGGCACAGCACCAGCGCGGCGGCTGTCGGTCCGAGCTTGATCCGCATCTTTCAGTTCCATCTTGTCTGGGCGAGGCCGTCCGCCACAAAGGAAACCCATCCGGCCGCTCGCGGCAATGCCGAGCGGCAAAAAAAGAGGCCGCCCGTGGGACGGCCTCAAGGATGAGGGGAGGATGCCCATAAGGGCGACGCGCGTTGGAGAAGCGCGTAACCGCACCCTAGCCGACGACCATCACCAAAACGTTAACCGTGGGCGAGGGCGGCGCGCCATGGTTGCGCCGGCCGCGGCGAGCGGGCCGCCCCCGGCGGGTCCGGCACCCCCGCTCGTAGAAAACCCTTGCATCGCCGCGAGGCTCGGCCTGAAATTACCGCGAGGCTGGGGTGCTGTCCCGGTCGGCGGCTTGGCCGCTCGCGTCGGCAGCTGAGATCAGACCCACTGAACCTGGCCGGGCATGCCCGGTGGAGGGAGTCCGTCATAAGCGCGTCAATTGCTGTTCCATCGCGGCGGCCGCGGACGATCGTCATCGGCGCCGGCGTCATCGGGCTCGGTATCGCCTGGCGTCTCGCGCAGGCCGGCTGCCGGGTGACGGTTTACGACCGCGGCGAAGCTGGCCGCGGTGCCAGCTGGGCGGCGGCCGGCATGCTGGCGGCCGCGGTCGAGACCGAGCCCGGCGAGGAACCGTTGCTGCCGCTGGCGCTCGAAAGCCAGCGGATGTGGCCGCAGTTTGCCCGCGAGCTCGAGGCGGCCGCCGGCATTCCGGTCGAGTATCGCGACGAAGGCACGCTGGTCGTCGCGCTCAACCGCGACGACGCCGCGCAGCTACGCCATTCCTACGAATTCCAGAAGGCGCTCGGCCTCGACCTCGAATGGCTGACCGCGGCCGCGGCGCGCGAGCGCGAGCCGCATCTGAAGCCCGGGCTGGCCGCCGCGGTGTGGAGCCCGCGCGACCATCAGGTCGAGAACCGCCTGGTCGGCCGGGCCTTGGCGCTTGCTGCCCGCGGCGCCGGCGTCGAGCTGGTCGAGCATTGTCCCGTTCGCGAGGTGATCCTGTCGGGCGCTCGCGCCGGCGGCGTCGTCACCGAGCGCGGCCGGGACGAAGCAGAGTTCGTCGTGCTGGCGGCCGGCGCCTGGTCGCGCGAAGTGGGGGGCATCCCGCCCGAGCACCTGCCGCCGGTGCGCCCGATCAAGGGGCAGATGCTGGCGCTGCAGATGGACCCGGCGGCGCCCTTGTTGCGCCATGTGATCTGGCTGCCGCGCGGCTATCTCGTGCCGCGGCTCGACGGCCGCCTCGTCATCGGCGCCACGGTCGAAGAGCGCGGCTTCGATGCGCGGCTCACCGCTGGCGGCCTGTTGGCGCTCATCGAGGGCGCCTGGCGCGCGGTGCCGGCGATCGAGGAACTGCCGGTTGCCGAGACCTGGGTCGGCTTCCGGCCGGGTTCGCGCGACGACGCCCCGATGCTAGGGCCGAGCGGTCTCGACGGGCTGGTCATCGCCACCGGCCACCACCGCAACGGCATTCTATTGACGCCGGTCAGCGCCGCGACGGTCAGCACCTATATACTGCGTGGCCGGCTGCCCGACATCGCCCGCCCGTTCTCGCCCGAGCGCTTCGCCGCCGAGCCGGCGCCGGCGCGGTTGGCCGGCATCGCGGGGGCGCGATGACGCGGTTGCGCATCAACGGCGAAGAGGCCGAGGTCGCGGTGACGACGGTTGCCGAATTGCTCGCCCTTCGCGGGATCGACCCGCAGGCGCGCTTTCTCGCCGTGGCCGTCAACGGCGCCGTCGTGCGCCGCGCCGAATGGCCGGTCGCAGCGCTGTCGCCGGGCGATGCGGTTGAGATCGTGCGCCCTCTGCAGGGCGGCTGAGCCATGCGGTGCAAAGAGCCTTCGGGGGAGGCGTGTCGTGATTGACCCCAACCTCGCGGCGGAAATCGAATCGTGTAGCTTTCTGTACCTGCGCGAACTGCGTGAACCGCGTGAGAAATCGGTTCTGCTCGTGTTGGATGAGGCGATAATCGGGGCTCCAGCACCGAACGTCACTATCGGTAACAAAACTTTTAATAATCTGTGCAATATTGAAGTAAATACCATCAGCCGCGCATTTGAGTTGTTATGGGACGAATATATCGCATACTCTGTCCGAAACGAATCTTTTGCCCAGCCCGGCTTTGGGGAAGAGATACTGTCCGGACATTGCCTTTGCGTATATACGAAATCTCATTTCTTGGATTATATCGCAAAAGCGACGTGGGGCGACGCAGATTATCCCGGTCTATTGTTGCACGTTGGTGTTCGTTGTCTTAACCACGTTGTAGACGTAGCTTCGATTAAGCCGCCTAAGATCAGGCGTCTCCGATGACAAGGAAACATTCCATGCCCGATCCGCTGATCATTGCCGGCACCAAGCTCAAATCCCGGCTCTTCGTCGGCACCGCCGGCTACCCCAACCAGCAGGTTCTGCTCGACTCGCTGGCGGCGACCGGCGCCGAGCTGGTCACCGTCTCGATCCGGCGGGTCAGCCTCGACGGCTACGCCGAGAGCCTCGTCGACCTGCTCGGCGACCGCTACCGCATCCTGCCCAACACCTCCGGCTGCGTCACCGCGCGCGACGCGATCCTGACCGCCGAATTGGCGCGCGAGGCGCTCGACACCAATTGGCTCAAGCTCGAGCTGATCGGCGACCGCGAGACGCTCTATCCCGATGTCGAGCAGCTGGTGCGCGCCGCCGACGAGCTGGTGCGCAAGGGCTTTATCGTCTTGCCCTACTGCAACGAGGACCCGGTCGCCTGCCAGAAATTGGCCGATGTCGGCTGCGCCGCGGTGATGCCGCTGGGTTCCCTGATCGGGTCCGGCCGGGGCATCGCCAACCCGGCGGCGATCGAGCTGATTTGCGCCCGCAGCCCGGTGCCGGTGGTGCTCGACGCCGGCATCGGCACCGCGTCCGACGCGGCCTACGCGATGGAGCTCGGCTGCGACGCGGTGCTGGTCAATACCGCGATCGCCAAGTCGCACGATCCGCGCGGCATGGCGGCCGCGATGCGCGGCGCGGTCGAGGCCGGCCGCCTGGCGCGGCTTGCCGGCCGCATCCCCGAGCGCGACTTCGCCGAACCGTCGAGCCCGCAGCTCGGCCTCGTCGGCTCCTGATCCGCGCGCTTGCCCGGCATCGCAGCCCTCGACGCAGCCGACAGCAGCACAGCGCGGCCGTGATCGCCGCCCTGCCGCTCTACGACGACAACCCGATCCGGCGCGCCCCGGTCGTCACCTATTTCCTGATCGGGATGTGCGTCGGAGCCTTCCTGTGGCAGCTCGGCCAGCCTCCCCGGACCGTCGCCTACCAATTCGGCATGGTGCCGGCCGTGCTGTTCGGCTACCGCGAATTGCCGCCGCGGCTGGCGGTTATTCCTTCCTGGGCGACGCTCTTCACCAGCATGTTCCTGCACGGCGGCTGGCTGCATCTCGGCGGCAACATGCTGTTTTTGTGGATTTTCGGGAATAATGTCGAGGATTTGCTGGGGCGCGCCCGCTATCTGTTGTTCTACCTCTTATGCGGCATCGCCGCGGCCTTGGCCCAGGCGCTCTCGGCGCCGCATTCGCAGATCCCGATGATCGGCGCCTCGGGCGCGATCGCCGGCGTGCTCGGCGCCTATCTGCTGACCTACCCGCGCGCCAACGTGCATTGTTTCGTGTGGATCGTGATCTTCTTTTGGATCGTCACGGTGCCGGCCTGGATCCTCCTCGGGTTGTGGTTCGCGCTGCAACTGGTGAGCGGGCTGGAGGTCGGCCGTTCCTCGCCCGGCGTCGCGTTTTGGGCGCATGTCGGCGGTTTCGGCAGCGGCATCATCCTCTACCTTTTGCTGCGCCAGCGGGCGGTCGAGCTTATGCAGCCGCAGAAGACGCCGATCTGGGCGACGCTGCCGCCGAGCGCCCTCGCCGGCCGCCAGACTTTCCACCGTGGCAGCGTCCCCGATGCCGGCCCGCGCCGGCCCGGTGGACCGTGGGATTAGCGCACCGGCCGTCGCTCAGCGGATCGGCGGCGGATTGACCCCGGCGGGCAGCGGCAGCCGGCCGGTCGCTTCGGGCGCCGCGACGCCCGGCGCTTCGGGCGCGGCGGCTTGCGGCGCGGTCGCCGGCGGACCGGCCATTTGCGGCCCGCCCGCCGCCGGCGCGCCGGTGCCGGCTTCACCAAGCGCCGCCAGCAGGCTGTCGCTGACCCGCGGGTCGATCGCCAGGCGCCGCGTCGCCTCGAAGCGGATGATCGCGTCGCGGGTCGCCGGGCCGACGACGCCGTCGGCCGGGGCGGCGAGCAGGCCGAGCCGCTGCAGCATCGTCTGGACCAGCCGCACCGGGTCGGCCGAGCCGGCGGCGCTCGCCGGCGGCCGCCCGGCGCGCCGCGCATACGCCGCCAGCGCCTGGCGCGTCTTCTCGGTCATCACGCCGTTGACCGGACCGGGCGCGTAGCCCTCATCCTTCAACTGCTGCTGCAACGCCGCGATCGGGCCTGGTGTGGACGCTGCCGCAGGGGCCGCCACAGGGGCCGCCGCAGGGGCCGCCGCAGGGGCCGCCACAGGGGCCGTCACCGGGGCTGCCGCTGGCGCGGCCGGCTCGGCGGCGGGTGCGGCGGCCGGCGGCGGCGCATCGGCGGCGAGCGCGGCGGCGTGGCCGGCCGTCACCGCTGCCAGCAGAACGATCCACAGTGTCGCCTTACGCATGTCAAAATCTCCGGGACCAATTCGTGGCTGCCGTCGTTGATATGGTGCTTCGCGCGCGGCGCGTGAGATGGGAGGGGAATGTGGCCGGACCGAGGCCGACAGGGCACAGCGCGACCCCGGTTCCGCCTGCCCGCCGCAAGGCGCGGACGGCGCCCTCGCCGCGCGGCTGATGCTCGGGGTGTTGCGCGGCATCGCCCGCGTCGCGTTTATCGCCATCATCCTTGTCGCGGTCGCGCTCGGGAGTTTCGTCGGCCTCACGCTGGCGCATTTCGGCCGCGACCTGCCCGATTACCAGCAGCTCGTCGATTACGTGCCGGAGACCGGCAGCAAGGTCTACGCCGCCGACGGCAGCCAGATCGGCGAATTTGAGAGCGAGCATCGCATCCCGGTAGCGATCGCCAAGGTGCCGCCGATCGTCATCCGGGCCTTTCTTGCCGCCGAGGACCACGATTTCTACAGCCACCGCGGCGTCGATCCGGCGGCGATCCTGCGCGCCGCGCTGTCGGACGTTCTGCGCTTGCAGCGCGGCCAGCGGCCGATCGGCGCGTCGACGATCACGCAGCAGGTGGTCCGCCATTTCCTGCTCACCAACGAAGTCTCGATCGCGCGCAAGATCAAGGAGGCGATGCTCGCCTATCGCATCGAGCGCACCCTGAGCAAGGACCGCATCCTCGAAATCTATCTCAACGAGATCTATCTCGGCGCCGGCGCTTACGGTGTCGCGGCCGCCGCCGATACCTATTTCCAGAAGCCCCTCGACCAGCTGAGCCTCGCCGAAGCGGCGCTGCTGGCGGCGCTGCCGAAGGCGCCCAACAACTATAATCCGCTGCGCCACCCGAAGGCGGCGCAGGCGCGGCGCGACTGGGTGCTTTCCAGCATGGCCGAGCTCGGCTGGATCAGCGCGGCGCAGGCGAGCGCGGCGACAGCCGAGAAGCTGGGCGTAGAGCTGCGCGCCGCGGCCAAGCCGGAACCCGAGCATACCGGGTATTTCAGCGAGGAGGTGCGGCGCGAGCTGATCGGCCGGTTCGGCGAAAAGGCGGTCTATGGCGGCGGCCTCCGCGTACGCACCAGCTATTCGGCGGCCTATCAGCAAATGGCGGAAACGGCGTTCCGTCGCGGCCTTGTCGAATACGACCGGCGGCACGGCTGGCGCGGGCCGGTGGCGCACTATGCGACCGGCGCGGCGGCGCAGGCCGCGCTGGCCGGCCTCGCCGAGCCGCCCGGCCCGGCGGACTGGCAGCTCGCCGCGGTGACCGGGGTCGATTACGCCGGCGCGACGATCGCGCTGCGCACTGGCGGCATCGGGCATCTCGCGCTCGCCGAGCTGCGCTGGGCCCGGCGGACCGAGCCGGACCAGCGGCTCGGCGGTCCGGTGCGCAGCGTGCGCGATGTGCTGGTTCCCGGCGACATCGTGCTGGTCGAGCCGGTCGCGGCCGCCGCGCCCTCGCGCTATCGCCGCCGCGCGGCGCCGGCGAGCTATGCGCTGCGCCAGATCCCCGACGCCAGCGGCGGCTTTGTCGCGATGGACCCGAAAACCGGGCGGGTCCTCGCCCTGGTCGGCGGCTGGTCCTATCGCCAGAGCCAGTTCGACCGGGCGACGCAGGCGATGCGCCAGCCGGGCTCCGCCTTCAAACCCTTTGTCTACGTCACCGCCCTGGAGAACGGCTTCTCGCCGTCGAGCAGCGTCGAGGACAGCCCGATCTCACTGCCGCAGGGACCCGGCCTGCCGGAGTGGCAGCCGGCGAATTATGAAGGCTCCTATGTCGGCGAGACGACGCTCGAAGACGCGCTGGTCCACTCGCGCAACCTCGCGACGGTGCATGTCGCGATGACGATCGGGCTGCCGGCGATTGCGCGGACGGTCCAGAATTTCGACGTCATGGACAAGATGCCGCTCTACTACTCGATGACGCTGGGTGCCGGCGACACGACGCTGCTGCGCGTTACGAGCGCCTATGCGATGCTCGACAACGGCGGGCATTGGCTGTTGCCGTCGGTGATCGATCTGGTGCGCGACCGCAACGGCCGGGTCATTTATCAGAAGGGCGTCGCCGGTTGCGCCGCCTGCTTTGTCGCGGCCAGCGCGCGCGGCGCCGAGGCGGGCGGACTTTATCGCGCCAGCGGCCGGCCCGACCCTGCCGCCGTCGCGGTGCCGAACGCCGCCTTCGCCGACAACGCGGTGCTGTACAAGCCGACCAAGCCCGACCCGCTGGTCAGCCCCGACGCCGACAACGAGATCATCTCGATGATGCAAGGCGTCGTGCAGCGCGGTACCGGCATCGAAGTTTCGGCGGTAGGCAAGCCGCTCGCCGGCAAGACCGGCACGACGAGCGGGTGGACCGACGCCTGGTTCGTCGGCTTCTCGCCCGGCCTCGTGGCCGGCGTCTATGTCGGCTTCGACGAGCCGCGCACCTTGGGAAGCGGCGAGGTCGGCGGCCATGTCGCGGCCCCGATCTTCCGCGATTTCATGCTCGCCGCGCTGAAGGACCAGCCGGCGACGCCGTTCGCGGTGCCGGCCGGCGCCTATAGCGCGGTGGCGAGCGCACAGAGCGATGCGACGGACGACGACGACGACGCGGCGTCGTCTCAGCAGGACAACCCGGGCCGCGACGACGACGGGGCGGCGTCCGATCAGGATCAAGCACACAATCGCGGCGCCGCCGCACCCGACGCAAGAGACGCCGATCGGGCCTCGCCCGATTATCCCGCCGCGCTGCCGCGCTGGCCGGGTAACGCCGCGGCGCGGCAGCCGGCCTATGCCGCGCGCGCACCCTATTACGGCGCGTACGGCGCGCCAGGGGGACCCTATTACCCCGCCCCGGCCTACCCCGCCCCGGCCTACGGCGCCCCGGCCTACGGCGCGACGCAGCCGCCGGGCGGTGGTTACGGCTATCCGTCCTATCCGCCGGCGCCCGGCTGGGCCGGCCGGCCGCGCGCCGGGACGGGCGGCCTCTACTGATCGCTCGGCGGCGCCGCCCGCTGCCGCAACCGCGCCAGCCACGCCTCGACCCGGCGGCGGTTGACCCCGAAATCCTCCCTGCCGTAGCGCGCTCTACTATAGAGGGCGAGGCTCGCGCGGTCGGGTCCCAGCGCGATGCACTGGGCGATGACGATGTCGGGGAAGCCAAAGACCGCCGAGCGCTGGATCGCCACGATGCGCCGGCGCCGCGGTTCGGCCAGCACGATGACGCTGCGCGGCTCGCTCGCCACCAGGCGCATGACGGCCTGATAGAGCCGGTCCGCGTCGGTCGCGAAAATCGGGCTCGGGGCGGCCGTCGCCAGCGCGCAATGGCCGGGCGGGCAGGCGAGAAAGGCGTTTTGCGGCAGCGGGCCGCGCAGCTCAACGACCGCCACGTCCTCCCCCGGACGCAGCCGGCTTTCGGCGGCGCGCTCCATATAAAGCCGCAGGAAGAGGCCGGCCGCGCCGATCGCCAGCACGAGGCCGAGGAGGCCGATCGCCATGGCGCGGAGAAATCGCACGCGTCGCCGCGGCGTGTCGAGGGGGCTCATCGGGGCGCAGGCTAGCGCGGGACCGGGACATTGGCACGGCCGTTGCGATGACCCGTGTCCCGAGCGACCCGCTGATCTATCGATTCTACGAACTGGTGCAGGTCTACGGCACGACCTGGAAGGCGCTGATCGAGGAGGAGTTCGGCGACGGCATCATGAGCGCGATCGATTTCGACATGGCGATCGAGCGCCAGCCCGACCCCAAGGGCGACCGCGTCAGGCTCACTCTGTCAGGCAAGTTCCTGCCCTATCGCGAATATTGAGCACGCATCGGCCCCGCCCGGCCCGGCCAAACGCAGACTCCAACCTTTAACGTTTCTTTAATAATGGTTAATAGGGCCGTTTAATATTTCTTAAGAACGATTTTTATTGCATTCCCGCCCTCGTCGTCTACCCTCCGCTGCGACATGCTATTGCCCGCCTCTAGGCGAGGGGGCGTCTCGGCCGCCTGGCCGGAGGCGCCCTTCGGCGAGGCTTACGCGACTAATAAGGGAGACGACGACGATGGCAAGCGCGACCTGGAAAGCCACCACGACGCCTGACGACTGGAGCAACGCGGCCGAGTGGACGGGCGGCACCGGGCCCGGCGGGATCGCCGGTGTGAATGACACTGTGGGGTTCAACGGCAGCGGGACCTACACCGTGACGGTTACCGCGGCGGAGAGCGCCAACACGGTCGCCATCAACGACGGCAACGCCACCCTGTCGATCACCGGGGCCGGGTCGCTGGCGGTCACCGGCAATATGATCAACGATGCCAACCTCAATGTCGGCGCCAGCGGCACCGGCGGCACCCTGACGGTCGGCGGCCAATTGATCAACAATACCGGCGCCATCGTGCAGATCGGCGCCAGTGGCGGGACGACCGCGGTGACCTTGACCAACGGGCTGGTCAATGGCGCGGCCATCACCCTCACCGGCGCCGCGACGACCCTCACCTCGGCAAACTCGGTCAGCAACACCGGCGGCATCACGGTCGGCGCCGGTTCCACCTTCCAGCTTACCGGCACGGGCGCCAAGGGCACCTACACGCAGAGCGGCAGCGGCACCACCACCGTTGCCGGCACCTTCAGCGCCGCGGTCATCACGATCAATGCCGGCACCTTTACGGACAGCGCCGCGTTCAGCGCTAACAACCGCACCCTTACCGCCGCGACCGGCGGGTTGATCACGTTCGCCAGCCTCAGCAACCTGTCCGGCACCACCCTGACGGGCGGCACCTACGTCGTCAGCGGCAGCGGTTCGACGCTGACCGTGCAGAGCGGTGGCATAACGACGCTCGCCAGCGGGACAAGCGTGACCTTGAGCGGCGCCGGCTCGATCTTCGACTCCGGTACGACCGCGAGCCAGATCGACAGCACGCTGACGACGATCAACTCTGGTGCCTCGCTCAGCCTGCTGGCCGGCCGAAGCATCACGGCGACCAACGCGCTGACCGATTCCGGCACGCTGATAGTCGGCACCGCCGGCACCGCCAGCACCCTCAACGAAACCTCGATCACGGTCGCCAGCGGCGGCGCGCTGACCGTCAACGGCAGTTCGACGCTCACCGCCGGCTCCGCGATCTCCGATTTGGGGACGCTGACGGTCGGCGGCACGGTCACCGGTGCGGTGAATGTGGGTTCCGGCAGTGCCGGCGGCACTCTCGTGCTTACCCCCGGCTTCAGCCTCGGCGGCGGCGCCACAGGCGTCGGCACCGGCGCCAGGGCTCTTGTCTTGGGCGGCACGACTGCCGCCGCGCTTACTTACGGCGGAGCCATCAGCAACTTCAGCTCGGTTACGGTCAATGCCGGCGCGAAGTGGACGGTCAGCGTAAATCCCTTGACCGGGCTTCCTCCGGCGCTTACCGGCAACGGCAGCTTGAGCACCCTGACGCTGACCGCCCCGGGTAGCACCGGGCTCGCCGGCGTCAGCAATTTCGGCACGCTGAACCTGGCGGCCGGCAGCAGCACCGTGACCGTCAGCAACAGCACGCTGAGCAGCAATGCGCTGACGATCAACGACGGCGCCAGTGGTCACAACACGATACTCTCGACCGATTCGATCGGCGGCCGGACGCTGACCTATAATGCCTCCTTGGCACTCGACGTGCTGACCGGCGGCTCCGAGAGCGACGTCGTCAACGTCACCGCCGCGACGGTCTCCGGCGACGTGCTGACCGGCGGCGCCGCCGGCACGATGAACATCACGAGCGGCGCGGGCAACAACACCATCAATCTGTCGGCTGACAGCAAGTTCGGCACGATCAACCTCGACGCCGGCACCAGCGCGACGTCGGTGAACAACACCGTTACGGTCGGCGCCACGACGCTGACCGGGGCGGTGATTATGAACGCCGGCGCCTTCAGCAACAACAACATCTCGTCGAGCGTCACCGGCACCGCGACCACGGCAAAAACACTGACCTACAATGCCGGTACCGGGATTGACACGTTCACCGGCGGGACCGAGGCCGACATCGTCAAGGTCAGCGCCGCGGCGGTCACCGGCGACACGTTCAATGGCGGCGGACTGAGCGGCGTCAACACGCTGAACCTGAGCAGCGCGGGCACCTTCAGCCTCGGCGGCGTCAGCAACTTTGGCGTTATCAATCTCGCCACTGGCACCAACACGGTGACGGTCGCCACCGGGACGCTGAGCGGCACCACGTCGTCGACGCCGGTGGTCATCAACGCCGCAGGCGGCAGCACCAACACAATCCTCGCAACGGGCGCGGCGTCGGGGTTCCTGACCTACGTCGACGGGACCAACGGCCCGACCACGTTCACCGGCGGCACCGGCGGGACGACCGAGACCGACGTCGTCAAGGTTACTGCGGCGGGAATGGCCAACGGCGACGTGCTGACCGGCAGCGTTCTGGGCACCAACACGCTGACGGTGACCACCGCCGGCACCTACAGCCTCGCGAGCGTCAGCCATTTTGCCACGGTCAATTTGTCGGGCACCGGCAGCGTCGTCACCGTGGGGACCTTGCCGGCCGGCGGGCTGACGATCAACGGCACCACCGCCAGCCACAGCACGATCAACGCCGCCGGCGTTTCGAGCGGCGCGCTGACCTACAACGCCAGCGCCACCCCCGGCGACGCGTTCACCGGCGGGACCGGTGAGAACGATACGGTCAACGTCGCCGCGGCGGCGATCGGCGGCGACACGCTGACGGCCAACACCACCGGCGCCAGCGTGCTGAACGTGAACACGGCCGGCACGTTTACGCTTAGCGAGACCGGCTTCAAGACGCTCAATTTCAAGTTCGGCACCGCCAATACCGCGACCGTCACTAACACGATTACCGCCACCAGCGGGCAGATCACTGGGAAGACGGTCGACAGCACGTTCGTCCAAAACAATTGGGCCTTCACCACCAACACGCTCAACCTGACCAGCGGCGGCACCCTTGATCTCTCGAACGTGAAGGGCATCCGCACCGTCAATCTGGCGCCGGCCGGCACCTCGGTGACCGTCACCACCACAACCCTTACCGGCACGGGTGTTGCCCCTGTCATCCCGATGGTGATTAACGGCAGCGCGACAGGCAACGACACCATCAACGCCACCGGCGCCGCCGGAGGCTCGCTGACCTTCAACGCCGGTTCGGGGAGCGACACGTTCACCGGCGGCACCGCGGACAACGATCTGGTCACGGTCAGCCTGGCCGGGGCCGGCACCGACACGCTGACCGGCAGCAGCGCCGGCACCAACGTGCTGACGCTGACCACCGGCGGCACGCTGTCCCTGCCGTTCGCCCATGTCAGCAATTTCGGCACGATCAACCTGGCGAACGCCAGCAGCAGCATCTCGATCGCCTCGGGCGCGTTCGGCAGCAGCAATAAGCTGACCCTCGCCGACAACGCCCTGGGCGGTAACAACGTGGTAGTCGCGAGCGGGACGGTTGTAGGCAACATTTTGACTTACAACACCGGTATCGGCTCTGACTATTTTGCCGGCGGCCTCGAGAAGGATCTCGTCAACGTCAGCACCAGCGGGCTCAGCATCGACACGTTACTTGGTGGTAGCAACACCGGCAACGCGCTGACGCTGAGCAATGCCGGCACGGTCAACCTCAACGGCGTCAGGGGTTTCGACACGATCAACCTGAAATCCGGCAGCGGCAACGGTGTTACCGTCACGGCTGGAACGTTGTTCGGCTCGGCGCCCGGCGCGGCGGTGGTGATCAACGGCGGTGCGACAGGCAACGACACCGTCAACATCATGGGCGCCAGCAACCAGTACGCGACCTTTGTCGCCGGCAACGGGGCTGATAACGTCACCCTGAGTTCGGAGAACGATTCGGTGCGATTTACTCTGAGCACCGCCGGCGTCGTCACGATCAGCGGGTTCGCCGTAAGCAACGACAACCTGGTGTTCTACGGGCAGAACGGGGTAAGCGGCGGCTTCACCAACATCATCGGCGATACCACCAACGCCTCGACCCCTCAGCCGCTGAGCACGACCCCAGCTGACTTCGTGTCGGCTGCGACCGTGACCTTCAACGGGGTGAACCATTTCGCTTACGACACGGCAAACGGCCAGCTGTGGTATGATCCAACAGCCACCGGCAGCAGCCAGCATGAGGTGGCCGTCCTCAGCAACCACGCCAACCTCGCCAGCAGCAACCTGCTCTTCATCCACTGACGGGCGGCACTCGCGAAAAGGCCCGGGGGGCGGTTCCCCCGGGCTTTTTCTTTGACTGGATTGCGGCGATCGGGAGGGAGCGAACCCCTGTTCCCGTCACCCCCGCGCAAGCGGGGGTCCAGAGCAAGCGACGGTGGGTTGCCCCTGGATTCCCGCGTGCGCGGGAATGACGACAATCCGATCCGGACGGCGGCCCGCGTTCAGCCGCCGATCGCGCCTTGGGTGTTGACGTAGATCGCGTAGAGCGAGTGGCTGGCGGCCATGAAGAGGCGGTTGCGCTTCACGCCCCCGAAGCAGAGGTTGGCGCAGCGTTCGGGCAGCGCGATGCGGCCGATCATCGTGCCGTCGGGGGCGAAGATCGCGACGCCGTTATGCTCCTCGCCGCCGCCCCAGCCGCACCACAGATTGCCCGCGACATCGCAGCGGAAGCCGTCGGGCGAGGCGCCGGCGAGGTCGGCGAAGTTGCGCGGGTTGGCGAGGCTGTCGCCGTCGCCGACGACATCGTAAACGCGGATCGCGCGCGGGGTGGCGCGCGATTCGACGATGTAGATGCGCCGCTCGTCGGGCGAGAAGCAGAGGCCATTCGGGAAATTGATGCCCTCGGCGACGATCGTGGTGCGCCCGGTGCGGCCGTCGACCCGGTAGACGTTGGTCGGCAGCTCGGGCTCGGCCTTGTTGCCCTCGTAATTGCCGAGGATGCCGAAGGCCGGGTCGCTGAACCAGATCGAGCCGTCCGACTTGACGACGACGTCGTTGGGCGAATTGAGCGGCTTGCCCTCGAAGCGGTTGCAAATGATTGTGATCGTGCCGTCATGCTCGGTGCGCGTGACGCGGCGCATGCCGTGCTCGCAGGTGACGAGGCGGCCCTGGCGGTCGCGGGTGTTGCCGTTGGCGTTGTCGGAGGGCTTGCGGAAGACCCCGGTCTCGCCGGTTTCCTCGTCCCATTTGAGGATGCGGTTGTTCGGGATGTCGCTCCACAGGAGGCAGCGCAAATCGCCGAACCACACCGGCCCCTCGCTCCAGCGGCAGCCGGTGTAGAGCCGCTCGAGGCCGGCGTTCATCGGCGGCTTGATCGCGTCGAAGCGCGGATCGAGGGTGATGATTGCCGGGTCGGGATAGATCGACGCGGGCTGCCATCCGGAACTCGGAGTAGTCATGGGGGCGGCTCCCTGAGGGTGTTCGGCGCCGGCAGATGCCGGCCGCCGCGAGGATCGGATTTTTCCGGCGGGCGCTCAAGGGGGCAGCGGGCTCGCGGCGCCCGCGCGATGCCGGCGCCGGGCCGGCGGTTGTGCGCTAAGATGCGGCGATGCCGTCTCCTCACAGGATGCCGCGATGAGCCAGCTCGAGCCGATCCCTTATCCCGACGCCCAGATCCGCGCGATCCTCGAACGCGTCAAGACGATCGCGATGGTCGGCGCCTCGTCCAACTGGAACCGGCCAAGCTATTTCGTGATGAAATACCTGCAGGGGAAAGGCTACCGGGTGATCCCGGTCAACCCCGGGATCGCCGGCCAGGAGCTGCTCGGCGAAACGGTCTACGCGTCGCTGCGCGAAATACCTGAACCGGTCGACATGGTCGACGTGTTCCGCCCGTCGTCCGAAGCAGAGAAGATCGTCGAGGAGGCGATCGCGATCCACGCGCCCATTGTGTGGCTGCAGCTCGGCATCCGCAACGACGACGCCGCGGCGCGGGCCGAGGCGGCCGGCATCGAAATCATCATGAACCGCTGCCCGAAGATCGAGTTCGGGCGGCTGGGGGGCGAACTCTCGTGGAGCGGGGTCAACAGCGGCATCATCCAGAACCGCGCGCCGCAAGCCCCGCGGCCGCGCCAACCACGCGAGCGGCGGGCGTCGGCCTCGCACAACCAGAGCTACGGCTTCGAAACGCTGGCGGTGCATGCCGGCGCCGCGCCCGACCCGGTCACCGGGGCGCGCTCGACCCCGATCTACCAGACAACCTCGTACGTCTTCGAGGATGTCGACCACGCCGCCTCGCTCTTCAACCTGCACAATTTCGGCTACATCTATTCGCGCCTGACCAACCCGACCGTCTCGGTATTGGAAGAGCGCATCGCCAGCCTCGAAGGCGGCCGCGCCGCGGTCGCCGCGGCCTCGGGGCATGCCGCACAGTTTCTGGTGTTTTTCACGCTGATGTCGCCGGGGGACGAATTCCTCGCCTCGCGCAACCTTTACGGCGGCTCCTTGACCCAGTTCGGCCTGTCGTTCAAGAAGCTCGGCTGGCAGTGCCATTTCGTCGACCCGACCGACCCCGAAAATTTCCGCCGCGCGCTGACCCCGCGCTGCAAGGCGATCTTTGTCGAAAACCTCGCCAATCCCGGCGGCATCGTCGTCGATATAGAAAAGGTCGGGCGGATCGCGCACGAGGCCGGCATCCCGCTCATCGTCGACAACACGCTGGCGACGCCCTATCTGTGCCGGCCGTTCGAGTGGGGCGCCGACCTGATCGTCCATTCGACGACGAAGTTCCTGGGTGGGCACGGCGCCGCCTTGGGCGGCATGGTCGTCGAGTCGGGGAAATTCGATTGGTCGCAGGGCGACCGTTTCCCGTCACTGACCGAGCCGGAGCCCGCCTATCACGGCCTCAAATTCTTCGAGAATTTCGGCGATTTCGCCTTTACCACCAAGGCGCGCGCCGTGGCGCTGCGGGATTTCGGCCCGACGCTGTCGCCGATGAACGCCTTCCTGACCCTGACCGGCATCGAAAGCCTGCATGTGCGGATGGACCGGCACGTTGAGAACGCAAGAAAGGTGGCCGAGTTTCTGGCGGCACACCCGCGCGTCGCCTGGGTTTCCTATGCCGGGCTGAAATCGAGCCCGTACTATGAGCTGGCGCGAAAATACCTGCCGAAAGGCCCGGGCGCGGTCTTCACCTTCGGGGTCAAGGGCGGCTACGAAGCCGGCACGAAGCTCGTCGAGAGCGTGCGGCTGTTCTCCCACCTCGCCAATATCGGCGACACCCGCAGCCTGATCCTGCACCCGGCCTCGACAACCCACCGCCAGCTGTCCGACGCCCAGCGCGAGGCGTCCGGCGCCGGCCCCGATGTCGTGCGCTTGTCGGTGGGGCTCGAAAGCGCCGAAGACCTGGTTCGCGACCTCGACGAGGCGCTGGCTGGCGCTTGAGCGGCAGCGCGTGTCGCCCCGGCTGGCCGGCCTAGCAAAACTGCCGCGCAAACAAAACCGCTTCGTCCTCGCTATAGAATGAGAGGTCGAAAGTGCCGCGTGCGCCGCTCCTGTCGCCTCGGTCGAACAGCACCAGGCGAACCCCATTGCCGTCCAACCAGATCCGCATCGCGCCCAGGAAATCGCCGAGCCATATTCCGGGCGGAGGTTCGACGTGGACCATTCGGCTGCTTGAAACTACCATATTGCCGCTCCTCGCCACGTTCGCTAACCGTAGTCGCGTCGACCGGATGGCGGCAGTTTCGGAATGTACCTAAAGGCTCCGGCTGGCATCGAACGCTTGGGTTAACAAACGGGGGAGAGCAGCTGATGGCGCGGATCGCGGTCGGCGGGTTCCAGCACGAGACCAACACCTTTGCACCGCAGCGCGCGACCTGGGACGATTTCGAGCGGGCCGATGCGTGGCCGGGGTTCGTGCGCGGTGCGGCGCTGATCGATGCCGTACACGGCTACAACATCCCGATCGCCGGGGCGGTCGAGGCATTGCGCGCCAAGGGCCACGAGCTTGTGCCGCTGTGCTGGTGCTCGGCGCCGCCGTCATCCTATGTCGAGCGCGATGCCTACGAGCGGGTCGCCGGCGGCATGCTCGAAGACCTCGCGGCGCAGGGCGCGGCCAAGCGACTGATCGACGGCATCTACCTCGACCTGCATGGCGCGATGGTCGCCGAGCATCTGGAGGACGGTGAGGGCGAGCTCTTGCGCCGCATCCGTGCCCTCGTCGGCGAGCAGGTCCCGATCGTCGCCAGCCTCGACTACCACACCAACATGACCGCGCAGATGGTGCGGCACGCCAGCGCGATGGTCGGCTACCGCACCTATCCGCATATCGACATGGCGGCGACGGGCGGCCGTGCTGCCCTGCTGCTCGACCGTCTGCTGCGCGAGCGCCGGCCGCTCCATAAGGCGTTCCGGCAGATCGATTTCCTGATCCCGTTGGTGTGGCAATGCACCGAAGCGGAGCCGGCCCACGGCATCTTTGCGCTGATCGACGACATCGAACGCGGCGCGGCTTCGCATAACCAGGGCATTGTCGCCGTCACCCATACGCCGGGATTTCCGCCGGCCGACATCGCCGATTGCGGCCCGGGGCTGGTCGTCTACGGCCACGACCGCGAGATGGCGGAAGAAGCGGCCGACCGCATCGCCGCCGCGATCCATGCGCGCGAAGCCGATTTCGCCGGCAGGCTGTACGACCCGGACGAGGCCGTTCTAGAGGCGTTGCGCCTGTCACAGGGCGCGACGAAGCCCGTTGTGCTGGCCGACATCCAGGACAATCCCGGCGCCGGCGGCACCTCCGACACGGTCGGCCTCCTCGGCGCGCTGATCGCCCATCGGGCCAGCGGCGCGGTGATCGGCATGATCGTCGACCCGGAAGCCGCCGCGGCCGCCGTGGCGGCGGGCGAAGGCGCGCCGTTGGGGTGCGGCGTCGGCGCCAAGATCGGCTTCGCCGGCGAGCTGCCGGTGACGGCCGACTGGCAGGTGGTGCGCCTCGGCAGCGGCCAGTTCACCGGCAGCGGGCCGATGTATGGCGGCGCCCGCTTCAATATCGGACCGATGGCGCTCGTCACCGACGCGGCAACCGGCGTCTCGGCGGTGCTGGCGGCAAAGCGCATCCAGGCGGCCGACCAGGAGATGTTTCGCCATGTCGGGATCGAGCCGGCACAGGTGCCGATCCTGGGTCTCAAATCGACGGTGCATTTTCGCGCCGATTTCCAGCCGATCGCCGCGGCGGTGTTGTGCGTCGTCGCGCCCGGCGCGCATGTCTCCGACCCGGCGATGCTGCCTTACCGCCATCTGCGCCGTGGCGTTCGCCTCCATCCGCTCGGGCCGGCGCGGGTCTAATTATCGAACCTCAGGGGGATGCCGCGATGATCATCGATACGCACGCCCATGTCGTGCCGCGCAGCATGCTCGACGCGCTGCGCAGCGAGAAGCGGCTCTTTCCGTCGGTTACGCTGCATGCCGAGGGCGCCGCGCCGCGCATGGCCTTTGCCGGCGGAGCGCCGGGGCGGCCGATCCAAGCGCGCCTCGCCGACCTGGCGCAGCGCCGCGATTGGCTCAAAGCAGCGCGGGTCGACCATCAGCTGGTCGGCGGCTGGACCGATGTCTACGGCTACGAGCTGGCCGCCGAGGAGGGCGCCGATTGGGCGCGCTTCTACAATGAACACATGGCGCGCGACGCCGCCGAATTCAGCGCGCTGACCGCGCTGGCGACGGTGCCGCTGCAGAACGGCGCGATGGCGGCGCGGGTCCTCGAAGAGGCGCTCGATGCGGGCTTCAAAGGCGCGATGATCGCGACCCAGCCCAAGGGTACGGGCGGCAATCTCGATGACCCCGACCTCGACCCGTTCTGGGAGGTCGCCTCGGCGCGCGGCGCCGCCATTTTCCTGCACCCGCACTACATCTGCGGCGACGAGCGGCTCGCTGGCTACGATCTGGTCAACGCGGTCGGACGCCTCGCCGACTCGACGCTGGCGGTCGCGCGGCTCTTGTTTTCGGGGCACCTGACACGCTTTCCGGGGATGACCCTCGTGCTGTCGCACGGCGGCGGCGCGCTGCCCTATGCGCTCGGGCGCCTCAAGCGCAATCGCACGATCCACCCGGACTACGCCGACCCCGAAGCGGGCTTTCGCCAACTCTATTTCGATACCGTGCTGTTCGAGCCGCGCGCCTTGCGCTTTCTGTGCGATGTGACGGGCGCCGACAAGGTGATGCTCGGCTCCGACTACCCGTTCGGTATCGGCGATCCCGATCCGACCGCGGTGGTCGACGCAACGCCGCTGACGGCGGCCGAACGCGAGGCCGTCCTCGGCGGGAACGCCGCCCGCATCTTCCATGTCTCATGCGATTGCGGCTCTGCGAGCGCGCCGTAGGCGACAGGGGCGGCCGGCGTCACGCGGCCGAGCGCGCCGGCTCGGTCGGCGGAGGAGCGACCGTGCGCTCCGCCGGGAAGGCGATGATCACCTCGGTCCCCACCCCCACCGAACTCCTCAGCGAAACCGTGCCGCCGTGCAGGTTCATGATCGCCTTGACCGCCGGCAGGCCGAGGCCGGTGCCGTGGTGGCGCCGGGCGAGTGTGCTGTCGACCTGGACAAAGGGCTCGAGCACGCGCTCGAGGTCAGCGGGGGCAATGCCGATGCCGCTGTCGGCCACCGTGACTGTCGTGCCGGATTTGGGATCGAACCGTCCGACGATGCGAATTCGGCCGCCGGGAAGAGTGAATTTCACGGCGTTGCCGATCAGGTTGAAGAACACCTGGCGCACCTTGCGCTCGTCGGCCCGCAGCAGCGGCAGATCGGCCGACAGGTCGACATCGACTTCAAGCTCGGCCTTTTCGATTTGCGCTCGGCTGGCTCGCGCCACGGCGCGGATCGCGGCCGAGAGATCCATGACCTCATCGTGCAGTTCGAGCATGCCGGCTTCGGCTTTGGTCAGGTCGAGAATGTCGTTGATCAGCTCCAGCAGGTGCGAGCCGCTTACGTTGATGTCGTTGATGTACGAGCGGTATTGCTCGTTGCCGATCGGCCCCATGACCTCCCGCTGCATCAGCTCGGCGAAGCCGATGATTGCATTGAGCGGGGTGCGCAGCTCGTGGCTCATCGTGGCGAGGAATTGCGACTTGGAGCGGTTGGCGCTATCGGCCTCGTCCTTCGCCAGCCGCAGCGCCGCCTCGTAGCGGATGCGCTCGCCGACATCGCGCACGACGCTGATGATCTCTTCGGCCCCGGTCTGCGGGTTTGGCGACCGCGTCAGGCTGGCCTCGACCCAGATGTAGCTGCCATCTTTGTGCTTCCCGCGGTAGACGATCGGCGGGTGGTCGCGCTCCCGCTCCACCCGGGCCACCGCTTCGCAGACCCCCGGAAAATCGTCGGGGTGGATAACCTGTTCGGCCGACATCGCCAGCGCCTCTTCGGGCTCGTAGCCGTAGAGCGCGCGACAAGCCGGCGAAACGTAGCTCCGCCGCTGGGTTTGCGGGTCGAAGCGCACGATCATGTCGCCCGAGTGCTCGGCGAGGAGCCGGTAGCGCTGCTCGTTGTCGAGCGCGGTGCGCTCGGCCAGGTCGCGGCGCCGCAACTCGTGGAGGAGCGCCAGCCCAAGCCCGATCGCGAGCGCCGCCAGCGCGAAGATGACGATGGCGATCACGATCGCCTTCTGCCACCACTGCGCGAGCACGGTTTCGCGCGCCGTGCCGACCGTCAGCACAAGCGGCAGATCGCCGATCTGGCGATAGGCGAAGAGCCGCTCGACGCCGTCGATGATCGAGGTCGCCGTGAATACCCCGGACTTGGCTTGCGGGTAATGGCGGAACAGCGCGAATTTGCCGAATTTGTGGCCGACCAGGTTTTCGTCATAGGGCACGCGGTCGATCAATCTGCCGTCGGCCCGGAACAGCGCGAGCGTGCCGCCCGCGCCACGATCGACAAGCGAAAACAGATAGTTGAAAAAATCGAGCCGCAGCGTCCCGACGACGACGCCGGCAAAGCTGCCATCGGGGTGGTCCAGACGTCGGCTCAGCGGGATCGACCACAGGCCGGTCCGCGGGTTCTTAAAAGGCGCGCCGACGAACAGGCCCAGGCGGGGTTGCTCCCGCTGGGTGCGGAAGAAGGCGCGATCGGCGAAATCTTGCTCCGGTGGCGAAAGGTTCTGCGAGTCGACCTTTACCCGGCCCGCTTCGTCGAGCACTTTGATCGGCCCCAGGAAGCGAGCGGTCGCGGCATGGTCGAACAGCACCTCGTTGCGCATCGTCGGGGTCAGCGCGCCGATGCCCGGCAGGCGCAGGCTATTGACCACCGCCTGCAGCGACAGGTCGTAAAGCTCGATCGTGTGGGTAATGTCGTGCTCGATGGTCGACGCGACGTTTTCCGACGATTGGGCCGCATGCTCCCAAGCGACGCGCCTTGCGTCCCACAGCAGCCAAGCCGTCAGCAGCATGACGCCGACGAGAACCACCGCCGCGCCCGCAACCAGCGGCCGGGCCGGGGGCGCGCTACGCCGGGCGGCGCCGCGGCGCAACCCCGGCAAGCGCCACCCACTCCACAGTTGCATCGCTGTCTCCGTCGCGAAGTCCCACAGTTTTCGCGCGATTTGCTTAATAATCAATGGACGGCCCGGCTGGCTGCCCGTTCCGGCGCCGGCGAGGTGCCGCCGACCGCGCCGCGCTGTGCGATTGACGCGAGCCGGTCGTTGCGCCATTTCTTCTAACGGAACAACCGGTTCGGATTAGGCAGGAGAGCCCGGATGAGCGTTACCGCGATGAACCACTTTACCGTGTTGAGCGACGACCTAGAGGCGACCCGCGAATTTTATGTCGATTTCCTGGGCGGGCTGAAGGTCGGCTGGCGCCCGCCGTTCCAGTTCCCCGGCTGGTGGCTCTATGCCGGCGAGACCCCGATCCTCCACGTCATTCACCGCGACCACCTCCCCGAGGGCGACCGCGCCGGGGTGCTCGACCACATGGCGTTCAGCGCGAAGGATCTGCCCGGCACCGTCGCGAAGCTGAAGAGCCGCAACATCGACTATGAATTGCGCCGGCTGGCGGGAGGCGGCATCTGGCAGCTGTTCTTCCTTGACCCGTGCGGCGCCAAGGTCGAGTTCGACTTTCACAAGGACGAGGTGGCGCCGGCGGGCCACGCCGAGGCCTGAGGCGTCTTCGGGCTGAACGGGCTGGGTCATCGCGCGCCAAGAGCGGCGAGGAGGCCGCGCACCGCGGCCTCCGGATCGCTTGCGCGCATGATCTCGCCCATCACCGCGATGCCGCGCGCCCCGGCGGCAAGACAGGCGGCGACATTGTCGTGGCCGATGCCGCCGAGCGCGACGATCGGCCCGGGCGCGAGGCGTGCCGCCGCGGCGAGCGCCTCGAGCCCGACCGCGGGGCCGTATCCAGGCTTGCTCTCGGTCAGGAAAATCGGGCTCAGCGTCGCGTAATCGGCGCCCGCCGCGAGCTGCGCCGCGGCCTCGGCGGGGGAGTGCGCCGAGACGCCGATCAGGCCTGACGGCAGCCGCCGCCGCGCCGCCCCCGGGTCGCCGCCGCCCGGCAGGTGAACCCCGTCGGCGCCGGTCGCGACGACCGCCGCGATATCCTCGTGCGCGGTGACGGTGGCGCCGTATCGATGCCCAAGCCCAACCAGCGTGCGCAGCAGCGCGCGGCGCTCGTCGCCAGGCAGATCCTTCTCGCGCAGGCTGAACCAGCGGCAACCAGCCCGAAACGCCGCCTCGGCGGTCGCCGCGAGCGGCAGGCGCGCCTGGCGGCGATCGGAGATGACGAGGAACGGCGGATCGGGAAGCGTCGTCACGCCGTCGCCCGCCCGCGCGCGCCGGCGGTAATCGTCGCCATCCTCAACGCCATGGCAGCCTCCGTACGCCTCTCCCGATTATGGCGCAGATGGGCCTCTCCTGCCATGCGCGCGCTCTGCCGCAAAGCCTTGTCAGCGTGCCGATCTTGGGCGATGAAAGCGGATGAAGAGCAGCCACCGCCTTCGCGCCCTGGTGACCCGGCCGCACGCCGAGGCCGGCGCGCTGTCGCAGGCGCTCGCGGCGCGCGGCGTCGAGGCGATCGTCGAGCCGCTGCTCGACATCAGCTACCGCAACGATCCACCGCCCGATCTGGCCGGGGTGCAGGCGGTTTTGTGCACCAGCGCCAACGGTGTCCGGGCGCTGGCGAGATTGTGCGGGGAGCGCGCGGTGCCGCTGTTCGCGGTCGGCGACGCGACCGCGGCGCGGGCTCGCGCCGAGGGATTTCTTCGGGTCGAGAGTGCCGGCGGGGCGGTCCCCGATCTGGCGCGCCTGGTGCGCGAGCGGCTAAGGCCAGCCGGCGGTCCGGTGCTGCAAATCGCCGGCACCGCGCTCGCGGGCGATCTTGCCGGCGAATTGCGCGCCGCCGGCTTTACGGTCGAGCGCGCGGTGCTGTACGAGGCGCGCCCGGTGGCCCGGCTGAGCGCCGCGACGGCCGGTGCGCTGGCCGCCGGCATCGTCGATTTCGCGCTGTTCTTCTCGCCGCGCACGGCCGCGATCTTCGCGCGGCTGGCCGCCTGCGCCGGCCTTGTGGATGCGACAAGGTTCAGCGCCGCCGTCTCGATCAGCGCCGCCGCCGACGCGGCGCTCGACCCGCTGCGCTTTCGCGCGCGCTGCATCGCCGAGCGGCCACACCAGGAAGGCCTGTTGGCGGCGCTCGACGGCCTCTTGGCCGAGCGGCAGTCGGCATGAGCGAGCCGCGGGAAGACACCCCACTGGCAAGCGAACCGCCGTCAAGCACGCCGGTTGCGCCATCGGCGCCGCGCTGGCGGGGCGTTGCGTTCGCGCTGGCCGGCGCCTTGCTGCTCGTCGTGCTGCTGGTCGTGAGCGGTCCCTACTGGGTGCCGCTGCTGCCGTGGGACGCCGGCTCGCGGCCCGACGACACGGCAATCGCCGCCCGCATCGACCGGCTGGCGGCCGCCCAGCAGCAGCAAGCCCAGCGGCACAGCAACATCGAGGCGGCGGCGGTGAATGCGGCGCTGCAGCCTTTCGAGCGGCGGCTGGCGGCGCTGGAAGCGCGACCCGCCGCGCCGTCGGGCGACATCGCCGATCTGCGCGAGCAGTTGGCCAAGCTGTCGCGTGCCACTGCGGACCTGGAGGCGCGCAGCGCGGCGCTCGACAAAATTGTTCAGGCCCAGACCGCCGCCAATGGCGATTTGACGAACCGGCTCACCGCGCTCGACAAGACCGTCCGCGACCAAAGGGCGATCGATACGTCGGAAGCCGGCCTCGTCGTGGCGTTGCTGCAGATCCGCGACGCGGTGGCGGCAGGGCGGCCGTTCGCGACGGAATACCGGGCGCTGATGGCGCTTGCCCCCGGCCGGCCCGATATTGCGGAGGCTGCGGCGCCACTGGCGGAAAGCGCGGCGAGCGGCGTGGCGAGCCATGCGGTGCTCGCCGCGCAGCTGCGCGAGGTGGCAGTCTCGGTCGCCGCACCACCGGCGCCGCCCGCCGCAGCGGGCTGGACCGACGCGGCGCTCGCCCGTTTGCGCGGCCTGGTCACGGTTCGCCGCATCGACGGCGCCGGCAACCCGGCCGGCCCGGATGCCGCCATCAAAAATGCCGAGCGGGCGTTGGCCGGCGGTGATCTCGGTGCGGCGGTAGCCGCGCTTGACAGGCTGACCGATGCCGCGGCGCAAGCGGCCGCGCCGTGGCTGCGCATGGCGAAAGCGCGCCTGGCGGTCGAGGCGGCGCTGCATCGCATCGAAGCGCTGCTGCTGGCGAAAGTGGGGAACCCGGCCGCCGCGCCTACTTCGCCCAACTGACGATGCGCGCGTTGATCATCGCGTGGCGGGTTGTCGTCGGCCTCGTGCTGATCGCCGCGGTGGTCGCCGGCGCGGCGTTTTTCTCCGATCATCCGGGACGGGTCGAGATCGTCTGGCAAGGCTGGCAGGTCGACACCTCGGTCGGGGTGCTGGCCGCGGCGGTCGGGCTTGTCGTCATGCTCGGGGCGCTCTTGGTAACGCTGGTCGGCGCACTGCGGCGCCTGCCGCGCAATTTCCGGCGCCGCCGCGAGACGCGCCGCCGGCGCCGCGGCGAGGCGGCGCTGACCAGCGCCGTCGTCGCGCTGGCGGCGGGACAAGCGGCCGAAGCTCGGCTCGCCGCGCGCCGCGCCGAGACGCTGCTCGACGGCGCGCCGGTCGCTCTGCTGCTTGCCGCCGAGGCGGCGCAGCGCCTGGGCAAGACGGCGGCGGCTCGGCGTGCCTACACGGCGCTGCTGGAGCGGCCGGAGAGCGAGTTTCTCGGCCTTCGCGGGCTGATCGGCCAGGCGCTGCGGTCCGGCGAGGACGACACCGCGCTACGCCTCGCAGAACGCGCCCGGCGGCTGCGCCCGGACGCGCGCTGGCTGGTCGACAGTCTCTTGGTGCTCGAGGCTCGCGCCGGCGATTGGCAGGCGGCGCGCGATACCCTCGCGGTGGCGGCCCGGCGGGGGTCGTTGCCGGAGGAGCGCGCCCGGCATCACCAGGGGGTTGTGCTTTACGAGCTGAGCCTCGCCCGCGAGCGCGACGGCGCCTCCCGCGAGGCGGCGAGCCTGGCGGCCAGGGCACAGGCGCTGGCCACGGATCTCGCGGGGCCGGCCTGTCACCACGCACGGCTGCTGATCGCGCTGGGGCGGCGGCGCGCCGCGGCAAAGGCGATCGAGCGCGCCTGGCGCACGGCGCCGCACCCCGACCTCGCTCGCCTCTATCTCGAGATCAATCCCGATGCGACGCCACTTGGCCGTGCCGCGGCGCTGCAGCGTCTCGCCGCGCACAACCCGGAGGCCGCGGAAAGCCACCTCGCGATCGCCGAGGCGGCCCTGGCGGCCCGGCTGTGGGGCGAGGCGCGGCGGCATCTCGGGCTCGTCGCCATGTCATCGCCGGACGCCGCGTCCGCGGCGCCGTCACGCCGCCTGTGCCTGTTGATGGCTCGCCTCGAAGAGAGCGAGAACGGCGATGCGGCGGCGTCCCGCCAGTGGCTCGACCGTGCGCTGGGCGCCTCGCCCGACCCTTGCTACGTGTGCAGCCACTGCGGCGCCGAGAGCGCGCAATGGCAGGTGCTGTGCCCCGAGTGCGGCGGCTTCGACACATTGCAGTGGACCGCCCCTCGGGTGCAGCGGCCGGCGGTCGCGGCGAGCGCCGACGCCAGCGCCCCGCTGATGCTGCCGGGCCTTGACGCGCCGGCTCGGCCATCGCCGCCGAGCGGCTTGGCGGCGACGCCGCAATCGGATAAGTAAGCCCCCTCAGGCCGGCGCGAATTTGCCCCGATAGCTCAGCGGTAGAGCACCCGCTTCGTAAGCGGTAGGTCGTCTGTTCAAATCAGACTCGGGGCACCATCCTTTCAAGGGGTTCTACGATCATCTGGGGCTAATAAGCGGATCAGGGTAGCAAATGGGGTAGCAAAACCTGAGCGGTCGCTTGTTCATCAAGAGGCCGCTCGGAGCCGATCCACGCCGAGATGGGCTCGGTGAGCACAGCGCCGACCTCGCGGGACGCGCTCTGCTGTTGTGTGAGACGCTCGAAGGGGCGAGCCTGCTCCAAACGTCATAAGCCAGAGTAGGCCCTTACCGTGGTCACCACCCGACTAACTAAGCAGCCGAACGGTTATTTTTGCGATGAGGGAGCACCAAAAGCTCCATTATGTACCGCGATTACATCTACCCGGGCACTGCTTGTTCCATCGCAAAACCGAGTGGCTGGCTCAAAGAAGGTAATCGTCGGGTATATGCGTGAAAGATCAATCCAGTATTCTGAAAATCCCCCACATATGTCTGTTCCTACAAGCGTTGCGGTGTAAGTCCAGTCTTTTTGGGGTAAATCTATTCCGCCACAGTCAGTTTTTTCGAACCGCACCGGTATCTTCTTACCCGGAGGATTAGGTGAAACCGTAAAGCTCGTCTGACAGCTCATTATTCCTATCTGAGGCATTTGCGTTTTGAGACTCTCAATCTCGGCCTTATAACTGCCCAACGCCTGTCCGATAGCTGACAGTTGCGCCTCCGCGCATTGCATAGGAGGCATTTTGTCGTTACAAACCGGGTCGGCATAAGAACAAGTCGTCGATATAACAATTATCATGAGGATTATCAGATTCAGTTTTATTATGGAAAAATAGTTTTCTTGTATCATTGAAGTGCAAGCTCCCAAAGATGGTAACGTTTTTCGTAGGCGAGCGCACTTTGAAGTACTGAAATTTTTACGTCCTTATTCTGAATTGTGCATGCGGTCATTGCATTGAACTCTAGGAAAGCCCTATAAGATTGCATCGTTTTTTCGATAGTCCAATTTTTCTGATCGGACATCTTTATATCAAAGAGACATTTTCCGTTGTCATAAACGGTCGAAAAATTTCCTGGCTGGATAGCAGGACAGGAACGCGCCTGCTTGTTGAATAAATTAACTAGCTTGTCTCTTATGCCTCCAAAAATACGAAAATTATTATCAATGAATTGCTGCGCTTGTTCAAAGGTAGAAGTAATAGCGCAGTGATAATTGTCAAATGCGTCGTCTGCTACATTTTTTATATCGTGGCCGATGTGATCAGCATCGCTGTCAGCTTCTTCCATTGCTCGTGTTAGAATTTCGGCAATTCGATCTTCATGTTTTACGCTGAGTGCGTCCACCCGGTCAAGAAATAGAAGCTGGTCTTGGAGAACGTGGTCAGAAGCTTCTTCAACCGCCTGCTTTACGGGATCAGCAGCACTGCGAAATTTAGATGCTATACTGTCGTCAATTCGTTGGTTGGCATGCCAAATAACATCGCAGCCCCCACTTAAGCATGAACCAACTTCCCGGGTAATGTTGCCGAAAAGGCCACCGGAGAATGATAGCGTGGGGACGACACTGAGTGTCGTCGCGACTGCTGCCGCGATCAAAGACTGCGTGACTGACCGAGCCTTCGTTTGCATCCGCAAGCTGACCCAGCGACTGGCCATTAATTGATAGAGTAACAGTCGTTTAGCAAAATCACCAGTAGAACCTCAGAGCCCGTCCTGAAAGAAGTTGAGTCGGGAGGGGCGGTTGTGATTCGATATCTGGTGCCAGGAGTTGGAGGGGGACACCAGATGTGGACGAAGGAAAGCCGAGCGCGGTATGACCGATCCAGGCTGCGATTATCCGAGTGATCTGACAGCCGGCGAATGGGCGATCCTTGCACCGCTGATCCCGCCAGCGAAACGCGGCGGTCGCCCGCGCGAGGTCGACATCCGTGCGGTGATCGGCGGGTTGCTCTACGTCCTGGAGACCGGCTGTCCGTGGCGACACCTGCCCAAGGATTTTCCGCCCAAGAGCACAGTGCACAGCTATTTCGAGTTGTGGGCCTGGGACGGCACGCTGGCGCATATCCACGACGCACTCTATGTCGCGGTGCGCGAACAGGAAGGCCGCGAAGCCAGCCCCTCGGCTGCTCTTCTCGACAGCCAGAGCACCAAGTCGATGCAAAAAGGGGGCGCTCGATCGACCCGGTCGGGTTCGACGCGGGCAAGAAGATCAAGGGGATCAAGCGCCATATCCTCACCGACCACCAGGGCCTTCTGCTCGCTGCCGTCGTCCATGCGGCGAGCGTCCAGGACCGCGACGGCGCGGCGCTCGTCCTGACCAAAGCGGTGCGGCGGCGCTTTCCATTCGTCACGACGATCTTCGCCGATGCCGGATACCAGGGGCCGCGTGTCCGCCAAACCGCTCGCCGCTCCGGCCACTGGCGCATCGAGATCATCAAACGCTCCGATCGCACCGGCTTTGTTGTCGAGGCCAAGCGCTGGATCGTCGAGCGCACTCTCGCCTGGATCAGCCGAAACCGCAGGCTCGCCCGCGACTTCGAGAACCTCGCAGCCACCGCCAAGGCCCTCATCTACCTCGCCATGATCAAGCTCATGCTACGACGCCTCGCCAGACCATGACCTTTTTGGACAGACTCTTAATCCGCCAGCAGTTCGGACAGGCTTGCGGTTGGGCCGCGCTGGATCAGCCGGTTTATTTGATCCTGTGCGAATCCGATTGCCATCGGCGCGCGCCGGCCGGGCAGGCAGGCAATATCGTAAAGTTCGCGAACCACGCCGCC
>DATGFP010000022.1:0-31540 GCA_035309005.1 Allostellaceae bacterium | reverse complement strand
GCACTTTACCGAGGGCAACGTGCCGCCGGGACTGCTCAACGCGCCGGAGGGGTGGAACGTCGAGCAGATCCGTCAGTTCCAGGAATGGTTCGACGGCGTCCTCGCCGGCAACACCGGGGCGCGCTCGCGCCTCGTCTGGGCGCCCAGCGGCACCAAGTACCAGGCCCTCGCCGAAGCGCCCTACAAGGACGAATTCGACGAATGGCTGGCGCGTATCATCTGTTACGCGTTCTCGCTGCCCGCGACCGCGTTCACCAAGCAGGTATTCAGCGCTGACCGCCAATCGGCCGCCGTGATGCGCCGATGAGTAGCGTCGGCGCCAGGCCGGCGCCGGTTTCTGCCGCCGGTAGATAAGCGTCCGCCACGCTGCGGCCCGAGGGCTGCAGGATCGCCGCCCACCTTTTACGGGAGCCTCTTAATGCGCAACTTACCGGCAGGGCTGACCTTGGCCCTGATCCTCGGCATCGCGCGGTTGACTTCCGCCGCCGAGCTGGTGGCGCCGTCGAGCGTGCCGCTGACCCAGACGGTCGTGCCGCTCAATGCGGGCGTCGACACGACGCTCGGGTCGAACGCCAGCCGGCGCTATCTTTGCCTGCTGAACATCGGCACCGATCTGGTGACGCTCGGCTTCGACCAGCCGGCCGCCAGCGGCTCGGGTTGGGCCCTCGACGCCGCCTCGTCGGCAGGCCACCAGGGGGGATCGATGTGTTGGGAAAGCGCCATCGTTGCGGCCAGTGCGATCCACGCGATCAGCGCGGCGGGCTCGACCGTGGTCGTGCTGGAGGGAAGGTGATGCCGCGCTCGTGGACGGCCGCCCTGGTGGCGACAGCGATGGCGGCAGCGTCGGTCCCGGTTCTCGCCGGCCCGCAACAGCCGACCGGGATGACGACCAGTGCCAGCAACGCGCTGCTACCGACCGCCGACATGAACCTCGCCTTCGCGCAAGTATACGGCCGCTCCCAGGGCATGAAGTGCGACGGCGTCACCGATGACACCGCGGCCCTGCGGAACGCGGTCAGCGCGGCCGAGGCGCTGGCCTTTCCGGGAACCGCTAATGGCGGCGCCGTGCTTCATCTGCCGCCCGGGTTCTGCATCGTCTCGGGCGCGATCGCGGTGACCGGCGGCGTGACGATCGTCGGCGCCGGATCGGGGGCGCAAGCGGGCGCCGGCAATTCCGGCGGCACCGATATCCGCACCACTTCTGCGACCGCCGATGTTTTCACCGTGACCACCGACAACGCGGTCGCGTTCGACAATTTCATGATCGATACGAGCGTCACCAAGAGCGCCGGCGCCGGCATCAGCGTGACGCTCGGCAGCGGCGGCAACAAGTGGTCGAAGATCAGCCGCATGCGCATCGTCGGCATGTACGACGGCATCAAGCTCGTCGACGCAACGGGGTGGAAAATCCGCGACAACGAGGTGCAGGACTACATCCACGACGGCATTCTTTATGCCCCCGACAGCTCGCACGCCGACGGCAGCAGCGCCGGCGGCAGCTCGGTCATTATCGGCAACACGCTGTGGGATTTGAACGTCGGGACGAGCAACGCCAATATCGAAATTCAGGGCGGCGGCGATGTCGAGGTGCTGGGCAACAAGATGCTGGCCTCGGCCTACGGCGTGCTGCTCAACGTGACGGTTGGGCCGACCGGGACGCTGCTGATCGGCGACAACAGCCTGGAGGAGAACAAGACCGCCAACATCGCGCTGATCCAGGCAACCAGCGCCAAGGACTACGCCAACGTCACGATCACCGGGAACGAGTTTTCCAACCTGGCGAACCAGCCGGCGACGGCGCTGATTTACGTCGGGACCGGCACGCCGAACGCGCCCGATCCCAACTGGATCGCCAATGTCACGATCACCGGCAACGTCTTCAACGAGGCCGTCACCAATGGCAATCCGTTTATCTCGGTGCAGGACGGCGACGGCACCCTGATCGCCAACAACGCGCTGAACAACCGCGGCGCCGGGTCCGGCGTCGGCATCGCCACCGGCAGCGCGGCGAACAATGTCGTCGAGAACGGCAATCACGCCTACTCCAACGGCGGCGCCTTCCGCCTCTTCGGCTCGGTCTATTGGCCGAACCTCAGCACGAAGCGCAGCCCGGCGCCCAATATTCTGCTCAACCCGACTTTCGCGATCGACCAGTTCAAGGAAGGCGGCACGACGACGCTCGCCGGCGCGATCAACTATTGCCAGGACGGCTGGGAGGGCTCCAAGGCGAACGCCAGCGTCACCCTGACCTGCGCACGCACCGCCGATGCGCCGAACGCCGGCGCCGACAGCCTGCTCTACACCGTCACCGCCTCAGCCGCGACGGCCGCCACCGACACCGCGAAAATCCAACAGCGCATCGAGGCGCAGAACCTCGCCGGCCTCGGGCTCGGCACCGCGGCGGCGCGGCCGATGTCGCTGCAATTCTGGCTCAAGACCTCGATCGCCGGCACCTGGACGGCGCGGCTCGTCAACGCCGTGCAGAACCGCGCCTACCTGATGCCCTGCACGACGCAGGCGGCGACGTGGACCAAGTGCGCCTTCGCACTGCCGGGCGATGTCACCGGAACCTGGGTCACCTCGGGCAGCGCGCTCGGGATGCTGTTCGAGCTCTACGCCACGGCCGGCAGCAGCGTCAACGCCGGCACGGCCTTCACCTGGGGCACGGCGACCAACGATGCGGTCTCGACGCAGACCAACCTCACCGAGACCAATGGAGCGACGCTGGAACTGAGCGAAGCCAAGCTCGAACAATCCGATGTGCCGACCGAGTTCCAGGCGCCGGACCCGCGAAGCGATCTGGCGCGCGCCCAGCGCTACTACGCCAAGACCTTTCCGCAAGGCACCGCCGTCGCGCAGAACGCCGGCCTGGCCGGGGCGCGCTGCGCTGCGGCCGCCAGCACTACCGCCGGCACGCTCAGCCTCTATTGGGGCTTCCCCTCCGAGATGCGCGCCAGCCCGACGATCACGACCTACAACCCCTCGGCCGCCAACGCCAATTGGCGCGACGTCACCGGCGCCGCCGACGCCGTGGTCAATGTCGACCCGGCGGCGGCCAAGGGCACCACCGGCGTGATGCTCGGCGAGCAGACGACGGCGCTGACCGCGGCGCACAATCTGTGCATCCACGCCACCGCCGACGCGCGGCTGTAATTTCTGGGAGATTCCGATGCGCTTCTACTGGCCGATCGCCAAGGTCGACGGCGAGCAGCGGATGGTGTGGGGCTATGCCTCGACCGAGGCCGAGGACGACCAGGGCGAGACCGTTACGCGGGCCGCCTTGGCCGCCGCGCTCGACGACTACATGCGCTTCGCCAACATTCGCGAAATGCACCAACCCTCGGCGGTCGGCATCGCCACAGAAGCCGCGGTCGACGAGCGCGGCCTCTATCTCGGGGCCAAGATCATCGACGGCGAAGCTTGGGCGAAGGTGACGGAAGGCGTCTACAAGGGCTTTTCGATCGGCGGCCGCGTCACCGAGCGCGACCCCTCCAACCGACGCCTCATCACCGGCCTGCGCCTCACTGAAATCTCGGTGGTCGACCGTCCGGCCAATCCCGAGGCGGTGTTCGATTGCTGGAAGCTGGCCGCCGCCCCTGCCACAGGAGACCTCATGCTTGACACCGCGCCGTCGTCCCGTGCCCTGTCGCAAATCTGGGATTGCGGCGTCGCCGGCCACCGCCACCTGGTGAAGGCCGCGGCGATTGCCTGCATCGCCGGCGCCGCACCCGGGACTGACACACCGATAGAGCACCCGCGCGCAGCGCCCGCCCATCGCGGCGAGGAGCCGACGAGCGGGGCCGATTATGCCGACCCGGGGTACCGCCCGGACGGCCGCCAGCGCTACCCGATCGACAGCGACGATCACATCCGCGGCGCCTGGGCCTATATCCACCAGCCGCACAATGCCGGCCGCTACTCGGCAGCCGAGATCCAGGCCATCAAGGCGCGCATCGTCGCGGCGTGGAAAGCGAAGATCGACCCCGCCGGGCCGCCCTCGGCGGCGTTTGCGAAGGGCCTGGCCGAGGTCGGACGCCTGGCGCAGATCATTGTCGAACTCGATTGGCTCTATGACCGCATCGCGCTCGAGGCGGCGATGGAAGCGGACGCCTCGCCGCTGCCGCAGCGCATGCAAGAGATCATCGCCGAGTTGTGCGACTTTCTCGAAGCGCTGGCGGCCGAAGAGGGCGCCGAACTGGTGGCGGACAACGCCGCCGCGCCCGGCTTCGCGGCGCCCGGCTTCGCCGCGATGGCGCACCCCGCCACGCTGCGCAAGTCGCGTGTGCCGGACAGCGCGGCGCTCGCCGACCATCTCGCCAAATTCGCCGACGCCATCTTGCCGCGGCTCGACGCGCTGCAGCAGCGGGTCGAGGACATCGCCCAGACCCCACTGCCGCCGCAGACCATCGCGCGCGGCTTCACCGCTCTCGCGAAGCACGAGGATGGCGGCAGCCCCATCGGGGCGGCCGACGGCATCGTCGCGGCGCTGGCGCGGATGAGCGAGGAGGAGCGCACGCTGACCCTGATCAAGGCGGCGCACGCCAACCCGATCGGACCAACTCGGCCGCCGACGCGATAGCCGGCGCACCACCAACCGCAATCCCAGGCCCGGCCGCTGCGCCGGGTTTTCTTTTGCCCGCAGGGAAGGACCCCAGGATGAACCCGACCCAGGACACCCTCGACCTGGTGAAGGGCGCGCTGCGCACGCCCGACGACCAGATCGCCAAGACGATCTCCACCGGCACCGGCCTTGTCGCCTTCGATTTGCAAGCGCCGGCCAAGAACCTCTATCCGTTCGTGACGCCGATCCGCAACGCCTTGCCGCGGATCGGCGGCGGCACCGGCACGGCGACCAACTGGCGTCAGGTGACGGCCCTCATCGGCTCCGGCTTTGACGCGATGGGCTGGGTTCCGGAAGGCCAGCGCTCGGGCCAGATGTCATACACGACCGCCTCGAAATCGGCCGGCTTTGTGACGATCGGCGAGGAAGACGCGGCGACCTACGAAGCGATCAGCGCCGGCCGCTATTTCGAAGACATCCAGGCGCGCATGAGCTTCCGCCTCTTGCAGAAGCTGATGCTGAAGGAGGAGATGGCGATCCTCGGCGGCAACGCCTCGCTGCAATTGGGGATTCCGGCGACCCCGACGCTGTCGGCCTCGGGCTCCGGCGCGACATTGCCGGCCGCGACCTATTCGGTGATTGTCGTCGCGCTGACCATCGAGGGCTACCAGAATTCCGGCCTCGCCACCGGCGTCGCCACCACAAAAACCATCACCGGCGCCGACGGCAAGACCTTCGTCCTCTCCGGCGGCTCGTCGAACAAGAGCGCCAATTCGACCCAGGCCGTGACCTTGGGGCAGACGCTGTTCGCCAGCGTCACCGCGCTGCAGGGCGCGGTCGGCTATGCGTGGTATGTCGGCACCGCCGGCAGCGAGACGTTGCAGGCGATCACCACGATCAACAGCGCCAGCTTCGCGGTGGCATTGACCGGCGGCCAGCAGGCGGCGACCGCGATCACCGCCGACAATTCGGCCAACGCCAGCTACGCCTATGACGGGCTCCTGACGACCGCGCTGAAAGCCGGCTCCAACGCCTATGTCAGCATCCTGCCGACCGGCACCGCCGGCAGCGGCACGCCGCTGACCGCCTCGGGGCGCGGCTCGGTCGTCGAGATCGACGCGATGTTCCAGACGATGTGGAACAATTTCCAGCTGTCGCCGACCGTGCTCTACGTCAACGTCCAGGAGCTGAAGAACATCACCAGCAAGGTGCTGTCGAACGCCTCGGGGCCGCTCTTGCGCTACGAGGTGACGGCCGACGGCAACCCCTATGATCTGGCGGCGGCGGGCGCGGTGTCGTTCTACTTTAACCCGTTTGCCCTCAACGGCGGCCTGCGCATCCCGGTGCGCATCCACCCGCGGGTGCCGCCCGGCACGATCATCGGCTGGGCCGAGAACTTACCGGTGCAGTACCAGTCGAACGAGGTGCCGAACGTCGCCGAGGTGAAGACCCGGCAGGACTACTACCAGATCGACTGGCCGGTGGTGACAAGGCAGCGCCAGGTCGGGGTCTATGCCGAAGAGGCGCTAGCGGTCTACGCCCCGTTCGCGATGGGCGTCATCACCAATATCGGCAACGGCTGAACGCAGAGGGTTCGGACCATGGCGTTTGGCGATCTGACGACGCTCGGCGACGTCAAGCTTTGGCTGCAGACCGGCCAGGGCGCCTTTCCCGACACTGACGACGCGCTCCTCGCGCGGCTGATCACGGCGGCCAGCCAGTTCATCCAGAGCTGGCTCGGCCGCCAAATCGCCTCGGGCGACTGGCAGGAGGTGCGCGACGGCGGCGGCGGCCAGCGCCTCAGCTTCGCCAACACGCCTGTCAGCGCCGTGCTGTCACTGTCGATCGACAGCATCGTCATCCCGCCGGCGCCGGGCGATGGCGGGTTCGGCCCGGGCTATGTGTTCAGCCCGACCGAGCTCGCCTTGCGCGGCTATGTGTTTACCCGGCGGGCACAGAACGTCATCCTCAGCTACACCGCCGGCTACCTCGCAACCCCGCCTGACATCGCGCAGGCCGCGATCGAGCTGGTGTGCCAGCGCTATCGCGAGCGCACCCGCATCGGCGAGGTGTCGCGCGCGATTGGCGGCAACGAGACCGTGACCTTCTCGCAGCTGGACATGAGCGCCGACGTCGAGCTGCTGCTGGCGCAATACCGCGTCGTCGCACCGGCCGCCGGGGCCGCCCGCAGCCTCGGCGCGACCGCGACCGATCCGGCGCTGCTGGCAGGCGCGTTATGATCGCGCGCGAGCCGATCTACGCCGCCTTGTTTGCGCAGGCCGCGGGCGCTGCCGGTTTCGCCACCGCGGCGCGGCGCTTGCGCCACTGGAGCGAGGTCGCGCCGGCCGAGCAGCCGGCCTTGTTCATGCGCCAGAAAGGCGAAATCGCAACGGTGCCGACGCTCGGCGCGCCGACGGTGTGGCGGCTCGCCGTCGACTTTTATCTCTACGCCCATTCGAGCGACCCCTACACCGCGCCAGCGATCTTCCTCAACCCGCTGCTGGACGCGGTCGAGGCGGCGCTCGCGCCGCTGGCGGCGACCGGCGTCCAGGACCTCGGCCTGCCGGCGATGGTGCAGCACGCCTACATCGCCGGCAGGATCGTTACCGACGAGGGGGTATTGCGCGACCAGGCGGTCGCGATCGTCCCCGTCGAAATCCTTTGCCTCTAGTACCGGGAGACCTTCGACATGCAGCTCGCTTTCGGCGCCGGAGCGCTGTGGGGCAACCGTTCGGACGTGACCGGGTCGGGCATCGGCCCCGACCAGTTCGGCATCCTGCAGGACGTGCAGATCGACTGGGACTGGCAGACCCGCGAACTCTGGGGCCAGTTCCAGTTTCCGCTCGATATCGCACGCGGCCAGGGCAAGATCACCGGCAAGGCTAAATTCGCCCGTATCTTCGGCGCGATCTACGGTGATCTGTTCTTCGGCCAGGTGCCGGCCGCCGGCCAGCTGACCGTCGCCGAGAACGAGGCGGCGAGCGTGCCGGCGACCGGGCCCTATACGGTGCCGGTCGCCAACGCCGCCAACTACAGCGACGATCTCGGCGTCTTTTACGCCAGCGGCAACAATGCCGGCTTGCGCTTCACCCGGGTGACGACGCCGTCGGCGGCCGGGCAGTATTCGGTCAACATCGCGACCGGCATCTACACCTTCGCCGCCGCCGACGCCGCCGCGTCGCTGCTCATCAGCTATCTCTACAACAGCACTTCCGGCAAGAAGCTGGCGCTGACCAACCAGCTGATGGGCTACACGCCGACCTTCAAGGCGACGTTTTACACCACCAAGACGACCGGCGGCATGGCGGCCGGATTGGCGCTGGTGCTCAATGCCTGCACCGCCACCAAACTGTCGCTGCCGACCAAGATCGACGATTACGAGATCCAGGAATTCGATTTCAGTGCCTTTGCCGACGCGACCGGCGCGATCGGCACCCTCAGCGTCAACGAGTAGGCGATGAGCGAGACGATCGGCCTCGGCGGACGGCGCTTTGAAGTCCGCGTCTTGAAGCTCGGCCAATTGCGCCATGTGCTCGACGCGCTCGACGGCCTCGCCGGTAAATCGGGCGGCGGCTTGATCGAGGCGGCGGCGCAGGTGGTAGCGGCCGGCTTGCAGCCGGGACACCCCGGGCTCACCGGCGAGGCGGTGCTCGATATCGAGGCGAGCATCGAGGAATTGAATGCCGCGGTCGCCGTGATCCTGCGCATCGCCGGGTTGCAGCCGGCGGAGCCCGCCATGGGGGAAGCGCGGCCGGTGGCGAACCCTCTGAGTGCGGGCGAGACGGCAAGCGCGGCGGCCTGCGACGGCAGCTCGGCGCCGTCTACGGCGCCCTCGCCACCGGCTGTGGCTACCGCTACCGCGACATCGACGGCATGACCCTCGCTGAAGCCGGCGAGATTTTCGGCTATTGGGAGCAAAACCCGCCGCCCCACCTGCTGCTGCAGGCGATCGCCCGGCTGCTCGGCTGGACGCCGCCGCCGGTCACCGCCGGCCTCGCTGCGCTCGCCGACCTCGCCGCCGCGCCGCCGCCCGGCCTCGCGCTGGTGCGGGGCGATCTCGGCATGCCGCCGCCGCAGGACATCGAGACGCTGCGGGCGCGCAACCGGACGCGCCGCACCGCCAACCGCGAGGGCAACGCGCCCCCTTTACGATCGAGGTGACAATTGGCCGACGACGTGCAGATCAAGCTGGGCGCCGACCCTAGCGACGCGCTCGCCGGGCTCGACGCGCTCAACCAGGCAATCGCCGCGGCGAGTGCGCCGGCCGCCCGGCTAGCGCGGACCTACCGACAGGCGTTCGACCAGATCGGCGCCGGCTGGCGCTCGGCGGTGACGGGGCTGGTCGAAGGCACGCTGACCTTCCAGACCGCGGCGCTGCGCGTCGCCCAGTCGGTCGAACGCGGCTTTGTCAGCCTCGCCGGGACGACGCTGTCGCATGCCGCCGCCGGGCCGCTCGCCTCGCTGCTCGGGCTTGCCGCTCCGACGGCCGGCCAGGGCGTCGACGATGTGCTCGGCGGCGCCCTGAGCAAGGCCTTGTTCGGCGCGTCTGGGCAGCTCGGCCAGGCCGCCACGTCGACCGCCAACACCGCGGCGCTGGCCGCCAATACCGCCGCGCTCGGGGCGCTGACCGCGGCGCTCGGGGCCTCCGCCGCGGCGGGCGGCGCCGGTGCGTTGGGCAGCGCGGCATCGCTCGCCGGTGGCACCGCGGCGCTCGGCTCGGCGGGCGGCGGCGGGCTCTTCGGCTTTCTCGGCGGCCTCTTCGCGTTTTCAGGCGGCGGCATCGTGCCGTCGGCGGCGGGGGGTTGGGCGCTGCCCAATTTTGCCGGCGCGCGGCCGGCCCTGTTGCACGCCCGCGAGATGGTGTTGCCGGCGGCGATCAGCGAGGGGCTACAGGGCATGATTGCGCAGGGCGGCGCCGGCAGCGACATGCACCTGCACTTCCACGGCCCCTCCGACGGTCCCGCGGTCGAGCGCTGGTTCACCGGTCTGATGGCGCGCAATCCCGGCGTCGTGCGCAACATGCTGCGCTCGAACGCCCTGACCCCGCGCACGCTGTGAGGGCCGCGCCGTGACCGCGATCTTTCCGGCGCTGCCCGGCCTCGGCTGGTCGGTGACAAAGGCGCCGCGCTTCGCCACCCGCATCCAGCGCGCTGTCAACGGGCGTGAATTGCGCGTCCTCGACCAGCCCTACCCGATCTGGACCTGGACCCTGACCTATTCGCTGCTGCGCGACAAATGGGACACCCGCGGCACCGGCGGCTTCGGCGCCGGCTATGACGAACTGCGCACGATCGCCGGCTTTTTCCTGCAGCAGCAAGGCGCCTTCGCGCCCTTCCTATTCGACGACCCTAGCGACGACAGCCTCATCGGCCAGGTCATCGGCACCGGCGACGCGAGCACCAGCGTCTTTCAGCTGGTGCGCAGCATGGGCGCTTTCGCCGAGCCGATCACCGCACCGAATGCACTCGGCGCGATCTACTGCGACGGCGTCCTGCAAAGCCCGACGGGCTACACCCTCGATGCCGCAACCGGCTTGGTGACGTTCGCCACGCCGCCCGCCGCCGGCCAGATCGTCACCGCCGACTTCACCTACTGGTTCCGCGTCCGCTTTGCCGACGACACGGCCGAATTCGAGAACTTCATGTACCAGCTGTGGCAGCTGAAGCAGATCAAATTGCAAACGGCCTTCCTATGAGACCCTGTTCTGCGGCGCTCGTCGCCTATCTCGCGGCGAACGACACGGTCGTCATCGCCGATCTCTACACCTTCTCGCTGGCGAGCGGCGAAGTGCTGCGCTATTCGGGCTGGACGACGCCGCTCAGCATCCCGGGCACCGCGTTCCCCAGCGGCAGCCTCAATTACAACAGCGCCACCTATAGCGACTTCGCGCTCGGCCCGCGCTTCGGGCGCTCGAAGGTGACCACCAAGATCGGGGTCGCGCCGACCGAACTCGATATCGACGTCTTGGCCGGCGCCGCTGACCTCGTCGGCAGCTTCCCGTTCGCCGAAGCCGTGCGGCTCGGCCTGTTCGACGGCGCGACGGTCGAATTGGACCGCTTCTTCGCGCCGCCGCTGCCGGGTGGGTCGGGCGCCCTCGACATCAGCCTCGGCGCGATCGTCTGGTTCTACGGCCGGGTCGCCGACAGCGATGTCGGGCGCGGCAAGATCACGATCAGGGTCAAGTCCTTGATGAATCTGTTGGCGATCCAGCAGATGCCGCGGCGGCTCTATGGCGCCGCCTGCACACATGTGTTCGGCGACGCGATGTGCGGCTACGACCGGACCAACGGCCGAAATGCGCTCGGCGCCGCCACCGGGATCGGTTCGACGACGATCGCCGCGCTCGCCGGTTCGAGCCAGGCGGAGATCCTCACCAGCTTCGCGCCGAGCCCGGCGACCGCCTACGACGAAGGCACCATCACCGCGACCGCCGGCGCGAACAACGGCGCCTCGCGCACCATCGCGCGGCTCGCCGGCGGTGCCATTTATCTGCTGAAGCCGTTTTTGTCGCCGGTGTCGGCTGGCGACGCCTTCCAGCTGATGCCGGGCTGCGACCACACCGTCGCGACCTGCAACGGCACCCTCAACAACCTCCTGCGCTACGGTGGCTTTCCCTATATCCCACCGCCGGAGACAGCGGCGTGAGCGAGGAGCAGCGCCGCGCCGCCGTCGTCGCTGAGGCGGTGAGCTGGATCGGCACGCCGTTTCACCACGCCGCGCGGGTCAAGGGCGCCGGTGTCGACTGCCTGATGCTGTTGGCCGAGGTCTACGAGCGGGCCGGCATCAGCGCCCACATCGAGCCGCCGTTTTACGTGCCGGATTGGCACCTGCACCGTGACGCCGAGCGCTATATGGAGGGGCTGCTGCACTACGCGCAGCCGATCGCCGGGCCGCCGCAAGGACCCGAACCACGGCCGGGCGACATCGCGCTGTTCCGCTTCGGCCGCACCTTTTCGCACGGCGCGATCGTCACCCGGTGGCCGCGCCTCATCCATGCCTACTGGACGATCGGCGTCGTCTGGGGCGATGCGACCCTCTACCCGCTCGCCTGCCGCGCCGCGCGTTTCTTCACCCCGTTCGTCAAGAGGAGCTGAAGGGTGCCCGATCTGGTAGCCGGCAAGGGCGGCGGGCCGACCCCGTTCGTCAACGCATTCGACGGGCCGGCGCTCAATTCGCTGCGCTATAACACGTCGCAAGCCGGTAGCCCCGTTCATATCTGCTACGGCACTCAGCGCGTCACCGTCAATCTGATCGAGTTCTGGGGCTTCACCGCCTCGGGCGGCGGCAAGGGCGGCAAGGGGCTCGGCTCCTCGGGCGGCAAGAAGGGCGCCAACCAGCGCTACTCGGTCGATGTCGCGATGGCGCTGTGCCAGGGGCCGGTGTCGTTCACCTATCCGGGCGATGTCGGCGGCAACAACCGCATCTGGTCGAATGGCGGCACCGCCGCCGGGCTCGGCAATGTCGGGCTTAACGGCTATGTCGGCAATGACGGGCAGGCGCCCGATCCGGTGTTCGCCAGCGCAGACCCGAACACCCCGGTCATCGGCTACTCCGGCACCTGCTATGTCACCGGCACGCCGATCCAACTGGGCGGCTCGCCGGCGCTGCCCAGCCTGCAGTTCGAGATCGGCGGGTTTTATGCCGGCACCGCCGGGCCGGGCTTCCCATTCGACGCGCGCCCCGACCATATCGTCGTCGACCTCTTGACCAATCCCCGCTACGGCGCGGGCTTTCCGGCGGCCAACCTCGACAATGCCGGGGCGATCGCCGATTGGGGCACTTACTGCCAGGCGGCGCAGCTCGCGATGTCGCTGCTCCTGGACCGCCAGCAGCCGTGCGCCCGCTGGATCGAGGAGATCGCGCAGCTGACCGTCGCGGCGGTGCTGTGGTCGGGCAATTTGCTGAAGATCATCCCCTATGGCGACCAGCCGCTCAGCGCCAACGGCGCCAGCTGGTCGCCGGACCTCACCTGGCAATACAGCCTCGGCGACGGCGACTTCCTCGATTTCAGCGGGCCCGGCGAGGGCGGCAGCGACCCGGTCCTGTTGTCCCGCAGCGACTCGGCGCAGGCGACCAACTGGCTGAGCCTCGAATACATGGACCAGACTAACAGCTTCAACCCGCAGGTCCTGCCGGTGTGGGACCAAGGCCTCATCGACCAGTACGGGCTGCGTTCGGAGCCGTCGATCCAGGCGCACGAATTTACTAACCCGACCAGCACCGCGGTCTCGGCCCAGCTGCAATTGCAGCGCAAGGCCTATGTCCGCAACACCTACAAGTTCAAGCTTGGCTGGCGCTATTCGCTGTTGGAGCCGATGGACATCGTGCTGCTCAACGACGCGACGCTCGGGCTGGCGGGCGCCGCGGTGCGCATCATCCAGATCGAGGAGGACGACAACGGCGAACTGACCGTCACCGCCGAGGAAATCCCCGGAGTGACGCCATGAAGCTGGTGCACTGACATGCCCGGCACGATAACCCCGATCGGGGTCGGGACCGCGGCGCTCTACCTGCGCCAGGCGACCGCCGGCAGCGGCCTCGACGCGCTGGTCGACCCCGGCGACAGCAACCCGCCGATCGTCTTCGAGCCGCCGGCGGCGCTGTCGGGCGGCGATCTCGAAGTCTGGGTGATCGCCTCGGGCGGTGCCAATTGGGGCGGCTGCCAGGTGTGGATCTCGAGCGACGGCAACACCTACGCGCTGGCCGGCACGATTTATCGCGGCGCCCGCCAGGGGCTGCTGAGCGCGATGCTGGCGAGCCACGCCGACCCGGATACCAGCGACACGCTGTCGGTCGACCTGACGGAAAGCGCCGGGCAGCTATTGTCCGGCACCATGGCCGACGCCGACAATTTCGTCACCTTGTGCTACTGCGACGGCGAGCTGATCAGCTACCAAACCGCGACGCTGACCGCGGCCTACCGCTACAACCTCACTTATCTGCGGCGCGGCGCCTACGGCACCCCGATCGGCGCGCATTCGAGCGGCGGCAGTTTCGCGCGCTTCGGCCCGAACGACCCGTCGCTGTTCCGCTACCGCTACCCGGCGAGCTTCGTCGGCCAGACGGTGTACGTAAAGCTGCCGGGCTTCAACATTTTCGGCCAGGCCCTGCAGGACCTCGCCGGGCTGACCCCGACAACCTACGCGCTGACCGGCGGCGGCGCGGTTGAGGCGCCGGCCTTCGTCTCGGGCGCCTGGGCTGGCAGCCCCGCCGCCAGCCAGATCGTCGAGCGCTACATTTTCGCCGCGCCGGTCAGCTTCCCGGCCGGGCTCGGCGGCAGCTACGGGACCGCGGGCAGCGCGGCCACCGCCGCCGCCAGCTTTGCAATCGCGAAGAACGGCGCGGCGGTCGGCACGATGGCGTTCGCCGCCGGGGCAGCGAGCGCGACCTTCACGATGGCGACCGCAACGCCGTTTGCCGCCGGCGACGTGTTGACGATCGTCGCGCCCGCCACCCCCGACGCGACCCTCGCCAACCTCGCCTGGACCCTCAGCGGCAGCCAATGACAGACGCAACCCCGAACGAGCCGAACCACCCGGGCCGCGACTCGGCCTGGCTCGGCGCGATACACCCGCATTTCACCCCCGACATCACGCTCGGCCACCTGCTGCAGGCGGTGGTCGTCGTGACCACGGTCGGCGGCGGCATTCTCGCCGGCTATCTGAGCCTGCGCGCCGACCTCGACCTGCAGCAGGCCCAGCTCGCCGGGTACGAGGCCCGCCTCGGCATCGCCGAGCACGTGCTCGACGAGCGCCGCACCGAGGAACGCCAGTTCCAGACCGAGATGCGCACCGCGCTCGAACGGGTCATGCAGGGGATCGCCGATTTGCGCACCGCGATCGTCCAGAAGCAGGACAGGAAATAGCGATGCTGATGTGTGAGCTTCCGGCAATCGTGTTCGACGGCGTCATCGACGTGTCGCACCACAACGGCGCGATCGACTGGCCGGCGGTGGCCGCCGCCGGCATCGCGCTCGCCTTCATCAAGGCAACCCAGGGCGTCGGGTTCGTCGACCCCGCGTTCCAGTGCAACCGCGGCGCCGCGATCAAGGCCGGCATCCTCGCCGTGCCCTATCATTTCATCGACACCGCCGACCCCGACCGGCAGGCCGCGAATTTCCTGTCGGTGACGGGGCTTCGCGCCGGCGACCCGGCGATGATCGACTGGGAGAGCGCGGCGCCGGCCGCCTCAGTGGTCGCCTTCGGCGAGGCACTCGCCGACCGCATAGCGCGCGCGCCGGTCGCGTATTACGGCTGGGCGCAATTGGTCGAAGCCGATGAGACCCTCTCGGGCTGGCCCCTGATGCTGCCAGAATACCCGCGCGGCGACGCGTCGGGGCGCTACGCCGACCTCGTGACGCAGCCGCCGCGCCTGCCACCCGGCCGGGCCGCCGGCTGGGCGGACGGGCTGCGGCCCTACGATTTCCACCAATACACGCCCTGCGGCCGCGTCGCCGGCGTGGTGACCGCGGTCGACCGCTCGGTATGGGTCGGCAGCGCCAGCGAATTGAAGGCCTGGTACGCCACCGGCGCGCCGCCGCCCGCAATGGGGCTCGCCGTACCGGCCGGCTGACCGCCCGCAGCCCTCTTCCGTCCTTCCGTCCGAGCCGCCCGCGAGGCGGCTTTTTTGTTGCCCGAAAGGAGAGCCTCCGTGCAAATCCTCGCCTATCTGCTCGCCCGTTTCAGCGAACCCTCGAGCTATGCCGGGCTCGGCGCCATCTTGGCGCTGGCCGGCTGGAACATTCCCGATCCCTTCGTCGGCCAGCTCGTCCAGCTGCTGGCCGCGGCCTGCGGCCTTCTGGCGCTCGGCCTCAAGGAGCGCGGCCTGATCCGCGCGATCGTGCTGGTGTTCGCCATCGCGCCGGCGCTGGCCGGCTGCGGCGGCGTGCCGGCGGCGGTGCTCGGCGGACTGGGCTCGGCCGGCTCGGCATTGACTGTCGTCGACAAGCTGAGCCAGGCGGCGAGCCCCTACATCGCCACCGCCTGCCAGGAATACCAGAAGGGCAAGGCGGCGGCCGACGCCACGGTGGCGGCCGGCATCGTGCCGAAAACGATCGCCGCCAAGGTGACCTCGATCGAGAGTTTCGGCGACGCGGCCTGCACCAACCCGCCGTCGGGCGACCCGCTGTCGACCGCGATCTGGCTCGGCCAGCTCGCCGGCCAGATCACCACCCTCACGAGCCCCGCGCCGTAGCCGTCCGGGTCCACGGTCGTAACGCCGCATCCCTCCGATCGCGCTTGATCCCCTCGCCCCTGCCCGGCATCGTGCCGCCCGCGGGGGACGAGGGGGCGATGCGCTGGAAAACGGACGCGGCGCTTGCGGTTTTGTTGTTGTTGTTGGGCGGCTGCAGCAGCACCAGCCAGGCGCATCGCTGCCCGACGCCGGTTTTCTACGATGATGCGACGCTGAAAAAAATCGAGAAGGCGCGCGAGGCGTTGCCGAAGGACAGCATCCTCCTCCAGGTGTTGTCCGATTACGAGGACGAGCGCGACGATCTGCGCTTTTGCCGGTGACGCCCAAGGGCGCGGCCGCTTGACAGAACCGCGCCTCCCGCTATGACGGGCGCGGCCGCCGCGAGGGGCTGAGGAGGAGCGCCGCAGATGAAACGGGCTTTGGTTTTCCCCGGACAGGGGTCGCAGGCGCCCGGCATGGGCCGCGCGCTCGCCGAGGCGTTTGCCGCGGCGCGCCTGTTGTTCGAGGAGGTCGACGACGCGCTGTCGCAGCCTCTGTCGCGGCTGATGTTCGAGGGGCCCGAGAGCGAACTGACGCTGACCGAGAACGCGCAGCCGGCGCTGCTCGCGGTGAGCCTGGCGGTGGTGCGGGTGCTCGAGCGCGAGGCCGATTTCAGCGTGGCGCGCCACGCGGTCTATGTCGCCGGGCATTCGCTCGGCGAATATTCGGCGCTGGCCGCGGCCGGGGCGCTGCCGGTTGGCGTCGCGGCGCGCCTCGTCAGGCGCCGCGGCCAGGCGATGCAGAAGGCGGTGGCGGTCGGCGACGGCGCGATGGCGGCGCTGCTCGGCCTCGACATCGATGCGGCGCGTGCGATCGCCGAGCAGGCGGCGCAGGGTGAGGTTTGCGCGGTCGCCAACGACAACTGCCCGGGCCAGATCGTCGTCAGCGGGCATCGCGGCGCGGTCGAGCGCGCCGTCGCGCTGGCCGCCGCGGCAGGCGCCCGGCGCTCAATCATGCTGCCGGTCAGCGCCCCCTTCCATTGCCCGCTGATGGCCCCGGCCGCCCACATCGTGGAAGCCGCACTGGCCGAGACCGCGCTCGCCACCCCGGTCGTGCCGCTGGTCGCCAACGTCACCGCCGCCCCGACCAGCAGCCCCGACGAGATCAAGCGGCTGCTCGTCGCGCAGGCGACGCAGATGGTGCGGTGGCGCGAAAGCGTGTTGTTGTTCTGCAAAAATCAGGTGGAAGAGGTGGTCGAACTCGGCGCCGGGCGGGTGCTGGCCGGGCTCGTCAAACGCATCGACCGCGCACTGCCGACGGTCTCGGTCGGCACCCCCGACGAAGTCGCGGCGCTGATCCAACGACTGTGATGTTCGACCTCACCGGGCAAACCGCGCTGGTAACCGGCGCCTCGGGCGGCATCGGCGGCGCGATCGCCCGCGCGCTCCACCGCCAGGGCGCCGCGGTCGCGCTCGCCGGGACCCGCATCCAGGCGCTGGAGGCGCTCGCCGCGGAACTGGGCGAGCGCGCGCATGCGCTCGCCGCCGACCTCGCCGACCCCGCGGCAGCCGACCGCCTGATGGGCGACGCCGAAGCGGCGCTCGGCCGGGTCGACATCCTCGTCAACAATGCCGGCATCACCCGCGACGCCCTCGCCCTGCGCCTCAAGGACGAGGATTGGCAGGCGGTGATCGATATCGATCTTTCAGCCGCCTTTCGCCTGACCCGCGCGGCGCTGCGCGGCATGGTGCGGCGCCGGCACGGCCGGATTATCTCGATCACCTCGGTGGTCGGGGTCGCCGGCAATCCCGGCCAGGCCAATTACGCGGCGGCAAAGGCCGGGCTGATCGGCATGACCAAATCGATCGCCGCCGAAATTGCGACGCGCGGCGTCACCGCCAACTGCATCGCGCCGGGAATGATCGCGACCGCGATGACCGACCGATTGAGCGAGGAACAACGTGCCCGCATCGCCGCCGCGATCCCGCTGGGCCGCTTCGGCGCCGGCGCGGACATCGCCGCGGCGGCGGTCTATCTCGCCAGCACCGAGGCAGCCTACGTGACCGGCCAGACGCTCCACGTCAATGGCGGCATGGTCATGGTGTAGGGCGATCCTTGCCACGGGGGGAACTTTTACGGCGGCGGAATTCGTGTTATGTGAGCCCGCCTTCAACGGGTCCACGATGGCGAGAGACAAGGCCGAGCCCGCGACAGGGGCGCCCGGACCGCGGTGAATCGAGCCATGAGCAGCACGCAAATCGAGGATATGAGCGAATGAGCGACGTCGCCGAGCGGGTCAAGAAGATCGTCGTCGAGCATCTCGGGGTCGACGAGGCCAAGGTGACCGAGAATGCCAGCTTCATCGACGATCTGGGGGCTGACAGCCTCGACACGGTCGAGCTGGTGATGGCCTTCGAGGAGGAGTTCGGGTGCGAAATCCCGGACGATGCGGCCGAGAAGATCGTCACCGTCAAGGATGCGGTCAGCTTTATCGAGGCGCACAGCTGAGCGTGTTCCGCGATTGCGCGGTGCGGCGCCGGCCGGGCCGGCCGCTGCGTTGCCGCCGGCGGCGGCCGAGCGGCGGAGCATTTCACGCATGAGGCGTATCGTCGTCACCGGGATGGGGCTCGTGACGCCGCTCGGCATCGGGCTGGAGCGGGTGTGGCGCCGGCTCGTGGCGGGCGAATCGGGGATCGGCGCGATCCAGTCGTTCGACGTCTCCGACCTGCCCTCGCGCATCGCCGGCCAGGTGCCGCGCGGTGATCGCGCCGCGGGACTGTTCAACGCCGACGACTGGATCCCGCCCAAAGACCAGCGGCGCATGGACGAGTTCATCGTCTTTGCGATGGCCGCGGCGGTTCAGGCGGTCGAGGATTCCGGCTGGCAGCCCGACAGCGAGGAGGAGCACGAACGCACCGGCGTGATGATCGGCTCCGGCATCGGCGGGCTGCCCGGCATCACCGAAGCCGCGCTCACCCTGCAGGAACGCGGACCGCGCCGCATCACACCGTTCTTCATCCCGGCCAGTCTGATCAATCTTGCCGCCGGTCACGTCTCGATCCGCTACGGCTTCAAGGGGCCGAACCACGCGGTGGTGACCGCCTGCTCGACCGGGGCGCACGCGATCGGCGACGCCGCGCGCCTCATCATGCTGGACGACGCCGACGTCATGGTGTGCGGGGGCACCGAGGCCGCAATCTGCCGCCTGGGGCTCGCCGGCTTCGCCGCGGCCCGCGCGCTGTCGACCGGCTTCAACGACGATCCGCCGCGTGCCTCGCGGCCGTGGGACCAGGACCGCGACGGCTTTGTGATGGGCGAGGGCGCCGGCATTCTGGTGCTCGAGGAACTGGAGCACGCCCAGCGACGCGGCGCCCGGATCTACGCCGAGGTGCTCGGCTACGGCATGTCGGGCGACGCCTACCACCTGACGGCGCCGGCCGAGGACGGCAACGGCGCCTTCCGCTCGATGCGCAACGCACTGAAAAGCGCGCACCTGTCCCCCGAGAGCATCGACTACATCAACGCGCACGGCACCTCGACCCCGCTCGGCGACGAGATCGAACTCGGGGCGGTCAAGCGCCTGTTCGGCGATCACGCCTATCGGCTGTCGATGTCGTCGACCAAATCGGCGATCGGGCACCTGCTCGGCGCCGCCGGCAGCGTCGAAGCGATCTTCTCGATCCTGGCGCTGCGCGACCAGCTCGTCCCGCCGACGCTCAACCTCGACAACCCCTCGCCCTCCTGCGACATCGACCTGGTGCCGAAAGAGGCGCGCGAGCGCCGCGTCAACTTCGTGCTGTCGAATTCGTTCGGCTTCGGCGGCACCAACGCCTCGCTGATTTTCGGCGCCGTGGGTTCGGGCGGGTGAGCGGTCGGTCCGGGCGCGATCCGGCGATCGATCGCGGCGCCGGTTGCGGGTGCGCGCGATGCTGAGGTTTCTGCGCCTCCTGGCGTGGAGTTTCATTACCGCCGCGCTGGTCATTACGGCGCTTGGCGGGGCCGGCTATTGGCTCTACAGCGACGCGCAAAACGCGGGCCCCTTGGCGGCGTCGCGCATTCTGGTGATCCCGCCCCATACCGGCATCGCCGGCATTGCAGAATTGCTGACCGAGGCAGGGGTCATTCGGCACAAATTGACCTTTGAGGCGATCGCCCGCTTGTCCGGCCACGGCGCCAAGCTCAAGGCCGGCGAATACGAATTCCCGGCCGCAGCCAGCGCGATGCAGACCTTCGAGATCGTCGCCGCCGGCCGCACGGTCAAACACCGGCTGACAATTCCCGAGGGCCTCACCAGCGCCGAGGTTGTCGCGCTGGTGCGCGACGCGCCGGCACTCGACGGCGACGTCGGCCCGGTGCCCGGCGACGGCACGCTGCTGCCCGAGACCTACACCTACAGTTACGGCGAAAGCCGCAAGGACATGATCGAGCGCATGCAGCGCGACATGACCCGAATCGTCGCCGAGATCTGGAAGGAGCGCCGCCCCGGTCTGCCGCTCGCGACGCCGCAGGAGGCAGTGACCCTCGCCTCGATCGTCGAGAAAGAGACGGCTCGCGGCGAAGAGCGCCCGCATGTCGCGGGCGTCTTCATCAACCGCCTGCGCCTCGGCATGCCGCTGCAATCCGACCCTACCGTGCTCTATGCCCTCAGCCCCGCCAACCCCAAGCTGGACCGGCCGCTGGCGCACGCCGACCTGGCGGTCGCTTCGCCCTATAACACCTATGTCGTGAAGGGACTGCCGCCGGGGCCGATCGCCAACCCCAGCCGGTCGTCGCTGCAGGCCGCGACACGACCGGAGCGCACCGAAGACCTCTATTTCGTGGCGGATGGCGGCGGCGGCCATATTTTCGCCAAGACGCTCGCCGAGCAGACCCACAACATCGCCGAATATCGCCGCGCCATGGCGGCGGGGTCCGATTCCGGCGCGCCGCCCATCTCCCCGCCCCTCGCCCCGCTGGCGCCCCCGCCCGAACCCGAACCGGCACACACGGTGGCCGCCTCCGGCCCGCCCGCCGCGCCGCACCGCCACCGGCTGGTGCAGCAGGCGTCGCGGGTGCGCCACTGCCGCCCCGAACCCGGGCACGCCTGCCCGCATTGAGCCTGCGCCCGGCATTGTTGGCGCTGCGAGCCCCGGCTATAACCGCAGCGCGGCGGCACTGAACAGGGGCGACGGTGGGGGTCTCCAGCATGACCGGCTTCGCCCGGGCCGAGGGCGAAGCCGACGGCATCTCCTGGGCCTGGGAATTGAAGAGCGTCAACAGCCGCTCGCTCGACCTGCGGCTACGCCTCGCGCCCGGCTTCGATGCGCTCGAGCCGCAGCTACGCGCCGCGCTCGCCCGCCATGTCCGGCGCGGCAACGTCGCCGCCACGCTGAGCGTCAACCGCCTGGCCCCGCCCGCCATCCGCATCAACCGCGAGATGCTGGCGCATATCGTCGCGCTGCTGCGCGAGCTGGCCGGCGAGATCGCGGCCGCACCGCCGCGGCTCGACGGGCTGATCGGCCTGCGCGGCGTCATTGAGACGGTCGAGGACGAGCCCGAGAGCGTCATCGAAGCGCGCCGCGCCGCGGTGTTCGACGGCTGGTCGCAGGCGCTGCTGCGGCTGGCGGCGTCCCGCGCCGAGGAGGGCGCGCGGCTGGAGGCGATCCTCTCGGCGCAACGAACCGAGTTGGCCGCCCTCGTCGAGGCCGCGGCGGGCTGCGCGGCGGCGCAGCCGGCGGCGCTCAGGGCGCGCCTCGAAACGCTGCTCGGCGAACTTGCCGGGCTGGCTCCGACGATGCCGGAAGAGCGGGTGGCGCAGGAATTGGCGATGCTCGTCAGCCGCGCCGATGTCCGCGAGGAGCTCGACCGACTGCGCGCCCACATCGCCCAGGCTGGCGAGCTTTTGGAGCGCGGCGAGGCGGTCGGGCGGCAGCTCGATTTCCTCTGCCAGGAGCTCAACCGCGAAGCCAATACGCTGTGCTCCAAATCGGCCGAGATCGAATTGACCCGCGCCGGCCTCGCGCTGAAGGCCGCGGTCGAGCAGTTCCGCGAGCAGGTGCAGAACCTCGAATGAGCGAGCCGGCCGCCTCGCCGACGATCTCCCGCCGCGGCTTTCTCTTGGTGCTGTCGTCGCCCTCGGGTGCCGGCAAGACGACGATTACCCGCCGGCTGCTGGAACGCGACGCCACGCTGTCGCTGTCGATCTCGGTCACGACGCGGCCGCCGCGGGCCAGCGAAATCGATGGCCGAGACTATAACTTCATCGACCAGGCGCGCTTTGACGCGATGGTGGCCGGCGGTGCGCTGCTTGAGCATGCCAGCGTCTTCGGCCACTGCTACGGCACGCCGCGCCAGCCGATCGAGGCGGCGCTCGCGGCCGGCCACGACATCGTCACCGACATCGACTGGCAGGGCACGCAGCAGCTCGCCGAAAGCGTGCGCGATGACATCGTGACCGTGTTCGTCCTGCCGCCGAGCGTGGCGGCGCTCGAAGCGCGGCTGCGGCGGCGCGCCCAGGACAGCGCCGCGGTGGTGGCCCAGCGCATGGCGAAATCGGCCGAGGAAATGAGCCACTGGTCGGAATACGAATACGTCATCGTCAACCGCGAGATCGAGGCGAGCGTCATCGACGTCGAGGCAATCGTCGCGGCCGAGCGCTTGCGCCGCATCCGGCAGACCGGGCTCGCCGATTTCGTCAACCGGCTGCGCGGCGGCTGACGCGTCGCGGCCCGCTACGTGGGTTCGAGCACCCTGGCCCGCGGCCGTTCGAGCCGACGCGCCGCGCGCTCGAGTTCCTCCGCCATCCGCAGCCGCGCTTGTTCGATCGTGCGGTTCGGCGCCCACTCGGCGAATTCGCGGTGCCACGCGGCAAGTTCGCGCAGTTTCTGCGGATCTGCCATCATCGACAAACGCCGCCGCGTGCGCCGCTGTTCCGCCGCCGCAGGGTCAGGCCGCGCCGAGCTGGCGCCACCAGCGCCGCGTCATCGCCAGGGCGAGGAGACCGAGAACCCCGGAAAGCGCGGTCGCCCGCGGCGCGCCGATCGTATCGGCGAGGACGCCGAGATAAAGGAAACCGAGCGGGCCAACGCCGATGCACACGGACAGCACGCCATATAAGCGGCTGCGCATCTCGGCCGGCGCCGATAGGTAAATCAGCGTCGCCTGCATCACGCTGAAACCGGCGTTCGACACCCCAGTGCACAACAGCGCCGCGCCCGCGAGCGGGACGATCGGAACCAGGGCGAAAACGATCAGCATGACGAGATAGACCGCGACGCCGCCGATATAGAGCCGGGCGTAATGCGCCGGCTTGGCAAAGAGCGCGATCACCAATGCACCGCAGAACGCGCCGACGCCGTCCATGCTGGCGAGGATGCCGATGCCGCTCGCGCCGAGATGCAGGCTGTCCTGCCCGATCACCGGGACCATCGCGGTGAGCGGCCAGCCGAAGACGTTATAGATGACGGTGACCACCAGCGTCGCGATCAGCTTGGGGTCGCGCCGCACCAGCACAAAACCCTCGATCATCCGAGCCAGCACGCCGGCGGCGATCGGCGCCGGGCGGCTGCGGTGACGCACGCGCAACGCGACGCCGAGCGCGATCGCGTAACACAGCACGCTGACCGTGAAGGCGCCGGAAATCCCGGCTCCGGCGAGCAGCAAGCCGCCGATCGTCGGACCCAGCATGCGGCTGGCGTTGTTGGCGCCGACATCGACCGACATCGCCGCGCCCATCCGCTCGTGCCCGACGACATCGCCGATCATCACCCGCCGCACCGGGTTGTCGGCCGCCCAGGCGATGCCGTTGACGAAGCTGGCCAGGGCGAGGTGCCAGACCGCGAGCCGGCCGGCATAGGCGAGCGCGGCGAGCGAGGCCGAAGTCGCCAGCATCGCCAGCACCACCGCGATGAGCGCGCTGCGCCGTTCGAGCCGCTCGGCGAGGGCGCCGATCAGCGCTCCGAACAGCGCCATCGGCAGCATCCGCAGCATCGTCATCAGCGCGACGGTGAAGGCCGATCCTGTGTGGCGATAGACGAACACGCCGACGACGATCATCTCCAGCCAGCGCACCGAAAAGACCACCAGGCCGACCAGCCACAGGCGGCGGAAATCGGGGATCGCCAGCAGGCTGCGGCGCGCGCCGGCGGGTAGCCCAGAGGAGGACAGTCCGGCGGCGGGCAGCGCCGCGGCGCGCACTCCGCCGCGCGCAGAAAACCGCAATCGATCGAGGCGCATCACTCGCTGAGGCTTCAGGGCGTTCCAGGGCAGCATTGTTGGCCGGCGGCCGGCCGGCGTAATCTACAGGGTGACGGACCGGCCAGCCCCTCTCTTTCGCGGGTCGCCACGTCCCGATTTTTGCATGGACGCGCGACCGGCGCAGCGCCGGCACAGTAACAAGGGGCGGCGACAGCGATGGATCTCGGTTTGCATGGCAAGAAGGCGATTGTCACCGGCGGCACCCGGGGAATCGGGTGGGCGGTCGCCAACCTGCTCGCCGCCGAGGGCTGCGACGTCGCGATCTGCGCGCGCCACCGCGGACCCGTCGACGACGCCGTCGCGGCCTTGCGGCGGGCCGGCGTCAAGGCGACCGGCGGCGCCGTCGACGTCGCCGACCTCGCGGCGCTGCGCGGCTGGATCGCCGAAGCGGCCGATACGCTGGGCGGCCTCGACATCTTCGTCGCCAATGTCAGCGCTCTCGCAATGGGAATGGACGAAGAATCGTGGCGGCGCGGCTTCGAGATCGACGTCATGGGCACCGTGTTCGGCATCGAGGCCGCGCTGCCGCTCCTCGAGCGCTCGCAGGCGGGCTCGATCGTTGTCGTCGGCAGCACCGCGATGGCGGAAATCTATGCCCCGCCCCGTTCCTATGCCTCGGTCAAGGCGGCGATCATCCCCTACGTCAAGGGCCTGGCGCGAAACCTCGCCGCGAAAAACGTGCGGGCCAATTTGGTCTCGCCCGGCAACGTCTATTTCAAGGGCGGCGTGTGGAACGTCGTCGAGGAACGCAACCCGGAAATGTTCGCGGCGACCTTGGCGCGCAATCCAACGGGCCGCATGGGCACGCCCGAGGAGGTCGCCAACGCGGTGGTGTTTCTGGCGAGCCCGCGCGCCAGCTTCATCACCGGCACCAACCTGATCATCGACGGCGCGCTGACCCAGCGCGTGCAGTTTTGAGGGCAGGCTAGCGGGGAACGCAATCGAAATAGGCGATGTCGGGGCCGGCGTCGGTCAGCCGCGGAACCCGGTCATAGGCCGCGCAATGCTGCCGCGCCACCGGCAACGCGCTGTCGGGCGTGCCGTAAAAGTTGACCTGCACCGACTGCCGGTCGCCTTCGCGCACGTAGGGGTGCGGCCGGGTGCACCCGGCCAGCGCAAGCGACGCGGCGCCGAGCGCGAAGATCGAGATTGCGGCGGTGGTGGTTTTGCGCATGCTTTCCGGCGAGGCTCCCGTGGCGGGACTGTGCCGGTTTCGGCGGCGCCTGTCGACCGCCCCGCGCCTAACGCCCGGCGCTGGACGCCACTGGCGGCGCTGACGGGCTCGACAGCGTCACCGTCTGATCGATCGCGAAGCTGACCGCGGCGACCGCAACAAACAAAACCGCGATCACCGCGGCCCACGCCGTCGCGCCGCGACCGCGCTGGCGCTCCGGCGGCAACTGGGACAGGGATGCACCCAGGCCCATAGGAACCTCCTCGGATGCGGTGCTACTCACGGTTATAGGACGCACGCGGCGTGCCAATCCATTCGCGGCAGGTGCGGTTGTCGAATGGCCGGCATTCCGAACCGGAATGGCTGCAGCGGACGCCCACGCCTCGCGCCAGCCGGGCCCGTGTTGGCGAAGGGCTTTCGCCACCCGGCGCGCTTCCCTAAAATCCACTGCCTTGCAATACCGGCAAAGGGGTTGGGTGGTGAGCCTGCGCACGCCATACCTGTTGTTCATCGGCGACGCCGCCGACCAGCTCGCCGCCAAGACGGCCGCCGGCATCGCCTTCTGGCGCCCCGAAATCTCGCTGGGCCAGCTCCGCCTGCCCGGTTGCAAGGCCGATCTCGGCATCCCCGACATGACGCTCGAGGAAGCCGCCGCCGCAGGCGTCAAGACTCTGATCGTCGGCACCACCAATCGCGGCGGCGTCCTCGGCAACGGCTGGGAGGGGCTCCTGGTGCGGGCCCTTGAACTCGGCATGGATCTGGCGAGCGGCCTGCACCATCGCCTGACCGACATCCCGGCGCTGCGCGACGCCGCGGCGCGCTGTGGCCGGCAGATCGCCGACGTCCGCCACCCGACCCGCGAATTTGCCGTCGGCAACGGCGTGAAGCGCCCCGGCAAGCGCCTCTTGACGGTCGGCACCGATTGCTCGATCGGCAAGATGTTCGCCGCGCTGGCGCTCGAAAAAGAGATGCGGCGGCGCGGCCTCGCCGCCGATTTCCGCGCCACCGGGCAGACCGGCATCTTCATCGCCGGCGACGGCGTGTCGATCGACGCGGTCGTCTCCGATTTCGTCTCGGGCGCGGTCGAGTGGCTGTGCCCGGCGGCCGACCCCGACCATTGGGATGTGATCGAGGGCCAGGGTTCGCTGTTTCACGCTTCCTATGCCGGCGTCACGCTCGGCCTCATTCACGGCGCGCAGCCCGACGCGCTGGTGATGTGCCACGAGCCGACCCGCCGCCATATGCGCGGCCTGCCGGGCTACAAATTGCCCGATCTGCAGCTGTCCATCGCGCGCAACGTCGAGGCGGCGCAGCTGACCAACCCGCGGGCGCGCTGCATCGGGGTCAGCGTCAATACCGCCGCGCTCGACGCCGCCGCGGCGCGCGATTATCTGCGCCGCACCGAGGACGAACTTGCGCTGCCCTGTGTCGATGCGGTGCGCACCGGTGTCGGCGCGATCGTCGACCGCCTGTAGTAGGCCTCGCATGGCACCGCACCCGCAGCGTCTCACCGTCACCCGCCGCGCCTGGGCGCTGGCGCAGCCCTTCGCGATCTCGCGCGGCAGCAAGACCACCGCCGAAGTCGTGATCGCCGAGGTCTATGACGGCGAATTCCGCGGCCGCGGCGAATGCGTCCCCTATCCGCGCTATGGCGAGAGCGTCGACAGCGTCGTCGCGGCGCTCGAGGCGATGAAAGGGCCGGTCTTTTCCGGCCTCGACCGCAACGAATTGCAGCCGGCGATGCCGCCCGGCGCGGCGCGCAACGCGCTCGACTGCGCGTTCTGGCATCTCGACGCCCAGCGCGATGACCGCCGCGTCGCCGACATGGCGGGCGTCGGCGAGCTGCGGCCGCTGCTGACCGCCTACACGCTGAGCCTCGATACGCCGGAGCGGATGGCCGAGGCGGCGACAGCGCAGCGCGCCCGGCCGCTCCTCAAGCTCAAGCTGGCCGGCGACGGCGACCTCGCGCGGGTGCGCGCGGTGCGCCGCGCGGCGCCGGCGGCGCGGCTGATCGTCGATGCCAACGAGGGCTGGGACGAGCGCCACCTCAGAGAGCTGATGCCGGCGTTCGCCGAATTGGGCGTCGAATTGATCGAGCAGCCGCTGCCGGCCGGCGCCGACGACGCGCTCGCGCAAATGCCGCACCCGATCCCGGTCTGCGCCGACGAATCCTGCCACACTCGCGCCGATCTCGACCGCCTCGCCGGGAAATACGACGCGATCAACATCAAGCTCGACAAGACCGGTGGGCTGACCGAGGCCCTCGCCCTCGCCGAGGCGGCGGCTGCGCGCGGCTTCAAGATCATGGTCGGCTGCATGATCGGCAGCTCGCTGGCGATGGCGCCGGCGATGTTGGTGGCGCAGCGCGCCCAATTCGTCGATCTCGACGCGCCCTTGCTGCTCGCCGCCGACCGGGCGAACGGGCTGCGCTACGACGGCAGCACGGTCTTTCCGCCCGACCCGATCCTGTGGGGGTAATCTACGCGCCGCAGGGCCTCGACGAAGGGATCGCGGCGCTCGCCGGCGATTCGGTGTTCCGCGCCATTCTCGAGCGCGCCGGCGCGCCGCGGTTTCGCCGGCGGCGCAACGGCTTCGCGACGCTGGTGCACATCATTTTGGAGCAGCAGGTGTCGATCGACGCCGCCGCGGCGATGCATCGCCGCCTGGTCGGGCTGTGCCGGCCGCTGGCGCCCGCGACGTTTCTGGCGCTCGACGACGCGAGTTTGCGGCAATGCGGCTTCAGCCGGCAGAAGGCGGCGTACGCCCGCGGCCTGGCGATGGCGGTGGCGGGCGGCACCCTCGATTTCGCCGCGCTCGCCGCGGCGCCGGACGACGACGCGTTCGACACCCTCGTCGCGCTCAAGGGAATTGGCCGGTGGAGCGCCGAAATTTACCTGATCTTCGCGCTCGGCCGACCCGATGTGTGGCCGGCCGCCGATCTCGGGCTGCAGCTCGCGGTCGCCGAGTGCCTCGGGCTGGCGGCGCGCCCGAAGGAGCCGGCGCTGCGCGAAATCGGCGAGGCGTGGCGACCGTGGCGCTCAGTCGCGGCCTGCCTCTTTTGGCAATCCTACCTCCACGCGCGCGGCCGCGCCGCGCCGTTGCTGCCGCCCGACCTCTACGCCGACGACACGGTGTAGCCTCAGGCGTAGCCCGGGGTCGCCAGCATCGGCGGGTCGGCGACTTCGGCGCTGAGCGTGCTGTCGAAGCCGTTGAAGCGGGTGCGCAGGCAGGCGCCATAAGCGCCAAGCTGGCCCAATTCGATCCAGTCGCCCTCGTCGATGTCGGCCGGCAGCAGGAACGGCCCCGGCATCCGGTCGGCGCTGTCGCAGGTCGGCCCGAACAGGATGAACGGGCGCAGCGGCGCACCCGCTTCCTCGCCGCCGCCATCGCCGCGAATCCGCCGCGCCGGGAAGCGGAAGCCGGGCCGCCCGGCGTCGCTCAGGCTGCCGTAGATGCCGTCGTTGACGTGGAGCGCGTCGCCGCGGCGCAGTTCTACCTGCACGACGAGCGAGCCGCCGCCGGCGACCAGCGCCCGCCCCGGCTCGGCCCACAACCGCACCGCGCCGGCGAACTGCACCGCCGCCGCATCGGCGATCGCCGCGATGTAGCGCCCGAGCGGCGGCGGCACGATGTCGGGATAGCTGACCGGGAAGCCGCCGCCGACATCGAGGGTATCGATCGCCACCCCCGAACGCCCCACCGCCGCGGCGGCCAGCGCGATCGCGCCGGCATAGGCGGCTGGGTCGAGGCATTGCGAGCCGACATGGAAGCAGATGCCGAGCCGAGCCGCGTGCGGCCGCGCGGCGCGCAGCAGAGCCGCCGCCTCGCCGAGGGTTGCGCCGAACTTGCCGGAGAGGTCGTAGGCGCCGCCTTGTGCGACCGCGAGGCGCAGAAACAATCCGAGGATCGGCGGCTCGCCGACAAGGCCGACCGGCACCGTCTCCTGCAGGATCTTCTCCAGTTCGTCGGCGCTGTCGAAGGCGAAGTCGGTGACGCCCTGGTGATGAAACGCGGCGCTGATCGCGGCGCGGCCCTTGACCGGGTGCATGAAATGCACCGCCGCTTCCGGCAGCACCCGCCGCACCAGCGCGATCTCGGGCAGCGAGGCGCAATCGAAATGACGCACCCCGCCGGCCCAGACGGCGCGCAGCACGCGGGGATCGGGGTTGCACTTGACGGCGTAGAGCACGTCGCCCGGAAAGGCGGCGGTGAAGGCCCGCGACGCCTGGGCGATCGCAACGGGCCGCAGGATCAGCAGCGGCTCCGCCGGACGCTCGCGCGCGACAAGGCCGTCGACCGTAGGCAGCGGGATGCGCCCCGCGTAGAGCCTGTTGGACTGGGACGAAACAACAGGGGCTTTCGCCATCGCACGATCCTCCAGGGGAATGGAGGCGACGCTGCCGCCGCGCGGGTGGCGCGGCGGTGGCGACCGATCAGGGTGATGGCGCGAGCGGAGCGAACTCGCTCCGCCGCGTCAGATCATCGTGCGAGGTTTTCGCTTCACGTGCCGGACCATAGCCGTATCCCTCAAGGATGCCGGTCCATTGATGACCGGCTCTGCCGAAAGAGACGCGTTACGTCGTAGCAGCACCCCTGGGGACGCAGGCGGGGTTCTAGGCACGTGCGATTGCGTCGGACGGCTTAGATGGGAACCGGCGCCGTCGATGCAAGCGACGATTATGGTGAATTATTTGCTGGCGCCCGCTGTGCGGAGCGCGACGCGAGGAGCGCGAGGTATTCCCAGGCGAAGGTCGCCGCGGCGAGGGCGGTGATCTCGGCGTGGTCGTAGGGCGGCGCGACCTCGACAACATCCATGCCGCGGAAATCGAGCCCGGCGAGACGCCGCAGGATCGCCTGCGCCTGCCAGGTGAAGAGGCCGCCAATCTCGGGCGTGCCGGTGCCCGGCGCGAAAGCCGGGTCGAGCGCGTCGATGTCGAAGGTCAGATAGGCCGGCGCGTCGCCAACGACCTGGCGGATGCGCCCGGCGATCGCCTGGGGCCCCTCTTCGTGCACCGCCTCGGCATGGAGGATCGTGACGCCCTTCTCTAGGGTCCAATCGCGCACGGCCTTCTCCATCGGCGAGCGGATGCCGATCTGCACGGTGCGGGCGGGCGCGATCAGCCCCTCCTCGATCGCGTGGTAGAACGGGGAGCCGTGCCCATAGCGCTGCCCAAAGCTCTCGGGCCAGGTGTCGACATGCGCGTCGAAATGCACCAGCGCGAGCGGCCCGGTGCGCGCCGCCAGCGCCCGCAGCAAGCCGAGCGTAACCGTGTGGTCGCCGCCCAGCGCGACGAGGTGCCGGAGCGGCGTTGCCTGCTCCTCGATCAGCGCGAGCGAGGCGAGGATGTCGCCGTGCGCGATCACGAAATCGCCGATATCGGCAATGTCGTGAGCCGGCGCGTCGCCGGTGAGGGGGTGGTCGCCGTCGACCAGCATGCGGCTCGCCTGGCGGATCGCCACCGGGCCGAAGCGGGCGCCTGGCCGGTTCGAGGTGCCGAGATCGTAGGGGATCCCGGCGACGCAGACCGCGGCGCCGGGATCGCTGCGCGCGACCCCGAGAAAGCTCGGGCGCGTCGCAAAAGTCGGGACGTGGGTCATCCCTCCAATATAGGAAGCGCCCGCCCGCGGCCCAGCCGCCCGACCCCTACACCCGCTCGATGACCGTGGCGATGCCCTGGCCGACCCCGACGCACATCGCGACGAGGGCATAGCGCCCGCCGGTGCGCTGCAATTGCCGCGCCGCCGTCAGGCAGATGCGCGGCCCGGAGGCGCCGAGCGGATGGCCGATCGCGATGGCGCCGCCGTTCGGGTTGACGCGGCTATCGTCGAACGGCACTTCGAGGCCGCGCAGGCAGGCCAGGACCTGGGCCGCGAAGGCCTCGTTGATCTCGATGACGTCGATGTCCTTGATGCCGAGCCCAGCGCGCTGCAGCGCCTTCTTCGCCGCCGGCACCGGCCCGAACCCCATGATCCGCGGCTCGACCCCGGCGACCGCCGACGACAGGATCTTGGCGATCGGCTGCGCCCCGGCCTTGTCGCCGGCCTGGCGGCTGGCGACGATCATCGCCACCGCGCCGTCGTTGATGCCGGAGGCGTTGCCGGCCGTCGTCACCCCGTCCTTGAACAACGGCCGCAGCCGGGCGAGCGCCGCCATGTCGGTCTGCGGCCGCGGGTGCTCGTCCTCGGCGACCGTCACCGGCCCGGCGCGGCCGCCCGGCACCTCGACCGCCATGATCTCGCCGGCGAAGAAGCCGTCGGCCTTGGCGGTGGCGTATTTGCGCTGCGAGCCTTCGGCGAAAATGTCGGCCGCCTCACGGGTGATCTGGAAGTCGCGCGCCAGATTGTCGGCGGTCTCGGGCATCGTGTCGGCGCCGTAGCGGCCCTCGACCTTGGGGTTC
>DATGFP010000021.1:0-7034 GCA_035309005.1 Allostellaceae bacterium | reverse complement strand
GCGGCGTTGCGCGCGATCCTCGCGGCGCGCTCCGGGTTCTGTTCGATCGCGAGCGCCGCGCCGCCCTCGCTCGCGCGCAGCCATTCGATCGCAATCGCACCGCTGCCGGCGCCGATGTCCCACAAGCTCTCGCCGGGTAGGGGCGCGAGGCGAGCGAGGGTGATCGCGCGTACCTCGCGCTTGGTCAATTGCCCGTCATGCTCGAAGGCGTCGTCGGGCAGCCCGGCCGTGCGCGGCAGCACCCGGGTGCCGGGCGCCGGCGCGCATTCGAGCGCGACCAGGTTGAGGTCGGCCGCGCGCTTGTCGCCCCATTCCTGCGCGCTCCTGTGCGTCGCCCTCTCGCTGGCGCCGCCGAGATGCTCGAAGACGCTGATCCGGCTCGGTCCCCAGCCGCATGAGGTAAGCAGGCGGGCCACCGCGGCGGGCGTCGCGCCATCTTCCGACAGCAGCAGCAGCCGCGCCCGCGGCGCGAGATGGAGGCGCAATTCATCGAGCGGGCGGGCGTGCAGCGACAGCGTCGTGCACTCCGCAATGGGCCAGCCGAGCCGGGCGGCGGCGAGGCTGAAGGCGCTCGGCTGCGGCAAAATCGTCATCTCGTCGCGGCGAAAATGGCGGAGCAGCACGACCCCGACCCCGTACCACAGCGGGTCGCCGCTGGCCAGCACCGCGAGCGGCGAGCCGCGCCGCGCTTCGATGTCGGGAATCGTCGCGGCGAGCGGCTGGCGCCATTGCAGGCGCTCGGCCGCGCTCGGCGGCACCATCGCCAGATGGCGCGCGCCGCCGACCAGGGTCTGCGCGCTGAGGACGAGGGTGCGCGCGGCCGGGCTCAGGCCACAAAATCCGTCGTCACCGATGCCGATGACGCTGAGCCAGTGGGTCATCCCGGCCTCCCGCCCGATAGCGCGTTGACCGCGGCGGCGGCCAATGCGCTGCCGCCGCGCCGCCCGGCCAGCGTCACATAGCGGAGGCCGCCGCCGAACCGGGTCAGCGCCTCTTTGGCCTCGGCGGCGCCGACAAACCCGACCGGAAAGCCGAGAACGAGGGCCGGCATGGCGCCGCCCGCGGCGATCAACTCCAGGAGCCGGAAGAGCGCGGTCGGCGCGCTGCCGATCGCGACGACGGCGCCGGCGAGGTGCGGCCGCCACAATTCGACCGCGGCGGCGCTGCGGGTCGTGCCCTGCGCCGCCGCGAGCCCGGGGATTGCGGGGTCGCGCAGCGTGCAGATCACCGGGTTGCCTTGCGGCAGGCGCTGGCGGGCGATGCCGGACGCGACCATCTCGCTGTCGGCTAGGATTGCCGCGCCCGCCGCCAGCGCCCGCCGGCCGGCCGCCGCGGCGCCGCGCGACCAGGCGAGTTGGCCAAGGATCGCGGTGTCGCCGGCGGCATGCGCGAGGCGCACCGCCAGCGGCCGCAGCGACGCCGGAAACCGCGTGAGGTCAGCTTCCTCGCGGACCAGCGCGAACGACCGCCGATAGATCGCCGCCGGATCGCGCAGATAGGTGTAGTCGCCACCCTTTTCTTTCCCCTCTCCGCCCTTCAGGGGGGAGAGGGAGGGGCCCGGCGCGAAGCGCTGGGAGGGTGAGGTGGGCTTTGCCGACCGCTCGGAGCCACCCCCCTTACTTTTCCTTGCCGCGCGCCGCGGCGCGGTTACCCCGAGCGTCCAGGCTTCCTCTCGCTCGGCGACGCGCCGCTCCGTCGGAGTGAGGGACCGACCACCGAAGAACATCGCTGTCAGCGTGCCGGCGCGGTCTCGTGCGGCGAACAACCGAGCGACATGCCGGACCTGGGCGCTGTCGTTGACCTCGCTCGGGTCACGCGTCGCCTTCCAATCCCACCACGATGGCCAAACCTCGGCGAAGACGATCTGCGCCTCTTTCGGCGGGCGCAATCCAGTCTCGAACGGCCAGATGCGGGCCGAGTGACGCCAGCGCCGATCGTTGCGCAACGCCCACACCACCGGGATTCCCGTTAGCGTCTGACTGCCGACCGAGCCGGCGCCGAGCAGCTTCCAGCACGGTTGCGCGCCCTTCATCCACTTATCGATAAGGCGCTTTTCGGCAAGAGCCCCGCTCTCGTGACTTCGGTGATGCTTGGGCTTAAGGAATTCGGCCGTCATCCTGACTGGGCGTCCCCAGAATGGAAAGGCCGGAAATACCCCGTCGGAAATTCGCCGGTTAAAGTCGTTGGCGACGTCGAAGCGGTTGTTATTGTTATTCGGCTTGTCCTCGATCCTGCCGGCGATCTCATTCCACACCGCCCGCCATGCCGGCCCCTTGAGCCCGAGCCGATCGGCAAAGCCGGCCGGGTAGCCGAACGGGAAATCGAAGCCTAGCAAAACCCGTTCGCCGCGCGCCATTGCCGCCGCCAGCGATCTGGCCAACAGGGCGCGGGCTTCAGCGCGGGTCGGCGGGTTGTCGACGCGCTCGCCGTCGGGGAAGCGGTGGCAGATCCAGATGCTGTCGCGGCCCCGCTTCGGCCGGCTCGCGGCGCTCCAGTCGACGATCACGTAATGGTCGAACAGCGCAGCCATCGCCGCTCAGTCGTGCTCGTGCGGGTGCGCGTGATCGTGCGGATGCTCGTGCGGATGGGCAGGGTCGCCGTCGACCCCGATGCCGCGGACGTGATGGTGATGGCCGACCTGTGGCGCGCCGACCGCGTCGTCGTAGCCGACCATCCGGATGCGGTATTTGCACAGCTGGCAGTTCATCGCGGCGACCCCGGCCTCGGCTTCGGCGATGCGGTCGAGGAAGGCGTCGATGACGCGTTCGTGGTCGCTCAGGTAGGGCGCGTCGATGAACTCGATCGCTGGAAACCGCGCCCGGGCGCGCGCGGTCTCGGCGCGGATGCGTTTGACGAGGATGCCGGTGAAGAGGAAATAGGGGAAGACGACGATGCGGCGAAAGCCGAGCCGCGCGGCGCGGTCGAGCGCCCCCTCGACGCGCGGCTGCGCGACCCCGCTGAAGGCGGTCTCGGCCCAGCCGAACCCCATGCCTTCCCACAGCAGGCGGGTGATCTTGGCGATGTTGGAATTGGCGTCGGGGTCGGTGGTGCCGCGGCCGACGACGACGAGCAGCGCCTCTTCTCTATTCTGCGGCGCGACCGCTGCGATCCGCTCGGCGGCGGCTTCGAGCAGCTTCGCGTCGATCGCGAGATCGCGGGCGAGGTGGATCTCGGTGCCCGGGTTGGCCGCCATGAAGCTGTTCATTTCCCACGGCAAATCGTTCTTGACGTGGCTGGCGGCGAACAGCATGCCGGGGACCGCGACGATCCGGCTGGCGCCGCGCGCCCGCAGCGCGGCGAGCGCCTCGCCGATCGTCGGCCGGGCGAATTCGAGATAGCCGGCGGCGAAATCGGCCACATCGCCCGCTGGCGCCAAGCTCGCGAGACGGGCGCGCAGCGCCGCCGCGGCTATGTCGAACTCGCCGACCGCTTGCGGGTCGCGGCTGCCATGGCCGCACAGCAGCACCGCGTTCTGGTTCATCCTGGCCCCTCGTTTCGGTTGATCGCGGCGCCGGCTCGGCCGAGATTGCCGGCAGCATGGCGATCCTGCCTACATTGGCCGAGTTGCACGACCCGCTCCTGCTGCTGCTCGCGGGCCTGGCGCTCGACGCGGCCTTCGGCGACATGCCGGGCCTTTTCGCGCGCCTGCCGCATCCGGTCGCGCTGGCCGGCCGCGCCATCGCCTTTTTCGAGCACAAGCTCAACCGGCCCAACCGCAGCGAGCGGCGCCGGCGCGAGCGCGGCGTCTTTACCGCCGCGGTGCTGGTGGCGGCGGCGGCCGGGCTCGGCTGGGTGCTGCACCGCGCCTGCCGTGGCAGCCTGCCCGGCGCCGCGGTCGAGGCGCTGGCGATCGGCGTCCTTATCGCGCAGCGCGGCCTCTACCGGCATGTCGAAGAGGTCGCGCGGGCGCTGCAATCGGGCGGGCTCGACGCCGGCCGGCAGGCGGTCAGCCATATCGTCGGGCGCGATCCGGCGAGCCTCGATCGTGCCGGCGTCGCCCGCGCGGCGATCGAGAGCCTGGCCGAGAATTTCAGCGACGCCGTCGTCGCGCCGATCTGCTGGTATCTGGTGCTCGGCCTGCCCGGCCTCTTCGCCTACAAGATGGCCAATACGCTCGACAGCATGATCGGCCACCGCTCCCCGCGCTACCGCGCCTTCGGCTGGGCGGCGGCGCGGCTCGACGACCTCCTCAACCTGGTGCCGGCGCGCCTCAGCGGCCTCTTGTTGAGCGCCGCCGCTTCCTTTGCCGGCGAGGGCGCTTCGGGCCAGGCGCTGCGGGTGATGCTGCGCGACGCGCGGAAGCACCGCTCGCCCAACGCCGGCTGGCCCGAAGCGGCGATGGCCGGGGCGCTCGGCCTCGCGCTCGCGGGGCCGCGCCACTACGAGGGCGGCGCGGTCGAGGATCCCTGGCTCGGCGACGGCACGCCGGCGGCGACGCCCACCGACATCGCCCGCGCGCTGCGGCTCTATGCGCTGGCCGGCCGCATCCTGACGGGCCTCATCCTCGGAGTGTGGCTGGCGGCGCATCTCACGCGGCTTGGCTGAGGCGCGGCTGGCGGGCCGCGGCGAGCAGCGCCGCGATGTCGAGGTGCTGTTCGAGGTGGCCGGCGAGATCGTCGAGCACGCGCTCGATCGTCGCGTCATAAGCAGGCGCGGTGGCCCCAGTTCCGAGCCGGGGGCCGAGGCGGGCGAGGAAGGCGCGGCGAAACTGGTCGGCGGCGAAGAGCCCATGCAGATAGCAGCCGGCGACCCTGCCGTCCGGGCTCGCCGCGCCGTCGTAGCGGCTGCCGAGCTCGAGCATCGGCCGCGCCAGGCCCGGACCGCCGGTGTCGCCCAGATGCATCTCGTAGCCGCGCACCGGCAGGCCGCTCGCGATGTCGCGGCCGGCGGCTTCGGCCAGGCGCTTGCTGCCGCCGAGCACGGTCTCGACCTCCAACAGCGCCAGTCCGTCGGCGGAGCCGGCCGGGCCTTCGCGGCCTTCCGGGTCGGCGATCCGGCGGCCCAGCATCTGGTAGCCGCCGCACAGCCCGAGGATGTGGCCGCCATGGCGGCGGTGCGCCAGGATGTCGATGTCCCAGCCCTCGCGCCGCAGCGCCGCGAGGTCGGCGAGCGTCGCCTTCGACCCCGGCAGGATGACGAGCGCCGCGTCGCGCGGCAGCGGCGTCCCCGGCCGCACCAGGACAAGCTCGACCGCGGGCTCGGCGCGCAGCGGGTCGAGATCGTCGAAATTGGCGATATGCGGCAGCAGCGGGACCGCGATCTTGATCGCCGCCGCCCCCACCCCATCGCCGTCGCGCCCCCTCCCCCGCAAGCGGGGGAGGGTTGGGGTGGGGGTTCCCGCACCGCGCAGCGCCAGCGAATCTTCGGCCGGCAACAGCTGGGCGTCGGCGAAGAACGGCACGACGCCGAACGAGCGCCAGCCGGTGCGCTCGCCGATCGCCGCGATGCCGCCCTCGAACAGCGTGATGTCGCCGCGGAACTTGTTGACGATGTAGCCGGCGAGCCGCGCCCGCTCGCAGGGCGACAGCAGCGCGTGGGTGCCGACCAGCTGGGCGATGACGCCGCCGCGCTCGATGTCGCCGATCAGCGCGACCGGCACATCGGCCGCTTCGGCAAAGCCCATGTTGGCGATGTCGCCCTCCCGCAGGTTGATTTCGGCCGGGCTGCCGGCGCCCTCGACCAGCACGAGGTCGGCGCCGGCCGCGAGCCGCTCGAACGCGGTCAAGACCGCCGGCAGGAGGCTCGGCGCCAGCGCGCGGTAGTCGCGCGCCGCGACGACGCCGCGCACCTCGCCCGCCACCACCAGCTGCGCCGCGCCCCCCGCCTGCGGCTTCAGCAGCACCGGGTTCATGTCGGTCGCGGGCGCCACGCCGCAGGCGCGCGCCTGCAAGGCCTGCGCCCGTCCGATCTCGCCGCCCTCCGCGGTGACCGCGGCGTTGTTCGACATGTTCTGCGGCTTGAACGGCCGCACCTTGAGGCCGCGCCGGGTGAAGGCGCGCGCCAGCCCCGCGACCAGCAGCGATTTCCCGACATCGGAGCCGGTGCCCTGCAGCATCAACGCGCGCGCCAAGTTACCCCCTCGCCGGCGGCAGCCCCCACCCCGGCCCTCCCCCGCTTGCGGGGGAGGGAGCGCGACGGTGCGGATGACCCCCTCCCCCGCTTGCGGGGGAGGGTTGGGGTGGAGGTGCGCCGGCACCGGCCGGCCATCAGAACTCGATCCCGGCTTGCGCCTTGACGCCGGCGCGGAACGGATGCTTGACGAGAGTCATCTCGGTGACGAGGTCGGCCGCCTCGATCAGTTCGGGCGGGGCGTTGCGGCCGGTCACCACGACGTGGAGGTCGCGCGGCTTGGCCGTCAGCGCCGCCACCACCTCGCCCGCCGGCAGATAGCCGTAGCGCAGCACGATGTTGAGTTCGTCGAGCAGTACCAGGCGGTAGGAGGGGTCGGCGATCATCGCCTGCGCCATCTCCCAGGCGGCGCGCGCGGCGGCGATGTCGCGGGCGCGGTCCTGGGTATCCCAGGTGAAGCCTTCCCCCATCGCGCGGCAGGTCACCAGCTCCGGAAAGCGCGCCAGCACGCTGCGCTCGCCGCTCCCCCACGCGCCCTTGACGAACTGCACGATCCCGACCCGCATGCCGTGCCCGAGGCAGCGCAGCACCATGCCGAAGGCGGCGGTTGTTTTTCCTTTTCCGGCGCCGGTATGGACGACGAGGAGGCCGCGCTCCTCGGTCTTGGTCGCCAGCACCTTGCGGCGCGCCCTCTGCCGCCGCTCCATCTTCTCGCGGTGCGCCCGGTTGACTTCGTCTTCTGCGTCAGCAGACATGCCCCTATCCATTCCCGTCACCCCCGCGCAAGCGGGGGTCCAGGGCAAGCGACGGCGTCTCGGTCCCCTGGGTTCCCGCTTTCGCGGGAATGACGCTAAGGAGTTCCGCGCGGATGCTGTTGCGGGTGGGGCGCCACAGGCCGCGCTCGATCGCCTCGCGGAAGCGGGCGTGCGTCTCGGCGAGCGCGGCCGGGTTGTGCGTTGCCATGA
>DATGFP010000020.1:0-9488 GCA_035309005.1 Allostellaceae bacterium | reverse complement strand
GTACCAGGCGCAGATGGTGGCGCTCTAGCAGCCGCAACTGCGCAGCCTCGAGGCGAAGCCGGTCGCGTGCCTGGAACAGTGCGTCGATGCGGGCGAAGAGACCGGGATCGAGCGCGATGTGGGTGTGGTGCGCCGCGAGCTTCGGCGCGTAGTCGCGGTCGATCGCCTGCAGCGCCGGGCTGGTCGCGCTGGCATCGAGGTTGTGGAATACCCGGCCGACCCGTTGCAAGAGCTTGCCGCTGCGCTCCAACGCCTCGATCGTGTTGGCGAAATCGGGTGGAGCGGCGCTGCCGGCGATAGCGGCGATCTCGGCTACGTGCTCCGCCATGCCGCGCTCGAAGGCCGGCGGAAAATGTTGCGGCCGGATGCGCTCGAACGGCGGCAGCTCGAACGGCGTCTCCCAGGCTTCGAAAAACGGGTTGTCGGTCATCATCGTTTCCCGCGGAAATCGGGGTGGCGCTTCGTCGAGGGAGATGTTGGTGACCTCTGTCGCGACCTCGCTCTCATGATAGAGCGCCAGCGCCGCGAAGCCGAGCGCGGCGATGCCGCTGATGCTCCGCTGTCGTCGCTGTCAAGGCGCGACCTGCCCGGGCCGATCCGGCCACCGGCTGTGCACCCAGAACCATTGCCCCGGGCGCTCCCTGATCCAGTCTTCGAGCGTCCGATTGACCGCTTCCATCAGCGCCGCGACATCGGCGGTGCGATCACCGCTGCGCGGCAGCTCGAGCGGTGCCTGGAGCGTCAGCCGAAAGCGGGCGCCTTGGAGGCGTTCGACCCGCGCCGGCAATACGGCGCAGTCGAAATGCAGCGCCAGTAGGGCCAAGGCCGGAGCGGTCATCGCCGGCCGCCCGAAGAACGGCACTGCGATGCCGTCGTTGAGCTTCTGGTCGACCAGGAGCGCCAGATGGCCGCCGCGCCGCAGTGCCGCCAGCGCGCGGCGCGAGGCGACTCCGCCTTTGGCAATGAGCTCGCTGCCGCCGCCGCGAAACCGCCCGACCATGCGGTCGACCAGCGGGTTGTTGGCGGCCCGGTAGATTTGCGCGACATCGATGCCGTATTGCGCGGCGGCCAGCGCCGCGATCTCCCAATTCGCGAGATGCCCGCCGAAAATGATCGCCGAACGGCCGGCGGCGATGGCGGCGTCGAGATGATCGAGCCCGATTGTCTCGACCCGCCCGCCCGCTGCAAACACCCGGATCCGCCGCAGGTGTGGGTATTCCGCCGCGACGCGGCCGAGATTGTCCCACATCTCGCGGACCACCCGCTCGATCTCGGCTGCCGATAGTCCTGGCAGCGCAGCGCTTAGCTGCCGACGGGCGCGCATCGACACGCCGAGCCGCGGGCCGATCCGACGCGCCAGCGCCCCGCCCAACGCCGAGGCGAGGTCGATCGGTAGCGCTCCCGTCGCCGAGAAGAACAACCCGGCGCCGGCGGCTTCGAGACGGTCGCGCCAGCTTATCGCGCCGACCGCGGGCTCAGCCGGGAGCCGCGCTTCGGTCATATTCGTCGCGGGGCGCCAGTGCGCCTGGGAGGAGGCGCATCACGGCCGCAGGATCGTGCCAGCGGATTTCGACCTCCAGCACCGCGATCCCGGCTCGCTCGTCCGGCGGCAGCCGCACAAAATCCTTGGCGGTGGTGACGAGCCGGGCGCCGGCCCGGTCCGCCTCCTGCCGCAACCGGGCAATGTCGCCAGCGGTAAAAGGATGGTGATCGGCGAAAGCGTGCGCCGCGACCAGATCGGCGCCGAGCTCCCGCAGGGTGTGGAAGAATTTATCCGGCCTGCCGATGCCGGCAAAGGCGACGACGCGCGCGCCGGCGAAGCGCGCGCCGTCAATGGCGTCGAGCGTCGCGCGCAGGACCGGGCGGGCGGCTTCGCGCACTCCCAGGGGTAGCTCCCCCTCGCCGATCAGCACGACCGCGTCGGCCCGCGCCAGCCCCGTCGCCACCGGTTCGCGCAACGGCCCGGCCGGGATCAGCCGGCAATTGCCGAAACCGTACTCGGCATCGACGACCACCAGCGAGAGGTCGGTCGCGATCCCCGGGTTCTGCAGTCCGTCATCGAGCAGGATGAGGGCAGCGCCCGCCGCGGCCGCCGCGCGGATTCCGGCGGCGCGGTCGCGCGCCACCCAGCACGGCGCCTGCGCTGCAATCAACAGCGCCTCGTCGCCAACCGTCGCCGCATCGTGCGCGGCCAAATCGACCCGCATCGGGCCGGCGAGGCGGCCGCCATAGCCGCGCGTCACGACCTGCACGGCCGCATCCGCTGCCGTGAGATGGCCCAGCAGCGCCAGCACGACCGGCGTCTTGCCGGCGCCGCCGGCGACCAGATTTCCGACGCAGACCACCGGGACCGCAGCCCGATACGGCCGCGCGATGGCGCGCCGCAACCGTGTCGCGGCGCCCCACGCGCTGCCGACCGGCGCCAGCAACCCGGCGGCGAAGCTGCCCATCAGCCCGCTTTCGGCGTGCCAGAAATCAGGCGCGCGCATCGCCGCCCCAACCAGCGCGGCGCGGCGCGGGCGCTGGTGCTGCCGGCGCCAACTCGTCGAGCCATGGCGCGACCTGGTCGAGCACCGCGTCGAGCGCGCCGCTGCTGGCCGCGGCGATCCGTGCCGCTGCGGCCGCGCGCTGCGCCCGCTCGGAGGGATCGCCGAGCAGCCGCGCGACCGCGGCGGCGAGGCTCGCGGCGTCGGTGACCGTCAGAGCCGCGCCGGCGGCATCGAGAGCGGCTGCCATCCCGGCGCAATTCGCCATGTCCGGGCCGTGCAGCACGACGCAATCGAGCAGCGCCGCCTCGAACGGATTATGGCCGCCCTTGCCGGCCAGCGATCCGCCGATGAACGCGATTCCCGAGAGGCGGAAGAACAGGCCGAGTTCGCCGAGCGTGTCGGCGAGATAAACATCGGTGCCGCTCTCGATCGGCTCGCCGGCACCGCGCCGGGCGACGCGCAAGCCGTGTGCCCGCAGCATGTCGGCGATTGCCGGACCACGCACCGGATGGCGCGGCGCGATGATCGTCAATAGCCGCTCCGTCCCGGCTTTGACGCGCAGATGCGCCGCGGTAACGATTTCCTCTTCGCCGGCATGGGTGCTGGCGGCCAGCCAGACCGGTCGCGCGCCGATCTCCCGGCGCAGCACGGCGAGCGCCGCCGGATCGGCGGCAAGCGGGGCCGCGGCCGCCTTTAGGTCGCCGACGCTCGTCACCCGTTCGGCGCCGAGGCGGCGAAACCGCATCGCCTGGAGCTCGTCCTGGGCCAGGCACAAGGCGAACGCACCGAGGACCGGCCGCACTAGCCCCGGCAAGACGCCCCAGCGCGCCGCCGAGCGGGCCGACAACCGGCCGTTCGCCAGAAGCATCGGAATGCCGCGGCGGCTGGTCGCTAAAACGAGGTTGGGCCATAGTTCGGACTCGACCCAGATCGCGAGATCGGGGCGCCAGTGATCGAGGAACCGGTCGACCGCCTGCGGCACATCGACCGGCACGAACTGATGCCGGGCGCGTGGCGGCAAGCGGTCGGCGAGCAGGCGCGCGGCCGCGACCGTCCCGGTCGTCATCAGCGCCTCGACGGAAGGCCGCTCGGCGAGGATGCGCTCGACCAGCCCGAGCACCGAGCCGGTTTCGCCGACGCTGGCCGCATGCACCCAAACAAGCGGTGCCAGTGGGCGCGCCGCCGCGGTGATGCCGAAGCGTTCGCCGAGGCGCTCGCCGTGCTCCTTGCCGCGCCGACAGCGCGCCCTGAGGTAATGCGCGACGAGCGGTGCGGCGGCGGTGGTAACGGTGCGATAGAGGACCGGCCACGCGTTCACAGCGTGTCGTGCCCCATGCCGCGACGCATACCCTCGCCGGCGCCGTGCGCCAAGTTGGTGGAGGGGCCATGCCCGAGGCGACGGTCGGCCTCGGCGGCCATCTCGTTCATCTGGGTTTCGACGAGAAGCCGGGCGCGCTCGTGCGCGGCCTCGTCGAGATCCGCGGCAATTTCGATGGGCTCGCCCCACAGAAAGACGCCGCGGCCAAACGGCAAGGCGAGGTGAAACCGGTCCCAGCTGCGCAGCACGTGGCGGCGGCTGGTGGCAAAGACGATCGGGACAATCGGCACGCCGGCAAGGCGGGCGAGGTTGACGATGCCGCCGGAAGCTTGCGTCGGTGGGCCGCGCGGCCCATCCGGGGTGATCCCGACACAGTCGCCGGCGGCGAGCTGCTTCAGCATCGTGCGCAGTGCCGCCGACCCGCCGCGGCGGGTCGAGCCGGCGATCGAATCGACGCCGAAATAGGTGACGGCATCGGCGATGAGGCGGCCGTCGCGATGCGCCGAGATCAGCATGTGCATCGGCGCGAGGCGCTGCCACGCCATCGGGATCATCAACAAGCGGCCGTGCCAGAAGGCAAGGATGAAGCCGCGGCCGTCGGCGCGCAGCCGCCGCGGCACCTCGACGCCCTCGACGGTCCAGCGGTTGGTCAGGTAGACGAAGCGGATGTAGAGGTGGATCACCCAGCACGACAGCCGCCGCAGGCGGCCGCTGCGCAGCACCCGCCGGCCCCAGCGGCTCGGCGTCTTCACGGCGCCAGCGCTCCGGCGGCGGGCGCCTCGGCCAGCTCGCCTTCCGCGAACTGGGTCTCGTACAGCCGCGCGTAGAGACCGCCCTTGGCGAGCAGCTGGGCGTGCTTGCCGGTTTCGACGATCCGGCCGCGGTCCATCACGCAAATCAGGTCGGCGCCAATGATCGTCGACAGCCGATGCGCGATGACGACCGTGGTACGGCCACGCATCAGGCGACGCAACGCCGCCTGGACCTGTCGCTCGGTCTCGCCGTCGAGCGCCGAGGTCGCCTCGTCGAGCAGGAGAATCGGGGCGTCCTTCAGCATCGCGCGGGCGATCGCGAGGCGCTGCCGCTGGCCGCCCGAGAGCCGCACCCCGTGCTCGCCGACCAGCGTGTCGTAGCCTTCCGGAAGCTCGGCGATAAAACCATCGGCGCCTGCCGCGGCAGCGGCTTCCTCGATCGCTTCCTGCGATGCATCGAAGCGGCCATAGGCGATGTTGGCCCGCACCGTGTCGTCGAACAGCGTAACTTCCTGCGATACCAACGCGATGACGCCGCGCAGCGAGGCCAGCGTGACCGAGCCGATGTCCTGGCCGTCGATCGCGATGCTGCCGCCGTCGACCTCGTAGAAACGGGGGATCAGGTTCAGCACCGTCGATTTGCCGGCGCCCGAGCGGCCGACCAGCGCGACCGTGCTGGCGGCCGGCACGGTGAACGAAATGCCGTCGAGCGCCACCGTGCCGGGGTGGTAGCCGAAGCGCACCCCGGCGAAGCGCACCTCGCCGCCCGCGACGCGCAGCGCGCCGGCGCCCGCCTGGTCGCGGATCTCGGGCTCGATGTCGAGCACCTCGAAGACGCGCTGCGCCGCCGCCAGCCCCTCCTGCAGCGAGGCATTCAGCGTGGCAAGGCTCTTGACCGGCTGATAGGCCAAGAGGAGCGCGGTAATGAACGAGAAGAACGCCCCCGGCGTGCGGGCGCCGACGATAACCTCGTAGCCGCCATAATAGATCACCAGCGCGATCGCCGCGCCGCCGAGCGCCTCCATCATCGGCGCCGCCAACGAGCGGGTGCGGTTGGCGCGGTCGATCAAGCGATAAATGCGCTCGAACAGGGTGGCGGCGCGGCCCTCCTCATAGGCCTCCATGCCGTACGCCTTGACGTGGCGGGCGCCCTGAAAGGTCTGACTGAGCAGCGTCGTCACCTCACCCATTTCCTGCTGCGTGCTGGCCGAGACGCGGCGCATCCGCCGGCCGATCGAGACGATAGGGCGGATCGCCAGCGGAAAGGCGAAGAACGCGACGAGCGCCAGCGCCCAATCCTGGTAGAACATCACGCCGACCAGGAAGACGATCGTCACAACGTGGCGCCCGATCCCGGTCAGCACATTGGCCGCGGCGCTGCGCAGCAGCCACACGTCGTTCATCAGCCGCGAGATCAGAATGCCGCTCGGATGGGCGTTGAAATAGGCGAGATCGGCGCGGATCAGCCGCGAATAGGCCGCCGTCTGGACATCGGTGATGACGCGCTGGCCGACTCGCGTCATCAGCACGGTCTCGGCATAGTCGGCCGTGCCTTTGACGATCGCGACGAGCAGCGCGGCGCCGGCCAAAAGGAGCAGCAGCGACGAATCGCGGGCGATGAAGATGCGGTCGAGCACCGGTTGCATCAGCCAGGCGCGCAGCGCGGTCGAGCCGCCGCCGATCGCCATGCACACGAAGGCCAGCGCGATAGAGCGCGCGTGCCGCCCGATGAACTCGTGCACCAGCCGGCGGACGAGCACCGACGAGCGTGCCCCTTGCTGCACAATAGGTGAGTTGTCGCGCATCAGGCCCCGCCGCCAGTGTTATGGGCGGACGGCGAGCTTGGCAAGGCCGCTCAGGCCGCGCTCACGCGCCGGCGACCGTCAGATCGTCGATGCGCAGGGTCGGCGCATCGGCGCCGGTGCGGAATTCGAGATCGTTGGCGGCGGTCAGCCGGGCGAACATGTCGTTGAGGTTGCCGGCCACCGTCATCTCGCTGACCGCGAAGGCGATCTCGCCATTCTCGATCCAGAAGCCGGCGGCGCCGCGGCTGTAGTCGCCGGTCAGGCCGTTGACCCCCATGCCCATCAGTTCGGTGACGTAGAAGCCGCTTTTGATGTCGGCCATCAGCTCGGCCGGGGTCGCGGCGCCCGGCTCGAACCAGATGTTGGTGGCGGATGGCGATGGTGGCGAGGCGGTGCCGCGCGTCGCGTGCCCGGTCGATTTGAGGCCGAGCTGGCGGGCCGAGCGCAGATCGAGGAGCCAGGTGGTCAGGACGCCCTGGTCGATCAGCGCGTACCGGCGGTTGGCCAGCCCTTCGGCGTCGAACGGCCGCGAGCGGTGGCCGCGCCGGCGATGCGGGTCTTCGGTGATGGTGATCGCTTCGGGAAAGATGCGCTGGCCGAGCTTGTCCTTGAGAAAACTCGTGCCGCGGGCGATCGACGGCCCGGAGATTGCCCCCAGGAGGTGCGACAGAAAGCTGCGCGCGACGCGCGGGTCGAACACCACCGGAACGCGGCAGGTCGCCATCTTGCGCGCGCCGAGCCGCTTCACCGTGCGCTCGCCGGCGCTTTTGCCGATCTCGGCCGGGTCGCGCAGGTCGCCGGCGTAGACCGCGCTCGCAAAATCGTAGTCGCGCTCCATCTTCGTGCCGGAGCCGCCGATCACCGCGACCGCGACCGAATGATGCGAGCCGGCATAGAAGCCGGCAAACCCGTTCGAGGCCGCCAGCGCGACCCGCGAGCGGCCCCAGCCGGCTTCGGCCCCTTCGCTGTTGGTGATGCCGCTGACCGCGAGCGCCGCTTCCTCGACGGCCCGGGCGCGCTCGATCAGGGTCTCGGCGCTCGGCTCGGCGGGGTCGAGCATGTCGAGCTTCGGCCAGTCATGGACGACCTCGCCGGGATCGGCGAGGCCGCAATAGGGGTCCTCGGGCACCGCGCGGGCCATCGCCAGCGTGCGCTCGACCAGTTCAGCCAGCATCTTCGGCGAGCGGTCGCTCGACGACACGATCGCTTGCTGCTTACCGACCAGCACGCGCAGCCCGAGGTCCTGGCCTTCCGAGCGCTCCAGCTTCTCGGTCTTGCCGAGCCGCCTTGCATGCGACAGCGAGATGCCCTCGAACAGTACCGCATCGGCCGCATCCGCCCCGGCCTTGCGCGCGCGGGCGACAAGATCCTGCAGCAGATCGATGTCGTTCGCGCTATCGCTGTCGATTTTCTGTTCGGTCATTACAAACCCAGTCGCTAGGGCGATTAGAGATAATCATTTCCAGATCGGTCTGCCGCCGCCGGGGAGGCCATATTCGGGCCATTTACGGGTGACCTCGGCGACGATGTCGTCAGTCATGCGAATGGGGCGGCCCCAGTCGCGCTTGGTCTCGGGCGGCAGCTTGTTGGTGGCATCGAGGCCGATCTTGCCGCCGAGCCCCGATTCGGGCGAGGCGAAGTCTAGGTAGTCGATCGGCGTATTCTCCATCAGCAGCGTGTCGCGCACCGGGTCCATGCGGGTCGAGACCGCCCACATCACGTCCTTCCAGTCGCGCGCATCGATGTCGTCGTCCACGACGATGACGAATTTGGTGTACATGAACTGCCGCAGGAACGACCAGATTCCCATCATGATCCGCTTGGCGTGGCCGGGGTAGCTCTTGCGGATCGCGACGACCGCGATGCGGTAGGAGCAGCCCTCGGGCGGCAGCCAGAAATCGACGATCTCCGGGAATTGCTGCTGCAGCAGCGGAATGAAGACCTCATTCAACGCTTCGCCGAGCACCGAAGGCTCGTCGGGCGGCCGACCGGTGAAGGTCGAGAGGTAGATCGGCTGCTGCCGCATCGTCATTGCCGAGATGCGGAACACCGGGAATTCTTCGACCGCGTTGTAATAGCCCGTGTGGTCGCCGTAAGGACCCTCGTCGCCGTATTCGTCGAGCGACACATGGCCTTCCAGCACGATCTCGGCTGCCGCCGGGACCTTCAGCGGCACCGTCTTGCAATCGACGAGGTCGAGGCGCTTGCCGCGCAACAGGCCGGCGAACTGGTATTCCGAGAGGGTGTCGGGCACCGGCGTCACGGCGGCGATGATCGTGCCTGGATCGGCGCCGATCACCACCGCCGCCGGCAGCGGCTCGCACTTCTCGGCGCGCCAGCGCTGGTGGTGCTGCGCGCCGCCGCGGTGCCTGAGCCAGCGCATCAGGGTGGTGTCGCGTCCGGTCACCTGCATGCGGTAGATGCCGAGGTTGAAGCCGTCCTCCTTCGCGCTGCCGGGTCCCTTGGTCACGACCAGCGGCCAGGTGAGCAGCGGCGCCGGCTCGCCCGGCCAGCAGGTCTGCACCGGCAGGAGGCCGAGGTCGATGTCGCCGCCGCGCAAGACGATCTCCTGGCACGGCGCGGCGGCGACCGTCTTCGGCCGCATCGCCATTACGGTCTTGAGCAGCGGCAACAGATCGAAGGCCTCGCGCCAGCCGCCCGGCGGCTCCGGCTGCTTCAGGAAGGCCAGCGTCCTGCCGACGTCGCGCAGTTCTGCCGGCTCGCGGTCCATGCCCCAGGCGACCCGCTCGACCGTGCCAAACAAATTGACCAGCACCGGCATTCTTATCGCCGCGCCCTCGTGGACAACATTCTCAAACAGCACCGCGGGGCCGCCTTCGGCGAGGAGGCGGGTCTGGATCTCGGTCATTTCGAGGAATGGCGACACCGGCGCCCGGACCCGCACGAGCCGGCCGGCGGCTTCGAGCCGGGCCATGAAGTCGCGTAGGCTGGCGTAAGGCATGGGCCTATATAGGCGCGCCAGGCGGCATTGGCGACCAGTCGCTGGGGCGATCAGTCGCTGGCGGCTGCTGCGGCCGCGGCGCTGCGCGGCCGCAGCAGCAGCAGCGAGGCGAAGGCGGCCAGGCTCAGCCCGGCCGACAGCAGGATCGCCGGCGGGCCGATC
>DATGFP010000019.1:0-3108 GCA_035309005.1 Allostellaceae bacterium | reverse complement strand
GATTTTCTCTGGTGCCCGCGCCACAAGGACACGCCGCGCCAGTTCGAGTGCACGCGCTTCATCACCGCCGAGCACGTGAAGAACGTCCTCAAGACCATTCCCGGCTTCGGCAAGGACAAGGAAAAGGCCGCGAAGGCGGCCTGAGCCACGCCATGCCGCGATCCGGCCATCACGCAGGCGAAGGCGGGAAGGGACAGCCAGTGTCCTTCCGCCACCATCTCACGCACCCCTGGTCGCCGGCCGGTGCGCCGGTGCTGGTGGTTGGCGATTCGATGCTCGACGTCTACGTGCTGGGCGCGGTCGAGCGCATCTCGCCCGAGGCGCCGGTGCCGGTGTTGCTGCTGCGGCGGACGCAGAGCATGCTCGGCGGTGCGGGCAACGTCGCGCGCAACATCGTGGCGCTCGGCGGCAAGGCCGTGCTGCTCGGCCTCATCGGTGAGGACGCGGCCGGCGCGGAGGTGCGCGCGCTGATCGCGCAGAACCCTGGCCTCGTCGATCGGACGACGCGGAGCCGCCGCCGACCGAGCGTCCGCAAGACCCGTTACATGGCGGCGCACCAGCAGATCCTGCGGGTCGACGAGGAAAGCACCGGCGAACTCGATAGCGAGGAGGAAAGCGCGCTGATTGCCGCCGCCGACGCCGCGATGCCCGGGACCGACGCGGTGATCCTGTCGGATTACGGCAAGGCGGTGCTCGGCCCCCGGGTGCTGAAGGCGGCGATGGCGCGGGCGCGGCGCCTCGGCATCCCGGTCTATGTCGACCCGAAGGGCGAGGATTTCGCGCGCTATCGCGGCGCCGCCTGCATCACGCCCAACCAGAAGGAGCTGGCGCTGGCCGCCCGCCTGCCGGTCGCCAGCGATGCCGAGATCGTCGCCGCGGCGCAGAAGGTGCTGCGCGAAGCAGGCGCCGGCGCGATCCTCGCGACCCGCTCCGACAAGGGCATGGTGCTGGTCGAGGCCGCGGGCGGGGTGCACATCGAAGCGGCCCGGGCGCGCGAGGTCTACGATGTCTCCGGCGCCGGGGACACGGTGGTCGCGGTCATGGCGCTGGCCTGCGCCGCCGGCTACTCGATGGCGCAGGCGATGCGCCTCGCCAACACCGCCGGCGGGATCGTTGTCGGCAAGCTCGGCACCGCGACGGTCGAGCTCGACGAATTGCTGCTCGAACTGGCGCGCGACGTGCGCGACAAGGAATGGCACCACGCCAAGCATTACAGCCTCGCCGAGACAGAGACGCTGGTGCGGCGCTGGAAGAGCCGCGGCCTCAGGGTCGGCTTCACCAACGGCTGCTTCGACATCGTCCATGCCGGGCATGTCGCACTGTTGGCCGCCGCGCGCGCCCAGTGCGACCGGCTCGTCGTCGCGCTCAACGACGATGCCGGGGTGCGCCGCCTGAAGGGGCCGCAGCGGCCGGTCAACCCGCTCGCCGACCGCGCCGCGGTGATCGCCGCGGTCGAGGCGGTCGACGCCGTCATCAGCTTCGCCGAGGAAACCCCGATCGAGCTGATCCGCCGCCTCAAGCCGGACGTGTTGGTAAAGGGCGGCGATTATACGGTCGATACGGTGGTCGGCGCCGATGCTGTGCAGGCGGCGGGCGGGCGGGTCGTGCTGGTCGACCTCGTCGAAGGGCGCTCGACGACGCGCCTCATCGACGCGATCCGCGGTCCCGCCGACGAAGACGCCGCCTGATGCCGCCCGTCCGATGCTGGTGATCACCGGCGGCGGCGGCTTTATCGGCTCGGTGCTGGGCGCCGCGCTCAACGAGGCGGGCCGCGCCGATCTCGTCATCGTCGACCGCTTCGGCGCCGACGACAAATGGCGCAACATCGCCAAGCGCGATTTCTGCGAGATCCTGCCGCTGGACGCAGTGCCGGCGTGGCTCGAACGCCATGGCGGCGAGGTCGAGGCGGTCTTTCACCTGGGCGCCAACTCCTCGACCACCGAGCGCGACGCCGACCACATCATCGCCACCAACCTCAATTCCTCGATCGCGCTGTGGCGCTGGTGCACCGCGCGGCAGAAGCGGCTGATCTACGCGTCCTCCGCGGCGACCTACGGTGACGGCGCGGCCGGGTTCGACGATGCGGGCGGCATCGCCGCCCTGAAGCGCCTGCGCCCGCTCAATCTCTACGGCTGGTCGAAGCACGCCTTCGATTTGTGGGCATTGCGCGAGGCGGCGGCCGGCCGCGCTCCGCCGTTCTGGGTCGGGCTCAAGTTCTTCAACGTGTTCGGCCCTAACGAATACCACAAGGGCGAGATGATGAGCCTCGTTGCCAAGAACTGGCAGGCGATCGCCGCCGGCGAGACCATCCGCCTCTTCAGGTCGCACCGGCCCGATTGCGGCGACGGCGAGCAGCGCCGCGACTTCGTCTACGTCAAGGATTGCGCCGCCGCGATGCTGTGGCTGTGGCGCCACGGCCGTGCGGCTGACAGCGGCATCTACAATCTCGGTAGCGGCGAAGCGCGCAGCTTTCTCGACCTGATCAACGCGACCGCCGCCGCCTGCGGCGTCGCGCCTAAAATCGAATACATCGACATTCCGCCGGCGATCCGGCCGAGCTACCAGTATTTCACCGAGGCCAAAATGGGCCGGCTGCGCGCCGCCGGCTACGATGCCCCCTTCACCCCGCTCGAAGCGGCGGTCGCCGACTGCGTCCAGAACCACCTCGCCCAGCCCGACCCCTACCTGTGAACGAGCCTGTCAACGCAGATGGAACGAGCGGGCTGACGCCGCCATCGGATCCGCCTCCAGCAGGCCTCCGAAAGCCTGCACATGCGCTGGGCATCATTTTCATCGCCGATGATTTTGATGCACCAATGCCCGACTTGGGGGCTGCCTTCGAAGGTGACGCTTGAGAGCCCTATTTCCGAGGCATCCCAGCGAAGGCGAAGGCCGGGACCCATGACCGCCATGGATGCCGGCCTTCGCCGGTAAGACAAAATGGGTGCGGCCCGCTGATCAAAAGCATTGCGGTGTGCCCTGCAGCAGCGGCACGATTGCCGCCAACCAGAGGGAGGACCGCGTCATGCAGGGCAAGAGCCATTGGGTCGGCACCTGGGCGGCGGCGCCGGCGCCGGCGGAAGGCGTCGTCGGCTTCAACAACCACAC
>DATGFP010000018.1:0-14226 GCA_035309005.1 Allostellaceae bacterium | reverse complement strand
CTCATCTGAATGGCCGAGGTCAGGCAGTGCACGACGACCGGGCGGGTCTTGACCGAAAAGGCGCGGTCGATTCCGTCGGCGACTTCCGCTTCGCTCTTGATCGTGATGCCCTCGGCGCCGAACGATCGGCCCCAGGCGGCGAAATCGGGGTTGGTCAGGCGCGTCCCTTCCATGAACGGCCGCTCGGGATAGCGCACGTAGGAATGCATGCCGATCGTGCCGTACATGGCGTTGTCCGAGATGATCATGATCGGGCTCGCGCCGTACTGGCAGGCCGTGGCGATCTCGTTGCCCATCATCAGCGCGCCGCCGTCGCCGACAAAGGCGACAACCTGCGTCCCCGGCCGGCGCAATGCCGCCGCCACCGCCATCGGCATGCCGGAGCCCATCGCGCCGACCACCGACGACAGGAACACCTGCCCCTGGCGGAAGCCGATATAGCGATGCACGAAGCTGCCGAAATTGCCGGCGTCGGTGGTCACCGTCGCGTCTGGCATCAGGTGCTTGTCGACCTCGCAGACGATCGCGGCGAAATTGACGCCGTCGGTCGTTGCGTCCCACTCCTTGGCGAGGAGCTTCTTGTGGATCGCGTTGAGCCCGGCGACCCAGCCCCGGCGCTTGCCGGCGTCGGCCGGCGCGCCGCGCCGCAACAAGGCCTTGATGACCTCGTGCGGGCTGCACGGCATGCCGAGATCGGGCCGCCACACCCGTCCGACCTCGTTCGGGTCGGGCCAGACATGGACAAACGGCAATTGCGGCTGCGGCGCCTGCGGAAACGTGTAGGACTGGCTGACCGAATCGGTCATCCGCTCGCCCAGCGCGACCATCAGATCGGCCTTCTTCATCTCGCCGATCAATGGCGGCGGCACCCGGATCCCCATATAGCCGCCGTAATTCGGATGCGTCGCATCGAACAATTGCGGCCGGCGATGGGTCGGGCTGATCGGCAACACCCATTCTTCGGCGAGGCGGTTGAGGTCGGCTAAGACCGCCTTGTCGCGCACCGCCTCGGCCATCAGCGCGCCGCCGACAAGGACCAGCGGCCGCTCGGCGAGCGTCAGCATCTCGACTAACCGGTCGAGGTCGGCGCCGCGCGGGCCGGCGGTGACGTATGGCCGCGGCGGGTTGAGTTCGGCCTCGGTCTCCTCGTCGAAAATGTCCTCCGGCAGGATCACCGCGACCGGGCCCGGCGTGCCGCTCTCCGCCAGGTGAAAGGCGCGGGCGAGCGCTTCCGAGGCCTGCTCCGGCTCATTGACCTCGATGACCTCTTTGGTGATGTCGGACAGGAGGCGCGAATAATTCTGCTCCTGCAAGGCGCCCCGCCCGAAATCGGCGCGCTCGACCTGGCCGACCAGGATGACCAGCGGGGTGGCGTCGTGATAGGCCGAATGCAGCGCCACCATCGCGTTCGAGAGGCCCGGCCCGCGCGATACGACGGCGACCCCGGCGCGGTCGCGCAACCGCCCGTCGGCCGCCGCCATAAAGCCGGCGCCGCCCTCGTGGCGGCACACGACGACGCGGATCGAGTTGCGCTCGATCAGCGCGCTGGTCAGTCCGATATAGCTCTCGCCGGGGACGCAGAACACCTGGTCGACATCATGCGCTTCCAGGCTCTCGGCCAACAGGCGTGCAACGGTGCGGCTCATCGAGGGCGTCTCCTTTTGTGTGGTATTTTGCGGCAAGCCATAGCGCAACCTTTCGTGGGCTGAAAGCCGCAAACCCATCACATGCCACGATCCCGACAAACGCGACTGTCTGCGAGGTTCAGGGTTCTACTGGATAGGATCGGCCTTCGCATGTCGCACAGCCGGCGCATCGACGGGTTGTGGGTCGGCTACTGGGTCGGCGATAACAAAAACCCCTCGGCCGCCCTCGACCGGGTCGAGACAGCCCTGGGTTTAATCAAGCTATATGATCCGGTTCGATATCGGCACCTCGTCCGCGACCTCGAACGTATTTGGGTTACCTTGTTGCCGGCAAGCCGCGCGCAATTCCGACGCGCGCTGAAAATGTGCGTGCTCGACGAACGGTATGTGCTGGCCGAGACGACGCAGCCGGAGCAGATCGCCTCGACGATCGTGCACGAAGCGACGCATGCGCGGCTGATAGGCTGCGGCATCGGTTATCAACCGGAAATGCGCGCCAGAGTGGAGGCTGCCTGCTTCCGCCGTCAGCGGGTATTCGCTGCAAGATTGCCCAACGGCGACCAGGCGCGCGAGGAAGCCGAGCGTCGTTTAACGGGTTATCCGTCTGAATTTTGGACGGATGCGTCCTTTGACGATCGCCACGAGCAGGGGATGGTCGATGGACTGCGCTATCTCGGCGCTTCGGAGCGTCTCATCCGAGCGGCGTTGCGATTGCACGCGCTGCTCCGGAGCAGCGGCAACCTGGTTAAGCGGCCGAACCGTCGTTTGCGCAAATAGCCGACCGATGCGGCTGACCCCGGCTTGACGCAACGCAGCGTTCGGCAAATCCTCGCCGGAACCCGGAGGAGCGCCACGCAGACTGTAGGGCGGAAGAGCGAAGCGTCTTCCGCCGTCTTGCAGCGAACCGTCGTGGCGGAAGGCGCTGCGCTTTTCCGCCCTACGGGGTTCCGCTAGGCTGCGCCGATTGAGACCGGGAGGAATGTCATGCAGATCGAGGCCGCGGTATTTCGCAAGGTGCATGCGCCGCTGACGATCGAGGCGGTCGATGTCGACAGGCCGCGGGGGCGCGAAGTCCTGGTGCGCACCGTCGCGACCGGCGTGTGCCACAGCGACCTGCATGTCGTCGATGGGCAGGGGCGCTTCCCGCTCGACCGGCCGATCGTGTTGGGGCACGAGGGCGCCGGCATCGTCGAGGCGACGGGCGGCGATGTCACGACCGTGCGGGTCGGCGACCATGTCGTCGCTTGCCTCTCGGGGTTTTGCGGCAGCTGCCCGCAATGCCTGTCGGGGCATCCCAATCTGTGCACCGGCGGCATCGTCACCCGCAAGGAGGGCGAGGCGCCGCGCCTCTCGCAGGGCGGCCAGCCGGTGCGCCAGTTCATCGGCATCTCGAGCTACGCGGAAAAGATGCTGCTGCACGAGAATTCGATCGTGCGGATCGACCCCGATTTGCCCTTGGACCGCGCTGCGCTGGTCGGCTGCGGAGTCCTGACCGGGGTCGGCGCGGCCTTGCGCAGCTCTGGCCTCCAGGCCGGGCAGACCGTGGCCGTGTATGGCTGCGGCGGGGTCGGGCTGTCGATCGTCCAGGGGGCGCGGATCGGCGGCGCGCGCCAGATCATCGCGGTCGACATGTTTCCGCAGAAGGAGGAGATGGCGAGACGCGCCGGCGCGACGCATTTCGTCAATTCGAGCGAGGAGGATCCGGTAAAGGCGGTGCGCGCGTTGACCGGCGGGCTTGGCGTCGATCACGCGTTCGAGGCGGTCGGCTTGGCGAAATTATGCCGCCAGGCGATCGAGAGCCTTGCGATCCGTGGCACCGCGACGATCGTCGGCGTCCTGCCGCCCGACGCCGAGATTGCGTTTCCGTGGATGGCGATCAGGCCCGAATGCAAGGTGCAGACTTCCCGCATGGGCTCCAACCAGTTCCGCACCGACATCCCGAACTATCTCGAATTCTACCGCCAGGGCCGGCTAGACCTCGACGCGATGGTGACCAAGCGCGGCCGCCTCTCCGACATCAACGAAGCCTTCCGCGCGATGAAGGCCGGCGAGGTCGCGCGCACCGTGCTGATGTTCGATTGAGCGCGCGCGCCTCAGCGGATCAGGACGATCTCTACGCCGACATCGACACTCGCCCAGGCCCTGTCGGCGGTTACGACCGGCCCGGCGAGATGCCGGCCGAGCGCGAGGCAGGCGCGGTCGCCCAGCGACAGGCCGGCATGCCGCGTTGCGGCACGCAGCCGCGCCGCCGCCTGCGCCTGCGGCCGGTCAAAAGCGACAACCCGCAGATTCAATGTCGCAAGCGCGCTGGCGGCGTCGCTCTCGGGCATGCCGAGGTCCAACAGCCGCGCCAGCACCTCCGACAGGTTTACCGCGCTGATCGCGGCATTGGTGAGAAGCTGCGGGTCGAACCGGGTGAACGGCTCGCCGATCAGGAGCGCGAGGACCGCAGAGGCATCTGCAACGATGTCGCCATCATTCACGAGCCGCCTCGTCGCGGCGTTCGTCGATCAGTTCCTGCACGAGGTCGCGCCCCGGCGGCAGGTAACGGGCTACGATGGCCTGCGCCTCCTTGATTGCCTGACGCCGCGTGCGCAAGCGTAGTTCGCCATCGCCGACCGGCTCGATCAGCAGGTCGTCGCCGGGTTTCAGCCCGGCGGCCGCCCGGCATTCGGCCGGGATGACGATGCGTCCCTGCTTGTTGATCCGGGCCTTGCCCTGCATGGCCCACTCCGTTTTAGTGACATTAAATATAGAAATGACACTTCTGAAATAGCATGTCAATATTCCGCGCGAAATTTGGTGCCGAGCTGATGTCGCAAGCCGATGATATACAACCCCGATCATCGCTCAAACCCGGGCCGGCGCGCCGCTGGGTCGGCGGGGGCGGGGCGGTCGCGATCCCCCGCAACATCTACCGCTACATTCTCGAAACCGGCGGCTGGCACCAGCTGGTGCTGGTCGGACTGACGATCGCGGTATTCCTGCTCGAAATCGTGCCGCTCGAGCTGCAGCGCCGGATCGTCGACGACATCGTCAAGACGCGGCCCTATTGGTCGATCGTCGTGCTGTGCGCGGTCTACGCCGGCACGGTATTGCTGCAGGGCGGCACCAAGCTCGTCCTCAACATCTACCGCAGCTGGGTCGGCGAGCGCGCGACACGCGACCTGCGCCGCCGGGTGCATGTGCTAATCAGCTCGTCCTCGGCCGCCTCCTCGACGCCGGAGGCGGAAGGCATCCAGGCCTCGATGATCGTCGCCGAAGTTGAATCGATCGGCGGCTTTGTCGGCGGCAGCGTTTCCGAGCCCTTGCTGCAGGGCGGCATCCTGCTCTCGGTGCTGGCCTATATGGTCCACGTCGATTTCTCGATGGCCGCGACGGCGTTCGCCCTCTTCGTGCCGCAGCTGGTGTTCGTGCCGCTGATGCAAGGCGCGATGAACCGGCGCACCCGCGCCCGCGTGCAGATCATCCGCCAGCTCAGCGTCAGCGTCGTCGAAGAGGGACACGACCACGACGCGGCGCGCGAGCGCGCCGACGACGAGCGCATCGCGCGCGTCTTCGAGCTCAACATGGGGGTCTTCCGCCTCAAGTTCTCGATGAACTTCCTGATGAACCTCAGCACCCAGCTGCAGATCATCGGCGTGCTGCTGGTCGGCGGCTGGGCGGTCTATCAGCATCACCTGGCAGTCGGCGGGGTGGTCGCCTTCATCTCGGGGATCGGCCGCATCACCGACCCGTGGGGCGATCTGGTCAATTATTTCCGCGACGTCAATCTGACCCATGTCCGCTACGCGCTGGTGCGCGACGCGGTCGAGCAGCAAGTGCAGGACGCCGGCTCGGAAAATACCTGACCGGCCGCGCCGGCGCCGCTATTGTGCCGGCGCTCGACGGCGGCAATTCGAGGGTTCGCGCCATGCTGACCACCACACGCGACATGATATTGCCGACCGCGATCACCGGCTCCTACCCGCGCCCGCTATGGTTCGACGCCAGCCTCCAGGGGCGCTCGTTCAAGACGATGCTGGGGGATTCCTTATTCCGCGAGCAGTACCTCGACGCCGTCGCCGCCGTCATCAACGCGCAGGAAGCCGCCGGGCTCGACATCGTCACCGACGGCGACAGCCGGTTCGACCTCGCGGTCGGCGGCAAATCGTGGTTTTTCTACCCGATCGAGCGCCTGGGCGGCGTTCACGGCCACCGCGACACCTCGCGCGGCTGGATGCAGCGCCACGGCCTCAGGCCGGGCAAGATATTGTGGGAGGTGCAGGAGGCCTACCAGCCGGGCATCGTCACCGAGAAACTCTCGCGCGGGCCGCTCGAATACACCGCGATCTGGCAGGTGGCGCAGCGGATGAGCGACAAGCCGGTCAAGTTCGGTGCGATCTGCGCGCCGGCCTTGGCCTCGATGCTGTGGGATGAGCATTACCACGACGACAGGGCGATGGTGCTCGATCTCTGCGACATCATGAACGCCGAGTTCCGCGAGCTGGCGGCGGCCGGCTGCCCGGTGATCCAGGTCGAGGAGCCGCGCCAGCACGGCCTGACGACGCTGCCCGACTGCAAGGACAGCGACCTCGAATGGCACACCGAAGCCTTCAACCGCCAGCTTGAGGGCGTCGAGGCCGAGATCTGGGTGCATACCTGCTGGGGCAACCCGAACCAGCAGCGCGTCTATGACCCGCTGCCGAGCTACGAACGGGCGCTGCCGCACCTCTTGCAGCTGAAATGCGACGTCATCACCTTCGAATGCGCCTCGAGCGGCGGCAAGGATCTGCCGCTCTTTGCCAAATTCAAGACCGACAAGAAGATCGGCATCGGCGTCGTCAGCCACACCGATACCAATGTCGAGCCGCCCGAGAAGGTGGCGGGCCTGATCAGGAAGGCATTGGAATACATCCCGCCCGAGCGGCTCATCGTCACCACCGATTGCGGCTTCGGGCGCGAGGGCCTGTCGCGCCGCATCGCGTATTACAAATGCGTCGCGCTGGTCGAAGGCACCAACATCGTGCGCCGCGAACTGGGACTGCCCGAAGCCCACATCCGCGCCGCCGACCCCCGCCTCTATTTCGCGGGCACGGGCGGGCAGGCCTAAATACCCCGCCTCATTCCAGTTTCCGCTGGCGTGACAGAACGTTTTGAAAAAGCTATTTCTGATGTTCATTCCAGTCCTGTAGCAGACTGATCGCCTTCAAATAGTTTGGCCTTAGCTCTCTAATATGCCATTCGCGTTGAGCGGGTGTCGTCGGTTCCCAGCCGCCAGCGCCAGCGTAAAGGGATCCGAGTACAGTAACCCGACCTAGCTCGGGAGCAATATCGATCACATCCGATGCTTTGAACTCTAATATCAGTTCCTCGATTGCGGAGAGGGGCTTCGCGATTACGGCGAAGTTTTCATAGACGTAGCAGAACCAGATCACGTACATCCGCGTCCGCCAATCTCGCAGATCGTTGTCGGGAGACGGCTCGGTGCAATTATCACGACCAGCGCGTCGTACAGGTGCGCCCGGATCGACCCCGTCCGCGACATATCCGGCGGCGCGTGCCAGTCCGATTTCTCCCGGCGTAAGCGCCCTGAGCAACGGATAATCCAGCGGGACCGGCGGGGCGGCGTCGAATTGAATCATCTCATGCCGCGAGTTCGAGCGTCTCGCCGATCTGCGCCGGGCCGGAGATCGGTGCAGGCTCGGCCCCGAAGCGCTGCCTCCGCCTCGTCGGCGGGCCGCGCGAAATTCACCGCCTCCATCGCGCCGAACGCGATGCGGCTCGATTGCGGCATGGCTCGTCCTCCCCCTTGTCGTGTAGCATCATAGCATCACCAGCGCCGCGAGAGCCGCGATGACACCTGACGAATACCTCAGCCGCGTGCGGGCCTTGCTGCCGGGCTTGCGCGAGCGGGCGCCGCGCGCCGAAGCGCTGCGCCGGCTGCCCGAGGAAAGCTTCGCCGAATTCCAACAGCACGGCCTCTTGCGCGCGCTGCAGCCGAAGCGCTACGGCGGCTTCGAGCTCGACCCCGCGGTGTTCTACCAGGCGGTCACCGAAGTCGCCGCGGTGTGCGGGTCGAGCGGCTGGGTCTTCGCCGTCCTCGCGGCGCACAACTGGCATCTGGCGATCTTCCCGCCGCAGGCCCAGGAAGATGTCTGGGGCGCCGACGACAGCGCGCAGATATCGACTTCGCTCGCGCCGACGGGGACGGTCGAGCGCGCCCCCGGCGGCTTCCGCCTCAGCGGTCGCTGGTCCTTTTCGAGCGGCTGCGATTATTGCCAATGGGCCGCGCTGGGCGGCCTGGCGCCGCCCCTCGAAAGCGGCACCCCGCCCGACGCGCGGCTCTTTCTGGTGCCGCGCGCCCAGTACAAGATCGAGGACAACTGGCACGTCACCGGTCTCTGCGCTACCGGCAGCAAGGATCTCGTCGTCGCCGACGCATTCGTGCCGGAGTACCGCACCCATTCCTACGTCGACGCATTTCACCTGCGCCACCCCGGCGCCGCGGTCAACGACGCGCCGCTCTACCGGCTGCCGTTTTCCCTGATATTCCGCTACGGCATCACCGCGCCGACGATCGGCGTCGCGCTCGGCGCGCTCGATGCCTTTCGCGAGCAGTCGCGCCGCCGCATCAACCAGACCACCCGCTCCGCCACCGCCGAGGACCCGTTCATCCAGCACCGCCTCGCCGAGTCGGCGGCCGAGATCGACGCGGCCCGCGAGCGCATGCTCGGCAATTTCGCCGAGATGATGCGCCTCGCCCGCGCCGGCGAGGAGATCCCGTTGACGCAGCGCGCGCGCTATCGCTGGGACGCCGGCAAGGCGGTCGAGTGGAGCGTGCGCAGCGTCGACCGGCTGTTCGAGGCGAGCGGCGGACGCGGCATCTTTCTCAGCAACCCGATCCAGCGCGCCTGGCGCGACGTCCACGCGATGCGCGCCCACACCGGCAACAACCCGGAGCACGGCGCGATGGTGTTCGCCCGCTCCGAACTCGGCCTGCCGCCGACTGACATAAGGTTTTGAATGGGATCGCTATGGGACATGAGAGGTTGATCGGTCTTGGCGCGCTCGACCCTGGTTGGACGTAAACCGGCAGGGCGTTTCCTGCACCGGGGCTCCATTACCGGTTCAAATCGCGATCCTGGTCTCGATCGCGTCGTAATCGGCGCGGATGCCACCGTCCGTTGTCTCAAGGAGGCCGGCGGCGGTCAGCGCCTGGACGTCGGCGTGAACGTTGCTGTAGTCGCGGCCCAGCGCCTTGGCCAGCGCCCGAACGCTGGCGACTTTGTGCCGATGGACATAGCGCAATAGCTCCATGCGCTTTCCGGTCAACACCCGGGCGAGGGCGTCCCAGCTCTCGAACGCCAGATGGCGCTCGCGGAACGATTCGCCGCGCTCGGCCCGGTGCCAGGCATCGACAAACCCACTTGCGGCGTTCTCTTCGATCGACCCGCCGACCGTCACCTTGATGTCGTTCATTTTATGCCTCTCAAGGCCCGGACGTCGGACCAGAAATCAACCATCAGCTGCTCAACGCTGCTAAACGTGTAGGGTGCCTCGACCCCCTGGAGATGCCGGTGATCGCCTTTGCCACGCTCGTTGTCATAGCCAACCTCGCGGACACCTGGGCGGCCATAGAACAACGAGTATTTGAGATCGTGCGCCGACGGTGGAACCGGCGACGGAACGCGCCAGAGCACCATTTCCACGATCGCGCCGTCGTCATAATCGATGCGCTGGTAGTGAAGGAGCTCCGCGTCCATTGAGAAAACAGATGGCCGTCAACACCACATGGTGTCAAGGGCCACAAGCCGGCTGACACTGATCCCGAAATCTCCGCATGCCGCTACTGTCCTCCGCCGCGATGCTGGCGCCGTTTCGGGTGCGCAGCTTCCGCTTCCAGTTCCCGGCCGATTTCGCGACCTCGTGGGGCAGCGAAATGGAGAATCTGGTGCTCGGCTGGTACATCCTCGTTGAGACCGGCTCGGTCTTGGCGCTGACCCTGTTCTGGGCGCTGCTCTACCTCGGAACGCTGCTGGCGCCGGTCTTCGGGATGATCGGCGACCGCATCGGCCACCGCATCGTCTTGTGCTCGATGCGCGCCGCCTACGCGCTGCTCGGCAGCACCGTGACCGTGCTCGCCTTCGCCGGCGCGCTGCGCCCGAGCTACGTCTTCGTCATCGCGACGCTGTCGGGGCTGATCCGGCCGTCCGACCAGGGCATGCGCAACGCGCTGGTCGCGGCGACGATGCCGGCCCAGACGCTGATGGCGACGATGGGCGTCTCGCGCACGACCTCGGATTCAGCGCGTATTTTCGGCTCGCTCGCCGGCGCCGGCCTCTTCGCGGCGTTCGGGCTCGGCCCGGTCTATCTGGTGATCGCGACGTTCTACGGGCTCGGCTTCGGGTTGACCCTCGGCGTCGCGCCCGGCCGGCCGCTGGCCGGGCCCGAGGGCGCCGCCCGGCCCACGCTGTGGCGCGACCTGACCGAGGGCCTCGCCTATGTATGGGACACGCCGGTGTCGCTGGCGGCGCTGTGGCTGGCGTTTCTCGTCAACCTGACGGCCTTCCCGCTGACCAGCGGCCTCCTGCCCTACGTCGCGCGCGACGTCTACCGCATCGGCGAAACCGGTCTCGGCACGCTGGTCGCCAGCTTCGCGCTCGGCTCGCTCCTCGGCTCGATCGCGGTTAGCCTGGTCGGGCGGACGCTGCGCCCGGCGCGCATGATGGTCCTCTTCGCGCTCGGCTGGTACGCGGCGCTCTTCGTCTTCGTCAACCTGAAGAGCCCGGTCAGCGGCCGCATGGTGCTGGTCATCGCCGGCATCAGCCAAAGCCTCAGCCTGGTGCCGATGTCGGTTCTCTTGCTGCACAGTGCGGGCGAGCGCTTTCGCGGCCGCGTCATGGGTGTGCGGATGCTGGCGATCTACGGCGTGCCGATTGGGCTCCTCGCGGCCGGCGTGCTGATCGAGCGGCTCGGCTTCGCGGTAACCGCCTCGCTCTATTGCCTGGTCGGCGCCGTGCTGACGCTTTACATCGCGCGGCGCTGGCGGACCGATCTGTGGCCGCTCGACGCCCCCGCCAACACGCGCTGATCTAAGCTACCTCCGTCATTGCGAGGAGCGCAGCGACGACGCAATCCCCCTGCGGGTGCGCTATGCCGCGCGGGATTGCTTCGCTGCGCTCGCAATGACAGCCTCTATCGAGGCAGAAGGAGAACGGCGATGAAGAAGGTCGAGATCGGCGCTTACGGCGTGCCGGAGGAGGTCGCTTCTTGCGTCGAGGCGCCCGATGTCGGGGCGCCCGGCGCCGAGGAAATCGTGTTCGACGTGCTGGCCTTTCCGATCAACCCGGCCGACATCTCGATGATCCGCGGCAATTACCGGCTGCACCCGGCGCTCCCGGCCACCCCGGGCGCCGAATGCGTCGGCCGCGTCGCGGCGGTCGGCGCCGGGGTCGGCGGGCTGCGCACCGGCGACCTCGTAATCAACCTGCAGCGCGAGAACTGGGCGCAGCGCCGGCGCATCGCGGCGGCCGACGCGATCCCCATTCCCGCCGGCCTCGACCTCGCGCAGGCCGCGATGCTGCGGATCAACCCGGCGACCGCGCAGCTCCTCCTCGAGGACCACGTCGCGCTCGCGGCGGGCGACTGGGTCATGCAAAACGTCGCGAATTCGGCGGTCGGGCGGCACCTGATCGTGATCGCGAAATCCCGCGGCATCCGCACGCTCAATGTCGTACGACGCGACGATGTGGCGGCCGAACTCGGCGCGCTCGGCGCCGATATCGTGTTGGCGGACGGTCCCGACCTCGCGGCGCGCGCTCGCGACGCGACCGGCGGCGCGCCCATTCGCCTCGCGATCGACGCGGTTTCGGGTGAGGCCACGAAGCGCCTCGCCGACAGCGTCGCCGACGACGGCGTCGTCGTCAGCTACGGCTCGATGTCGGGCGCCGACCCGGTGATGAGCCGCGCCGCGCTCGGCGCCCGCGGGGTCAGCCTCACGGGCTTCATGCTCGGCCGCGGCCTCGCCAAGCGCACCCCGGCGGCGGTGCGCGCGCTCTACGCCGACCTCGCGGCAAAGCTGCGCGACGGCACCCTCAAGGCGCCGATCGACGCGACCTATCCGATCGAGGACATCAAGGCGGCGCTCGCGCACGCCCAGCGCGGCGGCCGCAACGGCAAGGTATTGGTGCTGCCCAACGGCCCGCTCTGAGCCCGGCAGGGGCTTGCCGGAATAAACCCGGGAAACTTGCCGCGGCCCTCGCGGCACCTGATATAGTGCGGCGGGAGGTCGGCGGCGGACAGGCCCCTCGCCAACCCGGTCAGGTCCGGAAGGAAGCAGCCGTAACGAGTTTCGGCCTGGGTCGTTTGTCCGGTCTCCCACCTTAATCCCGCGCCGCCAGCATGACCGACCCCGCGACCCACTATCGCGTCCTCGCCCGGAAGTACCGGCCGCAGACCTTCGCCGAGGTGATCGGCCAGGAGGCGATGGTCCGCACCCTGTCGAACGCGATCGCGACCGGGCGGATCGCGCATGCCTTCATCCTCACCGGGGTGCGCGGCGTCGGCAAGACGACGACGGCGCGGATCATCGCCCGCGCCCTCAATTGCGTCGGCCCCGACGGGACCGGCGGCCCGACCATCGCGCCGTGCGGCCAGTGCGTCCATTGCAGATCGATCGCCGAGGACCGCCACGTCGACGTGATCGAGATGGACGCCGCCTCGCGCACCGGGGTCGACGATATCCGCGACCTGACCGAGGGAATGCGCTACCGGCCGGTCATGGCGCGCTACAAGGTCTACATCATCGACGAAGTGCACATGCTGTCGAAGAACGCCTTCAACGCCCTGTTGAAGACGCTCGAAGAGCCGCCGCCCGACGTCATCTTCATCTTTGCGACGACCGAGGTGCATCGGGTCCCGGTGACGGTGTTGTCGCGCTGCCAGCGCTTTTCGCTGCGCCGGGTGCCGGTCGAGCAGCTGATCGAGCATTACCGGGGGATCGCCGTGGCCGAAGGGATCGCCGCCGCCCCCGCGGCGCTGGGCCTGATTGCCCGCGCGGCCGACGGCTCGGTTCGCGATGGCCTCTCGATCCTCGACCAGGCGATCGCGCTGTCTGGCGGCGGAATCGCCGAAGCGACGGTGCGCGACATGCTCGGGATCGCCGATCGCGGGCTGGTGTTTGACCTGCTGGAGACCGTGCTGAAGGGCGACGCCGCCGGCGCCCTCGATCGTATGGACGCGCTCTACCAGGGCGGCGCCGATCCGCAGATTGTGCTGCAGGACCTGTTGGAGCTGACGCATTTCGTGACCCGGCTGAAGCTCGCTCCCGAAGCCGGCGCGGGCGACCCGCTCGAAGAGGGCGAGCGCGTGCGCGCCGCCCCGTTGGCGGCTGCGTTGTCGATGCCGGTTTTGGCGCGCGCCTGGCAGATGCTGCTGAAGGGCTTCGAGGAGGTCCAGACGGCGCCGGCGCCGGCCCAGGCCGCGGCGATGGTTCTGGTGCGGCTGGCCTATGTCGCGGATCTGCCGGTCCCAGCCGAGCTGGTCCGCGCGCTCGCCGCGGATCCAACCAACATGAGCACCGAGACCGTTCCGGCGGCAGGGCGCGAGGCCGCTCGGCCCAGCCCACCGCCGCCGAGCCCTGTGGTGGCGGAGCTCGGTGCGCGGCGCGGAGACGGTGCGCTCGCGGTCGCGCTGCCTACGGTCGCTGTGCCAGTCGTCATCGAGCCTGAACCGGCGCCGGCGCCGATGGATGCCGCGCGCGATCCGGCGCCGCAAAGCTTCGCCGAGGTCGTCGCGCTGTTCGAGCAGCGACGCGAGGCGCTGCTGCGCTCGCAGCTATGGTCGCAGGTTCACCTCGTGTCGTTCGAGCCGGGGCGGATCGAGTTGCGGCCCGAAGCGGGAGCGCCGCGCGATCTTGCCAATCGGCTCGGTCAATTGCTCAGCGAATGGACCGGCAGCCGCTGGGTCGTCGCGGTCTCGCAGGCCGCAGGGATGCCGACCCTCGCCGAGGAAGCGACGCAGCGCGAGGGCGCGCTACGCGGCGAAGTCGCCGCCCACCCATTGGTCCAGGCGGTGCTCGATGTCTTTCCCGGCGCCACAATCGCGGCGGTGCGCGAACGGTATATGGCGGGCGATGCCGGCCAGGACGAAGCCCCAAATGATGGCGCCGCAGACGATGTCGGCGATGACTCAGCGAGTGCGGGAGAGGACGGGTCATGAAGAATCTCGGCCAGTTGATGAAGCAGGCCCAGCAGATGCAGCAGAAGATGGCCGAGATGCAGGCGCAGCTCGAAACCATCGAGATGACCGGCGTCAGCGGCGGCGGCATGGTTCAGCTGACGCTGAACGGCAAAGGTGACGTGAAGCGCGTCAAGCTCGACAAGGCGGTGGTCGACCCGAGCGACACCGAGGTTCTGGAGGATCTGCTGGTCGCCGCGTTCAACGACGCGCGGGCCAAGGTCAATGCCTATTCCGAAGCCGAGATGCAGAAGCTGACCGGCGGCCTCGCCCTGCCCGGCGGCATGAAACTGCCGTTCTAGGACGCCGGGCGGGGGTTCGCCGCGCGATGTCGGAGCTCGACACGCTGATCCAGCTCCTG
>DATGFP010000017.1:0-3462 GCA_035309005.1 Allostellaceae bacterium | reverse complement strand
TCGCCTCCAGCCGCCGGTTGCCGCCGCCCACCACCAATGCTTCGGCAAAACTCGCCGGCTTGCTCTCGCGCCGCATCACCACCCCCAACCATGCCCCTGGCCAAGTGAATCATGATCCGTCACTTATGCAAAGGTCCCGCGCAGGCCGGGACCCATGCATCAATCATCAGGGCGGCTGAGCCATGGGTCCCGGCCTACGCCGGGATGGACGGATAGATGGACGGATAGAAGGGGCGGTTTAACCTGATCGGATCGGGCGCTAAGCGGCGCTGGCCTCGTGAGGCGGCGCCGCGACGGTTTCGACCACCGGGGTGAAGAGGTAGCCGGCGCCGCGCACCGTCTTGATCAGCTGCGGCTGGCCCCTGGGACCGCCCCTGGGATCGCCCCTGGGATCGCCCCTGGGATCGCCCCTGGGATCGCCGCTGGCGTCGGTGAGCTTGCGGCGCAGGCGGCCGACCTGCACGTCGATGGTGCGGTCGAACGGCCCGGCCTCGCGGTTGCTCACCAGGTCGAGCAGGCGGTCGCGCGACAATACCTGATTGGGGTAGTCGACGAAGGCCGCGAGGAGATCGAACTCGCCGGCGGTCAGGCGCACCTCGTCACCCCCCGGCGCATAGAGCGCGCGGCCTGCCAGATCGAGTGTCCAGCCGGCAAACCGGACGCAGGTGCGCGGCGCGGACCCGGCAGCCGCGGGAGGCGTCCGCACCCGCCGCACCACGCTTTTGACGCGGGCCAGCAATTCGCGTAAATGGAACGGCTTTGCGAGATAATCGTCCGAGCCCATCTCCAGGCCGATAATGCGGTCGACCGTATCGGTGCGGCCCGACACGATGATGATCCCGACATTCGACTGCTCGCGCAGATAGCGGGCGAGCGCCAGCCCGTCCTCGCCCGGCAGCATCAGATCGAGGATGATCAGGTCGATCGAATTGCGCGACAGCGTTTGGCGCATCGCCTCGCCATTGCCGGCGATCGAGACGCGGTAGCCTTCGCCCGACAAATACTCCCGGATCATCTCGCACACCGCCTCGTCGTCATCGACGACCAGCAGATGGCCCATGTCATTGTCTTGATTGGGCTGGTTCATTTCGCCCCGGCCCGGCATAGCTCTAATATCCATCCCTCAGGTTATTTAATATAATCTGTGACGTCAATGCCTAATGTTTTGTTAAATTGAAACATATTGTTAACGATCCGCCGACGTACTCGCCAAGCATTGCTCATAGGACTGAATGTGCGTGGATAGATTTGTTTATGCACTCGGCGTGCCTGATGCCTTCGGTGTCGTCACCATCGAATGGAGAAAATGAGTAATTGACTTAGGCGCAGACTTATGGGTCAATGGCTGCATAGGAGGGACGGAGGCGCCACCATGCCCGACACCGGTAGGCCCGAACGGCTGCAAGTCATGCTGACGGCGGACGAACTGCGCGCGCTCGACGATTGGCGCTTTACGAGGCGCATGCCGAGCCGCGCCGCGGCGATCCGCGACCTGCTGCGGCGCGGCCTCGCGGCCGATGGCGCCGCGCTCGCCGAGCCGGGCGAGCCCTCGAGCAATTTCGGCGTGCTCTCCGAGCCGGCGCGTCGCGGCGGGCAGGCCTCGGCGGACTGAACGGCGGGTAAAACAACGGCGTGCGCCGGGCCGGGTGACCGGCGGCGCGCGCCGCGCTAACATCGCCCCGGACGCCCACCCGCCCGGGAGCTCGCGATGAAAGCCGCCATCCTGCACGCCGCAAACCAGCCATTGACGATCGAAGAGGTCGCGGTCAACAAGCCGGGGCCGCGCGAGGTGCTGCTGCGCACTGCCTTCGCCGGGCTGTGCCACAGCGATCTCCACTTCATCGAGGGGCTCTACCCGACCCCGACGCCGGTCATCCTCGGGCATGAATCCTCGGCCGTCGTCGAGGCGGTCGGCGATGGCGTCACTTACGTGAAGCCGGGCGACCACGTCATCACCTGCCTCAGCGTGTTCTGCGGCACCTGCCCGCAATGCCTGACCGGGCATCCGAATTTGTGCGAGAACACCGAAGTCAAGATGCTGCCGGGGGTCGCCCGAAGGATGACCTGGAAGGGCCAGCTGATGAACCAGGCCTTCAACCTGTCCTCGTTCGGCGAACAGATGCTGGTGCACGAGAACGCGCTGGTGAAGATCGACGACGACATCCCGCTGGACCGCGCGGCGCTGGTGGGCTGCGGCGTGATGACCGGGGTCGGCGCGGTGTTCAACGCCGCCAAGGTCGAGCCCGGCGCGACGGTCGCGGTGATAGGCTGCGGCGGCATCGGATTGTCGGCGGTCAACGGCGCGGCCTTGGCCGGCGCCGAGCGCATCATCGCGATCGACACGGTGCCCTCGAAGCTCGAGCTGGCGCGCGAGATGGGCGCCACCGACACGGTCAACGCCAGCAACGTCGACGCCGTCCAGCAGATCCGCGAGATGACCGGCGGCGGGGTGCATTATTCGTTCGAGGCGATCGGCACCAAGGCGACCGCCGAGCAGTCGTTTCAGATGCTGCGGCCGGGCGGCACCGCGACGATCATCGGCATGGTGCCGTTCGGGCTCAAGATCGAGCTGCACGGCTTCGACTTCCTGCGCGACCGCAAGATCCAAGGCACCTCGATGGGCGGCAACCGCTTTCGCGTCGACATGCCGCGCCTCTTGTCGCTATGGAAGCAGGGCCGCCTCAAGCTCGACCACCTGATCTCCGGCCGCATCAAGCTCAATGAGATCAACGAGGGCTTCGCGGCGCTGAAATCAGGCGCGCCGGTGCGCCAGCTGATCGATTACGCCGGCTGAGCTCAGTGCTGCCGGGCGGCGCGGCCGGGATGCCGCCGCGCCGGCGCGAGCGCGGCGACTGCGTGCCGCACCGGGACGCGCGCCAGCCCGGCGCCAACCAGCACGAGGGCGAGCGGCAGCGCCAGCGCCACGGCCACCGGCGTCTCGCCGGCAGCGGCAAAAATGTCGAGCCCGGCGCCGATCGCCACCGGCAGCGCGAAAATCAACACAATCGGGCTCAGTACGATCAGCGCAATCGCCAGGCCGCAAATCGTCCCTCGACGCAGATACTTCATCGGACGCATCCGGCAATCTTGACCGGCTCAATCTATAATTGAATTGAGTTAACGCAGAATTGTCGCGGACCAAACGACGCGCGAATGTTTGATCAAAAGCGCGGCGAATTCTATTCGCCGTCGAGCGGCGGCAGGCGCGGGTGGCGCAGCGAGCGCGGCAGGATGCCGAGCACCCGCGGGTCCTCGAAGCGCAGCTTGCGGCGTGCGTAGACGACAAACCCGGCGCGCTGATAGTGGCCCAGCGCCTTCGGGTGGTCGAAGGTGCGGGTGTGCACCCAGAGGCGCGCCAGCGGCCGCTCCCAGGCGCGCTCGATCGCCGCCTGCAGCAGGAAGGGCCCCAGCCCCTTGCCGATGAATTCGGGGACGAGCCCGAAATAGCACAGCTCGGTCTCC
>DATGFP010000016.1:0-25308 GCA_035309005.1 Allostellaceae bacterium | reverse complement strand
ACCTTCAGTTCGCGCAGCTGCTTCACGTCGGCGCGGCCGGCCGAGAGGATATAGCCGACATCGGAGCCGCCGGTCAGATAGCGCATGCCGAGCCCGATCAGCCAGCTCTGGAATTCGAAATCCTGGCGCACCCCGCCGACGCCCATCGCCTTGCCGCGGGCCAGCGCCGCCCGCGCGACCTCGCCGAACGCGGCGCGCATGTCCGCATGCGTGTATTGGCCGGGGATGCCCATCTCGGTCGAAAGATCGCTGGCGCCGATATGGAGGACGTCGATGCCGTCGACGGCGGCGATCGCAGCGGCGTTCTTGACCGCCTCCGGCGTCTCGATCATCGCGATCAGCAACGTCTCCTGATTGATGATCTTGCACACTTCGGCTTGGCCGATCGCGGCATAGCCGAGCTGCGGCCCGCTGCCGAAAGCCGAGCGATGGCCCAAGGGATGGTAGAGGCACGCATCGACGATCGCCTGTGCCTCGGCAGCGTTCTGGATATGCGGCACCATCACCCCCTGGGCGCCACTATCGAGGATGCGGGTCGCGTCGTGCGGGTCGTGCGAGGTGACCCGCGCGATCGGCGTCAGCCCCATGCCCAATGCCGCGACGCACACCCCGGCCGCGGTTTCGAGCGAAGTCGGGTTGTGCTCGAGGTCGATATAGACCGCGTCGAAGCCGCAGGCCGCCGCGATCATCGCGATGTTCGGGGTGCGCAGCTGGTTGACCCCGAAGCACAGCACGAGCTCGTTCGCCTTCAGCATGCGCTTCGCGTGGTTTTCGCGGATCTGCGTCGCCATGGCTTCCTCCAACGGATGATTTGCCGCGAGCATCCCGCGCTTCGCCGCCGCGCGCAACGACCCTATATTGAAGATGCCCTCAACGGAGATCAGGCAGTGAGCGACAACCCCGGCGAGCCCAGCGTCGATCTCGGATTTGTCGCGCAGGCTTTGCAACGCCTGACAACCGAGGTCGCCAGTCTGCGCGACGATATGCATGTGCTGACCGCGATCGTCCAACGCCTCGATAATTCGCAAGGGCGGCTGCTTGAGGAGCTGCGGGCGATGCACTCGCAGTACTCGCGCCTGAGCAATCGCGTGCGCCAGCTCGAAGAGCAGCGCTGAGCCGCGATGGCCGAGAAATTTCCCGAGCCCTTGTCCGGCATGGTGGTGCCGCGCTTTGGCGAGGTCGCGACGTTCATGCGGCTGCCGGTGGAGCGCGATCCCGCAAAGCTCGACATCGCGATCGTCGGGGTGCCGTGGGACGGCGGCACCACCAACCGGCCGGGTGCCCGGCACGGCCCGCGCGAAATCCGCAACATGTCGACGCTGATGCGCCGGGTGCACCATGTCAGCCGCGTCGCGCCCTGCGAACTGTGCCGCGTCGGCGACCATGGCGACGCGCCGGTCAATCCGATCGACCTGATGGATGCGCTGCGGCGCATCGAAGCCTTCTACGCAAGCCTCCACGCCGCCGGCGCGGTGCCGCTGTCGGCCGGCGGCGACCATCTGGTGACGCTGCCGATCCTGCGCGCGATCGCCCGCGAGCGGCCGCTGGGCCTCGTGCATTTCGACGCCCATTCCGACACCAGCGACAGCTATTTCGGCGGCGAGAAATATACCCACGGCACCCCCTTCCGGCGCGCCGTCGAGGAGGGCCTCCTCGATCCCAGGCGGATGATCCAGATCGGCGTGCGCGGCTCGATGTACGAGGCGGGCGAGAAGGACTGGGCCGAGAGCCAAGGCATCCGCATTGTCCATATCGAGGAATTCTTCCGGCTCGGCCCCGAGGCGGTGGTCGCCGAGGCGCGCCGGATCGTCGGCGACGGCCCGACCTACGTCACTTTCGACGTCGACGGGCTCGACCCGGTCTACGCGCCCGGCACCGGCACCCCGGAAATCGGCGGCTTCTCGACCGCCGAGGCGCAGCACATGATCCGCGGCCTCGCTGGGCTCGACCTCGTCGGCGGCGATGTCGTCGAGGTCGCGCCGCCGTTCGACCCCAGCGGCAACACCGCGCTGGTCGGCGCGACGATGATGTTCGAGATCCTCTGCGTCCTGGCGCCGGCGGTGCGCCGCCGCAACACCCGCGCGGGGCGGCCGTGATCGTGTCGCCCGCCTCCGGGTTCTGGAAATATTTCGACGAAGAGGCGGCGCCACATTTGTCGTTTCGCGCCGACGGCTTTCGCCAGATTTTCGCCCATCTCGACCGCCTCGAGCGGCCGCCGGGGATCGTCGAAACCGGCTGCATGCGCAAAAACAGCGATTGGGGTGACGGCCGCAGCACGCTGCTCTGGGCCAAATACGCGCAATACCATCCGGGGTGCGTGGTCTATTCGGTCGACCTCGATCCGCAGGCGGTTGGCCTCTGCCGTTCGATGACCGAGGACTGGGTGCAACTGCACTGCGGCGACAGCGTCAGGTTCCTGAAATCGCTCGCCGATCGGCCGCCGCCGAACCTCGCCGCGATCGACCTCCTGTATCTCGACTCGTTCGATGTCGATTTTGCCAATCCGCTGCCGAGCGCCATTCACCATCTGAAGGAGCTGGCCGCGATCGCGCCGCTCTTGAGCGCCGAGACGCTGGTCGTGGTCGACGATTCGCCGATGTCGGTTCTCGCGGTGCCGCAAGCGGCCGGCGAGTTGCGCCTGATGTCGCAGCCGCGGATCGGCGGCAAGGGGCTGCTGATCGCCGAATATGCGGCGCAGATCGGCGCGCAGCGGGTGCTGTCGGGCTATCAGATGGGATGGACCGGCCTCGGCCGGCCGGCGAACTGAGCCCGCCGTGCCCGCTAGCGCCCGCTTCCCGACCGCGCGATGGCGTCGGCGAGGGTCGCGTCGAAGCGCCTCGCATAGGCCTCGAACGACAGGCACTGGGCAACATTTCGCGCCCGCCGGCCAAGCTCGCGGCGCAGCTCCGGGTCGTCCTTGAGCCGCTTGATGCAACGGGCCAGGGCCGGGACGTCGCCCACCGGGTAAACCAGCGCGTTGCGTCCATCCTGCCAGATATAGCGATAGGTCGGCAGGTCGGAGACCACCACCGGGAGTTCGGCCTGCCCCGCTTCGATCGCCGACATCCCGAAGGTTTCATCTTCGGAGGGCAGCGCGAAGATGTCGCATTCCCGGTAGACCGCCTGCAGTTCGGCCCGCTCCCCGGGGTTGATGAAGGTGAATTGCTGCGGGTTTTTGCGCGCATAGGACAAGTCCGCCGCGCCCACCGCATAGGTGTCGCCGACAAAGAGGCAATGGACCAGGGGGTCGTTCAGCATCCTGACCGCGTTGATCAGGTCGATCTGGCGCTTGCGCGGATAGAGCGAGCCGACGCAGAGGATGCGAAAGACGCCGTCGTCGCGCGCCTCTCGCGGCGGGTAGGCGACCGGCTTGAACCCGATCGGCACGACGTCGGCGAGGTAGGGCGCCGAGACGCTGAGGATGTCGGCGTATTCGTAGACCAGCCAATAGGCTGGGAAGACAATCTTGGTGGCGCACGAGAACAGCTGCCGCAGCCGCCCGGGCGGGTCGTCCCAGGCGGGCTGCCGCCGCTCGGTGATCGACCACACCACCGGCATCGCCCGCGACAGCGCTTCCACGTCCGCGCCGTTGAGGATCGTGCTGACGATCGCGACGTCGAAGCCGGCGAGGTCGAGATCCGTGTCATGATCGATCGCAACGCCGGCGGCGAGAAAGCGCTCGCGCAGCGCCGGCGAGCCGCCCGCCGGGACCGACAACACCACGCGGTGCCCGCTCGCCGCCAGATGCTCGGCATAGTGCAGCAAGGCGTAGACGGCGCCGTTGTTTCGCAGCTCGTGGATCCGCAGCAGAATGTGCATGAGCGTGGGCCAGCCGCTTCAGCCGCCGAGCGCGCGCGCCAGCGCCCAGGCCTGCTCGGCGAGCGGGCCGGCGAGCGCGCCCATCTCGGCCGCTTCCCGGCTCGCCGCGGTGCCCTCGATCGCGCGCTTGGCGATGCCTTGCAGGATCGCGGCGATGCGGAAGAGGCTGTAGACCATGTAGAATTCCCAATTGGGAATCGCCGTGCGGCCGGTGCGCCGGCAATAGGATGCGACATATTCCGCTTCGTCCGGGATCCCGGCGGCCGCGAAGTCGATGCCGGCGAGGCCGCGGAAGAGTTCCGGCGTCACCCGCCAGCTCATCGCGTGGTAGGCGAAATCGGCGAGCGGATCGCCGATCGTCGACAATTCCCAATCAAGGACGCCGATCACCCGCGGCTCGCTCGCATGGAAAACCAGATTGTCCATCCGGTAGTCGCCATGCACGATCGCCGCGGCGCCCTCGGGCGGCAGATGCCGCGGCAACCAGTCGATCAGCGCGTCCATCGCCGCGATCGGCGTGGTTTCCGAGGCGCGGTATTGCCGGCTCCAGCGCGCGATCTGGCGACCCATGTAATTGCCCGGGCGGCCGAAATCGCCGAGCCCGGCCGCTTGCCAATCGACCGAGTGCAGCGCCGCGATGACCGCGTTGATCGACTGGAACATGCAGCCGCGCTCGGCAGGCGCGATGCCCGGCAGGCGCTGGTTCCAGAAGATCCGGCCGTCGAGAAATTCCATGACGTAGAAGGCGCTGCCGATGACGCTGTCGTCCTCGCACAGCGCATCGACGCGCGGCACCGGCACGGCAGTATCGGCGAGCGCCCGCATCACCCGGAACTCGCGTTCGACGGCATGCGCGCTCGGCAGCAACGGCCCGAGCGGCTTGCGCCGCAACACATAGGCGCCCGAGGCGGCGGTCAGCCGGTAGGTCGGGTTCGACTGGCCGCCGGCGAAACGCTCGGCGGCGAGGGGGCCGCGAAATCCCGCGACGTGTCCCGCCAGCCAATCGGCCAGCGGCGCGAGGGGCAGATCGAGCTCGCCGGCTTGCTTCGGTGCGGCATCTGTCATTTGCGCGGAGCCCCGAGGGAGACGCAGCAATCCCGGCGGAATTGAGGCATTATCGGCCGCGAGATTGCTTCGCTTCGCTCGCAATGACAATGAAGATCGCCAGGAAGATCGCCGGGAAACTGATCTGCTGGTTGGCCGCGCTGGCCGGCGCCGCCGCCCTGGCGGGCGCGCTTCCCGCACCGGCCGCCGACGCCCCACCGCCCGCTGCCGCCGATCCGCCGGCGGGGCAATTGCTCGTCGCCTCGCGGGCGATCCAGGACCCGCGCTTTTACCACAGCGTCATCCTGCTGGTGCGCCACGACCAGAGCGGCGCCTTCGGCATCGTGATCAACCACCCGCTCGGCGAGCGCCCGCTCGCCGCCCTACTGGCCGAGAGCGGCGGCAAGGACGCAGGTCCGGGCAAGAAGGGCGATGACAAATCCGCCGACGCCGCGCTCCCCGGCGCGATCCCGGTCTATCTCGGCGGCCCGGTGCAGCCGCAATTGGGCTTTGTGATCCACGGCAGCGATTACCGCCGCCCCGAGACGCTGGCGGTGGCGGGCGGCATCGCGCTGACCGCGAGCAAAGCATTGCTGCGCGACATCGGGCGGCACAAGGGGCCGGCGAAATACCTCTTCGCGCTCGGCTATGCCGGCTGGGGCGCCGGCCAGCTCGAAGCGGAGATCGCGCGGCACGACTGGTTCACCGCGACCGCCGATCCCGCTCTCGTGTTCGACGCCGACCGCGAGACGCTGTGGCAGACCGCGCTCGACCGCCGCACCCGCGAGCTTTGAGGGGCCTTACAGCGCCTTCAGCATCGCCTCGGCGCCGGAAGCTTCGACCGAGCCCGGCTGCGGCTCGACGTTGAGGCTCTTCACCGTGCCGTTGTCGACCAGCATCGAATAGCGCTGCGAGCGCACGCCCAGGCCGCGCGCCCGCATGTCGAGTTCGAGCCCGAGCGCCTTGGCGAATTCGCCGCTGCCGTCGGCCAGCATCATCACCTTGTCGCCGACGTTCTGCGCCTTGCCCCAGGCGTTCATCACAAAGACGTCGTTGACCGCGACGCAGGCGACCGTATCGACGCCCTTCGCCTTGATGTCGCCCGCCTTCTCGACATAGCCCGGCAAATGGCGCTGCGAGCAGGCCGGCGTGAAGGCGCCGGGCACCGCGAACAACGCGACCTTCTTGCCGCCGAACAATTCGTCGGTGGTGATCTCCTTGGGTCCGTCGGGGCCGAGATAGCGCAGCGTCGCCGCGGGCACCTTGTCGCCGACCTTGATCGTCATGGGATGGCCTCCGAAATTCTTGGCGCCGCGCGAGGCTCTCGGCGGCGCGGGGGGCGCCACCGATAGCATAGCCCGGGGCGCGCCGTAAACGCCGCGCCAAGGATGCCGCGCCGCCCTACTGCCGCCGAGCGGCCTCTCCCTTTGCGTCCGGCGGCCGGGCCGGCTTATCCTCGCGGGCGGAACGGATCGCGCGAGCCTCGCGTTCGCGCCTCGGCGGGCAACCCGCGCAGCGGAGGCCACGGATGACATCGCTAACCGGTCAGCTGCTCGTCGCGATGCCGCAGATGCAGGACCCGCGCTTCGCCCGCTCGGTCGTCTACATCTGCGCCCATAGCGGCGACGCGGGGGCGATGGGTATTGTCATCAACAAGCTGCTCGACTCGCTGACGATGGACGAACTCCTGACCCATCTGAAGCTCGCGCCGAGCGCCAGCGGCGGCGCCCGCCCGGTGCATTTCGGCGGACCGGTCGAGCCCGGCCGCGGCTTTGTGTTGCACACCGCCGATTACCGCGAAGAGGCGACGCTGGTGGTCGGCGACGAATTCGGGCTGACCGCGACGCTCGACATCCTGCGCGCGATCGGCAAGGGCGAGGGGCCGCGCCGCAGCCTCCTCGCGCTCGGCTACGCCGGCTGGGCGCCGGGCCAGCTCGACGCCGAAATGGGCGCCAATGGCTGGCTCTCGGTGGCGGCCGATTCAGACCTGCTGTTCGACGACAATTTCGCCGCCAAATGGCAGCGCGCGCTGAAAAAGCTCGGCATCGACCTGACCATGCTGTCAAGCGACGCCGGCCACGCCTGACCCATCCACGCCCGACCCGGGAGCGGCCCCGTGGGCTGCTCCTGCAGCGGAAGGACCGCTGCGGACCACCCGGGCTGCCGCTTTCAGCGGCTTTTTTCTTGCCCCTGGGGAATAACCCGTCGCGGTCGACCGTTCGCTCCGGCATGAAAGTGCTTCTCTCCGCTCTCGTCCTGGCGCTCGGCATCGGATTTGCTCTGCCGGCGACCAATGCTGACGCGTGGTGGTGCGGACCGCATCGATGGTGCGGACCCGGACCGCGCGTCGGGGTCTATGTCGCGCCCGGCGTTGGGTTCTGGTGGGGCAGAACGTGGTATCCCCACCGCTGGCGTCCGGGTTGGAATCCCGCCTGGCGCGCGGATCCGCGGCGTAACTGGTGCGACTGGCACCGCTGCTGACGCACCGCACAGCGCACCCAGGGGCGCGCACGACCGGGGCGCCCCTGTAACCTGTTAGCGCACCCGCGTTTTTAAATTCCTGGCTGGTCCCATCCGCGCCCGAATGCCGGACGAGACGATGCTCACCAGCGACGCCGGCTACACCTGACCCACCCACGCCTGACCCGAGAGCGGCCCCGTTGGCTGCTCCTGCAGCAAATCTGCAGCCAGCCCCCGCCCCCGGCAACCGCCCCGCCCCCCGTCGACCTAACGCCGGCCCTGGGGCCCGCGGCGCCAGGCCATTCTAGAACCGAACACGAAGGCGGGTTCCGGCCACGACGGCGGTATTGATATTCGCGAGTTGCGGAAGCAGCAGGGAGGAGGATGGACTGAGCGTCTTTTTGAGGCCCGGATCGATGATTTGGAGGTCGGCAGTCGCGCTGAGCCAGGGAGTCAGCGCGGCGCTGTAGTACATCTCGATCGCGTCCTCGTGTTCGAGGCCGAGGTTGAGTGCCTGACGCAAGAACGGAACGAAATCGCTGCTGAACTGTGTTCGCGCGAAGCCGATGCCGTAAGTGTCGTCGGCGCGGCCTGGTATCATGCCCTTGCCGCCGATACCCGTGACGAATGAATACTTGATCGGGTTCGGGTTGCCGTCGGAGGCCCCGAAATTGAAGAAAACGCCGATCCCGTGCTTCGGGTCGCCGTCGGGCTGCCAGAAATACTGATCGAACCCGTAGTACATCGACCAGCTGCTGTTGCTGCGGTTGGCGGGTTGTGTTGGAGTGAGCAGCGCTGGGAAAGTTTGCTGAAGGATGCCCGTCAAGATGGGACCGGGATTCGCCAGCCGGGGAAAGCGATCGGTCAAGAGCAAGCGAGCGATGTTGGAAGGATCCTGAGAGAGCGAAAGCTGGTCCTGGTCGCTCCAGGTGAACCCGAGGCCCTGATGACCGACGAGCCCGTACGGCTTGATCGTCAACTGGCCACTGCCCACGACCACGACGCCGTTGCTGAATGCCTGGCTCAAACTGTCACTCGTCGGTGTCCCGTTCGCGCCGAGCACCAACCCCGACAGGATAATATCTTCTCGCGGCAGAGCGATGATGCCACCTCCGAACGAAGAAATCGGCACCTGGGCGAGGGTCATTGGGATGACGAGTGCGGTGTTCTGGAACTGCGTGTGGTAGTCGCCGTAGAACTCAGTCTCGCCCAAATCGAACGTGTTAATCTTGCCGGCGAACAGGCCGAATTGGGGGCTGAGGAACTGTGTGAATGTCGCGTTCATGAGCGCGGAGGTGCGGTCGTTTGGCGCAGGCAAAAGCGCCGCAGTGTTTACCGGTACTATCGCGCCCGCATCATGGAACACGTTGCTCCCGAAGCCGGTGTCACCCTCGAACTTGAAGAAGCCGCCAGGCCACAGACCAGCCTTCTGCGTGTCGATATTGAGCGTGTAATCGACATTGCCCCAGAAATTGCCGCCGGTGCCGCGGCCGCCGCTCAAAACGCTCTGGGGGGTCGCAAGCAGGTCCACGTCGAGCACGACCCCTTTTTTCGCGAGGTCATCGCGCAACCCGCCCCAGTCGCCGGTGAGGCGGGGTCGGGTCAGAATGTCGCCGCCCCAGGTATCCGGGGTTTCATATGGCTGCGCCCCGGCCAGGTTCGGGGCGAACAGCAAGATTAATCCGCTGAGGAAAATGCCCGCTTTGAGGCCAAGGTTCACGAAGCCCGTGCGCATTTTGCTTTCGCCCCCGGATAAGAATTGTCGAGTCGGAACACCCTCGATCAATCGGCCTTGAAGTGCGTGAGGTTGGGGGCGGGTGGGTTCGGATACTTCTTGACCGACACCAGGTATTCCTCCACGACCTTGTAGGCTGGCCCCGCCATGAAGATGAAACTGCCGCCGACATTCAGGTCTTCGTGCGGGTCCATCTCGATGTTGTAAACTTTCGGGAGGTACATAGGGCTGTTGCCCGTGTAAACCCCGCCGAGCATTTGCTGCCCGGTGCCGGTCAAATGCATGTCCTCGAAGTAGTAGCGCCACTGCTTCCAACGCGCGGCCACCAGATCAGGCCCGATGAAGGTGAGCAGCGATTCACGCGCTCCCGTTTCACTCTTGCCTAAAAGCACCGCCGTCTGGTCCACGCCGTCGATCGGGCGATCCGTGGGCAGCTTCGCTCCGAGGATGGCCGCGAAGGTCGGCAGAAAATCCATCTCGGAAAACATGGCGTAGGAGGTCGTGTCCGGGGCGATATGCCCGGGCCAGCGGATGATGCAGCACGTGCGGATCGCGCCTTCGGTCGCCTCCCCTAGTTCGCCCCGGAAGGGACCCGGGCTGCCCATGTCGGGCGACCCCAAATTGCCCAATTCCCGCAGAATCCAGCCACTCGGACCATTGTCGGAGGCGAAGACCACGATGGTGTCGCCGTCGATCTTGAGTTCCTTCAGCGTATCGAGCACCTGTCCAACGTGGTAGTCGCCCTCCATGATCTTGTCGCCGTAATTCCCGATGCGCGACTTGCCGGCGAATTGCTTGGATGGAATATTCGGCGCATGCCCCATCGAGAACGGGAGGTAAAGGAAGAACGGCTTGCCGGCGGCCTGCTGCTGTTTCATGAACGCGACGGAGCGGTCGGTCAGATCGTTATCGATCTCTGCGCGGACCTCGGGCGTGAAGGGCTTAACCCGCTGCATCGGGCCGCCCGCTTTTTGCTGCACGATCCACGGCCCCTTCTCAAGCAGGGCGCTTTCGGGCGCATCAAAGGAGTGCGTCATCAAAATCTGCGGGACGGTCAGCGTATCGCTCCATGAGGTGTTGGGCGGGATGCCGTAGAACTCGTCGAAGCCGTGCGCGGTCGGTACGGCCTGCGGGTCTTCGCCGAGGTGCCATTTGCCGAAGATGGCCGTCGCGTAGCCGGCGTCCTTGAACAACTGCCCCAGCGTGTAGGCTTTTGCCGAGAGCTGATTGGGGCTGCCCGGCAAGGCGATGAGCGACAGACCGTTGCGGATCGAATATTGCCCCGTGATCAACGCCGCCCGAGACGGCGTGCAGCTGGGCTCTACCAGAAATTGCGTCAGACGCAAGCCTTCGCGGGCCATCTGGTCGAGGCGTGGCGTCGGGGAGCCCCTTAACTCGCCGCCGCCATACGATCCGAGATCGCCGTAACCGACGTTGTCGGCAAGGATGAACACGACGTTGGGTTTCGTCCCTTGGGCTGCGATCTGATTTGGTGCCGGCGCTTGCGCTTGCGCCTGCGCTTCGTGCACCAACCCCGCACCGCCAACGGCGCTTGCCAGGGCCGCTTTGGCCGTCGACACAAATAGTTGGCGTCGATTCATCCGAGCCTCCGTCGAGTTAGTCCTGGGAGTGTCCCCGGGAAGCAGCTTTGGACCGGCGAGCGGCCGGTATCGAGCGGTCGGGGCGATTGGCCTGGCTCAGGGGCGCCAGTCTTCGCGTAGGATCGCGAAGAGGAGGTGGTCCTGCCATTTGCCGTCGATCAAGAGGTAGTTGCGGGCGTAGCCTTCCTGCTGGAAGCCGGTGCGCATCAGGAGGGCGCGGCTCGGCACGTTGGTCGGCAGGCACGCGGCCTCGACCCGGTGGAGGCGCAGCCGGTCGAAGGCGAAGTCGAGGACCAGCGGCAAGGCCGCGCTCATCAGGCGCTGGCGGGCGAAGGGCTCGCCGATCCAGTAGCCCAGGCTGGCGGTCTCGGCGACGCCGCGGCGGACGTTGGAGAGGCCGATGCCGCCGGCCAGCGTCTCGTCCTCGCGGAAGATGAAGAAATTGTAGCCCTGGTCGGTGCGCCAATCCTCGGCATAGCGGGCGACGCGGGCGCGAAAACTGGCGCGGGCCAGCGCGTCGGGCGGCCAGCTCGGCTCCCACGGCGCGAGAAAGCCGCGCGAGCGCGCCCGCAGCGCCGCCCATTCCTCATAGTCGCCGCGCTCGGACGGGCGCACGAAGACCCGCTCGCCGGACAGCCGGAACGGCTCGGCCCGCGCCAGGAACAGCCGCGGAAAGGTCTTGCGCTGCGCCGCCATCTGCCGTTCCTGCCCCCCTTCGCCCTGCCCTTCGCCTCTGGCCGCCTCAGGCCGCCTCAGGCCGCCAGCCTGGCCCGCAGCCGGTCGAAATCCTCGAGGCGTCCGGTCGGCCCGAGCGCCGCCAGGGTCGGCGGCGCGGCGCTCCAGCCGGCGACGACCCGGCCGATCGCGGCGTCGTCGACCGCTTCGATCCGGCGCACCATGTCGGCGGGGTCGAACGGGGTGCCGTGGATCAGCATGTGCTGCGCCATCTGCTCGCAGCGCGCCCCGGTGCTCTCCAGCGACATCAGGAGGCCGGCCTTCATCTGCGCCTTGGCGCGCGCCAGCTCTACCGCATCGAGGCCGTCGGCGAGGCGCAGCGTCTCCTCGCACAGGATCGGCATGATCTCGCCGGCTTCCTCTTCGCCGGTGCCGGCGTAGATGCCGAAGAGCCCGCCGTCGCGATAGCCGTGCGCGAAGGAATGGATCGTATAGACCAGGCCGCGCTTCTCGCGCACCTCCTGGAAGAGCCGGGACGACATGCCGCCGCCGAACGCGGTCGACAATACCGTCGCCGCATAATAATCTGGGTCGCCGAGCGCGAGGCCGGGGAAGCCCAGCACGAGATGCAGCTGTTCGAGGTCGCGGTCCTCGCGCATCTCGCCGCCGATGTAGCGCGCCGGCTCGGTCACGAGCGAGTTCCCGTTGGCCCCGGTTGCCGGCATCGCCGACAGCAGCTTGTCGGCCAGGTCGACCAGCCGGTCGTGGTCGAAATTGCCCGAGGCCGACAACACCATGCGCGCCGCGCCGTAATGGTCGCGCAGATAGGCGATAACATCCTCGCGCGACAGGCGGCGGATGATCTCCGGGCTGCCGAGCGTCGGCCGGCCCATCGCCTGGTCGGGAAAGGCGCGCTCCTGGAAATGGTCGAAGATGATGTCGTCCGGCGTGTCGTTGGCCTGGCCGATCTCCTGCAGGATGACCGTGCGCTCGCGCTCCAGCTCCTGCGCATCGAAGCTCGAATGCATCAGGATGTCGGCGAGGATGTCGAGCGCCAGCGGCACATCCTCCTTCAATACCTTGGCGTAGTAGGCGGTGCTCTCGCGCGAGGTATAGGCGTTGAGGTGGCCGCCGACCGCCTCGATCTCCTCGGCGATCGCGCGGGCGCTGCGCCGCTCGGTGCCCTTGAACGCCATGTGTTCGAGGAAATGCGCCGCGCCGTTGACTTCGGGCGCCTCGTGGCGGGTCCCGACATCGACCCAGAGGCCGAGCGAGACCGTGTCGACCGTGTCGAGCCGGTCGGTGACGATGCGCAAGCCGTTACTCAGCGTGGCGAGTTGTGTGGTCATGCCGCTCCCAGGGTTGGCCGCGTGCGCCGGGCATGGGCGCGCACAAAGCGCGCCACCGCGGCGGCGTCGTTGGGCAGGGTGGTGATGCGTTCGCGCTGGTCCATGATGTCGGCGAGGGCGGCGGGCGGCACCGGGCGTATGCCGGTGGCGCGCTCGACCGCGTCGGGAAATTTCGCCGGGTGCGCGGTCGCCAGCGCGACGAGCGGCGCGCCGCCCGGGCTTGCCGCGATCTCGGCGCGCGCCGCGGCGAGCGCGACCGCGGTATGCGGATCGATCAGGAGCCCGGTGCCGCGATAGGCGTCGGCGATCGTCGCGAGGGTCAGAGCGTCGTCGACCCGGTGCCCGGAAAAGAGCGCGCGCGCGCCGCGCCACGCCTGCTCGTCGGCCGGCAGCGCGCCGCTCGAACGAAACGCCTGCAGGGAGGCGGCGACCGCGGCGCCGTTGCGCGCCTTCAATTCAAAGAGCAGGCGCTCGAAATTGCTCGCCACCTGGATGTCCATGCTCGGGCTGAGGCTCGCCACCACCGGCGCGACGCGCATGTCGCCGGTCGCCAGGTAGCGCGCGAGGATGTCGTTGTCGTTGGTGCCGATCACCAGTTGCTCGACCGGCAGGCCCATCGCGCGCGCCAGGTGGCCGGCGTAGACGTTGCCGAAATTGCCGGTCGGGACGCTGAACGATACCGCCCGCCCGGCAGCCGCGCCGAGCGCCAGGGCGGCCGCGAAATAATAGACGATCTGCGCCGCGACCCGGGCGAAGTTGATCGAGTTGACCGCCGACAGGTTGAGCTCGCGCCGCAGCGCGGTGTCGGCGAAGAGCGCCTTGACGATGTCCTGGCAGTCGTCGAAATTGCCCTCGATCGCCAGCGCGTAGGCGTTTTCCGCCTCGACGGTCGTCATCTGCCGGCGCTGCACCTCGGAGATGCGGCCCGCGGGATAGAGCATGAAGATGTCGAGCGCCGCCTTGTCGCGGCAGGCGGCGAGCGCGGCCGAGCCGGTGTCGCCCGAGGTCGCGCCGACGATCGTCACATGCTCGCCGCGCCGCGCCAGCGCGCGATCGAACAGGCGGCCGACCAGCTGCAGCGCCAGATCCTTGAAGGCCAGGGTCGGCCCGTGGAAGAGCTCGAGCAGCCACAGCCGCTCGTCGAGCTGCACCAGCGGCGCCACCGCTTCGTGGCCGAACCCCAGGTAGGCCGCCTCGCACAATTCGCGCAACTCGGCCGCGGCGAAGCTGCCGGTGGCGAACGGCGCGACAACCCGCGCCGCCAGCTCGGCATAAGGCAGCCCGGACAGCGCTTTGAGATCGAGCAGCGGCAGGCTCTGCGGCACATAAAGCCCGCCATCCTCGGCGAGGCCGGCCAACAGCACGTCCTCGAAGGTGTGGGCGGCCGGAAGCGGCCGCGGATCGCGGGTACTCAGATAGCGCACATTGCCAACGTATAACCCCACCTCTCCGCCCGCAACCCGCACGGCCTTGCATCGCGCCGCGATCGTTGCCTCCGGCGGCCGCGCGGTAGAGGATCAGCGCTAAGGTGGCCACGGTGGAGGAAGCGCGCAATGTTCGAGGGATTCACCAAGAGCGAAATCCAAACCCCGGCCGCCAATTTCGGCGGCGCGCGGATCAACCTGCGGCACGGCGGCGACGGCCCGCCCTTGCTCCTGCTGCACGGCAACCCGTTGACGCACGCCTCGTGGGGCAAGATCGCCGGGCGCCTCGCCGAAGATTTCCATGTCGTCTGCCCCGATCTGCGCGGCTACGGCGACAGCGTCGGCCCCGACGATGCCGGGGAGAACAATCTCAACTACTCGTTCCGCGCGATGGCGCAGGACCAGGTCGCGGTGATGGAGAGCCTCGGCTACCGCGAGTTCTTTGTCGCCGGCCACGACCGCGGCGCCCGCACCACCGCGCGCATGTGCCTCGACCACCCCGACCGGGTGAAGCGCGCCGCGCTCCTCGACATCCTGCCCAATCACCACATCTGGACCCACACCTCGCGCGAATGGGCCTTGCGCTCGTGGCATTGGGCCTTGATGGCGCAGCCCTACGATCTGCCAGAGCGCCTCCTTGCCGGGGTCGGGGCGCACTGGTTCATGGAAAAGAAACTCTCGAAGCCCGGGATCGGCCTCGGCATTTTCGACCCCGAGGCCTTCGCCGAATACGTCCGCTGCTTCAACTGGAAGACGATCAAGGGCTCGTGCGCCGACTACCGCGCCTGCGCCACCTGCGACTTCGAGATGGACACCGCCGATTTCGCAGCGGGGAGGAAAATCACCGTGCCGCTATTGGTGCTCTGGGGCGCCCGGAGCCACACCGAAGGCGTCCACGGCGACGTGCTGGCGGTCTGGCAACAGAATTACGCCACCGACGCCACCGGCGGCCCCCTCCCCTGCGGCCACTACGTCCCCGAAGAGGCGCCGGACGCGGTCTACGCGCACTTCATGCGGCATTTTAAAGGGTAAACGCTTGCCGATGGGGTCGTACACATCCCCGTCACCCCCGCGGAAGCGGGGGGCCAGGGCAAGCGACAGGTTGGTTACCCCTGGATTCCCGCTTGCGCGGGGATGACGATTGTTTCCGGCAGGCCTTTGGTCCACACCGCTCGGGCGAGTGCCTTGATCACCGCTCGCCCCTCACCCCGACCCTCTGCCCGCACGCGGGGAGAGGGAGCGCGGCGGCATGGCCGTGGCACGACAACCCCTCGCCCCGCAGAGCGGGGAGAGGGAGGGGCCCGTCGCAAAGCGATGGGAGGGTGAGGGGCAACCCGTCACCCGCCGCCGCCGCCTTGGCAGATGACGTTGAGGAGGGCCTGGCGTTTTTCGGTGGTGACGGCGTGGAGGGCGCGTTGGAGGGCGGCGGGGAGTTGGGCCGGGTCCTCGACGCGCTCGCCGTAGCCGCCGGCGGCGGCGCAGACCTGTTCGAAGGCGGGGAGTTCGTCGAGGTCGATGAAGGGCGGGCGGTTGCTGCGCGCGGCCTCGCCCTGCGGGTACATGCTGAGGGTGGCGCGGCGCACTGCGCCCCACATCGCGTTGTTGACGACGACGAAGAGCACCGGCAGGCGGTGCAGCGCGGCGGCGTGGTGCACCGCCACGGGGTTGGAAAAGAGGTAGGAGCCGTCGCCGAGCACCGCGATGACCTGGCGGCCCGGCTCGGCGAGCTTGACGCCCAATGCCGCGCCGGCGCCCCAGCCGAGCCCCGCCGCCGGGCTCGACCCGAAAAACGAGCCGGGCAGGACGGACGGGCAATGCTCGGGCAGCAGCGTATATTCGTTGACGATCGCCGAAGCGGGGTCTCGCGCCGCCGCGAGACAGGCGCTGACCCAGATCGGGCTGATCGGCCGCATGTCCCGGGCCTCGTCGCGCGCGTTCTGCCAGCCCGCGCACATCGCCTCGCGGCGTTCGGCCAACTCCTTCCGTCGCGCCGCGATCGGCATCGCGTCGGTAAACGGCACGAGCGCCTGGCCGAGAGCCGGCAGGACCAGCCGCGTCGCGCCGGTAATCGCAACGTCGGCGGCAAAGCCGCGGATCGGGTAGCGGCTGTAGAGCGGGTCGACGCCGACATGGACGATTTTGCAGTCGGGCGGCGGCGCCTGGCGGCTCGGCGTCCACGGCACGTCGCAGTCGATGACGAGGATCGCGTCGGCCTCGGCGAGGAGCGCGCCGGGGTTGTAGCCGAGATGGCATGGGTGGTCGGCCGGCAGGTTCAAATGTCGCTGGCGGTGCTCGACGACGGGGATCGCAAAGCGCTCGGCGAATTCCGCCAGGGCGGCGACGGCGACCCGCTCGCGTCCGGTATCAGCGGTGACAATCAGCGGCTTTTTCGCCGCGGCGAGAAGTTCGGCGGCGGCGACGATAGCACCCTGGTCGGGCGCCGGCGGCGAGGCGGCGGCATGGCGCGACGGCGCATCCATCGCAAAGCCCGCGAGCTTCTCGGCCAGGACCTCGCGCGGCAATGAGAGATAGACCGGCCCCTCGGGCGGGCTCGTCGCGATCGAGAGCGCCCGGTCGACCACGGTTTCGAGCTGGGTGCCGTTGCGCAGTTCGTAATCCCACTTGACGATCTCGCGCAGCATGCCGGCCTGGTCGAACATCTCCTGCGCCCAGTGGATGTAGGTGTCGCGGGCGCCGGGGAGGCCCTCCTCGGTCAACGGCGAGCGCCCGGCGGTGACGAGGATCGGTACGTTGGCGCGCGCCGCGTTGAAAACACCGCAGAGGGCATTGGCGGTGCCGACGCTGACATGCACCATGACCGCCGGCACCCGGCCCGAGGCGGCGGCATAGCCGTGCGCCATCGAGATCGCGAGGTTCTCGTGCGTCGCGAGCACGGGCTGCGGCGCGGGGAGCCCGGTATGCGCGGCCTTGGCGTAAGCCTCGACGATCGGCGCGAAATCGGTGCCGGCGTTGGCGAAGAGGTATTCGACGCCGCGCTCGGCGAGGAGCGCCAGATAGGCTTCCGCGACGCTCTGGACCTCCAGTGCCTTGCGCGCCATGCCGATCACCCTTTCGTCATTGCGAGGAGCGCGAGATTGCTTCGCTTCGCTCGCAATGACAACGGGGAGGCATCGAAGGCATGCGGGCGGCGCCGAGATCGGGCGGTTACCCCCACCCTGCCCTCCCCCGCTTGCGGGGGAGGGTTAAGAGGGGCGGCTCGGCACCGCTCCGACGGGCTCCCTCCCCCGCGAGCGGGGGAAGGTCGGGGTGGGGGTGACGATGTCGGGCTATTTCAGGTGCTTGCCGAAAAAGGCGGTGGCGTCGGTCCACAGCTGATGCGCGGGGCCCTCGCGGTAGCTCGGGCGATAATCGGCGAGGAAGGCGTGGCCGGCGTCCTGGTAGATCTTGGTCGTCACGTCCTTGTGGGCGGCCTGGCCGCGCTTTTTCAGTTCGGCCTCCAATGCCACCGGCGGGTTCTGGTCCTCGACGCCGAAGACGCCGAAGAGCGGGCAATGCAGTTGGCCCACCATGTCGAGCGGCGCCTTGGGGCGCGCCGGCGTCGTTTCGGCGTCGGGCGTGGCGCGGTTGATGAAGCCGCCCCAGCAATCGACCGCGGCGTTAACCTTGCCGCTGTTGCAGGCGAACAAAAGCGTGTGCCGGCCGCCCGAGCAGAAGCCGATCGCGCCGACCTTGCCGGTCGCCCCGGGCATTGCGTTGAGATAATCGGCCGCGGCTTCCAGGTCCTGCAGCGCCTCGTTGTCGGGCAACCCGAACATCACTGGGAACACCTGCTCCATGACATCCGGGTCCTTCGGCGCGCCGCGCCGCCAGTAGAGCGCCGGGGCAACCGCGTTATAGCCGATATTGGCGAAGCGCCGGGCGAGGTCGCAGATGTGGTCGACCAGGCCGAAGGCTTCCTGGATCACGACGATGCCGGGGTAATTGCCCGGCTGGTGCGGCCGCGCCAGATAGGCCGCGATGTGGCCGCCGCCGCTCGGCAGCGCGATGACGCCGCCCTTGATGCGGCTGGGGTCGGTGACGGCACCGGGTACGTTCGCCATTGGGCTTCTCCTTCCCTCCGAAGTGACGCGGCGATAATAGCGGCGCCGAGCGACCGGGCGATAGCCCGCGACTTGGGGCATGATCCCCTGAGATCGAAAACCTCCCCGTCACCCCCGCGCAAGCGGGGGTCCAGAGCAAAGGGTAGGCTGGTTGCCCCTGGATTCCCGCTTTCGCGGGAATGACGATTGAATTCGGCGTAACGCGCTAGTGTCCCATCGCGAGGTTTTACCGATCAATCAACCCATATCCGTCCATCCCGGCGAAGGCCGGGACCCATCGCTGAGCGGTCGCGACGGTTGATGCATGGGTCCCGGCCTGCTCCGGGATGGACTGACATCGGGGAAAACATGGGTCCGTCAAACTTGGCGACCAGGACACTGGGTGAGCCCAGCTTCAGTGCTTGCCGGATTTGAGCTTGAGGCCGAGGAGCGGCGCGACCGCCTCGGCCGGCAACCGGGAAAACCCGTGCGGCTCCTCGAACAATACCGCCGGCTGCGGCCCGATTTTGACGTGGCTCAGCTCCCAGCGCACGGTCGCGACCTTGCCCTTGTTGCCGGCGAAGGTGCCGACGAGCTTCATCGGGATGTCGTCGCGGCTGAGCCACAGCGTGCCGGCGGCATGCCCCTCGGGCACGCTTTCGTCGATCGCGTACCTGGTCGTCGCGATGCCGTTGACCGTGTCGTGGCCGATCGGATGCTGCTTCAATGCGGCGCTGCCGAGGAGGCGCAATTCGGCCGGCATGACGAACTGCACGATCGTTTTCAGCTGCGGCAGCACGACTTCGCCGAGCGGGTTGTCGGCGCGCAGCAGAAAGATCGGCCGGAACGCCTGGATCGCCTGCTCGTGGCGTTCCTCGCCCGGCATGGCCCAGATTTTGCCTGTGTAGCTGTGCCCGTCGATCACGAGGGTGCGGTCGGCGCTAAAGCCGGTGCGCGCGTCGCCGAGAGTCGCGGCGGCCGCCGCGCCGGGGAGCAGCATCAGGCAAAGTAGAACAGCGTGCAGCTTGTGCATCGAGGGGGGTGCTAGCGAGCGAATGCGGCAGTTTCGCGGCATGCCGCGAAACTGGGCGGATTGTCGTTGCGGCGGGCGCGGCGAGGACGCAATCTCGCCCTGGATTCAGCCTAGAGAGAGGCAGGCGATGAGCGCAAGGATCGCGGCGCGGCTCAAGGAACTCGGCATCGAATTGCCGCGTCCGGCGGCGCCGGTGGCGAATTACGTGCCGTTCGCCATTGCGGGTCCGCTGGTGTTCATCGCCGGCCAGATCTGCCAGTGGCAGGGCGAAGTGCGCTTTGTCGGCAGGCTCGGCGCCGAAATCGGCATCGCCGAGGGGCGCGACGCGGCGCGGCTGTGCGGCCTCAACATCCTGGCGCATCTGAGCGTCGCCTGCGGCGGCGATCTCGACCGGGTGCGGCGCTGCCTGCGCCTCGGCGGCTTTGTCAACTGCACCCCGGACTTCACCGACATGCCGCAGGTGGTCAACGGCGCCTCCGATCTGATGGTCGAGGTGTTCGGCGACATCGGCCGGCACGCCCGCGCCGCGGTCGGGGTCACTTCGCTGCCGGCCGGCGTCGCGGTCGAGGTCGAGGCCACCTTCGAGATCGCCTGATGAGCCGCGCGACAAGCGACGACGCCGAGACGATCACGCTGCGGATCCACGGCGCGATCAGCGAGATCCCCGCCGAAGAATGGGATTCCTGCGCCGGCGACCTCAACCCGACCGTGTCGCACGTCTTTCTCAATGCGCTCGAGGAAAGCGGCTCGGCCGCCGCGCGCGCCGGCTGGGCGCCGCAGCACCTGACGCTGGCCGACCACGCCGGCAAGCTCGTCGGCGCCGTGCCGATGTACCTCAAAAGCCACTCCTACGGCGAATACGTCTTCGATTGGGGCTGGGCCGACGCCTACGAGCGCTCGGGCGGGCGGTATTACCCCAAGCTTTTGTGCGCCGTGCCGTTCACCCCGGTGCCGGGGCCGCGCCTCCTGGTCGCGCCCGGCGCCGCAGCGGAAACGCGCGGCCACCTGATCGCCGGCATGGTCGAACTGGCGCGCCAGCGCAAGCTCTCGTCGCTGCACGTCAATTTCCCCGGAGAGGAAGATTTCGCGGCCTTCGCTCAGGCCGGCTTCCTGCAGCGCATCGGCCAGCAATTCCACTGGACCAACGCGGGCTACCGCGATTTCGACGACTATCTCGCGGCACTCAATTCGAGGAAGCGCAAGGCGGTCAAGAAAGAGCGGCGCGAGGCCCTGGCCGGCGGCATCGAAATCGACATGGTGACCGGCGCCGATCTGACCGAAAAGGTGTGGGACGCCTTCTACCGCCTCTATCTCGGCACCACCGACCGCAAATGGGGGTCCTCGTATCTGACCCGCCGCTTCTTCTCGATGCTCGGCGAGCGCATGCCCGACAAGGTGGTCCTGTTCATGGCGCGGCGCGGCAAGGACTACATCGCCGGCGCCTTCAACATCCTCGGCCGCGACACGATCTACGGGCGCAACTGGGGGGCGCACCGCGAATACCGCTTCCTGCATTTCGAATGCTGCTATTACCGGGCGATCGAGTTCGCCTGCGAGCGCGGGCTGAAGCGCGTCGAAGCGGGCGCCCAGGGCACCCATAAACTGCAGCGCGGCTATCTGCCGGCGCCGACCTACAGCGCCCACTGGATCCCCGATCCCGGCTTTCGCCGCGCGGTCGCGGCGTTTGTCGAGCGCGAGCGCGAGATGGTCGAGCAGAAGATCGAGCATCTCGCGGAATTCTCGCCGTTCCGCCACGCCGACGAACACGAGGACGAGCAGGGGGACGAATAGGCCGCGCGCCGGGCTGGCGCTGCGGCCGCGTTTCGGCTCACAATCCGCCATGCCTGGGGAGGCGACGCTCACTCCCGACCTCTGCGTCATCGGCGCCGGGTCCGGCGGCCTCGCGGTCGCGGCCGGCGCGGTGCAGATGGGCGCCAGCGTGGTCCTCATCGAGCGCGGCCGGATGGGCGGCGATTGCCTGAATTACGGCTGCGTCCCCTCGAAATCGCTGCTGGCGACGGCGCGGCTGGCGGCGATGTGGCGGCGCAGCGGCGAGTTCGGCATCGCCTACGGCGCGCCGCGGGTCGATTTCGCGGCGGTCGCCGACAGCGTCGCGCGGGTCATCGCTGGGATCGCGCCCAACGATTCGGTCGAGCGCTTCACGGGGCTCGGGGTTGAGGTCATCGCCGCCGAGGCGCGCTTTCTCGATCCCCGCACGGTGCGCGCCGGCGACCGGTTGATCCGGCCGCGCCGCTTTGTGATCGCCACCGGCTCGGCGCCGGTCGTGCCGCCGATCCCCGGCTTGGCCGAAATGCCGTTCCTGACCAACGAGAGCGTCTTCGAAAACCGCACGCTGCCCGCTCACCTGATCGTGATCGGCGGCGGCCCGGTCGGCGTTGAGCTGGCGCAGGCGCATCGCAGCCTCGGCGCCGCGGTGACGGTGATCGATTCCGGGCCGCTCCTGCCGCACGACGACCCCGAGCTGGTGGCGCTGCTCGCGGCCCGGCTGGCGCAAGACGGCATCGCGCTGAGGCTGTCGGCCGCGGTCACCGCGGTCGAGCCCGAAGCCGGCGGCGTCGCGGTCAGCCTCGCCGGCGGCGAGCGGATCGCGGGATCGCACCTCTTGGTCGCGACCGGGCGGCGCCCCACCCTCGCCGCGCTCGACCTCGCCGCCGCCGGGATCGCCGCCACCCCGGCCGGGATCGTGGTCGATCGGCGGCTGCGCACCACCAACCGCCGCGCCTATGCGATCGGCGACGCGGCCGGCGGACCGCAATTTACCCATGTCGCGCTCTACCACGCCGGGATCGTGATCCGGAACGCGCTGTTCCGGCTGCCGGCGCGGGTCGATTACCGCGCGCTCCCCTGGGTGACCTACACCGACCCCGAACTGGCGCAGGTCGGGCTTAGCGAGGCGGCGGCGCGCAGCCGCGGCGCGGTGCGGGTGCTGCGCTGGCAATTCGCCGACAACGACCGCGCCCATACCGAGCGCGACACGGCGGGCGAAGTCAAGATCGTCACCGGGCGAAATGGGCGTATTCTCGGCGCGACGATCCTCGGCGCGGCGGCCGGCGACTTGATCCTGCCGTGGGCGCTGGCGATCGCGCAGAAACTCAAGATCGGGGCGATGGCCAACCTGATCGTGCCCTACCCGACCCGCGGCGAAGCCGGCAAGCGCGCCGCCGGCAGCTTCTATACGCCGGCGCTGTTCGGGCCGCGCACCCGCCGCCTCGTTCGGCTGCTGGCGCATTTCGGCTAGTGGTCCAGCTCAAACAGATTAAGTCGACTCCTTCATCCGTCACCCCCGCGGAAGCGGGGGTCCAGAAGCGTCAGACGTAACGCCCGCCGCCCTGGATGCCCGCTTTCGCGGGCATGACGAAAGGGAACCAGGTGGTGGAGTTCATCCACTAGGAGAGAGAGATGCTGCTGCGAAGCCTCTCGGCCCGGCTCCTCCTGCTGATGCTGTTTTTCGCGATGGTCAGCGAGCTTCTGATCTTTGTGCCCTCGGTCGCGCGCTTCCGCATGACCTATCTGGCCAACCATTTAGCCGCCGGCCACCTCGCCTCGCTGGCGCTGTCGGCCAGCCCGAGCGGCCAGGTCGACCAGGCGTTGACCACCCGGCTGCTGGCCGATGTCGGCGCGCATGCGGTCATCCTGCACCGCCCCAACGGCATGGTCTTGATGCTCGACAGCAAGGTCGCGCCGCACCCCGACGTCACCTTCGTGATGGGGCGCGGCAACATCCCGATCTGGATCGAGCGCTCGCTCGAAACCCTGTTCGGGCACGGCAACCGGATCATGCGGGTGGTCGGCGTGGCGCCGAGCGAGCCCGACGCGACGGTCGAGGTGCTGCTCGACGAGGCGCCGCTGCGCCACGAGATGTGGGCGTTCGGGCTGCGCATCGTCGAATTGTCGATCCTGATCGCGCTGAGCACCGCGGCCCTGGTTTACCTAAGCCTGCAATGGCTGCTGGTGTGGCCGATCCGGCGCATCACCGCCAGCATGACGCTCTTCCGCGAGGACCCGGAGGACGCCTCGCGCCGCATCGTGCCGAGCCGCCGGCAGGACGAGATCGGCGCCGCCGAAGCGGAGCTCGCGATGCTGCAGGAAACCGTGCGGCAGGCGCTGGCGCAGCGCGCCCGGCTCGCCGCGCTCGGCACCGCGGTCACCAAGATCAACCACGATCTGCGCGCGATCCTGGCGACCGCGCGCCTCGTCAGCGACGGGCTCGCCGACAGCGCCGCCCCGGAGGTGCGCCGCGTCGCGCCGCGGCTCTTCGAGGCGATCGACCGGGCGGTCGCGCTGTGCACCCGCACCCTCGATTTTTCGCGCGAGGGGGCGCCGCCCTTCGTCCCGGCCCGCTTTGACTTGGCGCCGCTGATCGAGGAGATCAGGCCGACCGTCGCGAGCGGCGGCGAGCCGCCGACGGTCGAGCTCGACCTGCCCGCCGGCCTCGCGGTGCGGGCCGACCGCGACCAGCTCTACCGGGTTCTGCTCAACCTGGCGCAGAACGCGGTCGAGGCCGGCGCGCGGCATCTGCGCTTCACCGCCGCGGCGGACGCGGGCAGCGTCGCGATCGAGATCGCCGATGACGGCCACGGCCTGCCGCCGCGGGCGCAGGAGAATTTGTTTCGGCCGTTCTTCGGCTCGGCCCGGCCGGGCGGCAGCGGCCTTGGCCTCGCGATCGCGCGCGAATTGATGCGGGCGCAGGGCGGCGACCTGACGCTGGTCGAGACCACCGGCAGCGGCACGGTCTTTCGCGTCACCCTGCCGGCCCCGGCGGTTGCCGCCCGCGTCCTCAGTCGAGCGTCAGGGTGAGCGCAACCCCCACCCTGCCCTCCCCCGCATGCGGGGGAGGGTTAGGGAGGGGGCGAGGCCGCCCGCGTGCTCAGTCGAGCGTCAGGGTGAAGGTTTTGAGATAGGCGCTCTCCGGCAACGCCGGATGCACCGGATGGTCGGGGCCGGCGCCGGCGCTTCGCAGGATGCGCGCGCCGCGGCCGGAATCGCCGAGGCCGTGGCGCACCGCCTCGGCGAATTCCGCGGCCCCGACATTGTAGGAGCACGACGCGAGGCAGAGAAAGCCGCCGGGCGCGGTCAGCTGGGCCGCCAGCCGCGCCAGCTTGCGGTAGCCGCGCAGCGCCGCCGGCACGTCGCGCTTGGTCCGCGCGAAGGCCGGCGGGTCGGCGATCACCAAATCGAACCGCTCGCCCTTGGCGCCCAGCGCCGCCGCCTCGGCGAAAACCTCGCCGCGGCGGAATTCGCAGCCTTCGGCGACGCCGTTGCGCCGTGCCGCTTCGATCGCCAGCGCGAGCGCCGGCTCCGAGCTGTCGATGGCGAGGACCGAAGCGGCGCCGCGATGCGCCGCGGCGACGGCAAACCCGCCGCTGTAGCAATAAAGGTCGAGCACGCGCGCGCCGCCGGCGAGGCGGGCGAGCGCGACGCGGCTGTCGCGCTGGTCGAAAAACCACCCGGTCTTCTGCCCGCCCAACACATCGGCGAGAAAGACCGTGCCGTCCTCTTCGAGCGCCACCGGCCCGTCGACCGCGCCCCACGCGGTCCGCACCTCGAGCGCGAGGCCTTCCAGCGCGCGCGCCGGGCTGTCATTGCGCAGCACGATCGCGTTGGGCGACAGCGCCTCGCGCAGCGCCGCGATCAGCGGCCCCTCCAGGCGCTCGATCCCGGCGGCGTTGGCCTGCACCACCAGAACCTCGCCAAAACGGTCGACGACGAGCCCCGGCAGGCCGTCCGCCTCGGCATGCACCAGCCGGTAATAGGGTCTCTCGTAGAGCTTATCGCGCAGCTTTTTCGCGCGCTCCAGCCTGCGGGCGAAAAAGCGCTTGTCGATCTCGCGGCCGCCGTCGCGGTCGAGGAGGCGCGCGGCGATCAGGGTGTGCGGATTGAACATCGCGACGCCGAACGCTCGCTCGTCGGCGCGGCGCAGCGTCACCAGCGTGCCGGGCGCCAGCGCCTTCGCCGCGGCGTCCATCGCGATTTCATTGGAATAAAGCCACGGGTGGCCGCCCTCGGCGCGGCGGTGGCCGCCCGGCCGCAGCGTCACGACCGGCCGCCCGGCCGGATCGTCGGCCGCGCCGGCGCCGCTCACCGGTGGCGCGAGGGTCGCGGTTTCC
>DATGFP010000015.1:0-165896 GCA_035309005.1 Allostellaceae bacterium | reverse complement strand
CACCTCCAGCGGACGGAAGGTGCCGTCGTTCTTGGGCGTGTGCGGATCGATCAGATAGGAGAGCGCCACCGCCACCGCCGAGCGCATGTTGGGATAGGAGGAATTGACGAAGCCGATCACCTGCTCGTGGGAGTCCGAGAGGTCGATCTTGAGGTCGCTGCCGCGCTTGGTGACCGTCGCGCGGATCGGAATGTCCTCGTATTTGTGGCCGTCGTCGTCGAGAATCGCCTCGCCCTTGTAGACGCCGTCCTTCCATTGCGCGATCACCGCGCGGGTCTGCCGCTCGGCACCGTCGAGCACCGCCTCGATCGCGGCATAAGTCGTGGGCCAGCCGAACTCCGCCGCGAGCGCGAGGAGGCGCCGCTCGCCGACGCGCGCCGAGCCGATCATCGCCGCGAGGTCGCCGCGGAAATCGCGCGGGTGGCGCACATTGGTCGCGATCATTTCGAGAAGGTCGCGGCGCACCTCGCCCTTGTCGTAGAGCCTGAGCGGCGTGATGCGGATGCCCTCCTGCCAGATGTCGGTGGCGCTGGCGTTGTAGGCGCCGTGCGTCGCGCCGCCGATATCGCTCTGGTGCGCCCGGTTGATCGCCCAGAAGTGGGGCTCACCACCCTCGAAAATCGGCACGAAGGCGGTGAGATCCGGCAGGTGGTTGCCGCCGTGATAGGGGTCGTTGAGCAGGAAGACATCGCCCTGATGGATGTCGCCCTTGAAGAATTCGCTGACCGCGCGGGCCGCGAACGGCAAGGCGCCGACATGGATCGGGACATGCTCGGCCTGGGCGATCAGCCTGCCCTCCAGATCGCAGATCGCGGTCGAGAAATCGCGGCTCGAATTGAGTATCTGCGAGTAGGAGGTGCGCAGCATCGCCTCCCCCATCTCCTCGACGATCGCGCGCAGCCGGTGCTGCACGACCGAGACGACGACCGGATCGACGGGCTGCGACATGGAAGCGGCCTCCGCTGAGCGCTGCCGCAGGGTGGCCGGTTTGTCGCGCCGCGAAAAGCCCTTATGCTGCGCCTGGCCAAGCCGGGAGGGAGCGATGCGCGTATTCACCACGGTGCCGCAGCACGATCTGCGGCGTGTCCCCGCCGCGGCGCGCGAGGCCGAGGCGCAGGGCTATGACGGCATCGTCGCGATGGAGAACCAGCACGACCCGTTCCTCGCGCTGGCGGTCGCCGGTGCCGCGACCGAGCGCATCGAGCTCCACACCGGCGTCGCGATCGCCTTCGCGCGCACCCCGATGGCGGTCGCGGAACTCGGCTGGGACATGGCCGCCTCGTTCGGCCGGCGCTTTGTCGTCGGCCTCGGTTCGCAGGTGCGCGCGCACAACGAGCGGCGGTTTTCGGTGGCGTGGTCGCCGCCGGCGCCGCGCATGCGCGAATACGTCCAGGTGCTGCGCGCGATCTGGCGCTGCTGGAAGGAGGGCGAGACGCCGGCCTACGAGGGCCAGCACTACAAATTCACACTGATGACGCCGAACTTCACGCCACCGCCGATCGCGGGCCCGCCGCCCGCAGTGATGATCGCCGCGGTCGGCCCGGCGATGCTGCGGGTCGCCGCCGAGGAATGCGACGGGATCAAGCTGCACGGCTTCTGCACCCGGAAGTACCTCACCGACGCGATCATGCCGCGGATCGAGGCGGGGCTCGCCAAGGCAGGCCGCAAGCGCGCCCAGTACGAAATATCGGGCGGCGGCTTTCTCGCGACCGGCCCCGACGACGCCAGCGTCGCGCAACGCTTCGAATGGGTGCGCCAGCGGGTCGCGTTCTACGGCTCGACCCCGGCGTATTACCCGGTGCTGGCGGCGCACGGCCTCGAAGATCTGGGCCTCAAGCTCAACGCGCTGGTGCGCCAGGGCAAATGGAGCGAGATGGCGCGCGAGGTGCCGGACGATGTCGCGCACCTCTTCGCCGCGGTCGGCCGCCACGACCAGATCGTCGGCGCGATCGAACAGCGCTTCGGCGGCCTCGTCGATGCGCTGACCCTGCGCGGCGACGGCGTCGGCGAGGTGCCCCCCGACCTCGTCGAAGAAATCCGCCGCATCCCGCACCAGTATCGCGGCTAGCGGCCCGGCTCAAACAGATGAGTCCCGTTTCCTTCATTCATCCGTCACCCCCGCGAAAGGGGAATTATATACTTGCACGGCTCGCTCGAATCGGATGCATCAATGGCCTCCAGCAAAACTAAAAATGGCAAAAAGAGTCAATCAAAACGCTTCATCGAAGTAGCCCGCGAAGCCGAGTGGAGCGAGGATGAGGCCATGTTCGACGAGAACCTGAAGCGGATCACAACGGTGAAGCCTGAGCAAAAGCCAAAGGATAAACGATGAAGGTTTGGCAGATTGGGGCAGTCGTTATTGCCCTGATCGTAGCCATCATCATGGCCGTCCCGTATTTGCGCGAGACCTATACCGGAGTGGTGCTCTCAGGCCGATGTGGCGACAATCCCCGGAAATCCGAATGCGATCCGCCGTATGTTCCAGGCCCCTTCTTGGGTCCGGTCAAATAAGCGTGCTTGGCAGGTATATAATTCCCCGCGAAAGCGAAAGCGGGGGTCCAGGGGTGGCAGGCATAACGCGCGCCGCCTTGGATGCCCGCTTTCGCGGGCATGACGGGAAGGGAACCATAACAGTGTTGGAGTCTATCCACCGCCTCAGAACGCCTTGTTGAGCGTTAGCATGACCCCTTGCGAGATCACGCGGCCCGAGGTCGTCGTGTAGCCGTTGCCGACGATTGTCGTGCCGTTGACGCCGTTGGGATTGGTGAAGCTCGCGGGAAAGTTGTTAGTGCTCTTGCCGGTCATCGAATACATGTAATGGGCATCGACGAACCAGGACGGGTCGAAGAAATAGGCCGCGCCGACCATCGCGGCGCCGCCGAATACCCAGCTCGAGCGCGAAAAACTCTGCGGCAGGCCGGAAATATCGCTCGGCATCCCGGTCACGTCGGCAAAGCCGATGACCCCGTCGAGCGTCGTTTTCGTCTGCGACAATGTCGGGCCGGCGCCGATATAAACAAAACTGTTGGCAAACGACCGGCCGATATACGGGGTCAACGCCATCTGGTTGGTGATATTGGTCTGGTAGGATCTGATGACCGCGTTGCCGGTAAAGGGCACCGCGGTGCTGCTGCCGGTATCGGTGGTCGATCCGGCTTGCGGCAGCAGGACATTTTGCACGATCGAATTGGTCCCGAGGTAGCTATAAGAAAATTTACCGCCCCATAACCAATTATTGTCCGGAAAGTGCTGGAAATATCCCAGCTGGGCGGAGGGCGCCAGGCTGTTTTGCCGGTTTGTCTGGACATCGCCGGGGCCGCCGGCCGATCCACTGGAAATCTGCGAGCCGTTCTTGTAGACATCGGACGTCGCGAAGCCAAAGATATTCTGATTATCGAAATCGACCGAATTATAACTGGCGCCCAGCCCGATATAGAAGGCGTTATAGGGCACGGTTTGCCCCGCCGCCGCACCCGGGATGCCGAGGCCCAGCAGCAGACCCGCGCCGATCGCGCGAGCGCGTCCTATGCGACTCGCTGGCACCGCGAACCACACCGACCCGTCGCGCGTCTGCCGGGCCCGGCGGCGCTGTGCGAAATCGCCCAAAAATCCATGCATTAGAGCCCCCCTGTCGCCGTTACGCGACGGCGCGACGACTAGCGCGTTCGGTATCTTTAGGTTGTATTCGGTGTATTAATAGACGACTCACTCGGCGAATACAACAGTTTTGGGCGAGCGCATGTTCATTTTTTGTTCTTGCAAAACGACGGCCAATGCATTATGGTTAAGAGCCAAGGCCTTCGCCGGTGGAGCAGCTTGTCGCGCGCGTCATGGCTGCTGATTCGCTGCAGAATCAGCCATAACCGGGATCGCCGGACGCGCCGAAAGGGGTATGCTCGCAGCGGCATGATGCTGATCGAGGCGCCGAACAGATGACCTATCCGACGCATTTGATCCCGACCACCGTGGTCGGCAGCTATCCGCAGCCCCTTTGGCTGGTCGACCGCGGCGCGCTGGCGCAGCACGGCGTGCCGCGGGTCAGTGCGGGCGATATCTGGCGGGTGCCGGAGCCGCTCCTCGAAGCGGCGCAGGACGACGCGACGGTCCTCGCGATCGGCGAGATGGAGCGCGCCGGCATCGATATCGTCAGCGATGGGGAAATCCGCCGCGAGAGCTATTCCAACCGCTTTGCCCTGGCGCTCGACGGCATCGACGCGGAGCGCACCGGCAGCGTCGTCGGCAGCACCGGCCGCCGGACGCCGGTGCCGCGCGTGGTCGGCAAGATCACGCGGCGCGGCCCGGTCGAGGTGCGCGACGCCGAATTTCTGCGGGCGCACGCGCGCCATGCGACGAAGATTACCCTGCCCGGCCCCTTCACGCTGTCGCAGCAGGCCGAAAACGCATTCTACCGGGACCAAGAAGAGCTGGCGCTCGACTACGCCGTCGCGGTCAACGAGGAGCTGCGCGCGCTGAAGGCGACCGGGGTCGATGTCGTTCAGCTCGACGAGCCGTGGGTGCGCACCGCCCCCGACAAGGCGGCGCGCTGGGGCGTCAAGGCGATCAACCGGGCGCTCCAGGGCATTCCCGGGCCGACCATCGTGCATCTGTGTTTCGGCTATGCCGCGAGCGTGCGCAACAAGCCCTCCGCCTACGCGTTTCTGCCGCAGCTCGCCGACACGGTGGCGCAGCAAATCTCGATCGAGGCGGCGCAGCCGCGGCTCGACCTCGGGGTGCTCAAGGAATTAGCCGGCAAGACGATCCTCCTGGGCGTCCTCGACCTCGACGACCCGGCGGTCGAGACCGCCGAGGAGGTCGCCCGGCGGCTGCGCGCCGGCTTGCGCCATGTCGCGGCCGAGCGGCTCGTCGCAGCGCCCGATTGCGGCATGAAATACCTGCCGCGCGAGCGCGCCTTCGGCAAGTTGCAGGCGCTCGCCGCCGGCGCCGCGATCGTGCGCCGCGAACTCGCCGGCTGAGCCCCGCCATGCGCCCGCTCGCCGCGCTCGCCGCCGCTGCCTGTCTCCTCGCGCTGAGCGGCCTCGCCGCCCCGCGCGTTCAGGCCGAAGGCAGACCCGAAAACGTCGATGTGCTCTTAGTTCTCGCGGCCGACGTGTCGCGCAGCATCGACGACGGCGAATTCAACCTTCAGCGCAAGGGCTACGCCGCGGCGATGACCGATCCGCGGGTATTGCGCGCGATCGCCGGCGGCCCGCATCACGCGATCGCGCTGACTTTTGTCGAATGGGCCGGCGAGAGCGACCAGAAAATCGTCGTCGATTGGACCGTGCTGCGCGACGAGGAAGGCGCGGCCGGAGTCGCCGCGGCGATACTGGCGGCGCCGCGCTCCTATGTCGGACGCACCTCGATCAGCGGCGCGATCGATTTCGCGGTGGCCCGCTTCGCCGCCGCGCCGGCCAAGGGCGACAAGCGGATCATCGACGTCTCGGGCGACGGCACCAGCAACGCCGGCCGCGCCGTTACCGAAGCGCGCGACGCGGCGGTCGCTGCCGGGATCACGATCAACGCGCTCGCGATCATCAACAACCAGACCAACGTCGGATACGCCTTCCACACCCACCCGCCGGGCGGGTTGCCCAAGTATTTTGCCGACAACGTGGTCGGCGGCCCCGGCAACTTTCTGCTGCAGGTTGAGGATTTCGGCACCTTCGCCGACGCGATCAGCCGCAAGCTGGTCGCCGAGATCGCCCGGACGCCGGCGATGCAACGGTCGGCGGGCGCCGACCTGGCGCGCTGAAAGACCCGCCGGCGGCGATGCCCATTTGGTCGGCGCGGCGTTGCGGACGACCGCTCCCGTTGCTCGCGTCTCTTGACGAATCGGCGGCCGATCGCGATATTGCCGGGATGCGCGGCCGCGGTCCAAGCACGACGACTACCACCCCCGAGAGCGGGGTGACGGGAGGTCGTGCGCGCTGAACCGACGCAAGGCCGAACCCGCCAAACCCCGCCCTGGACGGACGGGGTTTTTTGTTGACCTTCCTGCCCCGTCCGGTCGTCACTTAGCGACGGAGCATAGCCGAACGATGAGCGACCACCCCGCACACTCCCCGACACCAATCGCGGTAACCTTGCCGGACGGCGCCCGGCGCGCCTTTCCCGGCCCGCTCAGCGGCGCCGAACTGGCGGCGGCGATCGGCCCCGGCCTCGCCAAGGCGGCGGTCGCGATCAAGATCGACGGCCGGCCGCGCGATCTCGCGACGCTGATCGACCATGACGCCGCGGTCGCGATCATCACCCGCGAGATGCCCGAGGGGGTCGAGATTCTGCGCCACGACGCGGCGCATGTGATGGCCGAGGCGGTCAAGGAACTCTATCCCGAAACCGAGGTCACCTTCGGCCCGGCGACCGAAACCGGCTTCTACTACGATTTCGCGCGCGCCGTGCCGTTCACGCCCGACGACCTTGCCCGCATCGAAGAGCGCATGCGCGAGATCGTGCAGCGCGACGAGAAGATCGTCCGCGAGGTGTGGCAGCGCGACCAGGCGGTCGCGTTCTTCCGCGGCATCGGCGAGCGCTACAAGGCCGAATACATCGGCGAGATCCCTGCGGGCGAGGAAATCAGTCTCTACCGCCAGGGCAATTTCGTCGATCTGTGCACCGGGCCGCATCTGCCGTCGACCGGCCGGCTCGGGCAGGCGTTCAAGCTGACGAGCGTCGCCGGGGCCTACTGGCGCGGCGATCCGAACAACGCGCAGTTGCAGCGGGTTTACGGCACCGCCTGGCCTTCGCAGAAGGAGCTCGACCAGTACCTCTTTCGCATCGAGGAAGCCGAGCGCCGCGACCACCGCAAGCTCGGCCGCGAACTCGATCTGTTTCACATGCAGGAAGAGGCGGTCGGCAGCGTTTTCTGGCACCCCAAGGGCTGGACCCTCTACCGAGCGATCGAGAGCTACATGCGCCGCCGCCTCGAACGCGCCGGCTATCTCGAGGTCAAGGGGCCGCTGCTGCTCGACCGCAGCCTGTGGGAAGCCTCCGGGCATTGGGAGAATTTCCGCGAGAACATGTTCATCGCCGAAAGCCGCGACGAGCGCGTGCTCGCGGTCAAGCCGATGAATTGCCCGGGCCACGTGCTGATCTTCCGCAACCGCTTGCGCAGCTACCGCGAGTTGCCGCTGCGCCTTGCCGAATTCGGCAGCTGTCACCGCAACGAGCCGTCGGGCGCGCTTCACGGCATCATGCGGGTGCGCGGCTTCACCCAGGACGACGCGCACATCTTCTGCAGCGAGGACCAGGTCACCGCCGAGGCGATCGCGTTTTGCGAGCTGTTGATCTCGATCTACCGCGATTTCGGCTTCGACGATGTCGCGATCAAATTCGCCGACCGGCCGCCCAACCGCACCGGTAGCGATGCGGTGTGGGACCGCGCCGAACATGACTTGCAGGCAGCGGTCGAGGCCGCCGGGCTCTCCTATACGTTGAACCCCGGCGAGGGCGCGTTCTACGGTCCCAAGCTCGAATTCGTCTTGCGCGATGCGCTCGGCCGCGACTGGCAGTGCGGCACGCTGCAGCTCGACTTCAACATGCCGCAGCGCCTGGGGGCGGTTTATGTCGGCGAGGATGGCGCCCGCCATACGCCGGTCATGCTGCATCGCGCGATCCTCGGCTCGATGGAACGCTTCATCGGCATCCTGATCGAGCATTACGCCGGCAGTTTTCCCCTGTGGCTGGCGCCGGTCCAGGCGGTCGTCGCCTCGATCACCGACGAGGCGGCCGCTTACGCCGAGGCGGTAGCGCGCGAACTCGGCGCCGCCGGCCTGCGCGCCGTCAGCGACACCGGCAACGAGACGATCAGCCACAAGGTACGCGAGCACAGCCTCGCCAAGATCCCGCTGATCCTCGCGGTCGGCCGGCGCGAGGCCGAACAGAAGAGCGTCTCGCTGCGCCGACTGGGGAGCCCTGCGCAAGAAGCCCTTGCGCTCACCGAGGCCGTTGCTAGATTAAAACTGGAGGCAGCCGCGCCCGGCTAGCCTTCGCCGTTTGCGCAATAGCGCAGCGAGCCGATTAACCTTCGAGAGGAGAGCCTACATACCCAGACCACCCATGAATCTCACCCCGACCCGCGACGGGCCGCGCATCAACGAAGAGATCAACGTGTTGCGGGTGCGCCTCGTCGATGAACAAGGCCGGATGGTGGGAATCGTCGGGCGCAAAGAGGCGCTCGACATGGCCGCCGATGCCGGCCTCGACCTGGTGGAGATCGCGCCCAATGCCGATCCGCCGGTCTGCAAGGTTCTCGATTACGGCAAGTTCAAATACGAGGAACAGAAAAAGAAGAATGAAGCGCGCAAGAAGCAGAAGATTATCGAGGTCAAGGAAATCAAGCTGCGCCCGAGCATCGACGATCACGACTACGCGGTCAAGATGCGCAGCATGAACAAGTTTATCGAGGAAGGCGACAAGGTCAAGGTGACGATGCGGTTCCGCGGGCGCGAACTGGCGCACCAGGAGCTCGGGATGAACGTGCTCATTCGGGTCAGAGACGACCTCGACAGCATCGCCAAGGTCGAGCAGATGCCCCGCATGGAAGGCCGCCAGATGACGATGGTGGTGGCGCCGCGATAACGGGCGCCGGCCGCTATCGGTTTAACCCGCAACCCGCCGATAAAGGTGCCCGCCGATAGAGGTGATAGCGGCCGGACGCAATGCCGTCCGGTAGCGGCAGCGCCTCGAGGCCGGCACCGTCGAGCGGCGGATCGCTGACCAGGACCGCGCCGTCGCGCAGCAGCGGCAGGATCTGCGACAGCAACTCGCTCGCCAGGGCGCGATTCGCTGCGGCGTCGCCGGTCCCCACGTCGAGATGCGCCAGGGCGACGCGCGCCCCAAAGCGACCCTGCGCCGCCGGCAGGGTCTCGCGCAAATCGCCAAGGATCAGCCGGTCCGGCGGCGGCACGCAATCGGGGTGCGCCGCAACACGCCGCTCGAATACGTAAATGTCGCGCTTGGGGAAGAGTGCGCGCAGGTGATCGTAGGTCCGTCCGTTACCAAGCCCGAGTTCGAACACCACCCCGTCAAGCCCGGCAATCAGCTCGGCGGCACGATTGAGGCAGGCGCGCTGGGCTTCGAGCCGCCGGATGAAGCTGTCGAGCCGGCTCATGCCGCCGGCGTCGCCTCGGATTCCTGGCGAACCGGGCCCTCGCGCAGGCGCTTCACCTCGGATAGCGCGGTGCGCAGCTGGTTGTTGGTCAGCTCGAGACGGTGCGCCAGCTCGCGCATGATCGAGACCGCCATCGTCGGGAATTCGCGCACCATGCGCATGAACGGGTCCTTGGCGATGCGCAGCGCGACCATCCGCGTCTTCGCCCGCACCGTCGCGGTGCGCGGCACATCGCCCAGGATCGCCATCTCCCCGACGATGTCGTGGGCGCCAAGCGTCGCAATGGTCAACGGACCGCTCGGCGTATCGACGATGATGTCGGCCTCGCCCTCGATGATCAGATAGGCGGCGTCGGCCGGATCGCCCTGGCGGCACAGCGCCTTTCCCGGGTCAAACCCGACCCGCTCGCTCATGAAAGCAAGCAGCTTTAGCTTGCCCGGTTCGATCTCCGCGAAAAACGGCACCCGGCGAAGCAATTCATATTCCTGCATCAAACTCACGGTTTCCTCCCGATTCCAGCTGCGGCGCCACAGCTACTGGTCATTAGGCGCTCTGTCATTCGGCGGCGATCAAAAGGCCGGTAAGCGAATCCTTGCGATCGAGCTCGGCAAAGCGGCCTTGCTCCGCCAGCTTGCCGCCACTCATCACCAGAACCCGGTCAAAATTGCGCGCCAGGCTGGCGCGGTGCAGCACCCAGATGAGGCCCCGCCCGGCCATTTCATGGCGCAGCCCTTCGCTCGCCTTGGCCTGAGAGGGACCGTCGAGCGCGGCGGTCGCCTCGTTGAGGATCAGCAAATCGGGACGCTTCAACAGCGCTCGCACAATCGCCGCACGCTGGCGTTGAGCGAGCGCCAACCGCGAACCGCCGGTGCCGACCTGGTAATCGAGCCCGGTATCGATGACCGCGGCACGCAGCGACAGCGCCCGCAGCACTTCGCCCAGCACCTCGGGGACCCGCACCGGGGCATCGGCCTCGCCGTAAGCGATCTTGCCGACAAGGATATTGTCCTGCAGCGAGGCCGCGGCGTTGTAGTGCTCGGGATCGAAAAACTCGATCTGGCCCTTCGCCTCTTCCGGCAGGTCGCGACGCAGCGTGTGCCGCGCCTCGAGCAGCCGCGCCTGCATCTGCTCGTCGAGCACACCCAGACGGTGGCGGGCGGCGACCAGCTTGAACGGTAGCGACAACAGCTTGTGCCGCTGCTCGCCCTTCACCGCGACCATGCCGCCACTATCGATGGCGCTGAGGATCGCCGAGAATTCGGGCAGGTCATCGGCGCTGATAAAGCTGAACTGCTCGAAGAATTCGTGGTCGGGCGGCAGGTCGGCGAACATCTCGGCCATCGTCGCCGCCACCTGGCGCCCGATCTCGACCAGATCGTCGGTCAGCCCGACCTTGTCGAGGACCTGCCGCACATAGGTGTTGTCGGCGAGTGCATCGAAGTCGAACACCGGCCCGATCGGCGTACCAAACAGCAGGTTTTCGGCGACGCTGGCATTCATGTTGTAGCGCTCGGGGTCGTAGCGCTCGACGAGTTTGCTGATGCCGTCTTCGTCGAGGCGCCGGGCGAGGGCGCGGCGCGCCTCGAGCAGCTGCGCGGTCAGCGTGGGATTGGCGGCGGGATCGATGCGCCCGCGCAGGCCGAAATTGTAGACGTCTTCCTCGAAGTCGAGGCGGGCGAGCAACTCGGCGATGCGCGGCGTCAATTCCTCAGGACCCGCCAAGCCAGCCGCTTCGTAGTCGATCCAGTCGGCCTGCAGATCGAAATCGATGTTGCCGGAGCGGCGCGACTCGTCGAGCTGGCGCATCCGCCGGCGCGCCGTTGCTTCGTCATATTCCGCGGGCCGCACCGGGTGATGGCGCAGCGCCAACAACAGGTTTTCGCGCAGCGTTCCGGCGAACAGATAAGGCGTCGCGCCAACATAGCCGATGCGCCGGCCAACGACGGCGAGCGGCATCTCGGCAAGATTTTGCCCGCCGACCGTTATCCGCCCGCCGGTCGGCGGCACGAGTCGCGCCAACAGCAGCGCCAATTCACTCTTGCCGCTGCCGCCCTGTCCGATGATCGCGACATGCTCGTCGAGCCGCAGGGTGAACGAAACGGCGTCGACGGTCCGGCTGCGATCGTCTTCCGCGAGGGTCAGATTGGCGGCCGCAAACTCGCCTTCGAGCCGCGGGATATTCGCCGGCTCCGCCAGCAAAAGTTCGGCGCTGCTGAGGCCGGCCGGCTGAAACTGCTCGATGATCTGCTCGTAGATGAGCCGCGAATTCTCTTTGTTCTGGTAGAAATCGAGCAGTTCCTTCCACGGCGAGGCGATGTCCTTGTAGGCCGCCAGCACCGCCACCAGCGCGCCAAACGACAGCTGGCCGCGAATTACCAGATACCCGCCGATCGAGTAGAAAAAGAACGGCACCAGCTGATTGAATAAATTGTTGAGGCGCTTGGTGAAGAATTTGCGCTGATAGATTTCAAAACGGATATCGTAAATGTGGCCCAGCAGGTGGGCGAAATCGGTCAATTGCAGCTTGACGGTGTCGTTGGCGTGGATCTCGACGATGCCGGCCGCGGTTTCATTCACCCGATCGGCGACCTGACGGACCGTGCGCACACGGGCTCGGTTGAGCTGGTTCACCTTGCGCTGCAGCTTGGGGATGATGTAGCCCTGGATCGGGATGCCGGCGACGGCCGCGGCGCCGAGCACCGGGTCCTGCATGAACATGAAAAACACAATCGTAAGCAGCGTGCCGCCCTGAAACGCGGGCAGCGCGACGGCGTCACCGATGAAACCGCCCAGCGACTCGCATTCGGCGGTGATCATCGGGATGATCTGCGCCGAAGAGGCCCGGCTGAAGTATCCCAAGGGAAAGCGTAGCAGCCGTTGGTAAAGCTGGAAGCGAAAGCGCCGCAACATCCGCTCCCCGAGCCGCCCCTTATACGTATTGATGCGATACTTGAAGCTTCCGTTGACAAACACCAGCAGCAGAAACAGGAAGCATAGCAGCATCAAATAGGGAACGCGCTCCACGCTGAAGCCGTAGAGATTTATCGGGAAGTGGCTGCTGTTGCGGATCGCGGTGTTGATAATGGTCTTGGGCAGGTTGAGCGAAAAATAAAGGAACGGAAACGAGGCGAACGTCATCACCAGCAGGACGATCTGCTGCCGCAGGCTGTGCCTGAAGATGAAGCGGTAGATCGTCGGTTCGAGGTCCGCGACTTCGGGCGGCGGCGGCTCGACCGCCGGCGCCGGCGCTCGCTCGATCCTGAGCCGCTGCAGCAACCGCGGGCGAGGCGCCGCTTCGACGGTGGTCGCGACGGCCGCCATCCCCCTCATCGGCGAAATCTCCGGAAAAAGTCCATCTCGCCTGTCCTATCACCTCATGCCATAGTACCGCCGGCCGGCAGGGACGGAGATACTGCGTGGGCAGCCCTCGCGACCATAAGCGCATCCTGATCTATAGCCACGACACATTCGGCCTCGGCCATCTGCGTCGCTGCCGGGCGATTGCGCATTCGCTGGTCGACGCCGACAGCTCCGTTTCGGTGCTGATCCTATCGGGGTCGCCGATCATCGGCAGCTTCGATTTCCGCTCGCGCGTCGATTTTGTGCGCGTTCCCGGCGTTATCAAGCTGCGCAACGGCGAATACGTCTCGCTCAACCTGCATATCGACATCGAGGAGACGCTCGCGATGCGCTCCTCGATTATCCGCCACACCGCCGATATTTTCGATCCCGACATTTTCATCGTCGACAAGGAGCCGCTCGGCCTGCGCGGCGAGGTCAGACCGACCCTCGACCTGCTGCGGGAACGCGGCACGCCCTTGATCCTCGGCTTGCGCGATGTGATGGACGATCCGAACGCGCTCGAAACCGAGTGGGAGCGCAAAAGCGCGATTCCGACGCTGAGCGAGTATTACGACGAGATCTGGGTCTACGGCCTGCCACAAATCTGCGAACCGCTGGCTGGGCTGGCCCTGCCGGCGAGCGTGGAACGGCGCATGGTCTACACCGGCTATTTGCGGCGACGGGTTCCGACCGGCGGCTCCGCGCTGCCGCCGGCCAATCTGCCGGACGGCGAATTCCTGCTGGTGACGGCGGGCGGCGGGGGTGACGGCGACGGCCTCGTCGATTGGGTTCTCGCGGCCTACGAACAAGATCCCGGCGGCCTGCCGCCGGTGCTGCTGGTGTTCGGCCCGTTCATGGTGCCCGACCATCAGGCCGCCTTTGCCGCGCGCGCGGCGTCACTGCCCAAGGTGCGGACGCTGACCTTCGACACCCGGCTCGAAGCCCTGATGGCGCGCGCCGCCGGGGTTGTTGCGATGGGCGGCTACAACACCTTCTGCGAGATCCTATCGTTCGACAAACCGGCGCTGATCGTGCCCCGCACGACGCCGCGGCTCGAACAATTCATCCGCGCGCAGCGCGCCGCCGAACTCGGCCTTGTCGCCGTGCTGAGCGACGAGGCTGGCCGCGACCCGCGCCAGATGACGGCGGCGCTCTTGCAACTGCGGCAACAGCCGCCGCCCTCGGCCGTGGTCATTCCCGGCCTGCTCGACGGCATGGCCAGCGTCAACCGCCTGGCGAAAAAGTGGCTGCAGCGCGGCCGGGCGGAGCGCGCGCCGCACAGCGCGCGGCGCAACGCATGACACCACCCGCCCCGCGGCCGGCGGTCGGGGAGCGCGTCGCCTTCGTGCTCAAGGGCTATCCGCGCCTGTCGGAGACGTTTATCGCCCAGGAGATTTTGGCGCTCGAACGGCGCGGCCTCACGATCGACATCGTCTCGCTGCGCCACCCGACGGATCGGATGACCCACCCGGTACACGGCCAGATCCAGGCGCCGGTGCATTACCTGCCGGAATATCTGAAAGATGCGCCACTCCGGGTTTTGGCCGGCTGGCGACGGGTCCGGCGGCTCCCAGGCTACCGCGCGGCGCGGCGCGCATTTTTCGCCGATCTGATGCGCGATCCGACGCCGAACCGCATCCGCCGCTTTGGCCAGGCGCTGGCGCTGGCCGCCGAGCTGCCGCCGCAGGTCGGCCGCCTGCACGCGCATTTCCTGCACACCCCGGCGTCGGTCGCCCGCTATGCGGCGATGATCCGCGGCCTGCCGTGGTCGGCTTCGGCGCACGCCAAGGACATCTGGACCATCCCCGCCTGGGAAAAGCGCGAGAAGCTCGCCTCGGCCGCGTGGGCGGTGACCTGCACCGCAGCTGGCCGCGATCATCTGGCCGCGCTGGCGCCGTCGCCGGACCGCGTCACGCTGTCCTATCACGGGCTCGATCTGAACCGCTTTCCGGCGCCGCCGCGGCGCGCGACGGGTGGCGACGGCAGCTACCTGGCGCAGCCGGTGGTGCTGCTGTCAGTCGGCCGGACGGTCGAGAAAAAGGGCTACGACGATCTGCTGGCGGCGCTGGCCCTGCTGCCGCCGGAATTGGCGTGGCGCCTCGTTCATATCGGCGGCGGCGCCTTGGCGGCGCGGCTGAAAGCGCAGGCCGCTCGGCTTGGTCTCGACGATCGGATCGAGTGGCGCGGTGCCCAGCCGCAGCCCGCGGTTCTCGCCGCCTACCGCGACGCCGACCTGTTCGTGCTGGCCGCGAAGATCGGCCGGGATGCCGATCGCGACGGCTTGCCCAACGTGCTGATGGAGGCGCAGAGCCAGCGCCTCGCCTGCGTTGCGACAACGCTGCGGGGCATCGCCGAGCTGATCGAGGACGGCCGCACCGGGGTTTTGGTGATGCCGGGCGATCGGCAGGGGCTGGCCGCCGTTATCGAGGCGCTGATCCGCGATCCGGTAAGTCGCGGTCGGCTCGGCGACGCCGGCGAGGCGCGCGTCCGCGAGGCTTTCGGCATGGAGAACGGCATCGCGGTGCTGGCCGCATTATTCGGATTGCCGAACCCGCCTGCCGCGCTGGCCGCCGAGTAGATTTGCCGGATGCGGGTTGCGTTTTATGCGCCGCTGAAGCCGCCCGATCACCCGGTCCCCTCGGGCGACCGCCGGATCGCGCGGCTGTTTCTCGATGCGTTGCGTCTGGCCGGGCACGAGCCGTTCGTCGCCTCACGGCTGCGCAGTTTTGAGGGTGCGGGCGACGCGCAGCACCAGGCCCGGCTCTCGCAAGCCGCGGGCCGGACCGTCGAGCGGCTGTTGCGCCGCTGGCGTCGCGCGCCGGGTAGCGCGCCCGAGCTGTGGTTCACCTACCACCTGTACCACAAGGCTCCCGACTGGCTCGGCCCGGCGATCAGCAGCGCGCTCGGCATTCCCTATGTGGTCGCCGAGGCGTCCCTCGCGCCGAAACGCGCCGGCGGCATCTGGAACCTCGGCCATCGCGAGGTCGCGGCAGCCTTGCGACGCGCCGATCTGGTCATTGGCCTCAATCCGGCCGACCGCGAATGCGTGCTGCCGCTGCTTCGTGATCCGCGGCGTTGGATTGCGCTGCCGCTGTTTCTCGACGCCGCGTGCTATGGCGCGCTCCGCACTGCGGACCGGTCGATGCCGCCCCGCCTGATCGCGGTGGCAATGATGCGGGACGGCGACAAGCTGGCCTCCTATCGCCTGCTGGGCACGGCGCTAGCGGGGCTACTTGATCTGTCATGGTCGCTTGAGATCATTGGCGACGGCCCGGCGCGGCGCGAGGTCGAGGACGCGCTGGCGCCGCTCGGTTCACGCGTCGTTTACCGCGGGATGCTAGGGGATGCGGCGGTCGCGGATGCCCTCGCCGCTGCCGATCTTCTTGTCTGGCCTGCGATCAATGAGGCCTTTGGCATGGCGCTGCTCGAAGCACAGGCGAGCGGGTTGCCGGTGGTCGCCGGGGCGAGCGGCGGCGTCGCCGGCATCGTCGCGGACGGCGTAACCGGAGTGCTGGCGCCGCCGGGTGACGCCGCCGCGTTTGCCGCGGCGGTGCGGCGGCTGCTGAAGGACGATGCGGCGCGTGGGGCGATGGGCGCGGCGGCGCGGGCGAAGGTGGAGCGCGAACACGACCTGCCGGCCGCCGCGGCGCGGCTCGCTGCGATCATCGAGCGGGCTGCGACCGGAGCGGGCGGCGTGACCGGTCGCGTACTGATTTATGTCCAGTACCTGCTCGGCATTGGACATCTCCAGCGTTCGCTGCGCGTCGCCGATGCGCTGGCCCAGCGCGGTATCGGGGTAACCTTGGTCAGCGGTGGCCCGCCGACCGCGCTGCCGCGCAATCCGGCGATCCACTTGGTGCAGTTGCCGCCGGTCCGGGCGCTCGATGCCAATTTCGCGCTGATCGACAGCGCCGGCGCGCCGCTCGGCGAGGCGCTGCGCGAGAGTCGCCGCACTGCCCTTCTAGCGGCCCTCGACGAGGCCGCGCCCGACGCGGTTGTCGTCGAGGGCTATCCGTTCGCCCGCCGTGCCTTCCGCTTTGAGCTGGAGCCACTGATCGCGGCGCTCGACGCCATGCGGCCGCGGCCCCGGCTGTTCTGCTCGGTGCGCGACATCGTCGTGGTGCGTGACGATCCGGTGCGCCATCGCGACATCGTCGAGCGGGTACGGCGCGATTTCGATGCGGTGCTGGTGCACGGCGATCCGGCGCTGGTGCCTTTTGAGGCCAGCTTTCCGGCTGCGCCGCAGATTGCCGATCAGCTGATCTATACGGGTTATGTCGCCCCACCGGCCGCGGCGGCGGATGCCGCGGCAACCATCGGCGCCGGCGAGGTGCTCGTCTCGGCCGGCGGCGGCGCGGCCGGCTATGCGCTGCTGCAGGCGGCTCTGGCGGCGCGCCGCGCCGGGTGTCTCGCCAACCTGCCGTGGCGCCTGATCTCGGGCGCCAGGCTGCCCGACGCCGATTTCGCCGCCTTGGAGGCGGCGGCTCCGCCTGGGGTTGCCGTCGAGCGCTTCCGGCCAGACCTGCCGGCGCTGCTGCAACGCTGCGCCGTCTCGGTCAGCCAGGCAGGTTACAACACAGTGCTCGATATCCTTGCCGCGCGAGCCCGCGCTGTCCTGGTGCCGTTCGCCGCCGGGCGCGAGACCGAACAATTGCTGCGCGCCGAGCGGCTGGTGGCGCTCGGTGCGGCTGAGTTGGTGCGCGAGAGCGAACTGACGCCGGAGCGCCTCGCCGCCGCGATCGAGCTTTGCGTGGCGCGCCCGCCGGCGTTGCCGACGATAGAGATGGACGGCGCGGCGCGCGCGGCCCGGCTGATCGCCGCAACAATTCGCCCCGGCAGCGCCGCCAGCCGGGATTTGGCGGCGGCCACCCGCCGGGATATCGTTGCGCAATGAACCATGTGCTGGGCCTCGCCGCGGAGACGGCCGACGGGTGGTCCGATCTCGTCGACGAACTCGATCGCTGGGCCGAGGCCGGCAGTACCGCCGCATTATGGTGGCGCGACGACGATGCGGTGACGGCGACCCAGCAGCTGGACCAGCTGTTGCAGCTGGCCGGTGCGGTGCCGCTCGCGCTGGCGGCCATCCCGGCGCTCGCGTTGCCGGAACTGGCGGCCGCGTTGTCAGGTGCGGCAGGGGTTGCGGTACTGCAGCACGGCTGGCAGCATGCCAACCGGGCCGAGGGCGGCAAGAAGAGCGAATATCCGGAAGGGAGGTCGGCCACAGTGGTCGGGGTGGAGATCGCCGCGGGGCGCGCTCGTCTCAGGGCGTTATTCGGGCGATGCGTAGTGCCCATCTTCGTGCCCCCATGGAATCGATTCGCGCCGGAGCATCTGCCCCGGCTGGTCGAGAACGGGATCGCGGCGCTGTCGACGATGGCCCACCCGTCGGGCCCTGCCCTGCCGGCCGGCCTGGCAGCGATCGATGTGCATGTCGACCTCGTAAACTGGCGGGGCGACCGCGGATTTGTCGGGACGCGCCCGGCGCTCGACAGATTGATCAGCCAATTGCAGGCGCGACGCCAGGCGGGCGCCGGCGGCCCGATCGGCATCCTGACGCACCACAGGATCATCGACGGCGCAACCGCCAGCTTCCTCGAACGGCTGATCACGCTGACCGGCGCCCATTCCGGCTGCCGGTGGGCCGCGGCCGCCGAGTTTCTCGCATGACGACGTTCGAGGAACTCGGCGAGGAGGCCGGCACAACCCATCACGCTTACCCTGCTTCCGCGATGGTCGGGGATTATCTGCGCGCCGCGGCCGGGTTCGTGCCGTCGGCGGTGTTGTTTGCGACCGTGCCGTTTGGCGCAGTGGCGACGACGGTGATCGGCGGCTTTGCCGCGATCTTTGCGGTTTTCGGCGTGCGAACCGTGCTGCGTCACGGCACGAGCCTCGAAATGACCGAGACCGGCTTGCGCGCTCAAGGCGTGTTGAGCCGCACGATCCAGTGGGCCGAACTCGACCGCGTGAAGCTGGCGTATTACTCGACGCGCCGCGACCGCAAGAGCGGCTGGATGCAGCTCGAACTCGGTGCCGGCAGCGCCCGGGTCGGCCTCGATAGCAGGATTGCCGGGTTCGATCGCCTGGTCCGGCGGGCCGCGGCGGAGGCGGCAGCGCGCGACCTCGCGCTGAGCGAGGCGACGGTCGCCAATTTGGAGGCGCTCGGCGTCCGGCTGTCGGAGCTCGCGGCGCAATGACACGGGACCTGCTTCGGGTCGACGATCTGCAGGTCCGCTTTGCGACCCCCGGCGGCTTCCTCGAGGCGGTCCGCGGGGTAAGTTTCCGCATGCGTCCGGCGTCGACCGTTGCACTGGTCGGCGAATCGGGCTCAGGCAAATCGGTCGTCAGCCAGAGCATCCTGCGCATCCTGCCGCGCAACGGTCAGATCACCCGCGGCTCCATCATGTTTGCCGACCCGCGCTGCGACGACGAGCCGGTCGACCTGACGCGATTGCCGGCCGACGGGACGGCGATACGCGCGATCCGTGGCGGACGAATCTCGATCATCTTCCAGGAGCCGATGAGCTCCTTGTCGCCGCTCCACACGATCGGCGACCAGGTCAGCGAGGCGCTGCGGCTGCACCGCGGCGTCACGGCGGCCGAGGCGAAGGCGTTGACGATCGACATGCTGCGCCTCGTCGGGTTCCCCGACCCGGGCCGCGCCTGGCGCAGCTACCCATTCGAACTGTCGGGCGGGCTCAGGCAGCGCGCAATGATCGCGATGGCGCTGGTCTGCCGCCCCGCGCTGCTGATCGCCGACGAACCGACGACCGCGCTCGACGTCACGATCCAGGCACAGATCCTCAAGCTGATCGTCGAATTGCAGCACGAGCTCGGCATGGCGGTGCTGCTCATCACCCATGACCTCGGCGTCGTCGCCAACGTCGCCGAGGAGATCGTCGTGATGTATCGCGGCGAGATCATGGAGAGCGGCACGCTCGACGACATCTTCTCGCGGGCGCAGCATCCCTATCTGCGTGCCCTCTTGAAAGCGGTCCCGCACTTCGACATGCAGCCCGGCGAGCGGCTGACGCCGATCCGCGCGATCCCGCCCGGGGACGCTCCGCATCTGATGGCGGCGGTGCCGGCCTGGCCGGCCGACGCGACCGCGCCGCTCCTCGAATGCATCGACATCCGCAAGAGCTTCGGGTTGAGCCGCGGCCGGATGTTTCGAACCGGTGCGGGGCTGCAGGTCGCCGCAGTCGCCGGAGTCAGCCTTAGCATCGCGCGCGGCGAGTGCCTGGGGCTTGTCGGCGAAAGCGGCTGCGGCAAGACGACCTTGAGCAAGGTGCTGCTGCGCGCGCTGATACCGGATTCAGGCGAGGTCATTTTTAACGACCGCGGCGTCAAAACCGATGTGCTGGCACTCGAGGGCGAGGCGCTGAAGCAGTTTCGCCGCCGGGTCCAGTTCATCTTTCAGGACCCGTTCGGCTCGCTAAACCCCCGCATGAGCGTCCATGACATCATCGCCGAGCCGCTGGTGATCCACGGCATTGGCGATGGGCGTTCGCGCCGCGACATGGTTGCCGAGCTCGCCACCCTGGTCGGGCTCGACGTACGCGATTTGCGGCGCTATCCGCACAGCTTTTCCGGCGGCCAGCGGCAGCGCATCGGCATTGCCCGCGCGCTGGCGCTGCGCCCGGAATTGGTGATCTGCGACGAGCCCGTTTCGGCGCTCGACGTGTCGATCCAGGCGCAGGTCCTCAATCTGCTGATCGACCTGCAGAAAAAACTGGGCCTGACCTACCTGTTCATTTCGCACAACCTGGCGGTTGTCGATTACATCGCCGACCGGATCGCGGTGATGTGCGCCGGCCGCATCGTCGAGATTGCCCCGCGCGGCGAGGTGTTCCGCGATCCGGTCCACCCCTACACGCAGACGCTGCTCGCCGCGATACCGGTGCCGGACCCCGATCACCGGCTCGATTTCCACCGCCTGATGGAGGGACGCGCGTCCGATCCAGCGGCGTGGCCGGAGCCATTCCGCCGGATGCCGGGCAGCCCGGTCCAGCTGTTCGAGGTCGGCCCCGGCCACTGGGTCGAAGCGAGCGCGATGCCGCGGGCGACACGCCTGCGCGCAGCGAGCCTTGCTGGCGAGGGTTGAGGGCCGATGTTGCGCGCCGCCATCGCTAGCATGCTGGTTCTGCTGATCGCTGGATCAGGCCCGGCGCGCGCCGCGTTGCAAGAAACGCCGTTTTTTGTCGGGGCGGTAGCGGCCGGCAAGCTGCCGCCGGTGGCGGAACGGGTGCCGCGCGATCCGGCGCTGGCCGAGCTCGAAACCATCGGCCGGCCCGGAGGCGAACTGCGCACACTGATGGCGAGCCCCAAGGACACGCGGCTGATGACCGTCTACGGCTACGCCCGGCTCGTCGCCTATACGCCGGCTTTGGCTCTGGTGCCCGACATTCTCGAGCGGCTCGATGTCGAGGATGGACGCATCTTCACGCTGCACTTGCGCCCTGGACACAAATGGTCGGACGGCCAGCCCTTCACGGCGGAGGATTTCCGCTATTGGTTCGAGGACGTCGCGCAGAATGCAATGCTGTCGCCCTCCGGGCTGCCGGTGGCGCTATTACCGAACGGCGAGAAGCCGCGTTTCGAGGTGCTGGACCCGGAGACCGTCCGCTACGCCTGGTCGCGCCCCAACCCGCTATTCCTGCCGGCGCTGGCCGGGCCTGACCCGCTGTTCATTTATTGCCCATCCCATTACTTGAAACAGTTCAACCCGAAATATACCGACAAAGCGATTGTTGCGAAGCTCGTCAAGCAGGCGAGCGTCCGCAACTGGGCTGTGCTGCACAACAAGCTAGGGGCGATGTACCGCGACGACAACCCAGACCTGCCGTCGCTCGATCCCTGGATACTGAAGACCACGCTACCGGCAGACCGCATCGTCTTCGAGAGAAATCCGTACTATTATCGCGTTGACGGCGCCGGCCACCAGCTGCCGTATATCGACCGGGTGGTCCTCTCGATCGCCAACAGCCGCATCATCCCGGCCAAGACCGGCGCCGGAGAGAGCGACCTTCAGGCCCGCTATCTGAGCTTCGACGACTATACGTTCCTCAAGGCTGGCGAGGCGGCGAACGATTACAAGGTGCGGCTGTGGCGCACCGGTCCCGGCAGCCAGCTCGCGCTCTACCCCAATCTCGATGTCGATGACAAGGCGTGGCGCGATCTGTTGCGCGATGTACGGTTTCGCCGCGCCCTGTCACTCGCCATCGACCGCCACGAGCTTAACGAGGTGATCTATTTCGGGCTGGCGCTCGAAGGACAGAACACAGTGCTGCCGCAGAGCCCGCTCTACCGCCCGAAATATCGCGCGGCCTGGGCGTCCTATGATATCGCCGCGGCCAATCGACTGCTCGATGAAATCGGCCTCAAGCGCGCCGATGATGGGTTGCGCCAACTGCCGGACGGACGCCCGCTCGACATCGTGGTCGAGGATTCCGGAGAGTCCTCGGAAAAATCGGATGTACTCGAACTCATTCGCGATTCCTGGCGAAAGATCGGCATCAGGCTGTTTTCGCGACCTATGCAGCTGACCCTGTTCCGCCGGCGGGTGTTTTCCGGGCAGACGCTAATGTCGCTCGACAAGGGGATCGAGAACGGCCTCGCGACCGCCGACATGTCTCCGGCGGAATTCGCCCCGACCAGCCAACAGCAGCTCGAATGGCCGAAATGGGGCCAGTATATGGAAACCAAGGGAGAGGCGGGCGAGCCTCCCGACCGGCCAGAGGCGGTACGGCTCAAAGATCTTTACAGTTCGTGGCTCGGCGCGACGACGGCGGAGGAGCATGCGCAAATCTGGCACGAGATGCTGGGGATCTGGGCCGAACAGGTCTATTCGATCGGCACCGTTGCCGGGGTGCAGCAGCCGGTGGTGGTCAGCGATCGGCTGCGCAACGTTCCCACGGCCGGGATGTTCAACTGGGACCCCGGAGCGCAGTTCGGCATCTACAAGCCGGACGGCTTCTGGTTCGATCGCCGCGCGGCGCCATCGGCCTCCGCGTCGCTAACCGGCGAGCGCCGATGATGGCCCGCCGATCAAATCGCGCTGGCCGGCAACCCGGCAACCCATCGATATTGGCCGAGCGACGCCGTTCGCCCGCTTCGGCGCCACGGCGATAAGGAAAGCGGCGCTCGATGCTCGGCTATCTGGTTCATCGCCTGCTGATCATGATCCCGACCCTGATCGCGATCAGTATCGTGATCTTCATCATCATCAACCTGCCGCCGGGCGACTATTTCTCGACGTATATTGCCGAACTGCAAAGCCAGGGCGAGCACGCCAATCTCGCCAAGATCGCTTTTCTCAAGCAGCAGTACGGCTTTGACAAGCCGCTATGGGAGCAATACGTGTATTGGGCGGTCGGCCTGCTGCACGGCGACATGGGATATTCATTTCTTTACGATCTGCCTGTCAACAAGGTAGTCGGTGACCGATTGCTACTAACGTTCATAGTGTCGTTCACCACGATATTATTTACTTATATTGTTGCTTTTCCGATCGGCGTTTACACGGCAACCCATCAATATAGCGCCAGCGATTACCTCTTGACGTTTTTTGGCTTCCTGGGGTTGGCGACGCCGAGCTTTTTGCTCGCGTTGGTCCTGGTTTATCTGGCGCATGTCTATTTCGGAATTTCGGTCGGCGGCCTGATGGACCCGGTCTACGTTAACCGGCCGTGGTCCTGGGGCAAGGCGGTCTCAGTGTTCGCTCACCTCTGGATCCCGGTCATCGTTATCGGCACGGCCGGAACCGCCAGCATGATCCGGCGCCTGCGCGCCAATCTGCTGGACGAGCTGCAGAAGCAATATGTCGTCACCGCGCGCGCCAAGGGCCTGCCGCCGCTCAAGGTGCTGTTCAAGTATCCACTGCGCTTGGCGCTCAATCCGTTTGTCTCGGATATCGGCTCGTTGCTGCCGCATGTGATTTCCGGGGCCGCGGTGGTCTCCATCGTGATGTCGCTGCCGACCACCGGACCGATGCTGCTCGACGCCCTGCGCAGCCAGGATATGTTTCTGGCCGGTTCGTTCCTGATGTTCATGGCGTTCTTGACCGTCATCGGGGTTTTTCTGTCCGATCTCGCGCTGGCGGCGCTCGATCCACGAATCCGCCTCCAAGTCGGACGCCGACAATGAGCGAAATCGGCATCACCGGGGACCCCGTGCCATCCGACAAGGCGGGCGGGAGCGGGGTAAGTGTGGTGATGCCGCATTACGTGTCGCGGGCGCCGTTCGACCCGTATGCCGTCGACCGCATGACCGCGGCGCAGGAGCGCTTCTACCGCGCGCCGCCGCTGTTGCTGATGTGGTGGCGGCTGCGCCGGCACCGGGTTGCCGTCGCCTCCGGGGCGCTCCTCCTCGCTTTTTACGTGATGATCCTGTTCTGCGAGTTCCTTGCGCCCTACGGGCTCGATAGCCGCCATACCGACTTCATCTATGCCCCGCCGCAGCGCATGCACCTGCTCGACGGCGGCCAACTCGCCCTGCCGTTCGTCAACGGTTACGACTATCACCTCGACATGACCAACCTGCGGCGCGTCTACACGCCAAACCCGGCCAAGCATCAGTCAATTCGCTTCTTTTGCCACGGCGACGACTACGATTTCTGGGGCCTCATTCCCGGCGATCTGCACTTCATGTGCCCGGCGCGGGGCGGCCAGTTGTTTTTCCTGGGGACCGACCGGCTGGGTCGCGATCTGTTGTCGCGGATCATTTACGGCGCCCGCATTTCGCTGACGGTTGGCCTGATCGGCGTCACGATTAGCTTCACCCTCGGCATCCTGATCGGCGGCATCGCCGGCTATTACGGCGGCTGGACCGACATGCTGATCCAGCGCGGCATCGAGGTCATCCAATCCTTCCCGCATCTGCCGCTGTGGATGGCGCTGTCGGCGGTGCTGCCGGTTACGTGGAGCCCGATCCTCGTCTATTTCGGCATCACCCTCATTCTCGGCATGATCGAGTGGACGCACCTCGCCCGCGCCGTGCGCTCGAAGCTCTTGTCGCTGCGCGAGGAGGATTTCTGCACCGCGGCGGTGTTGATGGGCGCGAGCCCGGCGCGGATCATTGGGCGCCACCTCTTGCCAAGCTTCATGAGCCACCTGATCGCCTCGGCGACGCTGGTCATCCCCAGCATGATCCTCGGCGAAACCGCGCTGTCTTTTCTCGGCCTCGGCCTGCGGCCGCCGATCACCAGCTGGGGGGTGCTGCTGAACGAGGCGCAGAACATCAGCGTGGTGGCGCTCTACCCGTGGCTGATGCTGCCGGTAATCCCGGTTGTGCTGACAGTGCTGGCGTTCAATTTTCTCGGCGACGGGCTGCGTGACGCCGCCGACCCCTATCACTAACGCGCTCGTCCAGACTTATAACTTCACCACCAAGCCCTCATGCGCGACGAGCGTGCCGGGGCGGGCGGCTGCGGCTTCGGTCGCGACCCGGTCCATGAAGTCGTCGTCGTGGTCGGGATCGTGGTGGAACAAGACAAGGGTTTTGACTTGCGCGGCATTGGCCAGGCGCACGCCCTCCTGCCACGTCGAGTGACCCCAATGACGATGCGCCGGGTACTCGTCGTCGGTATAGGTGCAGTCGTAGATCATCACGTCGGCGCGGTCGACAAGCTGCAGCACATTGCGGTCCGGGTTGCCCGGGTCGTGCTCGGTATCGGTGATGTAGGCGACCGCCTTACCGTCGTGCTCGAGACGGTAGCCGGTCGCGCGGTTCGGATGGTTGAGCAGCCCGGTGCGCAGCACAATGCCGGGATGCGGCCGCAGCAGTTCGCCGGCCATAAAATCGTGGAATTCGAGCTTTGCGGCAAAAATATCCATCGGAATCGGAAACAATGGCGGCGCCATCATCTTGCCGAGGACGCCCTCGATCCCGGCATCGGGTTTCAAATGACCGGCCCACACGCGGATGCGGTTGCGCGCGTCATAGCATGGCGCGAAGAACGGCAGCCCGTGGCAATGGTCGAGATGGGTGTGGGTATAAAACAGGTCGAAATTGTGCGGGTGGCCGTCCTTCGTCAGCTCGTTGCCGAGCAGGCGCACGCCGGAGCCGCAGTCGAAGATAAACAATTGGCCGCCGCAACGAACCTCGACGCACGAGGTGTTGCCACCATACCGCATGGTTCCAGGACCGGGGCAAGCGATGCTGCCGCGCACCCCCCAAAACCGAACCATGAACTCCGGGTTGGCCAAGGCCGCTCCTTCGCACTCGCCTTGCTCTCTTAGATAAAATAATAACGAAGAACAATCGCGAAAAACAGGAGCCCCTGGCGAGCCCTTGTTTGCCCGCGGCCACGGGCGCCTCGCGAAACCCGCCGTTAACCAATTCGGCGTTATGAACATGCCCAGCGCTCAGGCAATAGGAGAGCCGCTGTGATGTCCGAGAATGACTATACGACAGCCCTGCAGGAGTTCCTCAGCCGCAAAAGCATCACCCGCTGCCCAACGGCCTGCGTGGTGCCGACGCGCGCCAGCGTCGCCGAGGCGGACCGCGCTGCCCTGCGAACATATGACGCCGCCCGAGAGGCAGCGCGGCTGGCGAAGATGCGCAGCCACCAGCAACTTCTCGCATCCTAGGGGCGCTGGCGCATCACGCCTGCCGCCGCTTCAGGGCCTTCCTGGCGGCGCTTGCGTGGCTCCCCTAACGGCCCGGACAGATGGTCCCAGACGCCCTCGACGCCATTAGCGCTTCCTCGCACCGCCGCACGTTCGGCCGCGAACCTTGCCGCGAGCTCAACCGGGATCGCGCCCGGCGATGTGTGGTCGTTCGACGAATCGTTTCAGCATCGCGAGCGCGAGCGGCGCCGGATCGTCGATCCTAGGTGGCGGGCGCGACGGTTTCAGCGATCTTCGATCCGTTAGCAACAATTCGATCCGGCAACCCGCCCTGATGGACGCGATCGCGCGCCGACTGGAACGGCGGCGGCGCGGCGGTCTATAGTTCGCACCGGCGAGGCAGGAGGGCGCTATGGATCTGTTCAAAGAATTCGGGGTCAGGGATTACGCCGCCGCGGCGGCTCAGATCCCGGTCATCGATTTCGCCCCGGTGTTCGCGGGCGCACCGACCGCGCTCGAAAGGCTCGCGCCGGCGGTCTCCCATGCCTGCGAGAATGTCGGGTTCTTCTACGCCGCGGGCCACGGCGTCGACGAGGCGATGATCGACGCCGCCTTCGCCGCTTCGCGGCGCTTTCACGCGTTGCCGCTCGAGGAAAAGCTGAGGCTGCGGCTCAACGAGAACAATATCGGTTATCTGCCGATCGACGCCTCGGTGCAGGGTGCCTCAACCGTGCACAAGGCCACCCGCCCGAACCGCAACGAGAGTTTTTTCATCAGCCACGACCGCGGCCCCGATCACCCCGACGTCATCGCCCGCACACCGCTCCGCGGCCGTAACCAATGGCCGCCCGAGACGTTCGAGGGGATTGCCGAGATGCGGCGCGACATGGTGGCGTATTTCCGCGCGCTCGGCGCGATGTGCGACCGAATGCTGCCGGTTTTCGCGGCCGCGCTCGACATGCCGGCAGATTTCTTCGCGCCATTCTTTGCCAATGAGGGGCATGCCAACCTGCGGTTTTTACACTATCCGCCGCAGGACGCCGGCGAGGACAATCTGTTCGGCCAGGCGCCGCATACCGATAACAGCTTCATGACGGCGCTGGCCCGCACCGACGTGCCGGGCCTCGCGGTGCGGCTGCCGCCAAATGGACAAATGGGGGGCGAGTGGTTTGCGCCGCCGGTCATCCCCGGCACCTTCCTGATCAACCTCGGCAACATCATGCGGCGCTGGTCGAACGACCGCTTTCTCTCGACCCCGCACGGCGTTCTCAACGACAGCGGCACCGACCGCTATTCGATCGCCTATTTCCACAGCCCCAATGTCGACGGCGTCATCGAATGCCTGCCGAGTTGTGTCTCGGCCGACAACCCGGCGCGCTATCCGCCGGCGCTCTATCGCGACCTTGTCCTCGAATTCTACCGGGCCAATTATTTCCATCAAAAGGGCCACCGCTCGGATGCGGCAGCGCAGGTGGCCGCGGCCGAATAGGCAGGAGGAAGAATGTTCGATCTCGACCGCTTCATCGAGGACTGCCGCGCCGCGGTGCGCGGGGATGCGAGCCACAAGGCGGCGCGCGAGGTGCTGGCCCGCGCCAATGCGGACCCTGGCGCAATCCTCGCCGCGCTCGGCGAACCGGCGCAGGCCGGCGTCAGCCCGCTCTACAAGTCGGACACGCTGACGATCCTCAACGTCGTCTGGGGCAAGCGGATGACCATCATGCCGCACGACCATCGGATGTGGGCGGTGATCGGCGTCTATACGGGGCGCGAGGACAACATCTTTTGGCGCCGCCTGCCGGGCGATGCCGCCGGCCGGATTGAAGCGGCCGGGGCAAAGTCTTTGAGCGAACGCTGCGCCGAACCGCTGGGCCGCGACGTGATCCACTCGGTGACCAATCCGTTGGGCCGGCTGACCGCCGCGATCCACGTCTACGGTGGCGATTTCTACGGCGCAAAGCGCAGCGACTGGGACCCCGAAAACCTGCTCGAACGCGAATACGATTTCGCGCTGCACCGCCGCATGTTCGAGGACGCCAACGCGTGAGCCTCAAGGTCTACGCCCTGACCTGCGGCCATCTGGAGGGCGATTTCGGCCATCTGATGGAAGGCGGCGAGGGCCGGATCACGCTGCCGATCCCCTCCTACCTGATCGAGCACCAGAAGGGGACAGCCCTCTTCGACACCGGCATGCACCCCGATTGCCAGTACGATCCGGCCGCGCGGGTCGGCGCCCGCATCGCCGGGCTTTTCGCCTTCGACTACGGCGCGGGTGAGGAGATCGGCGCGCGCCTCGCCGCGCTCGGCCGCGACCCGGCGAGGATCGACCTGATCATCAATTCGCACTTCCATTTCGACCATTGCGGCGGCAACGCACAGATCCCCAACGCGACGATGCTCGTCCAACGCCGCGAATGGGATACCGGGATGGACCCCGACCGCGCCGCGCGCAGCGGCTTCAACCCGCGCGATTTCGACCTCGGCCACAAGCTGCGCCTCGTCGATGGCGAGCACGATGTGTTCGGTGACGGCTCCGTCGTCTGTCTGCCGACCCAGGGCCACACGCCGGGGCACCAATCCCTGAAGCTGCGCCTAGCGGGCGGCGACATCGTGCTCGCTGCCGACAGCTGCTATTTCTGCCGCACGTTGCGCGAGCGGCGTCTGCCGCGTTTCGTCCACGATCGCGACGCGATGCACGCCTCGCTCGACCGCCTCGCCGCCCTCGAACAGGCCGGCGCCCGCATCTTTTTCGGCCACGACGCCGAATTCTGGCGCGGAGTACCGCAAGCTCCGATAGCTATTACCTGATCCAATCCAAGCGACGAGCGATTTCGATTTCACCGCCGGCGGTTTTTCTGGAATAGGCTGCCTCGAGTCTGCGGCTTTCGAGAAAAACTCCGAATCATCATCGGCTTATTCGCCCGTCACGCCCTCGGCAGATGCAAGCCGATTGTAATAACGCATTGTAATCATGGGATTTCGGGTTGCGCGGTCGCGCACGTCTATGCATCGCCGGGCGCCGTCATACATTAATAGGTGAAGCGGCAACTTTTGGAGGTCTCGTGCCTGCGCAGCCGGTTGTCATCGTCGATTGCAGCCTGACCAATCTGAGACTTGCGGAACAGCTTGCAGGTACGCGCGGTGATCGCACGCCGCTGCCTCACAGCGCCGCGATCTGCGCCCTTCGCGGAAGGCTGCGCGTTTGTCCGAACCGCACGAAAGCCCACACGATCTGATGGCGCGGCCGAGACCGGCGGAGGGCTCGCCGGCGATCGCCCCGGAGGTGTCGATCGATCGGCGCGCCGTCGCAGTGGCAATCGGGCTCGTGATTGCCGGTGCGTTATCGCCGATCGTGCTGACCGCGATCACCGCGGCCACCCGCCTGCTCGGGCCGCCGCTAGCGGCTCGTGCGCTGATGACCTTGCTGATACTGGCGCCGGCCGGGGTCGGGCTGGCGGCGGCGCTGATCGGTTTGCGCCGGGTCTCCGCCGCGCTCGCGTCTTCGGCCGGGGGCGAAGCCGAGCAGGCCGTTTTGCGGGTCTTCGCCGACACGGCCGTGTTCGGCTATGCGCTGGGGCTTGCCGCGCTAACGGCCGATTCCGGGATGACGGCACCCTATGTGCCGTTAGCGGCGCTCGCGCTCGTTGCCGCGTGGGGCGTGCTGCTGCTTGTGATCCTATGGCCGGCGACGCCGCCATGGCGTTGGTTCGCCGCGATGGCGCTCGATCTGGCTCTGTTCTCGATGTTCCTCCATCTTGGCGGCGGCGGGGTGGCCGGCTGGTACCCGCTTTACCTGCTGACGATCTTCCATGCCGGGTTGCGGTTCGGCCCGGGCGCGCTATTGGGGGCGGCGCTGCTCGGCATTTCAGGGTTTGGCGCGGTCGTGCTGTCGACCGAATTTTGGCGGCGGCAGCCGGTCCTGGCCGCCGGTCTGGTCTGTGCGCTTGCCGTTCTGCCAGGGCTCATCGCCGGGCTGGTCCGCGCGATGCAGGCGGCGCGTTCCGCGGCGAGCGGCGCCGAAGCCGAGCGCCGCGGTTTGCTGTTAGTGATCGCGGACACCCTGCGCGCTCCCTCGGTCGCGGCGCGCGCTGCGACCGACATCCTCGACTTTGCCGCGCTCGAAGAGGGGCGGTTCGACGCTCCGGTCGAGAGCTTCGATCTGCGCTCGCTGGTCACCGCCAGCCTGACGCCATTGCGGGAGGGCGCGGCGGCGCGGCGCGTAGCGCTGAAATGGCGGGTCGATCCGCGTCTCCCCCGCCGGCTCCGAGGCCGAGCGCGGGCTTTCGCGCGCATCGTCAGCAACCTCGCCGAGCATGCCGTCGACGGTGCACAGGCCGGGGCCGTACGCATCGTCTTCGATGTCATGGCGAGCGATGCGCGGCGTGTTCGCCTGCGCCTGCAGGTCGACGGCGGCAACAGGGAAACGGCGTCGTCAGACCAGCACAGCGCGCTCGCCCTGCGGCTGGTGCGGCGCATGGTGGGGCTGATGGACGGCGAATTCGCGAGCGAGGGCCCGGATCGCTCGCGCGAACGGTTATCGGTGACCCTCACGTTAGCGATCGAACCGGGCGCAGCTGAGCCGGCTCTCGATCTCGCCGGCCGTCAGGTATTGCTTGCGACCGATGATGGCCGGCTCGTCGACAACCTGGCCGGGCCGCTCGCCGCATGGAACGCGAACCTGCGCTGGGTCGGCGACGCGGATTCGGTGCTCGCCGAGCTTGCCGAGGGGGAAACGCGCCGGCGAGCCGTTGTTATCGCCGACGGACGTGCCGGTTTGCTCGGGGCGCTGAGCCTTGCTCACCGCGCCGCGCAGACCGGCAGGGAAGCGCCGTTTCTTCTGCTCGTCGTTGAAACAGCACAGTTCGTCAGCCTCGGCGAGGTGGACGATGGCGAACTCGACGGGTTGATCCCGGCACCGGTGACGCGAGAACTGGTCGCCAACGCCCTCGCCGCGCTGCCTCTCGCCGCGGAGGCCAGCGCCGACCCATTCGGCCTCGCCGGCGACGCGACGGCGGACGAGGCTACGATGCGCTTTGCCGAGCGGGTAACCCCGATCGCGGCGCACCCGAAATTCCTGCCCGACGGGGCGCCCGCCATCGACACCCAGGCGATCGACGAGCTGCGTGCCCTCGGCGGCGGCCCCGGCTTCCTGCGCGATGTGATCGAAACCTTCCGAGCCGATGCGACGCGGATCATGGAAGGCATCCGCCAGGCCGCAGCGTCCTCGGACGCTACGGGTTTTGCCCGCAATCTCGACGCCCTGCGCCGCGCCGTTCGTCATCTCGGGCGAACGCAGCTAAGCGAGCTGCTCGATTCGCTGCAAGGCCTCAGCGTCGGCGAGTTGCGTCTGCAAGGCGCCATCCATGTTCAGCGGCTCGACGCCGAGATCGACCGCCTGACGGCCCTGCTGCTGGAATATCTGCCGGCGAACGAGGCGATGCGCCCGTAGCGCGGGGCGGCGCCTCATCCGCCGCCGAGCACCTCGCACAGCAGACGCCAGCGGGCCAGCTTGTCGGCGAAGCCGAGGCTGGCGTGCGCCGGGCTGGTCGAGGGCAGCGAGAGATAAGCCAGATGCGGGCGGCGCTTAAAATGGCGATCGTGCAGCCGCCTTGCGCCGCCGCCGTTGAACGCGATAGCGCGGATTTCGGGATGGCCGGCGATCAGCTCGTCGATCGCGTTCGGCACCTCGCTGCGGATCGTCGCATCGGCGCTGGCCAGGCGCTCGGCAGAGCCGCAGACATCCCACAACGCGACGCGGTGGCGCACGACAACGCTCAGCCGCTCGGCATAGAGCGAGGGTAGGCTCTCGTCGAATAGGGCGCAGAGGATCGGCCAAAACAGGTTGCGCGGGTGGGCGTAATATTCCTGGCGCCGCAGCGATTCCTCTCCGGGCAGGGTGCCGAGCACCAGCACCTTTGAGCGAGCATCGACGACGGGCGGAAAGCTGCGCTTGACAAAAATAGCGACGCGCGGGGTCAGTCGACGTAGCGCCCGAGCCGAACCGCGGTCTGGCCCTTGACAAGCCGGCGCGACGGCATGATCAGCACGCAATTCTCGTAAGGCGTGCGCACCTCGCGGCCGCCGTCACGGCCGATCAGCGCACCTTTCTCCGGCAGCACCTCGAGCCCGCGGAAATCGTCGGCGAAATCGAAGCACTCGCTGGCGATCGTCACCGCCTCGGTTACCTCGATGACCCGCTGGCGCGGCTGCGTCGCGAAATCCGGCCCGGCGAGCGCCGCAACATCGTCGCGGTCCACGCTGCCGACGGCGACGAGGAAGCGCAACATCGCGTCGGTCGCGACCTCGGCCGCGCGCCGCTCCCAATGCTGCCCGCATTCGATCAACAGCGCGGTCTTGGCCGAAGCCGGATCGCTGAAGCCGCCATAGTCGCGCATTCGCGGGCCGGCGGCGTGCCCGGCATCGCACATGATCAGCTCCGGGATGCCGACGCGGCGCGCCAGTTCGCGCGAGCGCTCGAGCAGCCCGGCCAGCATCAAGGGCGCGGTGGCGTACTGCATCGAATGGAGATCGAGCAGGAAGTCGGCGGCCTCGACAAAGGGCCGCAAGGCGCGAGCGCGCTCAAGCTCTACCGATCGGCGCGGGCCATCGAGCGTCTCGGGGCGCCACAGACGGTTGAAATCCTCATCGATATAGCGCGAGGCGATAGGATAGCGTGGGTCGAATTCGCGATACGCCGCGACATTGTTGAAGGCCAGCACCAGCGTTCCGCGGCGCGGCCTGACCCCGGCGGCAAAGAGCCGGTCGAGCGCGATCGCGCCGCAGATCTCATTACCATGGGTGAGGGCGCACACCAGCACCTGCGGGCCAGGCTCGGCCCCCGCGAAGGCCGTGACGTAGTCGACGCCGGTATTGCCGGCGCGATAGGGCTCGATGTCGGGCGGCGTCAGCTCCACACGGTATTCTAGATCGGGCAAGGGGCGATCCTATCGCGACGACAGCAGCCGCATTGTGCACACCGGCGCGCGCTTCGTCACCTGCTGCGCGTCAGCGGGCGAGATCGGCCACCAGCGAGAAAGCGGCGGCGTTGCCGCCGCTTTGGCCGCGATAGATCTGCAGGTTTTCGAGCACCCGCTGGACATAGGCACGGGTCTCGTTGAAGGGGATCATCTCGATCCAGTCGACCATGCCGATATCGCGGCCGCGCGGGTCGCCGAACTCATGCAGCCATTGCCGAACCCGGCCGGGCCCGGCGTTGTAAGCAGCGATCGCGAGCGCATAGGAGCCGCCGAAATCGTCAATCAGCGTTTCGAGGTAAGAGCGCCCCAGCGTCAAATTGTAGACGCCGTCGGTGGTCAGCCGCGCCAGCGAGAACGGCAGCTGCAAATTGCTGGCGACGCGCTGGGCGGTCGCCGGCATCAGCTGCATCAGGCCGCGCGCCCCGACCGGGCTCGTCGCATCCGCCGCGAAACCGCTCTCCTGGCGCACGATTGCCAGCAGCAGCGGGCGCTCGGCGGTGCCGCCGGCGGGCAGCGCGGTGACGGGATAGCCATGCACCATCAGTGGCGTTCCGGCATCGATCGCTCGGCGCGCCACGGCAATCGCCAGATCGATCCGGCCGTGCCGCTCGGCGAGCGCCGCCAGCATCGCGAAATCGACCGGCCTCTTCGCGTGCTTCGCCATGTGCATCAAAAAGGTCGCGGCGTGCGCACGGTCGCCGACGTCGAGAAACAGCGCGGCCGCCCGCACCAATTCCTGAGCGTCGAACTGCGCCTGCTCAGCCGCGTCCGGCCGCGGTTCCGGCACCGGATGGGGCGGCGCGTCCTTGCCCAACTGATGCGCCGAGAGCTGACCATAGAAGGTCGCCATGTTCTCCGCGCCGGCGGCGAACCATTTTTCCGCGAGGTCGGGTTTGCCCGCCGCCGCCGCCGCGCGCCCACCCCAGAAGGCGGCGCGCGCCTTGGCATAGGGGCTTTCGGCGCGCGCCAGGATATGGGCGAAATCGTCGAACGCCAGCGCCGGATCGTTGCGAAACCGCAACGCAATATACCCGGAAAGGAATTCGCCTTCGGCATCGGCGTCGTTCGCCTGGTTCTGCTGCACGATGCGGTACGCCATATCGGCATTGCCGATGGCGAGCAGTCGGCGGGCGACAATCAGCCGCTCCTTCCACCAGGCGGCTGGCCGGACCGCGTCGTCCGGATGGCCGAGCAACAGCTGCGCGGCCGCGGGGAGGTTGTCCTGCTTGCGCTGGAAACGCACCTCCTCGAGGGCGAGCCCGGGATCGCCGCGCAGCTGCGTCGGCACCCGCGCCAACCACGCGTCAATGTTCTTTGCGTTGTCGGCCAAGGCTAGGCGCGCCTCAGCGAGCGCCCGGTAGTCCGCCGACACCAGCGGCAGCATGCGGCGGGCCGCATCGCTGTCGCCGTCCCACAGTAGCCGGTCGAGCCGCTTGGCGTGATCCTCGGGCCGCAGCGTAGCGGAAAAACGCGCCAGGACGCCGTGCTCCTCGGCGGCGGTGAAGTCGCCCGCGATCCACGCCGCACGCAGCGCCGCCTCCCCGGCCGCAACATTGCCGCGGTTGATGGTGATCTCCGCGGCCCGTACCCGGCCGGCGCCGCTCAGCGGCGGATAGCGCTGAAGCCAGTCGGCCGCGACGGCATCGCTTTCGCCGCCCATTCCCTGCTCGGCCCGGCGGCGCAGCGTCTGCTGCAGCGGCCAGCCCGGGTTTTGCTGGATGAAGGCGGCAATTTCGCCAAACCGCCCGGTCGGGCTGCCGCGGGTATAGTCAAGCCAGCGCACGATTTTCTGCGCCAAAGAGCCCTTGCTTTGCCCGGCCTGCGCATAGGCCTTGGCCCAGTCGCCGGCGCCTGCGGCGGCAACCGCAGCTAGCGCCGCAGGGTCGGCGCCGTCATCGGCACGCGCCGTCGCCGCGAGCGCCATCATGCCCAGGGCGATCAAGAAAAGGCGAAATACCACAAGCAAGGTGTGCCCCTCCCCCACCCGTCAAACCGAGCCTCGCGTCTTTACGGCGTCTCGCCGCCGGCAGCAAGTTGATACTGTAACGATCTGTAACACCTATCGCGGCAGCGCCGCCGGCAACCCGCCGCCGTTCGGTGCTGTTGATGCCGGCGACGGCGCGGATTATCGTGCGAATCGGGCGCGCGAATCGGGCCGCGGCTGAAGCCTGGGAGGAAGCCATGTTCAAAGGGTCGCTGGTCGCGTTGATCACCCCGTTCCGGGACGGCGCGGTCGATGAAGCCGCCTTCCAGGAACACGTCGCCTGGCAGCTCGGCCAGGGCACCCATGGGCTGGTGCCGATCGGCACCACCGGCGAATGCCCGGCGCTCGAAGACGACGAGCAGGAGCGCCTGATCAGTTTGTGCGTCGAGGTGGCGAAGGGCCGGGCGCCGGTCATCCCCGGCACCGGCTTCAATTCGACCGCGCACACGATCCACGCGACGCGCGCCGCCAAGAAAGCCGGCGCCGACGCGGCGCTCGTCGTCTGCCCCTATTACAACAAGCCGACGCAGGAAGGGCTCTACCAGCATTTCAAGGCGGTGCACGATGCGGTGGACCTGCCGATCGTGATCTACAACATCCCCGGACGCTCCGCGGTCGATATGAGCAATGCGACGATGGCGCGTCTCGCCAAATTGCCCAACATCGTCGGGGTCAAGGACGCGACCAACGATCTTGCGCGGCCGTTGCGCATGCGCGTCGAGATTGGCCCGGATTTCGCGCTGCTGTCGGGCGAGGATGCGACGGCCGTGTCCTATCTCGCGCAGGGCGGCGACGGCTGTATCTCGGTCACCGCGAATGTCGCGCCGCGGCTGTGTTCCGAGATGCATACAGCGTGGCAAAAAGGCGATTTCGCGACGGTGCGCCGGATCAATGAGCGCCTGATCCCGCTGCACGACGCGCTGTTTGCCGAAACCAGCCCGACACCGGTCAAATACGCCGCTTCATTGCTCGGTCGCTGCACCCCGGAAGTTCGCCAGCCGCTGTGGCAGCTGCTGCCCGAGACCCAGGACCGGGTAAAGGGCGCGATGCGCGGCGCCGGGCTGATCAACTAGCCCGCCTGGTCAATTAAACCGGCGGCTATTTCAGGCCAGGCGGCGATATGCGGGCGACGGACCGTTACGCCGCACAAAACCGCCGCGCCCGACACGACTATCTGATCGAAGACAAGATTGAGGCCGGCCTCGTGCTGCACGGCACCGAGGTCAAGGTGTTGCGTCAGGGCGGCGCCAGCATCGCCGAAGCCTATGCCGACGAGGCCCACGGCGAACTCTACCTCGTCAACGCCAACATCCCCGAATACAAGGCCGCATCCCATTTCAGCCATGAGCCGCGCCGGCCGCGCAAACTTCTGCTGCATCGCAAGCAGATCGACCGGTTGCTCGGCGCGATCCGCCGCGAAGGCGTGACGGTCGTACCGCTGGCGATCTATTTCAACGAGCGCGGCCGCGCCAAGGTCGAGCTCGGCCTCGCCCACGGTAAGAAGAAGGCCGACAAGCGCGCCGCCGAGCGCGATCGCGACTGGCAGCGCAGCCGTGCCCGCCTGATGCGATCGCGCGATCTATGATGCCTCAGACCTGAAGCCGCTGGGCGAGCGCGGCGATCACCGCCTCGAACATCGCCGGCGTCAGCCTGCCGGTGTTGGTGTTGAGCCGCGAGCAGTGATAACTGTCGGCGAGCATCAGGCCGTCCGGCAGCTCATGGACGGCGGCGTGCGCGAACGGATAGCGCGAGCGCCGCAGGGCCTTGGCCGCCAGCACCGCGTTGTGCGCGATGGCGCCAAGCGCGAGGATTGCCTTGAGGCAGCGCATCGCGGCCAGTTCGGCGGCGAGGAACCCCCGGCAAGCGTCAATTTCTGACGGTTGCGGCCGGTTCTGCGGCGGCACGCAGCGCACCGCGTTGGTGATGCGGGCACGACGCAGCGCCAGCCCGTCATCGGGGCGCGCGTCGTAACTCCCGGCCGCGAGGCGGTATTTCAACAGGCTGCGATAGAGCAGATCGCCTGCGAAATCGCCGGTGAACGGCCGCCCGGTGCGGTTGGCGCCGCGCAGACCCGGCGCGAGACCGACGATCATCAGTTCGGCGCCGTCATCACCGAAGGGAGCCACCGGGGCATTGAACCAGTCGGGGTGCGCCAGCCGCTGCGCCGTGCGGAACGCGACGAGCCGCGGACACAGCGGGCAATCGCGGCCGGGCAGCGGAGGCAGCGGTGCGCCCCTCTCAACCCCAACCGCGCGGCTCACGCGGTCTCAACCGGTTCGACGCGGGGGCGCGGCGCCTCGTCGCGCGGGTGATGGTTGCGGCTGATGCTAGGCGCCAGCTCCTGCAGCTCGATGAAGCTATCCGCCTGGCGGCGCAGATCGTCCGAAACCATTGGCGGCGAGGAGCGGATCGTCGACACGACTGACACCCTGACGCCGCGCCGTTGCACCGCCTCGACGAGGCGCCGGAAGTCACCGTCGCCGGAAAACAGGATCGCATGGTCGATGTGCTCGGCCATCTCGAGCATGTCGATCGCCAGCTCGATGTCCATGTTGCCTTTGACGCGGCGGCGGCCCATCGCGTCGGTGAATTCCTTGGTGGGCTTCGTCACCATCGTATAGCCGTTATAATCCAGCCAATCGACGAGCGGCCGGATCGGCGAGTATTCCTGGTCTTCAAACAGCGCGGTGTAGTAAAATGCCCGCATCAAGCGTCCTTTCGATCGAAATAGGTCGAGCAGCCGCTTGTAGTCGATGTCAAACGCCAGGCCGCGAGCCGCAGAATAGAGGTTGGCGCCGTCAATAAATAAGGCAATACGTTCTTCCGGGTAAAACAACATTGGGAATACCTCAGGAAAATTGAAAATGTTCGTTATTCTCGTATGCGGGCGACTTCACGTCAAGCATTGTGGCGGGACGACTCGCTCGTGATCCTGGTCGGCATCGGCAGCAACCTGGCGGCACCGGGCTTCGCTTCGCCGCAGGCCACGGCGGCGGCGGCATTGGCGCTGCTGCCAGGGGTTGGCGTCGACGTCGCGCGGTGCTCGCGCTGGTATCTGTCGGAGCCGGTGCCGCCGTCCGATCAGCCGTGGTACGTCAACGGCGTCGCGGCGGTCGCCACCCGGCTCGATCCGGCAACGCTGCTGGCCGCCCTATTGGCGCTAGAAGCCCGGTTCGGGCGCCGGCGCGGTGTGCCCAACGCCGCGCGCACCCTCGATCTCGACCTGCTCGATTACGACGGCAGGCAATGCGACAGCGAGCTTCTCGTGTTGCCGCATCCACGGCTGCACGAGCGGCGCTTCGTGCTCATGCCGCTGACCGAGATTGCCCCCGATTGGCGCCATTCGCGGCTCGGCCTGGAGGCGGCCGATCTACTGCGTCGCCTGCCACCGGGCCAGCCCATTCACCTAAATGGCGATAAGGATACGCGCCCGCGGTGATTGTGGTTGCGCCGCGACACCGATATAAGGCCGCGCCGACATTGCCGCGATCGCGGGCGTCAGGGGTGCGATGACCGTCTACGAAGCCGCCCGACGTAACATGATCGAGAACCAGCTGCGTCCCAACCGGGTCACCGACGAGCGCGTGATCGAGGCGTTCGGACGCATTCGGCGCGAGCTGTTCGTGCCGGAGAGCTTGCGCGGCGTCGCCTATGTCGACGAGGACCTGCCGCTCGGCGATGGCTGCTATCTGATGCCGCCGTTGATCGCGGCGCGGCTGCTGCAGGCGGTCGCCGCCACGCCGAAAGACACTGCGCTCGTCGTCGGCGCCGGCGTCGGCTACGAGGCGGCGCTGCTGGCGCAGCTGGCGCGCAGCGTCGTCGCACTCGAAGCAAATGCCGAATTCGCGCGGATCGGACGCGCCGCCCTGGTCGATCACCGAATCGCCTCGGTCAGTTATGTAGAAGCGCCACCCCATTACGGGCATCGCGCGCGCTCGCCCTACGACGTGATCCTGTTTGCCGGCGCCGTCGAGGCCATTCCGCCGGAAATCAGCAGCCAGCTTGGCGAAGGCGGGCGGATCGCCGTGGTTTTGCGGCAACGGCAGGGCGTCGGCCGCGCGACGCTGATAACGCGGACTGGCGCAGCACTCGCGCAGCGCGTTATGTTTGACGCCGCTACGCCGCTACTTCCGGGTTTTCTCGTGAAGCCGGCCTTTGTGTTTTGAGGGGTGGATGCCGCAGCCGAGGGGATCAGAGGGCCGGGATCGGTGGTTGCGGACGATGGCGGTATGCCTCGCCTGCGTTGCGGTATCGTTGCTGGGGGCGATTTCGCCGGTTGCTGCGCAAACGCTTACCGAGGCCTTCGCCTACGCTTACAACAACAACCCGCAGCTCTTGGCGGAGCGTTCGGCGCTGCGAGCGACCGACGAGAACGTGCCCCAGGCCCTAGCGGGCTGGCGGCCGACCGTCAACTTTACCGGCAGCGCCGGCTACACGCGGGGCGGGTTCGAGCAACCGGGCGCCAACACGCCGTCAAATCCCTTTGCCTGCAACGGCCCAATTGGCGCCACGTGCTCGACGCCGACGCAATTCTCCAGCTTCGTAAGCAAATCGGTCGATCTGCAGGTCGTTCAGCCGATTTACCGCGGCGGCCGGACCGAGGCGCAGACGCGAAGCGCGATCAATACCGTGCATGCTGAGCGCGCCCATGTCCTTGCGGTAGAGACACAGGTTTTCCAGAACGTCGCGCTGGCCTATCTCGACGTCGTGCGCGATCAGACATTGGTCGAGGTCGCCCGCAATAACGAGGCGGTCCTGCGCAAGCAGCTTGAGGCGACGCGCGACCGGTTTCGCGTTGGCGAGGTGACGCGGACGGATGTCGCGCAGGCCGAGTCCTCGCTCGCCCAAGCGACCGCCCAGCGTATCAATGCCGAGGGACAGCTCGAGGTCAGCCGGGCCGAATACGCTCACGCCGTCGGACATCCGCCCGGCCGGCTCATTTTGCCGCGCGAGCGGCCAGCGCTCCCAGCAACCCGCGAGGAAGCCCTGAGCCTTGCAGCGAACGATAATCCGAATGTGATCGCGGCCTCGTTTACCGAACTTGCAGCACGCGACAATGTCAGTTTCGTACGCGGGCAGCTGTTGCCGCAGATCTCGATCGTCGGCGACCTTAACCGCAGCTTCGCCCCGTCGTTAACGTTGCGCGGTACGCGCGAGGACGCCGCTTCGGTGACGGCTCGCGTGACCATGCCGCTCTACGAGGGCGGCGCGGTTTACTCGCAAACCCGTCAGGCCGAGCAGACCGTCGGTCAGCGACGCAGTCAGGTCGACGACGCGCGCCGTCTGGCGGTGCAGAATGCAACCAACGCGTGGGAGACGCTGCAGGCGGCGCGCGCCGCGATCGCCTCGTTCGGCGCCGCCGTGCGGGCCGCGCAAATTGCGCTCGAAGGGACCCAGCAGGAGGCGCTGGTCGGCTCGCGCACTGTGCTCGACGTACTGATCGCCGAACAACAACTATTCACCACCCAATCACAGCTCGTTCAGGCCCAGCACGACGCGGCGCTACAGGAATTCAACCTGGCGTCCGCGACCGGCCGGCTGATCGCGCCTGAGATGAAGCTCCCGGTGCAACTCTACGACATGGACCGCCATTACAAACAGGTCAAGGACAAGTGGTTCGGCTTCGGCGGCGGGCTGAAGGAATAGCTACCGCCATTGCGCTGGCAAATCGCCGCGGATCTGCCTAGCCTCGCCACGGCCTGACGCGGCTGCCGTTTAGCCGCATCGGTTTGACGCGCGCCTGCCTCCCCGGTTACGGCATTTTGGGTGGTAGTGCCTGAAACGTCGGGAACCGACCGCACCCGAACGTTTTCCGGGAGGCCACGGCGCCGAGCAACCATCGGGCAACCCGGCGGCGGATGCTGGGCGTTGGGGTGTTTAATCTTTTGCCGAGGGACGTTGCGGCGATGCTGGACAAGACCTATCGCCCCGAAACCGTCGAAACCGCCCAGTACGCGGCGTGGGAGCGGGCCGGAACGTTTGCCGCCGACCCACAAAGCGTCAAGCGGCCCTACACGATCATGATGCCGCCGCCGAACGTCACCGGCAGCCTGCACATGGGCCACGCGCTGACGTTCACGCTGCAGGACATCCTGATTCGCTTCGAGCGCCTGCGCGGACGCGACGTGTTGTGGCAGCCCGGCACCGATCACGCCGGCATTGCTACCGAGATCGTGGTCGGCAACCAGCTCGCCGAGCAGCAGCTCGACAAGCGCGCCCTGGGCCGCGAGCAGTTCATCGAGCGTGTGTGGGAATGGAAGGCGCAATCGGGCGGCACGATCACCAATCAGCTGCGCCGGCTGGGGGCTTCGGCCGATTGGACGCGCGAGCGCTTTACGATGGATGACGGTCTCTCGGCGGCGGTTCGCCGGGTGTTCGTCACGCTCTATCGCGAGGGCCTCATCTACCGCGACAAGCGCCTGGTGAACTGGGACCCGGTCATGCACACGGTGATCTCCGACCTCGAGGTCGAGAGCCGCGAGACCAGAGGCTCGCTGTGGCATATCCGCTACCCGGTCGAGGGCGAGCCCGGCCGCTCGATCGTCGTCGCGACGACCCGGCCTGAGACGATGCTCGGCGACACCGGCGTCGCGGTCCATCCCGATGATGCGCGCTACGCGGGTCTCGTCGGCAAGCAGGTGCGCCTGCCGCTGGTTGGCCGGCTCATTCCGATCGTGACTGACGAGTATGCCGACCCGGCGATGGGGTCGGGCGCGGTCAAGATCACCCCGGCGCACGATTTCAACGATTTCGAGGTCGGCCGTCGGCACGGGCTCGATGTCATCAATATCTTCGATCGCGACGCGCGGGTTATCATTCAAGGCAACGTCGGCCTACGTGCGGGCTTCGACAACCTAAGCGCAGAGGAACTCGACTGGGTCGGCACCCTCGACAGGTTGGATCGGTTTGAGGCGCGCAAACGCATTGTTGAGAGACTTGAGGAACTTGGTCTCCTGGAAAAGGTCGAGGACCATGTTCTGATGGTGCCACACCACGACCGCTCGGGCGAGATCATCGAGCCGTGGCTGACCGACCAATGGTTCTGCAACGCCGCCGAACTCGCGAAACCCGCGATCGCGGCTGTCGAGAGCGGGCGCACCCAATTCGTGCCGCGGCAGTGGGAGAACACGTTTTTTGAGTGGATGCGCAACATCCAGCCCTGGTGCATCTCGCGGCAATTGTGGTGGGGCCATCAGATCCCGGCGTGGTACGGCCCGGACGGCAGGGTGTTCGTCGCCGAGAGCGAGGCCGAGGCGGCGCGTGAGGCGGCCGCGCATTACCGCGATGAGGTCGCGCTCGTCCGCGACGAGGACGTGCTCGACACCTGGTTCTCGTCGGGGTTGTGGCCGTTCTCGACGTTGGGCTGGCCGCAGGAGACGCCGGAGCTCAAGCGCTACTACCCGGGCGATGTGCTCGTCACCGGCTTCGACATCATCTTCTTCTGGGTTGCCCGGATGATGATGCAGGGGCTGCATTTCATGGGCGACGTGCCGTTCCGCACGGTCTACATCCACGCGCTGGTGCGCGACGAGCGCGGCCAGAAGATGTCGAAGTCGCGCGGCAACATCATCGATCCTCTAGACCTCATTGACCGCTTCGGGTGCGACGCGCTGCGCTTCACCCTGGCGGCGCTGGCCTCGCCCGGGCGCGACATCAAGCTCGCCGAGAGCCGGGTCGAAAGCTCACGCAATTTCGCGACGAAGCTGTGGAATGCCGCGCGCTATCTCGAGATGAGCGGCTGCGCACTGGTGGCGGGCTTTGATCCGCGGGATTGCCGGCTGACCGTCAATCGCTGGATCGCCGGCGCGACACGCGAGTGCGCCGCCGCGGTGACGGGGGCGCTCGAAAGCTTCCGCTTCGACGAAGCGGCGCACCATCTCTATCATTTCCTGTGGGGCAGCTTCTGCGACTGGTATCTCGAATTCACCAAGCCGATCCTGCAGGGTGACGACGCCGCGGCGCGCACCGAGACGCAGGCGACGACCGCCTGGGTACTGGCGCAGACGCTGCATTTGCTGCACCCGATCATGCCGTTCATCACCGAAGAAGTGTGGCGTCAGCTAGCCGGAGGCAGCGCCGAGATGCTGATCGGTGCGAGCTGGCCCGACCTCCCGCCGGACTTGCACGACCCCGCGGCGGCGGCCGAGATGGATTGGGTGGTAGCGGCGATCTCGGCGATCCGCGCGATCCGCACCGAGGTAAATTTGCCGGCGGCCGCTCGCCTGCCGCTTTTCGTCAAGGATGCCGACGCCACGGCGGCCGCTCGGATCGAGCGACACCGCGAGCATTTTATGAGGCTCGCCCGCGTCGCAGAGATCGCGGCGGCCGGTGCGGCGCCGGCGGGCGGCATCGCGGCGGTGGTCGAGGGTACGACGTTGATCCTGCAGGTCGGTGACGTCATCGACCTGGCGCAGGAGCGCATCCGCCTTGCGAAGGAGATCGGCCGGCTCGATTCCGACCTGGCGAAGTTCGCGCAGAAACTCTCCAACCCCGCCTTCCTCGCCAAGGCCAAGGCGGAGATCGTCGACGAGCAGCGCGAGCGCGAGGCCGACACCCGGCGCGACCGCGACCGGCTGCGCGCGGTCTACGACCGCATCGCGGCGGAGTGACCGACCGTCGTCTCAGCGGGACACTCAGGCAGTTCTCCGTGCGGACCCGCAACCGCCGCAATGCGCTGGATCACCGCGGGTCGCGGTTGGGTGACTTCACCTTGCTCGAAGGCAACCACGCTCAGCGCCGCGAAGGCGGCGAGCAACTCGCCGGGACGGAGCAGAAATTCGGGGTTGCGTGGCCGGCCGAACCGTTCGTTTCCGACCGCGAAGGTCTCGTAGATCACGACGCCGCCCGGCGCCAATGCCGCCGCGAGCGGCGCCAATAGCGGGCGATGCAGGTAGTTGATCACGACAATACCGTCATAGTTGCGGCCAAGCGGCCACGGCGCGCCAGCTTCCAGATCAATCGCGCGCAGTTCGCAGCGTTCGCCCGCAAGCGGGCGTAGCCGTTCGACGTCGCGGTCGACTGCGGTCACCCTAAATCCCATATCGAGCAGCAGCCGAGTGTGTCGGCCGCCGCCCGCCGCGAGGTCGAGCACCGAGCCGCCACGCTGGATCAGCCGAGCGAAGCGCGTCAGCCAAGCGGAGGGAATGCTTTCAGACATTGTTTAGCACTCTTGGCAGAGATTGCTAAAGTGGAGGCGGTCGGTCTAGATTTGTCCGGTTCGGAGGTCTTCTCGATGATTCTGTTCGCCTTGCGCTGCTCTGCCGGCCATCAATTCGACGGGTGGTTCTGCGATGGCGACGGCTTCGAAGCACAGCAGAAGGCCGGCGAGATCGCCTGCCCGGAATGCGGCGACGCCCAGGTCGAAAAGGCGCTGATGGCGCCCAGCATCGCCCGCTCACGCAAAAACACCGCACCGTTCTCGCCGGCTCAGATGCGCGCCGCGCTGGTTGAACTGCGCCGGCAGGTCGAGACTAACTGCGATTATGTCGGCGAGCGCTTCGCCGAGGAAGCGCGCAAGATCCACTATGGCGAGGTTGATGCGCACGGCATCTACGGCGAGGCGAGCGCCGAGGAGTCGCGCGAACTGTCGGACGAGGGCATCTCGTTCGGACGCATTCCCTGGGTCCCGACGACCGATGCGTGACTAGCGCCGCACGGCGGCTAAGAGGTAGTTGACCGATAGGTCATCCGATTCGCTCCACAAGCCGCGGCGCCAATCATAGCCCAGCCCGGTGATGGCGGTGGTCGCGAGCCTGGCGCGGCGCAGGCCGAGGATAAATTCAGACGGGCGCACAAAGCGGCGCCAATCATGCGTGCCGGGTTGCAGCCAATGGAGAAGATATTCGGCGCCGACGATCGCCATCGCGAACGAGCGCGCGGTGCGGTTCAGCGTCGCGCCGATAAAGGCGCCACCCGGCTTCACCACGGCACCGAGCGCGGCGAAGAAGGCGTCGCGGTCCGCGACGTGCTCGACAATCTCAAGCGCGAGGACGGCATCGAAACGCTCGCCGGCGGCGGCGAGCGCGGCGATATCGCCGACCCGGTAAGTGATCGCGAGGCCGTTTTCCTCGGCATGGGAGCGAGCGACCTCGATCGCGGCGGCGCCGGCGTCGATGCCGGTGACGCTAAAACCCAGTCGGGTCATCGGCTCGGTCACGAGACCGCCGCCGCAGCCGATATCGGCGAGGCTGAGCCCGGTGAACGGCGACAGCGCGAGCGGATCGCGGCCGAAATGCGCGAGCAGTCGATGGCGGATGAAATCGAGGCGCGGGGGGTTTATCTGATGCAGCGGGCGAAAGCTGCCCGCCGGATCCCACCAACTCGCACTTTGCGTCGCGAAGCGCTCGACATCCTGCCGGTCTACGGTATCGCCGAATTCAGCCATGTGCTCGGCTCCGCGCGATCCGGTGGCCGCCGGCCGCGCAATGGAGTATGCGGAATGCAGGCGGCGCCGACAATCTGATCGCAACGGCCGTTCGTCGGTTCCCGGACGGAGGAACGGCGGTCGCCCGGCGCGGCAAAAAGGCGGGTGGCCTATCAAGAGAGAAAGATGGCGCGCATCGTTCAGAAGTTTGGCGGGACGTCGGTCGCCGACGTCGATCGCATCCGGAACGCGGCGCAGCGGGTCAAGCGCCAAGTCGATGCCGGCAACGAGGTCGCGGTCGTCGTCTCGGCAATGGCGGGAACGACCAACCAGCTTGTCGACTGGGCCCGCCAGGTGAGCCCGCTGCACGATGCGCGCGAATACGACGTCATCGTCGCGTCCGGCGAGCAGGTGACGGCGGGGCTAATGGCGCTGTCCTTGCAGGCGCTCGGGGTCGACGCACGTTCGTGGCTCGGCTGGCAGATTCCGATCCGCACGGACGAAGTCTACGGCAAGGCCAGGATCGAGGCGATCCACACCGTCGAATTGGAGCAGCGCCTCGCCCGAGGTCAGGTCGCGGTCGTCGCCGGATTCCAGGGTATCGGACCGCGCGGGCGCATAACCACCCTCGGCCGCGGCGGCTCGGACACCTCGGCAGTGGCGCTCGCCGCCGCGCTCAAGGCCGACCGCTGCGACATCTTCACCGATGTCGATGGGGTCTACACGACCGATCCGCGTATCGTTGCCAGGGCGACAAAGCTGAATAAAATCACCTATGAGGAGATGCTCGAAATGGCGTCGCAGGGAGCGCGGGTCTTGCAGACGCGCTCGGTCGAACTGGCGATGAACCATCGGGTGCGCCTGCAGGTCTTATCGAGCTTTTCCGACAGCCCCGGAACGCTCGTCGTCGACGAGGATGAAATCGTGGAAACCCGGGTCGTCAGCGGCATCGCCTATAGCCGCGACGAAGCAAAAATCACCGTGCAGCACGTTGCGGACCGACCAGGCGTCGCTGCGGCGATCTTCGGTCCGCTCGCCGACAACGCGATCAATGTCGATATGATCGTGCAGAATGTCTCGGAGGACGGCAAAACCACGGACCTGACGTTCACGGTCGGGCGCAGCGATCTCGACCGCGCGGTCGCCGTGCTGGAAGGTTGCCGCGACCAGATCGGATTTACCGATCTCAAGCCCGATCCCAACGTCGTCAAGATCTCGGTCATCGGTGTCGGCATGCGCAGCCATGCCGGCGTCGCCAAGCAGATGTTCCAGACACTGGCCGATAAGAGCATCAACATCCAGGTGATCTCTACCTCGGAAATCAAGGTCAGCGTGCTGATCGCCGCCGAGTACACCGAGCTCGCGCTGCGCGCGCTGCACACCGCATACGGCCTCGACGACCCGAGATGAGCGAAACGCAGGTCGAAGCGGATCGCACGCCGGCAGCGCCTTCCGTGGGCGAGCCGGACAGCGAAAGGAATCAGCTGCGCGCCGTGCTTGACCGCTTATGGGCGCGTGGCCGCGCCTTCCTTGGCACCGATCTTGCCCTGATGGGCGGAGCGATGACTTGGGTCTCGGAGCGCAGTCTCGTCACGGCAATTTCAAATGCCGGCGGGTTTGGCGTCATCGCCTCGGGCTCGATGTCGCCCGCCCTGCTCGCCGAGGAGATCGCGGCTACAGCGGCCCTGACGGAGAAACCGTTCGGAGTGAACCTGATCACGTTGCACCCGCAACTGACCGAATTGATTGACGTGTGCGTCGCGCACCGCGTCGGTCACGTGGTGCTTGCTGGCGGCATTCCTGGCGCGGCGGCGATCCAGCGCATCCGCGACGGCGGCGCACGCGTCGTTTGCTTTGCACCGGCACTGGCGCTCGCGAAAAAGCTGGTTCGCATGGGAGCCGACGCGATCGTTATCGAGGGCAGCGAGGCCGGCGGCCATATCGGGCCGGTCTCCGCTGCGGTGTTGGCGCAGGAGGTACTGCCGCATCTCGGCGAGGTGCCGGTGTTCGTCGCCGGCGGGATCGGCCGCGGCGAGGCAATGCTGAGCTATCTCGAAATGGGCGCCGCAGGCGTGCAGCTCGGCACGCGGTTCGTATGCGCCCACGAATCGATCGCACACCCGCGGTTCAAGCGCGCCTTCATCCGCGCGGCGGCACGCGACGCGGTGCCCTCGGTGCAACTCGACACCCGCTTCCCTGTCATTCCGGTGCGCGCACTCGCCAACCCGGCGAGCGAGCGGTTCCTCAGCGTGCAGCGCGAGCTGATCGAACGCTTCAACCGCGGTGAGCTATCGCAAAAGGAGGCACAGCTCGAGATTGAGCATTTCTGGGCCGGTGCGCTGCGGCGTGCCGTCATCGACGGCGACGTCGAAGGGGGCTCTCTGATGGCAGGGCAGAGCGTCGGCATGGTCACCGGCGAGCAGAGCACCGCCGAGATCCTTACCGAACTGGTCGATCAGGCGCTCACAGTTATCCGGCGTCGGCACGCCTCGCTCGGGCCCCGGCCGTCGGCCGACCAGGGTCCCGGAGGATGAGCGAGGTCATCGGCAAGGCTCCCGACACCGCACCCGCGCGCACCATTCCGGCCGCGCCCGACTCGACCGAGGCGCACGTCACGGCGACCCGTCGGCTGCTGCGCCGCCTGCGCGGCATCATGGCCGGCTCGGGCAGCGCGCAGGAGCGGCTCGACCGGATCGTGCGGGTGATCGCGGCGGAAATGGTCGCCGAGGTGTGCTCGGCCTATGTGATGCGGGCCGGTGAAGTGCTGGAGCTGTTCGCGACCGAGGGCTTGCGTCCCGAGGCGGTGCATCGCACCCGCCTCAGGGTCGGCGAAGGCCTCGTCGGCAGTATCGCGGCGAGTGCCCGGCCGCTGGCATTGGCCGACGCCCAGTCCCACCCCGACTTCGCCTACCGTCCGGAGACCGGCGAGGAAATCTACCACTCGCTGATGGGGGCGCCGATCCTGCGCGGCGGCCGCGTCCTCGGCGTCATGGTGGTGCAGAACCGGACGCCCCGACAATACAGCGAGGACGAGATCGAAGTCCTGCAGACGATCGCGATGATCGTCGCCGAGCTGGTCGCCAGCGGCGAACTCGTCAACCCGCTGGAAATGGCTGAAAGCCGGACCGGCGCGGCGCTGCCAATGCGGCTCGACGGCCTCCGGCTAAACCCGGGCTTGGCGATGGGCCCGGCGGTGTTGCACGAGCCGAGGGTCGTAATCCGCCAGGTCGTCGCCGAGAACGTCGAGGCCGAGCAGCGGCGCCTGCGCGAGGCGGTCGGCGCGATGCAGGACTCGGTGGACAGGCTGGTCGATGCCAGCCGCGGGCTTGGCCCCGGCGAACACCGCGACATCATCGAGACCTATCGCATGTTCGCCGCCGATCGCGGTTGGTTGGGTCGGATTGCCGAGGCGGTGCGCAGCGGGCTGACCGCCGAAGCCGCGGTTCAGAAGGTGCGCGACGAGACGAAGAGCCGCATGATGCAGGTCACCGACCCCTACCTGCGCGAGCGGCTCTACGATCTCGAGGATCTTGCGAACCGGCTGCAGCAATTCCTCGCTGGCCCGCTAGCCGGCCAGGCGGCCGAGCTGCCGGCCGAATTCATCGTCGTCGCGCAATCGATGGGGCCGGCCGAGCTGCTCGACTACGCGCACCGGCGAATCAAGGGGCTGGTACTCGAGGAGGGCTCCCCGACGGCCCACGTGGCGATCGTTGCGCGGGCCTTCGACATCCCGGTCGTCGGCCGCGTCGCCGAGGTGACGCGGCAGGTCGAGACCGGCGATATCGTGATTGTCGACGGCGAGCACGGCATGGTTTTGCTGCGGCCGCGCGCCGACATCCAGCAGAGCGTTGCGGCGACAGTTGCAGTCCGCACCCGCCGCCGGGCCTATTACGACACCTTGCGCGACACCCCAGCGGTCACCCGCGACGGCGTCGAGGTCAAGCTGCTGCTCAATGCCGGCTTGCTGCTCGACCTTGCTCAATTGCGCGCGACCGGTGCCAAAGGGGTCGGCTTGTTCCGCACCGAGATCCCGCTTTTGACCCGTCACACCTTTCCCGGCGTCGCCGACCAGGTGGCGTTTTACCGGGAGGTATACGAACAGGCGGAAAGTCGACCGATCGTATTCCGCACGCTCGATATCGGCGGTGACAAGGCATTGCCATATCTGCCGCAATCCGCCGAGGAGAACCCGGCGATGGGATGGCGGGCCATTCGCATCGGCCTCGACCGCCCGGCGATGCTGCGCCAGCAATTGCGCGCGCTGCTGCGCGCCGCCGCAGGTCGCGACCTGTTCGTCAAATTCCCGATGATCGCCGAGATCGCCGAGTTCGAAGCAGCCAAAGAGTTGCTCGAAAAGGAGCGCGCCCGGGCGGCTGCGGACTGCGAGCCGCCACGCTCCGTTAAGGTCGGCGTGATGCTGGAAGTCCCCTCACTGCTGTGGCAGCTGCCGGCCCTGTTGCGGCACGTCGACTTCCTCTCGATCGGCACCAACGATCTGGCGCAGTTTCTGTTTGCCTGCGACCGCGGCAATCCACGGCTCGCCGAGCGGTACGATCTGTTGTCGGCGCCGATGGTCGCACTTTTCCGCCAAGTCATCGCGCAATGCCGGGACGCCGCGACGCCGCTGAGCATATGCGGCGAGATGGCCGGCAGTCCGCTCGATGCGATGGTGCTGATCGCGCTCGGCTTCCGCACGCTGTCTCTCACCGCCACCGCGATAGGGCCGGTCAAGGCGATGATTCGCAGCCTCGACGCCGCGCCATTGGCACGCTATCTCGACGAGATCGGCGGCCGCCCGGATCATTCGCTGCGGCGTTGGCTCGAGGCCTATGCAAGCGACCACGCCATCGCCTTGTGAATGAGAAGAAGGCGCCGAGCGGATCGCTCGCCAATGGGGACTCGCCGCGAGTGTCAGAGAAAAGCGGCGATCTCGGCGCCGGGGGCTGCGGTTGGACGTGACGCGTATCTTGCCGTAGGATAATTACGCGTGAACCTGTTTCAGCGACTGAGGAGGCCGTTCAGCGACGGGCTGGAGAGCGATCTGGCCCAGCCGGCCCCTGCCGTGCGGCCGGTCGGCGTGATCTTGTCCGAGCGCCGCGAGGAGCTCGGCCTTAGCCTTGACGTCATTGGCGAGGCGCTGCGCATCCGGCCGGGTTATCTCGCCGCCATCGAGCAAGGGCGCGCCCAGGATTTGCCGGGCCCGACCTACGCGATCGGGTTCATCCGCGCCTATGCACAGTATCTCGGCCTCGACGGCGACCGCGTCCTCGACCGCTACAAGTCGCAATCGGCTGATGTCCACGTTCGCCCGGATCTGACGCTGCCGGTTCCCCTCGCCGAGCGCAGCCTACCCGGCGCCCCGATCCTGCTCGTTGCGCTGATCCTGGCGCTGTGCGGCTACGGCACCTGGTATTACCTCTCGACCGGCGAGCGCAGCCGCCCCGAACGCGTCGCCGCGATACCGGCCGAGCTGCAACCGGCGGCAAAGGCGACCGATAAAAAGTCTGGCGGTCAGGGCGCGCCGGCGCCGCCCGATCATGTCGCCGACAAAGCGGGGGCGGCCCCACCGGTATCCTCGACGGGCGAATCGGGGCCCGCGGTCGACGCATCGACGGCTGGCGAAGCGGCGTCTCCGGGCGGCGAAGCGGCGGCAGGCAAGCCCGCGACCGGTGGCCCGGCAGCAAGCGCTTCAGTCGCCAGCGTCAGCCCACCGCCCGCATCCTCCGGTGCCGTTGCGCGGTCGGACGATGCGGCGAGCAAACCGGGCGAGGACATCGAGATCCGCGCCGTTGCCGATTGCTGGATCCAGGTGCGCTCGGGCGAGACCCAGTCGATCGTCTTCTCGCGCGTGTTGAAAGCCGGGCAGACCTATCGCGTGCCGCGCGCCGGCTTGTTCCTGCGCACCGGCAACGCCGGGGCCCTCGCGATCACGGTCGATGGCAAGGCCGCACCGACGATCGGCCGCGTCGGCACGCTGCGCCGCAATGTCGCGCTCGATCCCGAAGCGCTGCTCGCCGGCACGGCCGTCCACGACTGACCGGCAAGTGCGGTCTTTTTTCTGTCATCGCGCCGTTCTATATCGGAGCGAGCGAAATACGCGAGGTTAGCGAATGAGCGTCCGGCCCTACCGCGACATCGACCGCCGCGCCTGCCGACAGATTCACGTCGGCAAGGTTCCGGTAGGCGGCAACGCGCCGATCACCGTGCAATCGATGACCAACACCGTGACGAGCGACGTCAAGGCGACGGTCGAGCAGGTGCAGGCGCTGGAGCGGGCCGGAGCCGACATCGTCCGGGTGTCGTGCCCCGACCAGGAATCGGCGCTGGCGCTGCGCCACATCGTGCGCCAAGTCAGCGTGCCGATCGTCGCCGACATCCATTTTCATTACAAGCGGGCGATCGAGGCAGCCGAGAGCGGCGCCGCGTGCCTGCGCATCAACCCGGGCAATATCGGCTCGGCCGAGCGGGTTCGCGAAGTCGTCAAGGCCGCCAAGGACCATGGCTGCTCGATGCGGATCGGGGTCAACGCCGGCTCGCTCGAAAAGGATCTCCTGGAGAAATACGGCGAGCCCTGCCCTGAAGCCATGGTCGAGAGCGCTCTCGATCACGCCAAAATCCTGGAAGACAACGATTTCTTCGAGTTCAAGATTTCCTGTAAGGCGTCCGACGTGTTCCTAGCCGTCGCGGCCTATCAGGGGCTCGCGGAGGCGTGCGACTACCCGCTCCATCTCGGCATCACCGAGGCGGGTGGCTTGCGCAGCGGCACCGTCAAATCCTCGATCGGCCTCGGCATGCTGCTGTGGGCCGGGATCGGCGACACGATTCGCGTTTCCTTATCGGCCGATCCGGTCGAGGAGGTCAAGGTCGGCTACGACATGTTGAAATCGCTGGGCCTGCGCCGCCGCGGCGTCACGGTAATTTCCTGCCCGTCCTGCGCGCGCCAGCAATTCCCGGTGATCAAGACCGTCGAGGTGCTGGAAGAGCGCCTCGCGCACATCACGACGCCGCTAACACTCTCGGTGATCGGCTGCGTCGTCAATGGGCCGGGCGAGGCGCGCGAGACCGATATCGGCTTTACCGGCGGCGGCAACAATACCCATCAGGTTTACGTCAGCGGGATTGCCGACCATCGACTGAAAGACGGCGCGATCGTCGACCACCTCGTCGAACTGGTCGAGCGCAAGGCCGCCGCAATCGAGGCGGCGGCGCGTGAGGAAGCTACCGCCGCGCTCGCGCCCGCGCAGTAGCCGCGGCACCACCTTTGCGGATGAGGCGTCCTCCATCCCAGCGCCCCTCCTCCGCCTCCAGGTTCCTAAAGCATGATCCGATGGGGTCGAAACATGTCCCCGTCACCCCCGCGCAAGCGGGGGTCCAGAGCAAGCGGCACGTCGGTTGCCCCTGGATTCCCGCGTCCGCGGGAATGACGATTCGATTTGCTCGGGTAACGCCCTGAAGGCGCGCCTTTCCCCGCCAATCCCCCTTGGCCTCAACCTCGCCTGCCCAAAAGAAAACCCGCCGGCTTTTCAGCCGGCGGGTTTCAACGCGTGATCTAGTGGTTAGAAGCTGACTTGGAAGCGGCTGATCAGCCCGCTTACGTCGCCCTTGATGTTGCTCAGCACCAGGCGGTGACCCCAGAAATATTCGATGCCGATGTTGGCGAACGGAACCGGGTTCCAGATCAGATTGGCCTCGGTGCTGATCAGCTCTTTGTCCAGCCCGCAATTGCCAGCCCCGGAGAGCGCCGCGCTCGTTCCGCCCGAGCAGACATAGCCCAGCGTGGCATTTCCGACATTCGTAATGTCGTGGTGCTGGATGCCGGCGCTGATGTTGGAGTGCAGCGTGGGCGTCCACCAATGCTGGTAGCCGGCGTTGCCGCCCCACGCCACGGTCGTCCGAGCGATGACGCTGCCCGCGTTGGCGGCGGTCGCCGCACCGGTCGGGTAGTTGCTGATGATCGAGAACATCGCAGTATCGCCGCCGAGATAGCGGCCGATGCCGTCGCCATATTCAAACTGGAAGGTAAAGCCGTCCTTGTTCCAGCCGAACCAGCCAGGCTTGAAGTCGCCGCCGAAATGCACGCCATAGCCGGTATAGGACCTGTCGATGAACGAACCGTCCTTCATTTGGAGTTCAGGCCGCAACACGGCGCTGAAATCCATATGGCCCCAGGGCTGCGGGATATACCAGGCCGCCGTCAAGTCAGGCGCCGGCGACTTGTACGGGTTGAAGACGCCAGCGAGAGAGCAAGTTACCGTCGCCCCGGCCGGGAGCCCGGTGGTCGTCGTCGAGCACGTGGTCAGAGCCGGACTCTGGGAGGTCGCGTCGGAGGCAATCAGGCCTCCCGCAGTGACGCCGTCGGTCTCGGGCGCTTCGGCCGACACCGAGAAGGCGCCAGGGACACCCCACGGCGCCAGCGGCACCGTATAGCGGACCTGCGGGATACGGGTGACGCCCGGATCGCCGACATTGCCGCCGAAATTAATGTTCTCGGTGCTGGCGTCGGGATCGGAGAAGTTCGAATTAGCCTGGCCGGCAAGCAGGCCGCCCAACGTGGCATAGGCAAAGCGCAGCCGAGGTACGAGGTTGTTCGTCGAGAGCAGCGCGTTGTTGCCCGGCACGAACTGGTTGCCGTTGGCCCAGTCGAACTCCATGAAGGTCCGCGCTTCGCCCCAGGCGGTCGGGGTGCGGCTCTCGAAATTCACCTTCGACTGCTGCGGTGAGAAGAAGGTCAGGCTATTGCCGCGCGAGCGCGCCGGGTTACCCGCCGGGACGATCTTGCCGCCGACGATCGCGTTGTGCACGTCGAGCGGAGCGGACAAAACGGCGCCGTTATTGCCGAAATTGGTCGTCGACGCGGTCGTCGTGTTCGGATTGCCGCCGGTGAAGAAGTACATGGCGTTGAAGGTGATCGCGCCACCGACCCGAATCGAGGTATCGGTGCCTGGGATCAGGAACGAGCGCGGGAAGCTGCCGCCGAGGCTCGGCTTTCCGGCGAATTCTGATCCGCCTGGGCCGGGATATGCCCCGGCGCCCGGCACACCGCCGAGATAACCGCCGCCGGCGCTCGGGATCGCCTGCGCCAGCTGATCGATGCGCTGCTGCAGGAGTTGCTGATTGGCGCGCAGATCCGACAACTCGTCGGCACGCGCGGCATACGGTCCAGCCGCCAATGGCACGGACAGTGCACAAGCGATGGCCATTGTTACGGCGGCATTCCGCCCCTTATTCATGGTATCCCCCCGTTGGACGCCTACTCGGGTTGCGCCGAACGCGGGTCGCGCATCCGGCAGCGGAACCAACCTCTTGGTTGGGCTCGGGGCCGACACTCTTCCGGTTGCGTGAGACTGTCCTTGTGTTATCTGATTCATCTATATGAATTATAGGTTGCAGGGGATGCAGTATGTCATTATATCTACAGGATATTTTACGTCAGCAATTACGCGCTTACCCTCCTGAGGGGTTCGGCGTACCTTCGTAATCAGCCACGCTGTGGCAAGAACGCAACAATGGCTGGCGCAAAAACGATACAGCGACCGCGACGCAAAGAGTTGGCTGAACCAAAGGGGGGAACTGTGGCGACGCAATCCGCGGCTGGGCGTACGCGCCCGAGGACGCCGAAGACGCCTCTCAACCACAGGTTATTACCGACCCTGCCACCGATCGCGGCGGAGGCGTCCGTTCTGTTCGATCTGCAGGCGGCCAGTCGAACCGTGCGCCCGGAATACGAGATCGTCAGCGAGGGACGACGGTGCAACACAGTGTTCCTGATCATCGAGGGCATCGCGATCCGCTATCGCATCTTGCGCGACGGGCAGCGCCAGATCCTGAACTTCCTGCTGCCGGGGGATTTTGCCGGGATCATCAGCTGTCGCTTCGAAACAGCCCTCTACTCGGTAAAGACCCTGACCCCAGCGACGATCGCCCCGATACCGATGCCCAGGCTGATGGGGTTGTTCGACAGCAATCCCCGATTCGCGGCCAAGCTGTTCTGGTCGTTTACCGGCGATGCGGCGATCCTCGCCGAGCACCTGATTGCGCTCGGCCGGCGCTCGGCGTCAGAGCGGGTCGCGCATTTCCTGCTCGAACTGTTCGTCCGGCTGCAGGCGATCGGCCTGGCCGACGACCGGTCATTTCGCCTGCCGCTGACCCAGGAGATGATCAGCGACGCGCTTGGACTCAGCATCCCTTATGTGAATCGGGTGTTGCGCCAGCTGCGCGACGAGGGCCTCTTGCTGGTCAAGGATCAACTCGTGGTTATCGAGGATATGGAGGGCCTGTCGGCGCTTGCCGATTTCGAGCACCATTATCTACGGCCGCTGTCGATCGCCGAATTCTCGCCCGACCTCGCCTGAAGTTTGGCGCCGCGCGAAGCGCCGAGCGACGGCGATCAGAGGCTCGACCTCCGATGCGCCGGCCCCGCGCCCCGTCGGCAACGTCTTGGAAACCATTTCCGCCTAGCCTCGCCACGCTCGGTGCATGATGATCCCCGGTCACCGGAAAGGCGCGACATGAACATCCTGGATGCACAGCACGCCGAGTCGCCGCGCCCCGCTGGCGCCGCCACGCCGGCAGCTTGCGCCGTCGCACCGGAATTGGCCGTCATCATCCCGACGCTCAACGAGCGCGACAACGTGCCGCTCGTCGTGGAACAGCTCAATCGGGTACTCGCCGGCATCGCCTGGGAGGCGATCTTCGTCGACGACGACTCGCCCGATGGAACCGCCGATGCGGTGCGCGCCCTGGCGCGCCGGCAGGGCAACATCCGCTGTCTGCAGCGCCTCGGCCGGCGCGGCCTCGCATCGGCCTGCATCGAGGGTATCCTCGCCAGCGCAGCGCCGTACGCCGCGGTCATGGACGGCGACCTGCAGCACGACGAGAGCCTGCTGCCGGCGATGCTTCTCAAGATCAAGAGCGAGCGGCTCGACGTCGTTGTCGCCAGCCGCTATGTCGAGGCTGGCAGCCTCGGCGAGTGGCAGCGCTCGCGGGTGATGATCAGCAATCTGGCCGGTCGCCTCGGGCGCCTCGTCGTCAAGGCCGAACTGACCGACCCGATGAGCGGGTTTTTCATGATCAAGCGGGAGGCTTTCGACGCGGCGCTGCGCGGGCTGTCCGGGCAGGGCTTCAAGATCCTGTTGGACCTGTTCGCCTCCTCGCCGCGGCCGCTCGCCTTCGCCGAGCTGCCGCTCAATTTCCGCCAGCGCCTCCATGGCGAGAGCAAGCTCGACGCGATGGTGGCCTGGGAATACCTCGTGCTGCTGCTCGAGAAGCTGGTCGGGCCGGCGGTGCCGGTGCGCTTTCTGCTATTCTCAATCATCGGCGCACTCGGCGTCGGCACCCATCTCTTTACGCTGTGGTTTGCGACGCACGTGCTCCTCACCGGCTTTGCGCTCGCCCAATCAGCCGCGACGCTGGTCGCGATGACCGGCAATTTCCTGCTCAACAACCTGTTCACCTATCGCGACCGCCGGCTGCGCGGCCGCCGCCTCGTGACCGGGCTCATATCGTTTTACGCGGTGTGCGGCGCCGGTGCCGCCGCCAATGTCGGGATCGCCTCCCATCTGGTCGTTGACCATCATTCCTGGTGGCTGGCAGGGCTGGCCGGCGCGGCGGTCTCGGTGGTGTGGAACTATGCGATGTCCTCGATCTTCACCTGGTCGCCGCGCCCGGCCACCCAGCCCGCCGCGGCGGCGCCGCAAGCCCGGCGCCGCGACGACGTCGCGTTGCCGCTGTGAACTCCAAGCCCGCGCCCCACCGCTATCGACAAGCCGCCAGGGCTTTGTTATAGACCGCGCCTCCCCGCCGGGGGGTGCATAGCTCAGTTGGTAGAGCAGCTGACTCTTAATCAGCGGGTCGCAGGTTCGAGTCCTGCTGCACCCACCAAAAATCAAAGACTTAGAGGAGATCACAGAGAACGGACACCGCATATGTCCGGCTGATGTCCGAAATCCGGGCGCGACATCGCGCATTTAAGAAACCCAGCGGATGTCCCTCGATGGCTGATATCGAAACCGTCGCGATGCGCCTGTGTCAGCTTGACCGCGCGGCGAAGCAAGCATGTCGCCCTGCCTCGATGAGGTTGAGCGCGAGTCGCTTGATCGCACGATGCCTGCGGCCCGGCTGCCGTCGCCGCCCGGCGCCAATAGTGCCACCGTAAGCCGGAGCGCGCTCCGCTCCTCGAGCTGCCGGACGGTGTACCGCTCAGCGCCTCCGGCGCCTGTGGACGCGCGGAAGCCCGGGAGGCTCCCGCAAGGCCGTCGACGGGCGAACCGCCCCACAGCGCCTCAGCGCCACAGCGCCGCCGGCGGTTGACGGCGGTTTAAGGGAGAGCCGGCCTCGCCCGTGCAGGACGGGGAGCACTTGGGCCAGGTCGCCACCGGAACCGCCACGTCGATATCGCGCCGGCCTTGACGAGCAGCGCCGCGATCCACGACCGAACGGTAAAAGCATCAATCCCCGATAACGGGCGGGGCGCCTCGTTAATCCTCGCCCGAGGCAAGAGCTAATTCGGCGTCGGCGGCTTGCCGCTCCTCCTCCTCGGCCGCGTCGACAAGCCATCGCTTGATCGCCGCTTTTGTCGCTTGCTCCGCCAGTTCGCGAAGGTGGACGGCTCGCAACTCATGGTAGCGCGCGGCATCCTTTGGGTGCATCGTCGTCAACGCGTTCCCTCCCGACAGGGATATCTATAGCTCACGATGCCCGAGCATTCGGTTCCGCCTACCCTGCCGATCGACCTCGACGATGACGAGCGGGTCGCCCTGGCCGAGCTGCTGTCGGATACGATCGAACGCGACCGCTTCCCGCTGTCGCCGCGCATCCGGCGGCTGAAGGCGATCCTCGATAAGCTCGACGCGCCGCGGGCGATGGCCGAGCCCTACCCGCCGTTGAAGCGGCCGGGCGAGGCGAGCTTGGTGCTGGCGAGAAAACGGAGGCGATAAAAGCGCCATGCGGTCAGACAGAACATTTCCCGTGCCTTGCCCAAATTGCGATGGGTCAATTTCGGTTTCCGAGCGAGATTTCCGATCGATCCGGAAAAGGCCGGAACTATTGCAGGAATGCCCACACTGCTGCGTCGTCGTGAACGTGCGCGAGGCTGCGCAGATTGCAGCACAGATCGCGGCTCGCAAAATCGTCGGGGAGCGTGAGGGTGAGTTAGACGCGAAAGTCCGCGGCGATAATCAGGCAAACAGCACGATGAGCTTCGACCCGCAGATACCAGGATGTTTCAGTCCTAGTCTGTTCTTTGCATCACATCCGCTTGACGAAGCGCGTGCCTTTCAGTGGCTGATTTCTCTTCGGGATCGCGGTATTGGATGGCAAGAAGCACAAGGACAGATTCGTAACTTTCTTCTTTCTAAAATCTCAGACCCCGGCCATATCAATCTCCAACTTACAAAAGCCTCAAGATACCTGAAACCGTGGTTGCTCGATTAAAATTGCATTTGCCACTTTAGAAGCCGCGCCCCCACGCGGGCATAGTCGGCCGCCAGTTCGGCCACATCGCCCGCAAGATGCGCGTCAGCCGGTGCATGCGGACCTGTCCGGGCAGCCCGGCGCACGCGGCGCACTGGGGCGCGAGTATCGCCCGTCCAGGCTGGCGCCCATCCGGCATCGTCAACGTGTTGCCGCCTGCCGCCGGCGCGCCGCACAGGAAACACTCAGGATCGCCCGGCCAGAGCGCCGCCAATTCCTCGAGGGCGGCCGCCTCGCCGCGGCCTGCCGCGCGGTGCAGCCGGATCGCGGCGTCGACCGGTATTGAAACCAGGTCACTCATCGCCGCGCGGCCTGTCGGCACCGCCTCATCGCTTCTCGCTCAAAAGAAACTCGGGGACCGGCTTGCCGGCCTTCACGTCCTCGCCAATGGCCCGGATTGCTTCGTGGTAGCTGCCGAGCGCGTCGGCATCGGCGTCAAATGGCCGCTCCGGCGGCACCCGGATCGCCGCGTCGCATCGAATAGACCATGTAACCGGCCGGCCAAAAGTCTCCCGCTCGACGACGCGGGCGTGTCCGTCAACAACGCGCGTCACCGTGCCGATCACGCGGGCGTTGATCTGCACGCGGTCGCCAGGACGCAGCGGCGGCGCAGGCTCAGCCATCAACGAATGTCCGCGCCAGCGCCGTCGCGCCGTCCGCGGCTATGGCGCCGATCCATGCTCCGGTACCTGGCACGGGGATCGCGAAATCGCCGCCGGCGCGGATAGCCGCCGGGCAGCCGCAGGCGAGCGGGAGAAGGTCGCGCAACACCGCGTCGTCGGTGCGATCGGCACCCCTCTCGAACCTTCTGGCCAGCCCGTGCAGTCCCACCGCGGCCAATAGCCGAGTCGTCTCGACGAACTCCGGCGGCGCGATGGCGACCGTCCGAAGCATCACCGCGAAGGCAGGTTCTTCCTCACTCCAGCCGGCGGCAACGATCCCGGCCGGTGCGACCCGCAGCTCAACGATTTGCAGCTTGCCGAAGTCGAATTTCGCCACTAAGCGCAATCGACCGAATGCCGGCAGCGCACGCCAGCGTCGCGCTAGCCGGCGCAAGTGGTCATGCCGCGGCATCGGCGTGAACCCGGCAACCGGACGAAATGGCTGCAGCAGCGCCTCGGCCTCGGCGTCGGCTGACGCGTTCACCGCGGCGATCCGGTCACGCAGCACCCTGGCCCGGCCGATCCATTCGACCGGAACCCGGGCGCCTGGCGCAAACCGATCAGGCCGCGGCGGGCGGCTCGGCGTCGCGATCGCGGGGGAGGCCGACATCGGGATCAATGAGAAGCTGGGCGACCGCACCCTGCCACTCTGCGACGGCAGGCAGCTTGGCGACGTGGTAGTCATCGACCAGAAAAACCGCGTCCGACGCCGCGTGTGCGGGCGGCACGCCGAGCACGCCGATCGCGCGACAACACCGCTCCAATTCGGCGTGCCGGCGCTTGGCCTCGTCGAGTTCGGCGAAGAGCGCGCGGACGGCCGGGTCCGATCGCAGCACGGCGCCGCGCGCGGCCTTCAGCTCGATCTCGGCGTCGGCGATCGACCGGCGCGCAGCGCCCTCGCGCTCGGTGAGGATCGCGCGAACCGCCCGGGCTTGCTCGAGTTCGGCCGCGGCCGCGCGCAACGACCGCTCGATCTCGGCCACTGGCGAGGGGCCGGTACTCTCTTCGCCGAGCAGCGCATCGACCAAGCGCTCGGGCTCAGCCGCCTTGGCAGTAACGAGCTCGGCCTGCAGTTCGTCGAGCCGCACCTCGATCTTGCCCACCCGTTGCGCCCGCTCGCGTGCCTCGGCGATCCGATTAAGTTCCCGCCGTGCCTCGGCCAGCCGCTCGATCGCCGCGGCCAATGCTTCACGCTCGGGCGAGCGCTGCGGAGCGTGCTCCGCTGGCGCGTTTGCCGTTGTCGGGCGCAGCGGTTCGACCTTGCCCGGCATCTATGCCGCGCCTAACCGGCGGGCGCCGGGAAAGCGGCGGTAAAAATCCGCGTCGCCGGCGGCATCGAGCGCCAAGCGCCGACTATCTGAGGCATGGCGGCGAGCTTCGACGCGGCGATCCTCGATCGGGGTCGTGATCGGGTCCATCTCGCCACCGGGGCGCGGCCGGCCAGGGAACGGCGGCGGCTCGTCATAGCCGCGGCGCCGGCGATCGTCAGCCCGGCGGCGCTGGTCCTCGGTGTCCGTGAAGGCTTGCATCACCTGGTGCAATTCGTGAAATAGCTCAGCCGCCCGATCTTCGGGCAAGGAGTCGGTGAGACGCTCGATGTCATCGCACAAGGTGCGGACGCTGTTGGGGTCAAACTGATCGCGCGCCCATCGCCTCGGCCTCGGCATTGTGTCATATGCCGCAACCGGGTTCGGGCGGGATGACGGCGGCCAGTCCGCGGGAAGGAAGAGCCCCGCATGATTGGTCCCCCGCGGCGAAGGCATTGGTATTCTGTGCATGGTGAAGTCCTCCTACCTGGTTGCCGCCTCGCGCTGCCGGCGCGCGGTGTGAACTGGATCGATTGCCGCATGCAGCAAGCTTTCGGCCTCGGCATAATCGTCTGCCGAAAGTCGTTGCTGAAGAAACGTCAGAAATTCGTCCAGCCGCCCCAGGTGCATGCCCTGGCTTGGCGCGGTCGCAGCGATGCGAAGTTGCGACATTGTGCTCCCTCATCCAAAATAGACGCGACCATCAGCCCGCGAATACAAAGACCGTGGCGGGCGCGGCCGCGAAAACCGCGCCAGAACTTCGGGGGTGATTTTCATTGGCCGGCGCTTTCCAGCCGCCAGCACGAGCGCCCCCAGCGCGGCGTTGGCGATGTCATCGTGCGCGGACGGGCCGTGATCGATGCTGTCGCGGCCTCCGCGTGCCGTGCGCCGTTCCAAGCCGCAGATTTGTGAAATCAACCGAGCGTTGTCGAGCAATTCGACCTTACCGCTGTTCAACAAGGGCAGCGCTTCTTGATAAATGGCGCTCTTTGACTTATCGCTCGCGATATACTCGATCGCGTGTTTGCGAAATTGTTCTCGGGGCCATTCGCCAGCGTAATGATCTCCGGTGACGCGATGGGCGCCGTAGTCTTTGAGAACTTCCGCAAACTCGGCGACAACCGCCTCCGGGCTGAAGGGTGGCCGGATCTCGCGGATGCAATCGAGCACGGCCAGGCCGGTCTTGTCGCGGTGAGAGACACCCAGCGTCATCGCATCCTGCGAGCCGCCGCTCGGGTCGACAAAGGCGGTGTAGGCGGTGCCGGTGACGCGCGGCAGCTCGAATCGGCCCTCAGCGACAACGGCCTCGACAGCTTCCCGATCAATGAACGCGGCGATGTCCTGACGAAATTCGGCGCCATACTCGGCCGCCGCTTTTTGGGGATCTTCCTCGTAGGCGCGCGCGATCTCATCCGCCGGCGCGAGGCGGTTCATCATTAGCGTCGGCGCCTTCCAGAACAGCACCGGGCTCGGCTTGCCGTAGTGGCGGCGGAAGGCATCCCACAACGGCCCGGTGCGACGATATGGCGAGCTGCCGGCCAACAACATCCCGCGTCCGCCGAACTGCAGCATGCCAGGTCGCACCGCGGCGAGAATCTCCTCGGCGGGGTTTGCGCTCGATTCGCCGTCAAACCAATATGCCAATTCATCGGCTAGCAATGCTGCCACGGCGAAGCCGCGCAAGCCTCGGAAGCTTGCCGCGGCCACCCGCACGATCACCCGATTGGCCAGGGTGAGGCTGTCGGCCGTCTCGCCGATTACCAGATCGTGCAGCACCGGATGGTGGAGCAACAGCGAGGCCAGGTAACCGTGGCAGATTGTGGCCTGTGTTGTGTCTTTTGCAATGATGAGAATGTGCGCGTTCTCGCCCGGGTCGAGATATCCTCGCCAATCCTCGAATGCCGCGAGCCAGGCCGCGACCAGGGCCATGACCCTGGTTTTGCCGCCCCGGCGCCCAACGTCCGCGAACGCCTCTTGCGCCCGACCCGAAGGCGGATCGCTCCGACCCGTGCACTCGCAATACAGGTCAAGATCGGCCTCGCTCATCGGCAGTCCAAAGAGCGCGCGCAGGAACGACCGCCAGGGCGACCAATCGCCGCGAGCGAACCACGGTCCCCACCAGTCCGGCGCTGTCATCGCGTCGATGATGTTCGCCGGCAGTTTGGTCATGCCGCGCGGCCCGCCAGGATATCGGCGGTGGTGCGGCCGGCCGTCGCCGCGGCCAAATTCTCGGCAGCGCTCGGCGGCTTTGCGGCGGCCGCTTTCATGCCGAGCGCGCGCAAAGCCAACCGCACAGTGTTGCGCAGCGCGTGCGCCACCCGCGCGTCGTGGTTGCTCACGGTCCCGGCGGCCATCTCGGCGTCGAGCAGTTCAAGGCGGAGGATGTCGATCGCAGTGCGCGCGATCAAATATTTCTGAGCGGCGCTCACCCGATCCGAACCGCCAACATGGTCGGTGAGCTCCCGGTTGATTTGGCGCAGGCGCCTGGCTTCGCGGGTGCGCCCGTCGAGTTTCGCCAGCCTATGCGGCCTAGATGCGCCACCTATATTCCGGCCTTTCTGAACCGCACTTTTGATCGTCTTCATGCCGAAATGACGGACACAAGGCGGACACAACGTCAAGACCATTGGCCTAAATCAGCATATATACTGAGACTTTCCGCCATAACACCGTCGATAATTAATCAGAGGATTCGCGAATCTTCGCCCGCATTCGGCTGCGCCGAACATGACGGAACCACAAAATGCGCCGATAGGGATCGATGTCTTGTCGTCAGTCTGCAATTTCGGGCGGACATGTCGGCTGCGATCCTCCCGGTCATGGTGGGGACAGGGGACAACGGACAAACCCTTATAGGGTTTTGTCCGATGTCCCCCTCGCTGGCCTGGGGACATGTCCCCCGGTTGTCCCCGTCATGTCCCCTTGTCCCCATCGGGTGCAGCAATCCAAACCTTGTCGTCCCAAATGCCGATAAATCCGTCACTTCGGAGCCGATCGCGGGCGCGGCCGAACGCTTTCTTGAAGGCGTCGGGGGTGTCCCCGGCGGCGAGTCCGCCGATTTCGCAATAGCGGCGCCATGCTGTCATAGGGACAATCGGCCGGCCGGCGGGGAAATGCACCGCGTCGGGTGGCGCGCCGCCGGCTTCGGCAATGGCGTTTTGCAGCAGCTTGAGGGCGGTGCCGGCTTGCCCGGATGGCGCGGAACGGCGCTTCGGTGTCTCGCCTGCGATCGGCTCGACGACGCAACTCGTCACGGCGTCGCCGTCCTGATCCCGACCGAGTTCAACCGGCAGCAGCCGGAACGCTATTTCGCCGCCCGCAATCCCGTCTCGTTGCTTTGTGACCGTCGCGGTCGCGATGCTGGTCTTGTCGTCCTTCGCGACCGTGATCTCGGTGTCGACGGCGCAGTACAACAATGAATGACCACGGCTCCCGCGCGCGGTGTCTTTGCCCAAATGGTGAACCGCAGACATGTGGCAGCACAGATCATCGCGGAGCCGATCGAGTGATCGAACAAGCGCGCCCATATCGTCCGGCCCATTTTCGTTGCCGCCGGCGAGCACCCGCGACACCGTGTCGATGATGACGAGTGCCGGCAGCGCGAACCCAGCTTTACCAACGGCTGTGATCAAGCGGTCCACGTCGCCCACTTCGGGGTGGCAAAGGTCAACCGGCGAGATCACCGCTGCGAACGGGAGATCCCGGTCCTCAAACCCATGATGGTCACGCCAGGCGGCAACTCGGTTCTCTATGCTGCGACCCGCCTCAGCGGCGACGTAGATCACCGGCCCCGCTGTCACCCGGCGGCCGAACCAGGAGAGCCCGGCCGCGACGTGCAATGCCAAATCCAGAGCCAGAAATGTTTTGCCGCTGCCGGATTCGCCGATGATGAGGCTGGTCTGCGCACGGTCGAGCAATCCTTTGACCAGCGGCGTTCCGTCGAGCTGCGCACGCATGTCGCCGAAGTGAACGAGCTGCAGCGGGCTTTCCTTCTGGCCGGCGCCGTTGTGGCGGGCCTTGATGTCGTCATACCCGCGCAAATCGGTCACGCGACGCGCTCCGGCTGACGGGGCCGGGCCAGCCCATCGGCGAAGGCCAACCGAACCGCCTTATCGAGATCGTCGCGGCGCCACGGCCGGCGCGGGTCATGGCTGCGCATTTGCTGCGCGGCCCATCGCAGCGATTCAACCGCAAGCCCGGCCGGGATCACGCCGCCGGCGACAAGCCGGGCGATGCTGTAGGTTTCCGTGTTGAGTGTCTTCCGCTGCTGCCCATCGGGCGCGGTGATGATCGCTTTTACCGCGCCGTCGAGCGCCGCCTCGGCGTATCGGCCGAGCGGCTGGCTCATTACCGGCGCGGGGGCGATCGGCGGCGCCGCGGGTTCGGGAATGACCATCCACTCGGGCATGGGCGCGAGCGGCGTCTCGGGGCCAAGGTGCGGATCCCACCATCGGCCCGGCCCCGGTGGCAACAGCAGCGAGCCGCCGTCGCCGCGGATATCGAGGTAGGTTCCGAGCCGCCCGGCGACGGTCTTGACGAAATGTCCCGGCCAGCGGAACAGAACGGCGCAGCCGCCCTGCGGCGTGTAAGCGGTCGGACTTGCCGGGTGCGTCGCAACGCCCATCATCTCGAGCGTGTCAAACCCGCTCCCGGCCGGGCGAAGATCGATGTCGAGCGCGACGATGCCCGAACGCTCGCCGGTAGCGATCGACGGCACCGCGTCCGGCCACCGGCGCCACCATTCCGCGATGATGCTGCGGTCGTTGGTCGCATCGTTGTGGCCGTGCTCGGTAAGCGGATATTTGCGACTACCGCTCGTTGCCCAAGGCGCGACGGGCCATCCCCGATCGGCGAATGACAGGGCCGCGCCGAGCGCGCCGATCATCGTGACGACACCCGATGCAGCGGTCTCGGGGGCATTCGTTTTCCGCCCACCGCTGGCACCGCGGCGGGGTCCAGCGCAACGTAGCGGGCAACGAGCGCCTCGATCTCGGTGCGCAGCAGCCGGGCCGCCCCCAACTCGGCCAGCAGCTCATAGATCGACCGCGGGCCGAGCAAATGAAGTCGCTCGACGTCGCGTCGGAAACGTGCATCGCGCAAGTCGATCGCGGCGCCCGCCAAGCGTCGGCACGGATCGGCGCTGCTCACGCGCGGCCTCGCGCCACCGCGAGCGCCACATCGTCAAACGGATGTGCCGCGACACGGAGCTGACCGTCTACGCGATCAAACTGCCACGCGCACCCTGTTGGCGGCCGAAGTCGTGCTGCGAGAAGGTGACGCGCGAGCCAATCATCGCTGCGATTGTCTGCCGCTGGCGTGCAATCCGGCTTTTTGCTATGAGGACCGCGCTGCTGCCCAGCGGCAAGATCCTCGGCCTCGGCTGCGCCGTCCCGCGCGCCGGGGCCGTCTGGTATCGGCATGGCTCACGCCGCGCGCCGGCGCGGTGACGGAAGCTCGACTTTCTTTTGCTGGCTCGCCACCCATTCCGGCCCCGCCGCTGGCGTGTAACTGATAGCACGACCGGTTTGGGTGACTGCGGGGCCGTAACCGCGCGCGCGCCAGCGGCGGAGAGTGCGAACCGAGATGCCGATTTGCGCCGCCTGCTGTTCCTCTGAAAGATTTCCGACCGGGATCGCCATCGTTTGGCCCTCCAAGTGAGGTGAGTGACCGCGATGTGATAAGTGCTGGCCGCCGGCGCGCGAACAGGGAAAACGCGATTGGCTTGGAAACTCCCTACACAACTACTTGGTATTATTCATTAAAAACTTAGCGGCACTGGATGCGGCGGTTTGCTCTCCGGTAAGCATTGGGACGACACGGGCGAAAAATCGCCCCGCGGGTCCGCCATGACTGCTCAGTCCAACTTCTTTGTCGACGCTCGCCAACGCTTTGAGCAGCGCCCCGCGGATGGTGGTCGCGTAGGCTTGCCACCGCTCGGCGTCGTTCCGATGCTCTTCCAGCGCGCTCGACGCTCGCATTCGCCGCGTCAGCCACCGCATCCGATCAATTTCGGCGAGGCGATCCCGCAGAACCGAAGCCGACAGCTCGGCAGTGCTGTCCCGCTCCGCGGCTTGTTCGGCGGCCGCCAGAAATTTTCCCTCTTCCTTTTCGATGGCGTCGAGCATCACGGCAATTTCAGCGAGTTGCTGCTTCACCTTGCCTTTCATGGAGTTGGCCGGCTTGACCGACTGGTCAACTCGGCATTTCTCGCGAATTGCCTCCAGCAACCCGGCAAGTTCGGCTTCAGCTTTTGGCTTCAAATGAACCGACCGGGGAATTACCCGGCAGTGCCAAAGTAATTCCCGGACCGTCTCGACTGATATCGCTTTGTCATTGCCGCCTACTGTGGCGGGCCGCTTTCGCCTCACCGTCCGCGCCCGCGCTCGATCGGGACTATCTCCCCGCCGCCGTCGCCCTTGCCGGTGACGATGGCCCCGACGCGTTCGGTGGCAGCTCGAAGCGGATCGTCGAAAAGGTGAGCGTAGCGAGCCGTCGTCAGCGGCTGAGTGTGGCCGAGCAAGGCGCCGATCACGGGTAGGCTGAGGCCGGCGCTGGCGAGCACGCTGGCGTATGTGTGGCGCAAATCGTGTATGCGGACGCCGCGCAGGTCTGCGGCCGCGCATAGTGCCGCCCAGGATTTTTTGATCTCGGTCATCGGTCCATCACCGGGCGCCCGCGCCGGGAACACGTATGGCGACGGCTCGCGCCTCTTTTCGTTGGCGCGGTGCTCGGCCGCGGCCTTGATTTCAGCAAGTAGTTGCCGGGCCGGCGCCGACAACGGCACGCGATGCTCGCGCTTCTGCTTTGTGTGACTGCTAGGCTTCGTCCAGATCCCGGCCTCGAGATCGAATTGATCCCATGCCGCGCCAAGCACTTCGCCGCGACGGGCCCCAGTGAGCAGCAGCAGCCGCACCGCATTCGCTGCAGCTTGATTGGCGTGCGCCGCCAGCGCCTCGGTCAGCCGGCGCAGCTCGTCACCGGTGAGGTAGCGATAGCGCCGTTCCTCGGGATTGCGCTCGACACCCTTCGCCGGGTTGTCGGTGCGCATTTCCCAGCGGATCGCGAGCGAGAACATCTTTGACAGCAGCGCGAGGAGACGATTCGCCCCGTAGGGGCCGCGCGCTTCGCTGACCCGCCGATGCAGGCGGTCGACATCAGCGAAGGTGATAGAGGCCACTTTGCGGCTGCCGAGCTCAGGGCGGATGATGCGCCGGATCATCGACTCGTCGTCCGCGGCAGTGCGTTTCTTGACGGCGTGTTCGGCGAGATAGCGGTCGCAGAGATCGCCGATCGTCGCAGCGTCGCGCTCAGCCTCGCGGGCGCCGAGCGGATCAACCCCGCGGTCGATCTCCCTCCGCAGCCGCTTTGCCTCATCGCGAGCGGCCGCAACGGACCAGGCCGGATATGCGCCGATGGTCAGTCGTCGCTCGCGGCCGGCCACCGTGTAGTTGACGATGAACGATTTCGCGCCAGCAGCCGTGATCCGCACGCCGAAACCGCGCACCGCGTCCTGGCCGGCCTCATAGGTAATTTTGTTGCCGCGTGACGGAGCAGACAGCGAGCGGACCATCGTGTCCGACAGCCTGCCGTCACCCGCTGATTTTGCGGTTTTGTGTGATTTTTCGATCAAGCCCTTATTTTCATTCGTGTCCGACATTGCAGCCTCGCCGTGACCAAATCGGGAACTGTGTCCGCCCGATGTCCGGCCACATATATGCGCGCGGTGTCCAAAGATGGCAACGAAAATCACCGGATCGTCATGGAATGTCCGCTGTTCCCCTAGATTATCGGCGCACCCATTGGCATTGTCGTGTCCGATCAACGCACTAGATTTTGTGCTTTTCTGCGACTCTTAATCAGCGGGTCGCAGGTTCGAGTCCTGCTGCACCCACCAACAAGACTACCGAGTTGCAAGTGGGGTCTCTTCGCCTTGGCTCAGATCCGGGGCACGAACCGCTAGGGCGTGCGCCTGGACGCGCCGATCCGCTTGAGGAGGCTGAGCACCACCAGGACCGCGCCGCCGCTTGCGAGGGCAAGGGCAACATCATCCGGGTGGAGCGGTCCAAAGTGGAAGAGATCGCGGGCCGGCCGGAACGAAACGATCGCGATCAAGATGCCGGCGGTCGTGCCGCTAACCCACCAGAGCGCCGGGTTGGTGCGCCGAAGGCTCACCCACAAGCCCGCGACCTGCGAACGGTTAATCAGCACCAGCCCGAGGTTGGTCGCAACCAGTGCCGCAAAGACCAGCGCGCGTGCGTCCTGCTCCGGAAAGCCCTGGCGCAAGACGATGACGAACAACCCCGCGACGAAAGCCAGAACGACGCCACCTTGCGCCAGGCTCCAGGCAATATGGCCGGCGGTGAAGAGAGGCTGCCCGGGATCGCGCGGTGGACGCCGCATGATCTCGCGCTCCTCGCCCTCGGCCTCGAAGACGATCGAGCACATCGGGTCGATGACCAGTTCGAGGAAGGCGATGTGCAAAGGCCAGAAGATCAGCGGCAAGCCAAATACCAGCGGGATCACGGCGAGGCCCGCGATCGGCACGTGGACCGCCAGGATATAGGCCATGGCCTTGCGCAGATTGTCGTAGATCCGGCGGCCGAGGCGAACCGCGCCGACGATCGAGGCAAAATCGTCGTCGAGCAGGACGAGCGATGACGCCTCGCGCGCAACATCGGTGCCACGGCCGCCCATGGCGATGCCGATATGCGCAGCCTTTAGCGACGACGCGTCGTTGACGCCATCGCCGGTCATCGCGACAACTTCGCCATTGGCCTTAAGGGCCTGGACGATGCGCAATTTCTGCTCGGGCATCGTGCGGGCGAAGATCGTCGCGGTGCGGACGCGCTCGGCCAGCGTTGCGTCGCTCATTCCTTCGAGTTCGGCGCCGGTAACGACCGCGGTAGCCTCCAGGCCGGCCTGCGCGGCGATGGCGCGAGCGGTCTGCGGGTAGTCTCCGGTAATCATGACCACCCGGATCCCGGCCGAGCGGCACTCCTGAACGGCTGCCGGGACTGTCGGGCGCAGCGGATCGGTCAATCCCACCAGACCGAGAAATTTGAACGGTAAGGCGCGCGGTGACTGCGGCCGGGCCGCACCCGCCGGCAGCGCCGCCCGCGCGACACCGAGAACGCGCATGCCGGCGCCCGCCATGTCATCGACCGCCCGGCCGAGGCGGTCGCGGTCTTCGCCCGATAGGCCGCAAAGCGCGGCGATAGCCTCCGGCGCGCCCTTGGCCGCGGCGAGCAGCTCGGCGCGGTCCAGCCCTTTCCACACGTTGGTCACGGCTAGAAGATCAGGGCGCAGGCCGTATTCCCATTGGAGTGTCAGGCCGTGATGCGATTCGAGCTCGGACAAGGTCGCTTCCCTGCCGAGCGTGTAGAACGCCTTCTCCATTGGATCGAACGGTTCACGCGGGCTGGCGAGAATGCCGTGCCAGACCAGGTCGGCAATTTCGCCCGACAAAGGCTTGCCGGCGTCCTTGCGCCATAACGCGGCCCCGGCGCGCAGTTCGACGATTGTCATTCGGTTCTGGGTCAGCGTGCCGGTCTTGTCCGTGCACAGCACGGTTGCAGCACCGAGTGTCTCGATCGCCGACACCCGCCGGGTCAGGACCCTGGCGCGCGACATCCGCCACGCACCCATGACCATGAACACGGTGAGCACGAGCGGAAACTCCTCCGGCAGCATCGACATGCCGAGCGCAATGCCATTCAGCACCGCATCGAGCCAACCGCCACGCAGCAGCCCATAAAGCAGCACCGCGACGGCGCTGAGACTGAGGCTTACCGCTGCGAAACGGCGCACCAGGCGGGCAGTCTCGGCCTGCAGCCGTGGTGGCTCGGTCTCGATCCGGGTGATGGCCACACCGATCTTGCCGATTTCGCTGCGTGGGCCGGTCGCGGTCGCCTCCGCGCGGCCGTGACCGCGAACGACCAGAGTTCCCCAATAGACGTAAGGCAGATCGTCTCCGCCCGGCCGGCTCGATGGCGCCCCGGGCGAGGCCAGCTTGCGCACTGGCGCCGACTCGCCGGTGAGCAGCGACTCGTCGGTCATCAAGTCGGACGCCTCGAGCACCGTCGCATCGGCCGGAACCCGGTCCCCCTCGGCGATGACGATCAGGTCGCCTCGGACAACCTCGGTGCCCGCGATGCGCGTCTCGGCGCCGTCGCGGATGACCAGCGCGCGCGGACTGGTCAGATCACGCAGGCTTTCGAGTACCCGCTCGGTGCGGGCTTCCTGAACCACCGCGATGCCGACCGAGGTGCAGGCGAACAGGGAGAGGATGACCGCTTCCTTGAGGTCTCCGAGCAGCAAGTAAACGGCTCCCGCACCAAGCAGCAGCGCGAACATCGGTTCACGCAGAATTTCGCTGATGATGCCGATCAGGTTGCGGCTTTCCGGCCGCGGCAGGAGATTGGGGCCTTCGGCGGCAAGGCGCTCGGCCACCTCTCGCGCCGTCAGCCCGCGCCGAGAGCTGCCGTCTTGCGCGTCATCGTTTGACGTCACCGGATGGAGCCGAGCAGGAGATTGAACCGTCCATCCAATCGGGCCGGCGGCCTTTCGACGTCGCATCGCGTCCCCGCCGCGGCGGTCGGACCGCTAACTAAATAGCTCAATCAGCCTGTCGCACGATACGCTCGGGGAGCGCATCTGGGCAGCGATCGTTAGCCGCTTGCTCGCGAAAATGCTCGAACTACAAGGAGGCGCCGCGGCGCTCAACTGCGGCCCGCAGGGTCGAATCAGAAATGCATTTCAAGGCTGGCAGACGGCGCATCGGGCGCCGAGCGAGCGGACACTGTCGCACAGCCCTCGTGCTGCGTGCAGCGAATTGGACGAAGCCTCGCGGCGATCGGGCGGCAAAGCGGAGAGCAGGCGGTTGTGACCGTGCTTTTGCCGCCGTGGTGCGGCCCCGAAATATGTACGAGATTGTCGTCGGAATCCTGCGGGAGGCTAATATAAGGGCTGGCTGGGACCTCGCTGATGGACTTGGAGGCCAGGAGCGAGCCTTCCGGCCGCCCACTTTCGCCGCCGCCAGCAAGGTGCAGTAGGCAACCGATCGGATGCGTGCCCAACAACCCGCGCGACAATCGCGGCAGCGATCGCGACCATCAGAAAGCCCACGGCGTGGCCGAAGGTCGAATGACAAGGGCGTGATTATAACATGAGCGCGTGGATTAACGCCCCGGCGTCACGGACGGCGGCTCGGTAGGCGAGGCACTTGCCCGACGCAGCCGCAGCACCCGCTCATCGCCCGCGAGAGACAAAACGAGTCGGTCGTGCTCGATCCGGGCAACCGTCCAGCCATCGAGCGTCGCGCCGGCGACGACCTCGAAGCGGCGGGCGCCGTCGGCGACGAGGGCGCGCCGGTCGCCGCCGGCGCTGACGACGCCGAGCAGCTGGTAGCGCCCAGCGACACTGCCGGCGCCGGGCGAAATTGGCTCGGCCGGAGAGGGCCGGCGGGTAGTCGAAAACAACGGCCGCTCGAAGACCGCCGCAAACATTCGCAGCGGCGGCAGCGGGCTGATCTGCAGTGTCGCAGGCCGCGCCTCGGCAGCGGCTGCCAAGCCCGCCGGCGCGGATATCGGCGCCAGCCATGGGTAAGCCGCCAGCACTAGCAGCAGCAGCGTCGCACCGGCGAACGTGGGATGCAGCAGCAACCACGGCGGCAGCGTCAGCTTCATCGCGCGGCGCTCGCCGCGAAGCTCGACATATCCAGCTGGAAATCAAGCGCCTTGGTCGCCGTGCCCGGGAGGGCGGGATGCGCCTGCACCTGCAGGTTGTCGACGTACATTAGCGGCCGCGCCGCCTCGATCGCGAATAGGAAACGGGCGAGGCCGCCCGTGTCGCCGGCGGCGCTGGTCCGCACGCCGATCCGCTCGGCACCGGATAGGGTATCGCGGCGCAGCACTTGCAAGCTGCGGATCTCGACCTGGCTGGCGCTCGCTGCCTTCTTGACGCTCTCCTGCAACAGCGCGACCGCCTGCGCCTCAGGGACAGGCGGCAACGTCAACCCCGCCACACCCGGACTGGTTGCCGCCATAGCGGCAGCGGGGGGCAGGCTGGCGAGCGCCCGATAGCGTTGCAGCAACCGGGCCTGTTGCACGAGCTGTTCGGAGCTGCTGCCGATCAGGCCAAAATAGGCGCTCACCGGCCCGGCCCACAATGCCAGCACGGCGAGCGCCAGCAGCCCCAGCGCCAGGCTGCGCCCACCGAGCGGGCCTCCGGCGATCATCGCTCCGCCGCCTTGAGCGTGGCGCCAAACTCGAAGTGTTCAAGGCCTGTCGCCGCATCGCGCGCAACGGGCGAACGGAAGACGACGCTGCCGAAATGCGGGTCCCGCCCGAGCGCCAGGGCAATTGCCGCCGCCGAGGGGCTCAGCCCCTGCAGCACGACTTCGCGACCGCTGATCGACAGTGAGGTCAGCCACGAACCGTCCGGCACCACTCGGCTCAGCACGTCGAGAACCGCGATCAGCGGCGGGCGTTCGGCGAGGAGCTGGGCGATTGCCGCTGCCTGACCGCGCGCGCGCTGCCGCTCGGTACGGGCGCGCAGCGCCGCCTCGGCGGTCGGTTTCAGCGCCGCGACCTCGCGCTCCATCGCGGCGAGGCGAACCTGCTGCGCCAGCGGCCACGAAACCGCGGCTATCAGGGCCATCATTGCCACCCCGGCAGCAAGCAGGCGGCTGGTCCGTGCCGTCGATTGCGGCGGATCCGGCGCTTCGCGACCGAGAAAGAGCGGCGCCGTCCCCGGCGCGGCGCGCAGCGCGATTGCGTCGACCCGCAGTCCCGCGGCGGCAAGTTCGCCGGCAATCGAGGCGACGACATCGCGCGGCACCGCGACGATCTCGACCGACACGGACGGTGCCGCTGCGGCCGTGCCGGAACGCCCAATGACGCGGTAGCGGTAAAACACTCGCTCGGCCGGAAACGGGAAATGCCGGGCGATTTCAAACGACAGAATACGGTCCAGCTGGGCGTGCGCCCGGGCTGGCAAATCGATCACCTTACTCAGCAACCGTTCGGGCGGGATCTCGAGGCACAGCGCCGCCGATCGACCAACTGCTATGGTCAATTCCCGCAGCCGCTGCCGGCGGCCTTCATCACCTGCCGACTGCCAATCGATCTTGCCGAGCAGCCGGTGCTTGCGGCGCAAAATCCACTGTTGTTCACCCGCCTCGAGCGTCAGTGCATTACGGTCGAGCGAGCGCACCCAACGCGCGGCGTCGGCAAAGGCCGAACGCAACTCACCGAGCCACCAGGCAAGTGCGCCGCTCGCGTGGCGATGCGCATCTCCCAGCGGATCACTTACGAAGACGCTCATCGGGCTCGACCGCTCCCAGCCGGCACAGCGCCAACGGCCGCACTATTCTATGGCACCCGCCGCAGCGGCGGCGAGACGCGGCCGCGATCGACAGGCGGCGCGCGCGATGCCAAGACTTCGTAGGGATGCGCGGCACGGTCGGTCAGCCGAATCAGCAGGTCGGCGCGATAGCGCCCGCCCGAAACAGTTGTCGCGACCGCCTCTAACGTGAACTCGCGCGCCGGGCTGGTGGTCAGGAACGGGATTGCTGCGGCCAGACCGACGCCGCTCGGCGCCGCGGGGACGTCACGCCACTGCGCGCGGGTCTCGAGGAATGTGTCGACGACCGTCGCGGTCGCGCCGGGGATCGCCAACAGGACCGGCCGTGCGGCGACCAGCGGATCGATTGCCGAAGCGCGCGTCGCCACGGTCACATAATCCGCGACCGCCTCGTAGAGCGCTTCGTCAACGCCCGGCACGTCCGCCAGTTCTTCCGGGACGATGAAACGCTGCCGAGGCCCTCCAGCGGCGGCATCGCGCTCCGGGCAGGCGGGGGCGGCATCGCCGCGCCAATCCAGGATGTTGCAGGCGAGCAGCAGGGCCTCTTCGGGCGGACGGCCGACCGCGACGAGAAGGCCGGATAGAAGCTCGAGCGGCGCCACGTTGAGGTCGATCTTGCCCGCTTCGTCGACGATCGCGATCTCCACCTCGGCCCCACCGTCGCGCCACGGCTCGGGCTTGCCGTCGAAAACCAATTCCCCCGCGGCCCGCCGGCGAAGCAGGCGCGCGATGCCGAGTTGCGTGCCGGCCTCGGCGGCGAGGCGCGCCTGGCCTTCGGCGATCGCATTTTGCGTGGTCCGCAGGTCGGTGCGGGTCGTCATGATCGCGCCGGCCAGCAGCAACGCGATGATCGCGACGCTCCACAGCGCCAGCAGCGTGATGGAGCCGGCTTCGTTTCGCCGCCTGCCGGTGACGCACCCGGGTTCAGCCGGCATCACTCAACCGCAGCACGATCGGTGGCTCCTCGCGGCCGCCAATCCTCTCGACAATGATCCGCACCAGCTGCGGCAGGTAGCTCACCCCCTCCCAATGCCGATGCCAGGCGGGATCGGCACCCGGCGAAACCGCGCCGAAGTAGGCGATGCCGAATGCCCGCACGTCGTTCACCAGCACGCTCTCCTCGCGGCGCGGCATGACGGAGCCCTCCGCCCGCCGGCGGGTCAGGGTCACCGCCGGCTGCGAGCCGACCCGGCCGAGCGCCAGGGTAATCCGATAGAGGCCGGGCCCGCCATCATCGGCGACGCTGAGGAAGGCGACGCTGGTCGGGCGTCCGACAAAAGCAGGTGCGCCGTCGGAGGCCGGCACCGCAACGGCCGTGGCAAGCGCTCGGCCCATCAGCGTTTCGAGGCCGCGACGCTCGTCGAGCCGCTCCGAGCGCTGCGACAGACGGTCCAGCCCGTGTGCCGCCAGCGCGACCCCTTGCAGCATGACCAGGCTGACGAGGCCGGTGAGCGCCAGCGCCACCATGACTTCGACGAGCGTAAAGCCGGCAATCCCGGCACGGCCGGCCGCCAAGGCGACCCGTCCGGTCATGGCGGCGCGGGTCCGAGGCGCAGCGTCGACAGCGTCAGCTGGCGCCGCCGCGTCCCTTCGCTCCACGCGACCGCCACCTCGACCCGATAGAGCCGCAGCGCCGGCAGCGGCTGATCGACGGCGCCCGCCTCGTGCGCCTGCGGATCGTCGTAAGGGGTGATCCGCAGGTGCCAAAGGAAGCGCCCGGCGAAACTCCCGCTGCGGTTGCTCGGCCGCAGCGGTTCGACCGCACCGGCCGTGGCTATTTCCCCGTTGGCGAGCGTCAGTGCCGTCGCGACCTCGGTGCTCGCCTGGGCGCCGAGAAGACCGTTGCCGAAAACCCCGGCGATCGCGCTCAGCGCCAGCCCGGCCACGACCAGCACGACCAGCACCTCGATCAGGGTGAAGCCGCCGGAATTGCCGGCCCTAGGGCTGACCGCGGCCACGTCCGGTCACCGCGTCGACGATGATTTCGCGCCGGCCCTGCGGTCCATCGATCCGGATGCGCCCGCCTGACGAACCGCCCCATGGAAAGAACGACACCCGGCCGGCAATGGTCACCGGCAACCGGGAATCGGCAGCCGCGAGGAGGCGGTCGTATTTGCCGTCGATCCAATAGCCGTTGCCGGCGCTGTCACCGCGAAAGACGCTGACCCGCCCCTGCGCGATAGCCGCGGCGCGGGCCGCGCGCAACGCCGCCCGGATTTCGCTCGTCGACCCGTCGAGCGCGGCGCGCCGCAGCGAATTGCCGAGCCGCGGCATTACCAATCCGACCGAGAGCGCAAGGATCGCCACCACCACAAGCAGCTCGACCAGGGTGAATCCCGCATCGGCCGGGCGGCGCTCAAACCGCAACGTCGTAAACCTCCATCACCGTTCCGAGAATGGCGGCGGCGACCGCACCGATTAATAAACCGAGCAGGACGATCGAAACCGGCGTTACCAGCGCGATCAACTCGAGGCTCGTCGTCTCGAATTCGCGCCGCAACACCTCCCCGGCATTGAGTAGCATCGGCGCGAGCGCACCGGTCTCCTCGCCGATCTGCACGAGTTCCGCCGCCACATCTGGCAGCACACCGCTGGCGCCGAGGGCGGTGGCGACGCTGTCGCCACGCTCGATGCCCTGCTGGGTCACCGCCAGAGCAGCGCGAAAAGCCTCGCTGGCCATCGCGGCGCGGGTCGCGGCGACGGCCCCGGGCAACTGGACGCCGGCGGCGACAAGATTGCCCAACAGGTAAAGCAGCCGCTCCGCCTCAAGCTTCCCGATTAACCCGCCGAGCCAGGGCAACGCCAGCAATCGCCGGTGGCAGGCAAGGCGGAAGGCGGCATCGCGGCCGCGGATGACGATGAAGGCGATCGCCGCGAGACTGAGGATGGCCGCCGGCAGGGCAAGCTCTTGAAACGCCTCGGAGAGCGTTAGCAGCCAGCGCATCGCCAAGGGCGGTTCGCGCTGAAAGCTGGTCAACAACACCTGGAAACGGGGCAGCACAAAGCCGAGCAGAAAGGACACCGAGACGCAGCCCACCACCATGACGCTGACCGGATAGACCAGCGCGTCGAGCAGGGCGCGAGAGGCAGCGCGGCCACGCTCGAGAACCTGCGCCAGGCGGCCGAGGCTGGCGCCGATATCGCCGCGCGCCTCGCCGGCAGCGACAAACATCGCATAATGGCGTGGCAGCGCCGGGTGGCTAGCGCAGGCATCAGACAGGCTCTCGCCGCGGTTGACCGCCGCACGCAGCTCGGCGGCAAGGCGCCGCGCCGCGGTCCGGCCGTGGCCTGTGGCGACCAGCCCCAGACTGCGGTCGAGCGCAACCCCTGCCGAGACCAGGGTGGCCAGCTGCTGGGTGAAGAGGACCAGATCGCGCGAGCAGATGCGATGCCCGCCACCCAGCAAACGCGAGCCAAGCCGGTTGCGCCCCGCCGCCGCGGTGATCTCGACCGGATAGCTGCCGAGCGCCTGCAGCCTGCTGGCCGCCTCGCGCTCGTCGCCGGCGAGGAGCTCGCCTGCAATCTCGCTGCCGGTCGGCCGCAACGCACGATAGTGGAACCGCGGCATTCGTTATGCGCTTCCGGTGACGCGCAGCACTTCGGCGAGCGAGGTCACTCCGGCGGCCGCCTTGGCCAGCCCGTCGCTGTTGAGATCAACCAGCCCGGCCGCCCGGACCCGCGCCGCCAGCGCGGCGGTGTCGGCCTGCGCGGTGATGCCCTGCGCCAGCGCCTCATCGAAAACCAGAAGCTCGGCGATCGCCGTGCGTCCGCGATAGCCGGTGCCGCCGCATGCCTCACAGCCACCCGGCTGGTAGAAGCTCAGATCGCGCCCCGAAAACCCGGCGAATTGCGGATGGTCGCGCAGCGCCGGCGGAGGGGCTTGCGGCTGGCGGCAGGCCGGGCACAGGCGACGCACCAACCGCTGGGCCAGGACGCCCTTCAGCACCGCGGCGACGAGATAGCTTTCGAGCCCCATGTCGAGAAGCCGGATGATCGCGCTGACCGCATCGTTGGTGTGCAACGTCGACAGCAGCAGATGCCCGGTCAGCGCCGCCTGCGAGGCGATGCGCGCCGTTTCGAGATCGCGGATCTCGCCAACCAGCAGAATGTCCGGGTCCTGCCGCAGAACCGAACGCAGCAAGGTTGCGAAATTGAGCCCGATGGCCGGGCGAACCGGGATCTGGTTGACGCCGGGAAGCTGATACTCCACCGGGTCCTCGATCGTCAGGATCTTGCGCTCGCGCTCGTTCAGCAGCTGCAGCGCGGCATAAAGCGTCGAAGTCTTGCCGCTACCGGTTGGGCCGGTAACGAGCAGCATCCCGCTCGGCAGTGCAAGCAGCGCGGCGAGCCCGTCGCGCAAGGCTGGGCCAAAGCCGAGTTCGGCGAGGTCGAGTGGCGCGTGCATGCGATCGAGCAGCCGCAAGACGACGCTTTCGCCATGCAGCGTCGGCACGCATGAGACGCGCAGGTCGATTTCCCTGCCCTCGACAACCATCCGGAAGCGGCCATCCTGCGGCAGCCGACGTTCCGCCATATTGAGGCCCGCTATCACCTTGAGACGGCTGACGATGTTGTCGTTCAGCCCGGCCGGCGGCGGCGGCACGTCGCGCAGCAGGCCATCGATCCGCAGGCGCAACGCAACGCGGTCGGCGCTGGCTTCGATGTGGATGTCGGAAGCCCGCGCAGCGGCGGCATGACCGACCAGCCAGTTGACATAGCGGATCACCGGCTCGTCGCTGGCGGAATCGTTGAGCCGCCGTAGATCTTCGCGCGCCGCGGCGGCCGGCGCCGCGGCCGCGCGGTCGGCCCCGCCGCTCCCCAGCCCATAAAGCCGCTGCTGCGCGGCGGCGAGTTCGCTCGGCACCGCCACCCAAGGCAACACCGGCTTGCCGGCAGCGATTCTTACCGCCTTGATCGTGTAGTGGTCGCTCGGGTCCGACATCGCCAGCGCCAGACCCTCCAATGTGTCCTTTAACGGCAGGACCCGGGCCCGCTCGATGAATTCGTCGCTGAGGGTGACGGAGCACACCGGCGCCAGCGGATAATCGGTGCTGCGAGCCAGCGGCAGCGCACAGAATTCGGCGAGGGTTACCGCCATCTCGCGTTCGTCGATCATGCCGAGCCGGGTCATGATCACGCTTTCGCTCTCGCCGCGCTCGCGGCGCAGGGCGAGGACCCGCTCGCGTTGCACCTCGTCGATCCGGCCGTGGCTGACCAGGAAATCGACGATGTTCATTCGCGACTGACCAACAAACGGCAGCGCATTGGCCCCCCTTGCCCTCAGAATTTTACGGAGGGCGGTCCGGCGCTCGCAAGTTGAAGTTGCGAGCGCGCTTCGCTGCCGGCAAATGTCAGTGGCTAGACGCTGGTGATTCTGCCCGCGAACGAGTGGTCATACATCGCGCTGCGCTTGGTTTTACGCGAATCGAGCGGCCCGCCGTATCGGCAATTACTGGGGCTTCCGATGGGCCTTACGATGAAGCCAAATATCAATCATTACGCGCGTGTTGGCCGCGTAAATCGCGCGATTGAGGTTGCGAGCCGCGAATCGTGTGCCCTCGCTCAGGGCGGCAGCTTCGCCGCGAATTGGCGCAGCGCCTCGACGAAGGTCTCCGGGCGATAGGTCTGGCCGTCGGCGACGGCATTGTAGAGCCCGGGGAGCGCGTCATTGATCGCCTTGATCCGGCTGTCGTCGAGAAAGCCCTGCAGCTTCATCGCCGCGAGGATCGAGGCGAGCGCCATGGTCTGCTGTCGCGCGGCGCTGTAATCGAGATCGTTGCCGCCGACGCCGAGCGCGACGACGCTGCGCGCCAGCGCGAGGGCGTCCTCGCGCGAGAAATTTCGGGCGGTGAGAAGCGGCTCGAGTTCGTCGGCAAGGTGGCGCACGGCGCGCGCCTCGCGCTGCACCGCGGCCCAGCCCACGGTTGTGGCGTGCTGCAGCGCAACGAGATGGCCGCGCAACTCGCGCGCCACATCAGGTGCGACCCGTTCGGCGACGACCAGCAGCATCACCGCGGTCGCATCGTAAAGCCGCAAATGGCCCGGCGGCAGGCCGGTCAAGGCCCGCGCGCGCCACTGCAACTGCTTTGTCGAATGGTGGCAGGATTGGCAATCGAACAGCGCCAGCTCGGGCTGCAACCCTTGCGGCGCCTTCTGCGGGTCGAGCAGCGCATCCATGCGCTTTTCGACGTCGAGCGCCTGCCCGAGCGCCCAGATCCGGATGTCGTCGGGCCGGCCCATGCGCGCGATATAGCGCTGGTCGACGCGGTAGTGCGCCGGCTGAATCGCGCTGTAGGTATCGAGCTCAAAACCAAGCTGCGGGTGGCCGGCGCCCATGATGCGGTGATTGGCGAACCGCTTGTCGTCGCCAAGATGGCAGGCGAGGCAGCGTTCGGCGCGGGCGCGCGGCTGCTCCAGCGGATAGAGGCCGGCGGCGAGGTTCGCGGCGTGGCGGGCGCCCGAGAGGTGGACGCCGAGCCAGCCCGACGCCCCGCCATGGCAGCTCTCGCAACCGACCCCGTCGGCGATCTGGAACCGCGGCCCGCGCCGGGATGGGGGTACGTTGTCGGCGTGGCAATCGAGACAGATCTTGGCGTGCTCGGCATCGGCCAGACCCAAGTTTTGCGCGATACGCCGACCGCGTTCGTCCTGCAGCGCGGCAAACGCCTTGCTGTGCTTATCGTTGTGCGCCCATATCAGATATTCGTTCTGCTCGACGTGCGAGTTTTTGAGCGCTTCAACCGCGCCATGGCAGTTGTCTCCGGAGCAGGAGGCAACCCCGAGATGGACGCTGGCGCTTCCCGGCGTCTGCGCGCCGACCGATCCGGCGACCGCAATGCCGAGGATCCCCGCCGCGATCACGCACCGCCAGCCGATGCTCATCGCGCGATTGCCTGATGCAGATCGCGCAGGGCCGCGGCGAAGGCTTCCGGCCTGAAGCTTGCCTCGGTGGCGAAGCTGGCATAGAGCGCATCCATCGCCTTTTTGACCGCCGCACTGTGCGGCGCGTCGAACTGGCCGGAGGATTTGAGGGCGGTGACGATCGCCTCCAGCGCCATCGTCGTCTGCTCGGCGTGTGAGAACCGCCATTCGTCCGGGGTGCGGCCAAGGGCGAACAGCGAATCGGCCAGCGCGCGCAGGTCGGCGACCGTGGCGTCGCGCGCCGCCAGCGGCCCAACCAGCGCGGCGGCGGTTTGCCGCACTGCCGCCGCCTCGCGCTCGACCGCGGCGCCGTCGCCGGCCGCCGCCTGCGACAGCGCCCGCAGGTGTTCGCCTAACGCGCGTGCCGCGTTAGGCGCGACTTGCGTCGCCGCCAATTGCAGCATCACCGCGTTGGCGTCATCCAGCTTGACCGTCCCCGGCCCGAGCCCGGTGGCGGTGGGTCGCGGCCCATGCAGCGGCGCCTCGGTATGGTGGCAGGACTGGCAATCGTAGAACGCAAACTCGGGGAAGAGCCCAGGATGCGCGTGCCTGGGATCGAGCAGCGCAGTCATTCGCTTGACAACGGAGACCGCCTGCCCGGCTGCCCAAACCTGCGTGTCGGTGATGCGGCCCTTACGTTGGATGTAGCTCTGGTCAACGACGAAATGCGCCGGCTCGATCGCGGTGAAGGTGTCGAGCTCGAAGGCGAGGCGGGGATGGCCGGCGCCGTACAGGCGATGGTCGACGAAGCGGTTGGCGTCGCCGAGATGGCAGCCCAGGCACTTTTCGGCGCGCGCCACCGGCTGCTCCAGGGGATAAAGGCCGGCCGCCAGGTTGGCGCGGTGGCTGGCGCCGGCAATATGCACGCCAAGCCACGTCGCGGCGCCGCCGTGGCACGCCTCGCAGCCGATCCCGTCCGAGAGGTGGAACTGCGGCCCGCGCTGCGCCGCCGGCACGTCGTCGCTGTGGCAACCGAGACACAGCTTCTGGTTCACCGCGTCGGGAAGGCCGAGCGCGCGCGCCATCATCACCGCCGGCTTCTCCAAGAGTACGGTATAGGCCTTGCGGTGTTTGTCGCGGCTCGACCAGATCGAGTACTCGTTGCCGGCGACGACAGAGCCGGCCGGGCGCTCGGTCGCGCCGTGACAGTTGCTGCCGCGGCAGGTGGCAACGCCGAGATGAGCGCCCGGCGACGGCGGGGTTTGGGCGGCGGCCGCCACCACGGCAAGCCACATTGTCGCGCCGATGGCAGCGGCAAACCTGCCCAACGCCGCCATCGCAATCGCCCCCAAAACCGTCCCCGCTCCGGACGCTCTAAGGCTAACCGCAGCCGCCGCGAGTTTCAACCGGCGGTGCTGGCGGCGGCGAGTCGAATTTAGCGTCGGCGCAATTGGTCTATTGCGGCCGGCCGCCACGGCCGCTGATCGCATTGCCCGGCTGAAGATCGCCATCGAGCATCGCGTAGGGTTGGATGCCGATCCCGGCAATCCGCGGCCCCCAAACGTGCACCGCAGCGCACAGCGCGCCCCCCGGCAGCGCGAGGCACAGCCTATCGCCGGCCAAGGACCAGCGTGCCGGCGCGGGCGCGCTGTAGCGGTCGCGCGCGCTGACCCACTCGCGAAACAGCGCTCGCCCATCAGGTTCGAGATAGGCCTGCAGCATAATCCGGTGTAGCGAGCGGCCGGTGACCGGGCCGGGCGCGTCCGATGCATAAACAACTGCGCTGAGCGTCTTGCCTTCCAACTGCGTCGCCAAAACATCGCCAGCGCGAACCGGCGCCCCGCTCAGCATCGAAAGTGCGAATGCCGCCGCCGACACCGCGATTCGCGCGAGCGGCCTTGCTACGCGGCAGACAGATATCATGCCCCGCGAGAACTGCCGGGCTCCCCGGCAAATCTGCACTTCGCGAGCCTCGCCGTTCGCGAGGCCAAACCCGGCCATGCCGCTTGCATCCCCCCCGTTAGCGAAATTATCATAAAAATCGATTGGTAATAAAAGCAAGCCGCTTTCGGTCCCAAGCCAGACAAGTCTAGGTCTACATTGACGGTCGAGGTTCGGGTTCTGCACCAAAGTAGCTTTGTTAACGGGAGACGGAATGACGGCGCCGATGGTCGAGGATAGCCCGCCCGAGGATTCCGGCGTCCGCGGGTCGGCAAGGGCTACGTACCGCTCCGGCGCCGCATTCTGCCGGCGGAGCGTACTCCGACCCGCAACCTCCGACCGCTGCCGTCGCCCGGTCACCGATAGTATGCTGACAGTTCTTGCCGTGTCCCGACGGGATCGCGAGGACGGGAGCTTATCATGAGCTACACGATCAACAACTACCGGGCCAACGGCGTCGTCCTCAATTCGGGCACGCAGAACCCGACGACCGTCACCTCGAGCGGCAGCATCACCAATCAGTTCTACGCCGGCGACGTGCTCTACGGGACGACGGCCGCGGCGTGGAACATAACCAACTATGGCGTGATCTCCACCGGCACCGCGGCCAGTGGGAGCGCCGTCCACCTGGCGGCCGGCGGCACCCTGAGCAACGCGGCCGGCACGATCTCCGGCTACGCCAATGGCATTCTGATCGGCGGCGGCGGTGGCACGGTCACTAATTCGGCAACAATCACCGGGACGGGGATCACCAGCGACGGCGTGAATCTGGCTGCCGGCGGCATCGTCTACAACGTCACCACCGCAGCGATCACCGGCCAGCAATTCGGCGTCTACATCGGCGGCGCCGCCGGCACGGTCGACAATCACGGGATGATCGACGGCACCGGCCTGTTCGGCGTCGAGTTTCAAGCCGGCGGAGTGGTCAGCAACGCCTCGACCGGCGTCATTCTCGGCGGCGCCAGCGGCGTCGTCATCTACAACGCGCCGGGCACGGTGACCAATTACGGCGCGATCTCCGGCGCCGGCTCCTTCGGCAATGGGGTCCACCTGTCGTCCGGCGGGCTTGTCGCCAACCAGTCGACCAGCGCGCTGATCACCGGATACAGGGGCGTTTACGTCTACGGCGGCAACGCCACCGTCACCAACGCCGGCACGATCGACGGGGCCGAAACCGGGGTTCGCCTTTCGGCGGGCACGCTGAGCAACAGCGGCACTATCATCGGCGTTGGGAAAGGCGTCGCGTTCGGCAATATTGATTCCGTCAGCCTCTACGTTCCCTCGTTCAGCAACACCGGCACAATCAGCGCCACTGGAACAAACGGCATCGGCGTCTACGGCTACAGATATACCGGCAGCGGCGCCCTCACGGTAACCAATTCCGGCACGATCGTCGCCACCGCATCGGGCGGCACGGCGGTGATTCTGTCAGCCGGCGGCAGCATCAGCAATGTCGCCGGCAGTGCGCTGATTGCCGGCGACGTCAGCGGCGTTGTGATCAATGGCGCCACCGGCACGGTCAGCAATCTCGGCACGATCGAGGGCACCGGCACCAGCGGCGTCGGGGTGGACCTCGCCGCCGGCGGCACGGTCGTCGATGCCGGCACGATCATTGGCGGCAACGGCACCGCGGTCTATTTGGGCGGGGCCGGCAACAACCTCCTCGACCTGGCGCCCCTCTATGCCCTGACCGGCAACGTCGTCGCCACCGGCACGGCCAATTCGCTCGAACTGGCGGTCGGCGGCGGCGGCAGCGGCACGATCTCCGGGCTCGGGTTGAAATTCCAGAATTTCCCGACGGTCACGGTCGATGCCGGAGCAAATTGGGTGCTCGCCGGCGGCAACACGGTCGGCGCCGGGGTCACGCTCAGCGATCTCGGCACGCTGACCGATTTCGGCAGCCTCACCAATGACGGGGTGATCGCCGGCGCCGGCGGCCTCGTCATCGACCCGGCGAGTCTCGTCAACAACGGCTATATCGGGCTGACCGTCACCCTGTCGGGCGGCGGCTATCTCGACAACACCGGCACGATCGCGACCGCCGGCACCGCTGTTTACGGCACGCTGGCGGCGCCGACGATCGTCAACAGCGGCACGATTTCGGGGATCGGCACCGGGCCGGGAGGTGTCGGGCTCAACCTGCTGGCCGGCGGCTACGTCACCAATGGCGCGAGCGTGGGCGCATCCGCGCTGATCGCGGGCTATGACGGCGTCCGGCTCTCCGGCCCCGCGGGGACGCTCGTCAATTTCGGCACGATCGAAAGCACCGGAGCCGCCTTCGGCGCGCAAGCGCTCGATTTCCTGTCTGGCGGCACGGTGACGAATAACGGCACGATCGTCGGGCTCAACTCCGACGCATCTGGTATTAACGCCGGCTTCGCCTCCGACGTCATCATCAATGGGACGGGTGCTCTGATCGCCGGCTGGCTCAACGGCATCGATCAGTTCAGCGGCATCGGCACCATCGTCAATTCCGGCACTGCCGAAAGCACCAACGGCACCGGCGTTTACCTCCAGGCGGGCGGACTCGTCGACAACGCCTCGGCAACCGCACAGATTGCGGGGCACGTCAACGGCGTCTACATTGGCGGCGGTAGCGGCACGATCAGTAATCTCGGCGCGATCACCGGCACCGGCGCGGGAAGCGTCGGCGTGCGGCTCGGCGCCGGCGGCTATGTTACCAACAACAGCGGCGGCGCTATCGACGGCGGCGCCAACGGCATTTTTATCTCCGGCGGCGCCGCCACGGTCGTCAATTCGGGCGCGATCGCGGCGACCGATACCGCCACCGGCGCCGGCATCGCCCTGCATCTGGGCGGCTACGTCAGCAATGCGGCGGGCGCCGCGATCAGCGGATACAATAACGGCGTTTTCGTCACCGGCGCGGCCGCGACGGTTGTCAATTCCGGGGCGATTGCGAGCACCGGCACCACCAGCGGGGTCGCCGTCTATCTGGCGAGCGGCGGCATCGTCACCAACGAGACGGGAGGGGTGCTCAGCGCTTACCGCACCGCGGTGTCGCTGAAGAACAGCGCCGGATCGGTCAGCAATTACGGCCGCATCGCCAGCGCCGGCACCTATTATTCGGGGATCTATCTTGGGGCTGGCGGCAGCGTCACCAACCAGGCGAGCGGCACGATCGTCAGCGGCTGGAACGGCATTGACGCGAAGAACGTCAGCGCGACCGTCGGCAATCTCGGCATGATCGCCAGCACCGCGACGGCGCTGAGCCCCTTGGGCTTCCATGGCGCCGGGGTCCTGCTGCAGCAGGGCGGGGTGGTGGTCAACGGCTACGGCACCGCCACCATCACCGGCTACGAGTTCGGCGTCTATATCGGCGGCGCCAAGGGCGTCCCCAACCCCGGGGCGGCCGGCACCATCGTCAACCACGGCACGATCGCCAGCACCGGCACCGGCACCGTCGCGCGCGCCGCCGCCGAACTGACCGCCGGCGGCACGATCAACAATTACGGTTCGATCACCAGCGCCGGCAGCAACGCCATCCATATTGGCGGGACGGTCGCCGGCACCGTCGACAATTTCGGCCTGATCGAGAATTTCGCGGCGCACGCGGCGATCTACAGCGCGGCTGGTGGTATCGTCACCAACGCCGCCGGCGCGACGATCACCAGCACTCTGACCGCGATTTCGTTTAAGGACACCGCGGGCACGGCGGTCAGCTTCGGCACGGTGATCAACGCCGGCAGGATTGTGAGCTATTCCGCCGGCGGCAGCGGCGCCGGCGTCTATTTTGGCCAAGGCGGCACGCTGACAAACCAGACCGGCGGCTTGATCATGGCCTACCGCTCGGGCATATCCGCCAAGGGCAGCGCCGCGGCTGTCACCAACGCCGGCAACATCCTCAGCACCGGTAATAACTTTGCCGGAATCTATCTCGGCGCCGGCGGGTCGGTCACCAACAGCGGCGCGATCACCTCGTCCGGAAGTGCCGGCTACGGCGTCCGGCTGGCCGCCGGCGGCTATGTCGCCAATAGCGGGCAGATCACCGGCCAATACGACGCGGTGCGCGTCACCGGCGGCGCCGGCACAGTCGCCAATCTCGGCATCATCAACGGCAACGGCACCTTTACCGACGGCGTCGCCATGTTCGCCGGCGGCAGCGTCACCAACGGCGCTTTCGGCGCCGCGACCGCGCTGATCGAGGGTTTTGGCCGGCGCGGCGTGTTCGTCTATGGCGGGCTCGGAACGGTCACCAATTTCGCGACGATCCAGAGCCTCTCGGCGACCTATGTCGGAGTCTACCTGAAGGGCGGCGGCAGCGTCACCAACGAAACCGGCGGGCTCATTCAAGGCGCCCCGGGGATCGCCGGCGTGGCGATCGGTCATTTAGGCGGCACGGTGACCAACTACGGCAGCATCACCGGCGTCTTCTTGGGCGCCGGCGGCACCGTCACGAATCAATATGGCGGCGTCATCGCGGTGACCTCGACCGCGATTACCGTATTGGCCAATTCCGGCACGATCGTAAACTACGGCGGGATCGTCGCCAGCGGCGGCGGCGCGAGCGGCGTCTCTTTCGCCGCCGGTGGGACTGTCGCCAACGGCACCGGGATTCTGAAAACCGCGGTGATCCAAGGCGGGGCTTTCGGCGTCACCATCGCAGCTGGCGGCAATGTAACCAATTACGGCACGATCGCGGCGGCATCCGGCGTCGGTGTCGATTTCACTGCCGGCGGCAGCAACCTGACCAATGCCGGCACCATCACGGGCGGCGGCGGCACGGCGGTCAGCTTCACCGGCGGCGGCAACCGGCTGATCGTCGACCCCGGCGCGGTGTTTTTCGGCGCCGTCAACGGCGGCGGTGGCGGTAGCGACGTTGTGGAGTTGGCTCCCGGCAGCGGCAACATCGGCGGCCTCGGGACGAGCATCACCGGCTTCGACCAAGTCGTGGTCGATCCCGTGGCGACCTGGCTGCTGTCGGGCACGAACGCAGTCGCCGGCAGCATCGTCGACAGCGGCGTCCTTGACATCGGTGCCGGCGCGACGCTGGCGCTCGCCAACGGCATCAGCGGCACCGGCCGCCTCGCCTTCGCCGGCACCGGCGGCACGCTCGAAATCGACGGCACGACCACCTCGACGGTGGCGCTGACGATCAGCGGCTTCACATCAGGCGAGACGATTCATCTGCGCGACATCGCCGGCGGCAACGCCGGCCGCGTCATCCCGGGCGCCGGCAATCTGACGACGGTGGTTGAAGGCGGGCGGAACTATCCGCTGCAGCTCGATCCCGCGCAGGTCTTTGGCGGCTTCGCTGTGGTCGGCGACGGCGCCAGCGGCACCGACCTCGAGGCGCTTGCCCCGCTGACCGTGGCGTCGGGCACGACGGTATCGGTCCTCGCCGGACAGACCTATATCGACCCGATCGTGCAAGGCGGCGGCACGCTGGACGTCGGCTCGAACGGCAGCGTCTACGGCACCTTTGTCTCCGGGGGCGGCACCGAGATCGTCGAAGGCGGCGGCTTCGACAGCGGGACCGTGCTTGACGGTGCCGCGGTCCAGTTCGTGTCTGGCACGGCAATCAGCACGACGGTAAGCAGCGGCGACACGCAGATCGTCGAGAACGGCGGGACAGCAATCAGCACCACGATCGAGAATGGTGGGTTACAACTTGTCCAATCCGGCGGGGTGGCGAGCAACACGGTCATTAGCGGTCAGCTCGTCGCGAGCGGCTCCGTCGTCAGCGGCGGCGGCAAGTTCGAACTGGCCGCCGGCGGCACCGCAAGCGGCACCATCACGTTCAGTGGTCCGGGCGGCACGTTGCAGCTCGACAGCAACAGGAACCTGACAGCGACGCCGATCAACGGATTTGCCGGCAGCGACGCGATCGACCTGCAAGCGCTGCCGTTCAGTCCGACCGACACGGTCAGCTTCACCCCGTCCACCACCAGCGTCACCGCCAGCGGTACGCTGAGCGACGGGACGCTGACGGTCAGCGGTGGCGGCGTCAGCGATACCCTGACCCTTGACAACGTGGTGTCGGGCACGGTTTTCAGTCTGGCCGACGACGGTGCCGGCCATACGCTGGTGACGCCGGCCTCGGCGAACCTGGTCAATGGCCTTGGCGGTCCGGCCGGGTTCGGCTCGGCGGTGACCTTTTCGCCAAATCTCGACGACGGATCGAGCGCTGCGATCGATATAACTTCGGTCTTTGCTAGCGGCCTCGACTTTTTTGGCACCACTTATACGACGCTGTTTATCAACACCAATGGCAACATCAGCTTTGGCGGTCCCAACAGCAGTTTCATCTCGCAACCGCTGACAACGCTTTCCGGCATTCCGCCAATTATCGCACCGTTTTTTGCCGATGTCGCATTGACCGGCCAGGCGACGACGGCAACCGGTGGCAATTCGCAGGGCACCGGTCAAATCTATGATTCGCTCGATACGGTGAACCATGTGTTCACCGTCACCTGGGACGATGTCGGCTACTCGGCCCCGGTGTCGAATGCGGTCGATGCGTTCCAGCTGCAGTTGATCGACCAGGGCGGCGGCAATTTCGACATCATGTTCCGCTACCAGTACGTCGGCTGGGCGACCGACCCGGTGACCCTCTCGGGGCCGGCGACGGCTGGCTATAACGACGGCAACGGACACACCGCCGAACTGGCGGCGTCTGGCCTCGAGAATGCCATGCTCGCCCTGCCCTCGCTTGAGCTCGCCGGCACGCCGGGCGCCACCGCCACGCCCGGGGTCTACGCCTTCGCGGTGCGCAGCGGAGCGGTCGTGCCGTCGACGCTGACGGGCCTGACGCTCGATCCCGCATCGGACAGCGGCATCCCGGGCGACGCCATCACCAACGTCGTGCAGCCGGTGATCGATGGAACCGGCGGTGTGGTTGGCGACACGGTGAGGCTGCTTGACGGCGCGACGGTGCTCGGCACCGCCACGGTCGGCAGCGGCGGCCTCTGGTCGGTCCAGCCGACCGCCCCGCTCGCCGACGGCGCTTACAGCCTGACAGCGACGGAAGCGGACGCGTCCGGCAATGTCAGCCCGGCGTCGGCACCGCTGACGCTGCGCATCGACACGACGGCGCCGGCGACAACGCCGGCATCGCTGACGGTCGTTACCGGCAGCGCCGCGGCCGCAATCGGGATCGCGGCGTCGAGCGACCCCGACGACGCCGCAGCGGCGCTGACCGTCACGATTACCGCGTTGCCGGGCGACGGCACGGTGACGCTGGCCGACGGCACGACACCGGTGACTCTCGGGGTGTTGGCCGGCGGCATACAGGCGCTGACCGGGCTTGACTTTACCGCGGGTGCCATTGTCGGCAGTAGCAAGCTCCAGTACACGGTTGCCGATGCCGCCGGCAACTTGGCGCCCGGCTCTGCGACGCTAGCGGTGACAACGCCTTCGGTCGGCGTCAACCTCTTCGACTTTATCTTTACCTACAATGACGGCGAGGATTATTACTTCGGCACGGTTGCCGATGATGGCAGGTTCGCCTATCGGGCCGGACAGACGATTGTCGCGACCGGCGGCACGTATGACATCTACAACAAGGAGACGCAGACGACGAGCGACGCACCCGGCACGGTGCGCGTCACCAGCTATTCGCACAGCGGGCCGGGGGTGGCCTCGCCGACGCCGATCGCCACCGCCGCCGGACTGCCCGACGGCAGCGGCGGCCTAACCAGCGAGAGCGACGCGGTTTTGGGCACCGACGGTCAGCCGCATCCGTTCAGCAGCGCCAGCGAGGCGAGCTTCCCGACCACCGCGCTGTTCGGCTTTGTGTTCACCTATGCCGATGGCGCCGCATTCTATTCGGGGACGGTGGCCGATAACGGCAGCTTCGGAACAATTCCGGGGAGCCGCACGGTAACCGACAGTTCTGGTAACGTTCTTGGCAGCTACGCGATCTTCGCCGAGGGGACGACCGCGCTCCCGGCCGGTGCGGTGGTGGTCGATCGCTTCACGGAGGGCGGCACCTCTTACATCCCGAACGGCGGCGGCACCGGCGCGGGCGGTGCCGCGCTCGGCTCGGAAACCGGCTCGATCACCGCCAATGGCACCAGCTTTGCCTTCAGCGATCACCAAGAGCCGGCGATACCGTCCGCCATTGTACCCCTGGCGATAATCCCCGCCCCGAGCACGGCGGACATCGTCACCGCCGAGCTGACCGACCTCTATCAAGAGGTGCTGAACCGCAACCCCGACGCCGGCGGGCTGGCAACCTACACCGCCGCGATCGATGCCGGCACCAGCCTCGATTCGATCAGGACGACAATCGCCCAGTCGCCCGAGGCGCAGGACGACCTCAACCAGCTCTACCTGCAGATCTTCGGGCGCAACGGCGATCCGGGCGGGCTCGCCACCTATACCGCCGAACTGATCGGCGGCGCGAGCCTCGGCTCGGTCGAGCTGCTGCTGGCGCAATCGCCCGAGGCGCAGAGCGACATCAACCAGATCTATCAAAACGTGCTGGCGCGCGACGCCGACGGCGGCGGGCTTACCACCTACATTGCCGCGCTCGGCCAGGGTACCAGCCTCGGCCAAGTACGCGGCCAAATTGCCCATTCGCCCGAGGCGCAGGACGATCTCACACAGCTGTTCCAGCAGGTAACCGGGCAGGCGCCCGGCGCGGCGCAACTCGCCGGCATGGAGGACCAGATTGCCCAGCCTGGCGCTTCGCAGCAAACCGTCGCAGCCAGCCTCGGCGCAACCACCGGTCTTGCGGTGATCACCGCCGGCCTCGGCGACGCCTCGCTGACGGCGCAGCCGCTGACCCCGACGCTGTTCGTGTTCAACGACATCGCCTTCGGCCACGACACCATCGCCGGGTTCGATGCGGCCCGCGACACGATCGAGCTGGCGCACACGCTCGCCCCCGATTTCGCGACGGTGCAAAGCGAGCTATCGAGCACCGCCGCCGGCGCCCTCCTCACCCTCAACCAGAACCAGTCGATCCTCTTGGGCGGCGTCGCTCCGGCGAGCCTCGGCGCGACCAATTTCCAGTTCGCCTGAACCCTCGGCCGACGCTGAGGCAGGGTCAGGCGAAGGCCGCTTCCGCCGCCGGCACGGTCGTGACCTGATGCGCCTGTAGGCGCGGCAGCACCTCGCGGGCGAAGCGCTCGATCTGGGCCATGAACAACTCGTGCGGCAGGCAGCCGCGGTTCATCGCCAGCTGTACCTGGTTGGCGCCGGCGCTGGTCGCGGCCTCGATGATGCGCTGGGCGACCTCGTCGGCGGTGCCCAAGGGCATATGCTCGGCCTGGCGTTCGAGGTCCGCCATCGTCATGTGGCGGAAATCCTCGCGCAAATTGGCGGCGGCGCGGCGGTTCTCGGGGCGCACGTAATCGGTCGAGGCGGCGCTCGCATAACCTGTTTCGCGCTGCTTTTCCGTTTCGGTGAAGTTGCCGTGGCTGAACAAGGTACGGTTGAAGTAGAGGATGTGCGGGCCGTATTCCTTCACAGCCTGGGCCTTCGAATCGGCGACATAGGCGGTGATGCCGAGCGAGAGGTGATCGGGGCTGATGCGGTGGCCGGCCTGCGCCAGGCAGCGCGCGTAGTATCCGATGATGTCGTCGCGCAGGCCGCGGTCGCGGCCGAGGCCGGGGGTGATCGGCAGATTGTGGCGGGCGGCGAACTCGATCGATTCCTTGCTGCCGATGACCGGAACCCAGATCGGCGGGCATGGCTGCTGCACTGGCCGCGGCCACAGCGCGACGTCCTTATATGACCAGAACCGCCCCTCGTAGGAAAACACCTCCTCGCTCCAGGCCCGGGTGATGATGTCGTAGGCTTCCTCGAAGCGGGCGCGCGATTCGGCGAGCGGCACGTTGTGCACTTGGTATTCGCGCGGAATGCCGCGGGCAAACCCGGAGATGAGCCGGCCCTTCGACAAACAGTCGATCATCGCCAGTTCTTCGGCGAGCCGCAGCGGCTCATGCAGCGGCAGGAGGTTGCCGTAGATCAAGAGTTTGAGGCGCTTGGTGCGCTGCGCCGCGGCCGATGCCATCAGATTAGGGCTGTTCATCAGCCCATAGGGCGAGCAGTGATGCTCGTTGAAGCCGACGCCGTCATAGCCGCAGCGGTCGAGCGCCTCCCACGCGTCGAGGTGCTCGTCGTAGGTGCGCTCGGCGGTGGCGGCATCGAAATGGCGCCTCGCCAGCGGGTAGGGCAGTTCCGGGTCGCCGCCCTTCAAGTGGTCGAGGTTGGCGTCGTAGGCCAGCAGGTCGAATACGAAAACCTTCATGAAGCGGCTTCTCCCAGCGCGAGGCGAGTGGCCGGCGCGGCGCAAAACCGCAGCAGCGCGGTCGCCACCGCGGCGATGAAGGCGACACCGCAAGCGGTGAGAAAAATGTGCGTCGGCGCGACGCCATGCGACAACAGGTAGCCCCCCAGCGGCGCCGCGGCGATGGCGCCAAGGCGGCCTACGCCGAGCGCCCAGCCGAGGCCGCTGGTGCGCATACGGGCCGGATAGAGCTTGCCGCAAGCCGCATTGGCGCCGGTCTGGCTGCCGATCACCGTCATGCCGGTAAGGAAGATCACCAAGACCAGCAGCAGGTAGGGCAGCGCGACGAGGGCGATGATGGCGATGAACACGATGCCGGCGGCGTAATGCCAGGCGAGCGCCCGCTCGGCACCAAAGCGGTCGATCAGCACACCGAGATAGAGTACCGCCACCATGCCGCCCAGCTCGCGGAAGCTCGTGGCGCGCGCCGCCGAGGCCGGCGTCATGCCGGTCAGGTGCAATACTTCGGGCATCCAATTGATCAACAGGAACAGGTTCAACAGGCTGCAAAAGAAGATGATCCACACCAGCACCGTCTGCAGCGCGTAGCCCGGACCGAACAGCATCGTGACCGGGTTACCCTGCGCGACATCGACGCGCTCGGCGGCGCCCTGCCCCGGCGCAATCTCGAGCTGCCGCAACAACGCGGCCTCGCGCGGCGACGGGTCGGCTTTCGCCGCGAGGAAGCGCGGCGACTCGGGCAGCCAAAAAAACAGCGCGACCACCATCAACAGCGGCACGACGCCGCCGACCAGGAAGACGCTGGGCCACCCAAAGCTGGGCAGCAGCACCCCTGCGATCTGGCCGCACAAAAAGCCGCCGACCGGCGCCCCGGTGAAGCTTGCCATGATCATCAGCGCGCGCCGCCGATGCGGTGCGTAGTCACCGGTCAGCGACGCCGCCCCGGGAAAGGCGCCGCCGATCCCGACCCCGGTGAAGAACCGCAGGACTGTAATCATCAGTAGCGAGCCGGCGAATGCACTGGCCAACGAGGCGAGGCCGAAGATCGTCAGGCTGGCGATCAATAGCGGCCGGCGCCCGACGCGGTCGCCGATCGGCCCGGCGGAGAGCGCGCCGACCAGGATGCCGACGCTCGACCACAGGAACGCCTGGACAAAAGCCGACGGTGGCAGGCCCCAGGCATGGGTCAGCGATGGCACCGAGACGCCGATCGAATTGATGTCGTAGCCATCGCAGATCTGCACCAGAGAGCACAGCGCAGCGACGCGGATTTGCAGGCCGCCGATCTTCTGGTTCTCCAACGCGGTCTCGATCGTCGAAACACTCGGCTGCGCCATCGTTCCCTCCCCTCATGCGGTCCCGGATCGCCGGCTTATCAGCCGATCTTCGTTCGCTACCCGTGTTGCATTTCTGCGCCGCCTGCGCAAGCCTCCGATCGCGCGTAACTCCCGGAGAATTCGCCGATGACCACCCGCCCACCCGCCGAAATCGGCATGCCGCTCGACGAGGTCGACACCCCGGCGCTGGTCATCGATCTCGACGCCTTCGAGCGCAATCTGCGCCGCCTCGCCGACCGGGTGCGCGGCAGCGGCGTCCGCCTGCGTCCTCATGCAAAGACTCATAAGTGCCCCGTTATCGCATTGAAACAAATAGAATTGGGCGCCGTCGGCGTGTGTGTCCAGAAGGTCAGCGAAGCCGAGGCGATGGTCTATGGCGGGGTGCGCGACGTGCTGGTAACCAACGAAATTGTCGGCCGGCAGAAATTGCGCCACCTGATGGCGTTGGCGCACACGGCGCGGATCGGCGTCTGCGTCGACGATCCCATGCAGATCGCCGACCTGGAGGCCGCCGCCGGTGAGGCCGGTGTGGTGGCGCTGCCGGTGCATGTCGAGATCAACATGGGCGGCAACCGCTGCGGCGTCGAGCCAGGCGAGCCCGCGCTCGCGCTGGCGCGGCGCATCGGCGAGACGCGCCATCTGCGCTTCGCCGGCCTGCAGGCCTATCACGGCTCGGCGCAGCATTTGCGCGGCTGGGTGGAGCGGCAGCAGGCCATCAAGGGGGCGGTCGACAAGGCCGCGATGACCCGCGACCTCCTCTCGGCCAACGGGATCGCCTGCGACAACATCACCGGCGCCGGCACCGGCACCTTCGAGTTCGAGGCCGGAAGCGGCCTCTATACCGAATTGCAATGCGGCTCCTACATCTTCATGGACGCCGATTACGGCCGCAACCTCGACGAGAGCGGCGCGCCAACCCGCGCCTTCGAGCCGAGCCTTTTCGTGTGGGCTACCGTGATGAGCCGGCCCACCGACGAGCGCGCCATTGTCGATGCCGGCCTGAAGGCGCTGGCGTTCGATTCCGGCCCGCCCTTGGTATGGGACGAGCCGGCCGCCACCTACGAGCGCGCCTCCGACGAGCATGGCCGCCTCGGCATCGCCAGCGCCACCAACCGCCTGAAGCTCGGCGACAAGGTGCGTCTCGTCCCCGGCCACTGCGACCCGACGGTCAACCTTTACGACTGGTACGTTGCGGTGCGCGGCGACCGCGTGGAAGCGATCTGGCCGATCACCGCGCGGGGCGCTGTTTACTGAATCCTGAATTCAAGTCCTCGGCTCTTTCGAGGCGATTCAGGGCCTCAAGCCCGCCGGCGGTAGTGCCGCTTGCACTTGGCCGTCACGCCTGATGGAACCTTCTCCCGTCGCCGCTCTGCGCCCGAGCCTTGAGGGCTTCGCGCCGATCTATTCGGCGCGCAATGAGAACATCTGCGCAAAACCCATGTTTACCTGCTATGGCCCCAATGAAGGGGCACACCGGATATGCTCGGCTTGGTGAAGTTCCTGCCGCGTAATCCAGCCGGATTGATTTTCAACCGTGCTACGACCGAGGAGAATGACATGCCTATCCTACTCTGGCTTTTGGGCGTTCCACTGTCATTAGTCGTCGTACTTTGGCTGTTTCACGTGATCTAACGAGGCCGAAGGAACAGCGGCGACCCGGCCATCAGAGGACGGCCTCGCGCCGTCCTCTCAATCCAGCACAAGCGGGCCAGTTTCATGGATTCACGAATGGCACCTCTACCGCGGAGAGAGCCGTCCCACCCGGTCTTCAATCGAACGATGCCGTCGGGAACATGCGGATGCAGGACGCTGTAGGTGTAGATGTGAAAGTCAAAGGAGGTCAATTTGGAAACCGATACCATGGGAACGGCGCGGACGATGGACGCTTGACGAAAGCGCCACGCTCATCTCGTCCGAAAAGGTCGACGGCACCGCAGTCTATAACCGAAACGGCGACCGCCTCGGCACCGTGCACCATCTGATGATCGACAAGTTCACCGGCCAGGTCGATTACGCGGTGATGTCATTTGGGGGTTTCCTTGGGATCGGCGAGAGTTACCATCCGCTCCCCTGGAAATCGCTCGACTATGACCTGTCGCTGGGCGGGTATGTCGTCGACCGACCGCAGCCGCCTGGAAGGCGCGCCGCGCTATACGACGGGCGCTCGGCCGGATTGGTCGGATCGTGCCTATACCGGCCGCATTGACGAATACTGGAGTGTCGACCGCGTCTGAATGTGCGACCCGGTTACCAGCGTCCGGCGCCCTAATAGGGCGCCGGACCGGTGTTTGTTGGCGGGCGATGCGCGCGTCAGCAGCCCACGGCCCGCCGCTTCCCGTTGGCAGCTATCGCACGACGTTGACGGCGAGGACCGCGATCGCGCTGATGAGTAGAGCAAGCTCGAGCGCCAGCGCCCCGGTCTTGCCCGGCTGCCACGAACCGCGTTCATAGGATGCCGGCGGCTGAAACGCGGCGCGCTCGAGAGAGGTAGGGAAAAATCGCGACCTGCCCATCGCCAACTCTCCATCCAGAGGAATGCTGACCCGTCGGAAAGTAACCTAACATTAATGGTTAACATAACTGACCGCAATACTACTCAGCAGACTATCAATTCTGATTTATTTCGCTTTTATCTTAATTTGTCAGGGAGACGTGGAGAACGCAGAAGTCGGGTCGAGAAAAGCCGGGCGGCGTTTCCGGATTATTCCGGCGCCGCCGCTAGCGGGCCGAAGGCAGGCGGCGGGATGCGCCGGTGAGACGCCTCCTCGTAAGCGGCGGCGATCTTGAGCACGAGATCCTCGCGACCGGGCTCGGCGCGGAATACCAGCGAAAACGGCAGGCCGGGCGCGCGCAGCACCGTCGGGGCGGCTGCCGGGGCCGAGACGTAGCGCATTCGATCGGGGCTCAGTCGGAACACCGGGTCCCAGGCCTCGGTCACGTAGCCCGCCGGGATCAACACCTCGGTCAGGCCGGCGTTGGGGCCGTAGAACGTCTCCATCCGCAGATTGTTGCCGCCGCCCAGCGGGTCGTTGGCGCCGCCGATTTTCGCCGGCGGCAAGGGTGTGTGCAGGCGGACGAACGCGTCGAGCCGATTTTCGAGGAGCACCATCATGTCGAGCCGGCGCAAGAGTTCCCGCAGCATGATGCGCTCGTCGACCCCCTGGCGACCGCCCAACGCATTGCGCGGGTCGCTCACCTCCTCCCAGTTCTTGAAGGCGGCGCGGCCATCGTCACCCCAGAACTTGGAGCGCCGGTTGAGCGCGGCGAAATCGGCGAGAGTTTCGCTAAAGCCGCGCGCCCGCCAATCCGCCGCCCGCCGCGACAAATATTGCGGGATGTGAAAGCGGAAGCTCATCGCCAGCTCCTGCTCCTGGATCGTCGCGATATCGAGATTGGCGGGCGGCGCGATGCGGCGCTCGGCCAATTCGATCATATAGTCGATCGGCGCCATCGCGCCGCCCCCGAAAACCTTGCCGGGCATGAACTCGGTCGGCCGGATCGCCGCGGCGAATTCCTTGAACACCGGCGTGCCGTCCAGCCCCAGGCGGAACAACAAATCGGGCATGAACACCGGCACCAGCTTCGCCAGCGCGGCGCGGAAATCCGGGTTCATCTGTTCGATGTCGCGGTCTGGCCGCCACAGCGGGTCGGACGACTCGACCAGCGTTGCACCCAGCTTCGCCCCCAGCACCGATTTGATCTCGGCCGCTGCCGCCGTGGTGATCGGCACCGTCGCCTTCTCGCCCGGGCGCACCAGCATCGACTCGCGCACGATGCCGATGCGCATGCCCTTGAGGCTGCCCGCCGGCCGAGTATGGACGGCATAGCCGCTCGCCAGCACCGACGAGCGCGGCACCGTCGTGTAGGGGTCGCGCGGGTCGTAATAGCCGTGCTTGGGGTCCTTCAGCGCGTCGAGCACGCGGGCGCTGTCGGCGATCGTGCGGCAGATGATGCCGCTGCGGTCGCAGTAGATGTCGGCGCCGATCGCGCCGCCGTCAAAGCCGAGCATCGCCTTGTGCGGCAGGATCAGGGCGCAGGAATTGTGGTTGGCGGGGCCGCGGGTCGAGGCCCGCGTCTCTTCGCCAAGGCTCGCCATCACGAGGTTGGCGCTGACCGAGACCGCGGACCCCGAGGAGGAGCCCAACGAGGCGGCGCGCGTCGTATCGTAGACGTTCGCCGGGTTGCCGCCCCACGAGCTGCGCTGGTAGCCGAGCACCGAGGGCAGCACCTTGTCGGGCGAGTGCCGGCCGCCGGGGTTGCCGGCGCGGCCGTTGTATTCGGTGCACACCGCCTTGGCGAAGATGATTGCGCCCTTGTTGCGCAGCTGCTCGACGAGGATGTGGTCGCGCGCCGGAAAATCGATGTCGTAGGCCGCATCGCCCCCGCCGGTGGTGCGCATGTCCTTGGTATCGAACGGATCCTTGAACGAGAATACGACGCCGTACATCGGCAATTCGTCGAGCGGCGGGTTGCGGCCGTATGTGGCGTCGAGTTCGGCGGCCTGTTCGAGCGCGTCCGGATAGTGGCGAAACACCTCGCATGCCGGTGGCGCGCCGGGCGGCAGTGGCCCCAGCGATGGGTGCCGGTCGTATTCGCCCTTGCAAGTCACCGAGCGCTCGCCGCGAATATTGAGGGTCGCGAGGGCATTGAGCTGTCCGGCATCGGGCTGGCCGACGATCATGCCATATTGCTGCGACACCGAGGGATCGGAAGCAGTCGCCTCCATGCGGCCGAATTCGAGCGGTGGTCCCTGGTACTTGTCGAGGTCGGGAAAGAGGGTTCCAGCCGCGACCGTCTCGCTCGGAAAGGCGAGGGGCGCGCCGGCGCGCACCATCCCGGTCACCGCTGGAACCTCCGCGCCGTCCGAAGTGACTAGCAGGCTCGCGACGCCGTTATAGGCCTGCACTCGCGCCAAATACTGCCGCACGACCGCGACGCAGGTCGTTCGCCCGGCCCGGATCGCCGCGTGCAATTCCGCGATCGTCGCCTCTTCGACGCAATAGGGCCGCGCCTCGGCGCTGTTCTGCTCGGTCATCGCGGTTTTCCCTCTTGGCTCGCTGCTCTTGGCTCGCTGCTCTTGGCGCGACCCGCCCGGGGTTTCAAAGCTCCCCGCAAACAGCAACCGGCATTTTACAGGAGCCGGTTGCCAGGCAAAGCTTTCGGCGGCAGGGTGGCGCGATGAGCCAGCAAACGACGGTGGCCGAACAGCGCGCGCGGGTCGATGAGATGACCCGCCGGCTGGGGAGCGAACACCCCGATACGCTGGCCGGGATGCTCGATTTGGCCGAGATGCTGTGGGCCCGCGGCCGACTTGATGAGGAGCGGGCGCTCGAAGAGCATGTCGTCGCGGTGCGCCGGCGGGCGCTCGGCGAGGCACACGGCGACACGCTGAAGGCGCTCGGCAAGCTGGCGGCGACGCTGGGCGGGCAGGGCGACCTCGCCGAGGCGCGGCGGTTGCAGGAGCACATCGTCGCGCTGGCTCCCGAAATCTGGGGCGAGACGGCGCGCGATACGCTGCGCGCCCGTAACAACCTGGCCGGCACCCTCGCCGCCCAGGGCGACCCGGAGGGCGCCCGCGCGCTGCTCGAAGCAACGATCGCGGCGATGCACGAGGCGCTCGGCGAGGACGACGACGACACGCTGATCGCCCTGGGAAACCTCGCGGTGATGTTGTGGCAATACGGCGATCGCGGCGAAGCCTATTGGCTGCAGCGTCAGCTGGTTGAAACGCGGAGCCACATCGGCGGCGAGAACGATCCGGCAACCCGCGCCGCGGCCGCCATCCTCGACGCCATGCACAATGACGGCATGCCTTAGGCGCAGGGAGGGTGGCGCGATGCGCAACGGGATTGCCGGATTGGACCACATCGTCGTCGGCGTGCGCGATCTCGAACGCGCCCGCCTGGGCTGGACCCGTCTCGGCTTTACGCTGACGCCGCGCGGCCGCCATCTGGGCGCCGATGGCCCTTGCGGCACGGCCAATTACTGCAGTATGTTCGCCCGCGATTACCTCGAGCTTCTCGGGTTCGTCGAGCCGGACGAGCACGCCCGGCGCCTCAACGCCTTCCTGGCGCGCCGCGAGGGCGCAATGGCGGTCGCCTTCGCCGCCGACGGGCCGGCCGAAGCGGCCGCCGCTGCGCTCGCCGCGCTCGGCCTGCACCCGGGCGAACCACGCGCCCTCGGCCGCCAGATCGAGCTACCCGATGACACTGTCGTGCCGCGCTTTGCGCTGCTGGCGCTGCCGCCCGAGGAAACGCCGGCGCTCGATTGCTTTGTGTGCGGCCACCTGACCCCGGAACTGCTGCGCCGCCCGGAGTGGCTGACCCACCCGAATGGCGCCCTCGGCCTGCGCGGCCTTCATGTCGTCGCCGCCGAGACCGCACCGCTGCTGCCGGCCTACGACCGCCTGTTCGGGCTGCACGAGGTCACCACGACCGACGCCGTCGCCAGCGTTCGAACCGGGCCGCACCGCATCCTGTTTTCGACGCCGGACGATTTCGAGACGATGCACCCAGGGATCACTCTCGCCGCCGATCTGCCGCTGCCCGGCATCGCGGCCATCGAACTCGCCGTCGCCAGCCGCAACCAGACCGCCGATTATCTGGCGCAATGGCAGGTGCCGTTCGACGAACTCCCCGACGGGCGCCTCGCCGTCCAGGCCAGCGACGCCAATGGCACGGTTTTGCTCTTCACGCAGGCGTGATCGGGTAATGCAACCCGTCGGCCGCCTCAGCGCATCACCTGAGGCTAGCCGGTGGCTCGCGCCCGCTGCCGGCGGCGTTTCGCCCGCAGCTTGGCGCGCAGCCTGGCTGTCGGCGAGGGTCGCTTCTGGGCTCGTTTCATCTCTGGATCCTTGATTTGCAGACGCCGGCGGCGTGGTTCGGCTCAATAGCCCGAATGCCGTCCAAATCATAGCTCTGTGCGAACCAGCGTCCGGCTTGACCTGCCGCCCGCACGAGCGCACTTGCTAAGGCGAGAGCCAGCAGCAAGGGAGGACGGCATGGTCGAGCGGCTGACCGGTGTGGCGCGTCACACGGCGCTGCGCGAGTTGCATGGCTGGAGCGAGGTCGCGGACCGCGACGCGATCCGCAAAAGCTATCACTTCAGCAATTTTTCGGAGGCCTGGGGGTTCCTGTCGCGCATCGCGCTGGCGGCGGAGAAAATGGATCACCATCCCGAGATCTTCAACGTCTACAACCGCGTCGAAATCATCCTGTCGACGCACGATGTCGAGGGCGTCAGCGAGCGCGACGTGCGGCTCGCCGAGGCGATCGACGAACTGGCGCCCGAGCGCGACCGGCGCCCGCCGACCCCCTGATTGCTCGCCATGCGCACCGAACTCGTCTCGATCCCGACCGATACCTTGCCGCTCGACGGCGCGTTTTACGAGCCTGAGGGCGGCGCTCGCGCCGGCGGCGTGCTGCTGTTCCACGGCAACACGATGAACTTCTATGTCGGTGCGCCGCGATTTCTGCCGCCGAGGTTGACCGCGTTCGGGTTTGCCTGCCTCGCGTTCAACCGCCGCGGGCACGATATCTTGTCGATCCGCGACAGCCGCGCCGCCGAGGGGGCTGCCTTCCAGACCACCGCCGAAGGCATCGCCGACAACCGAAACGGCGGCTGATTGGGTGGCCGAGCACGGCTTTCCGCGCCCGGTGGTCATCGGGCACAGCAACGGCGGCATGCTTGCCGTCCAGCATGTCGCCGACTATCCGCAAACCCCGGCGCTGGTGCTACTGTCGGCGCATGCCGGCGGCACCGGGCAGGTCGCGAATTCGAGCCGCGCCGTATTGATGGCGGGCGACCGGCTCGACGAGATAACCGCCCAAGCGCGTGCCATGGTTGCCGCCGGACGCAAGCATGATCTGCTACTGATGCCCGGCTGGTGGTATGTCGCGAGCGCCGCAAGCTTTCTCGACCGCATGGTTTCGATGCCGGCGATCGTCGAGCTGGCTCCCGCGGATCCAGTGTCCGGTGCTGTTCCTCCGCGGCGACCAGGAATCGCCCGAGGCTTATCCGGCCGAGCAGTTCCAGGCCCAGGCCGGCGGCTCCTGCGATGTGACGGTGGTGCCGAATTGCGACCACTTCTACGTCGGTCGGGAAGACGCGGTCAGCGCGATCGTTGCCGAGTGGCTGGCGCGAAATGGCGGAGTCAGCTGACACCGACGAGCGAGCCCCGCCGGCAGGATCACGGCAGCGGCACTATCTCCTTTCCCAGCGGGGCAAGGCTGGCGCCCGCGAGCTTCAGGTGCGCCCAGGCGAACGGCAGGCCGATAATGGTGATCGCCAGCACGAGCGCCAGCAGCAGATGTCCGATCGCCAGCCACCAGCCCGCCAAGACAAACCAGACGATGTTGCCAAGCACGCTGAGGACCCCGGCATCCGGCCGGGGTACCATCTCATGGCCGAACGGCAGCAACGTATAGAGCGCGATGCGCAGCGCCGCGAACGACCACGGCAGACCGATGATCGTCAGCGCCATCAACCCGGCGGCAACCAACCAGGCGAAGGCGGCCGCAAGCCCGCCGCATATCAGCCATAGGATGTTGAGGAGGAGTGACAGGGGAGACATTGATCGGGTGCCCTTGCTCTGTTGCCGCATCCCGGTGCTGCGGCCGCGGCCGAAGGTCGTCAGGCCGCGGCAATCAACCGCCGTTCGGCTTCGCGCAGCAGCCGCACCAGGCGGGCTGCCCATAGAGCCTGGCCGCGATCGTCGTCGATCAGATCCTGGCGGATCTCGAGCTCGACATGCGATAGGCCACGTTCCTCGCCATGCGTCGGCACCGTGTAGTCGCTGTTGCCGGTGATCGCGTAAGGCTGGTTGTCGCCGACCGCGAGATCGCCCTCGCCGCGCAGCAGGTCGAGCATAATGTGCGGCAAGCGGGTGTCGCGGGCGTTGGGGTTATAGAGAACCCCAACCTCGACCGCGCGCGCCACGCCCTTGAACACCGGGGTGAAGCTGTGCATCGCGACCAGCACGCTATGCCGGTGCGCCCGCGCGCCGAGGAGCTCGGCGATGGCACCGTGATAGGGGAGAAAGATTTCGCGCCGCCGAGCCTCGCGCTCCTCCTCGCCCAGCCCCTTGTTGCCGGGAATTGTTGTGGTTTCGCTTACGACCGGGATCGAACTGCCCCATTCCGGCCGACGGTTGCAGTCGATGACGAGCCGCGAATAGGCTTGCAGCACGGAAGTGGCGTCGAGCGCCTGCGACAGGCGTTCGGTCACCCCGGCGATCCCGATGTCCCAGGCGATGTGGCGCTGCAGCTCGCCCTCCGGCAGGCCGAGATTGCCGAGACGGCGCGGGATCGCTCGCCCGGCATGATCGGCGGCCAGCAGAAAGGCCGAGCCTGCCGCCGGCCGCAGCACCCGCACAGGCGGCGGATCATCCTCGCCGAGCAAGCGAAATTCTGCAGCTAACATCAGCAAATCTCGGCGTCGCGGGCACAGCTCTCGGCCTCGGTCAAGCCGTCGAGGATGCGCAGCCGCTTGACCGGCGGCGAGCGCCGAAGCGCGCGATTGGTTCGGCGAGACGTTTTTCGATGGATACTCAAGCAGCTCCTCAGGCACGCACCGGGTCGAGCGCAGCGGCCGCCGCGTCGACGCGGAAGCCGCCCGATTGCCGCCGCCACAGCGCGGCGTATGCGCCGCGCGCAGCGAGCAGCCGCTCGTGCGTGCCTTCCTCGACGATGCGGCCGCGATCGAGCACGACCAACCGGTCCATCCGGCAGATCGTCGACAGGCGATGCGCGATCGCAATCACCGTGCGGCCCTCCATCAGCTCGGCGAGCTGCTCCTGGATCGCCGCTTCGACCTCCGAATCGAGCGCCGAGGTGGCTTCGTCGAGCACCAGGATCGGCGCGTCCTTGAGGATCACTCGCGCCAGCGCGATGCGCTGCCGCTGGCCGCCCGATAATTTGACGCCGCGCTCGCCGACATGGGCGTCAAAGCCGGTGCGGCCGTGCCAATCCTCCAGCCCCTCGATGAATTCGATGGCGTGCGAGCGTCGCGCCGCGTCGACGATCGCCTCCTCGCTGGCGTCGGGCTGGCCGTAGCGGATGTTGTCGCGGATCGAGCGGTGCAAGAGGGAAGTGTCCTGCGTCACCATGCCGATCTGCGCTCTGAGGCTCTCCTGGGTCAGCCCGGCGATGTCGCGACCGTCGATCAGGATGTGCCCCTTCTCCGGCCGGTAGAACCCAAGCAGCAGATGGACGAGGGTCGATTTACCCGCCCCGGAGCGGCCGACGAGGCCGACCCGCTCGCCCGGCGCGACGTCGAGCTCGAGCCCGCGCAAGACGCCGCCCATTCGCGGCGAGCGGCCATAATCGAAGCTGACCTGGTCGAAGCGAATGGCTCCCTCGATCCGCGGCAACTCCTCCGCCCCGGGAAGATCCGGCATCTGCCGCGGCTGCGCAATCGAGCGCATGCCGTCCTGCACCTGCCCAATATCGTCGAAGATGTTGGCGATCTGCTGCGCCAGCCAGGCGGAGATATTGTTGATCTGCCATGCCATCGGGATCGCCGTCGCGACGGCGCCAACGGCGATGTGCCCGCTCTGCCACAGCGCGATCGCGAGCGTCCCGGTGCCGACCAGCAACAGCGCGTTCATCACGGTCAGCGACAGGCCCCACAAGGTGCCGAGGCGTTGCTGGTCGCGCCAGGCGTCGGTGTGCTCGTCGACCGCGCTGCGCACGAAGGCGTCCTCGTCGTGCGCTCGGGCAAACAGCTTGACCGTCAAGATGTTGGTGTAGCTGTCGACAACCTTGCCGGTCAGGTTGGAGCGCATTTCCGACATGCGGCGCGAGCGCTCGCGCATCTGCGGTAGGAAGCGGGCGAGCACGACGCCGTAAAGCCCGAACCACGCGATGATCGGCAAGGCAAGGCGCCAATCGGCCGACGACAGCAGCGCGACCGCGCTGGTGCCGTAGACGATGATGTACCAGACGCCGAGAATCGACAGCACGACGCTTTCGCGCAGCGCCGGGCCGGTCTGCATGACACGAGCCGCGATGCGCCCGGCAAAATCGTTCTGAAAGAATGTCCAGCCCTGCCGCACGACGTGCCAGTGGCTCTGCCAGCGCACCAGGTTGGTGAGGCCGGGGACCAGCATCTGGTTCGTGACGATCGCCTGCGCGAGGTGCACGGTGGGGCGAACGAAGAGGAACAGCGCGGCCATCAGCAGCAGCTGCGTGCCGGCGTCGCGCCACAGCGTGGCCGGCGATTGCGCCGAAACCAGCGAGACGATGCGGCCGATGCACACCGGGATCAGCGCGTCGGTAACGGCGACGCAGAACCCGGTCGCAAACAGCGCCGCGATCGGCCCCGGGATCTGCCGTACGAAATGCCAGAAAAAGCGAACGAGCGCGCGCGGCTCCCCCAGCGTCGGCGGCGGCGCGTCGGGCGGCGGCCCGGTTGCTGCGAGCCGGCGTTCAAAAAACCGTAGCATCGCGTGCTAAATGCCCGCCGGCGTGAGGCCGGTCAACCGTCGCCTCGCGCGGGCCGGCCATGCTCGACCCCGGGTTCGCGAGCGCGATTGAGGCCCGCGACGGCCGGTCGGCTCAGCGGTGCGCGGCGTTGTATTTTTCGAGTACGTCGACGCCGGGGCACAGCGCCGCCTCGTCGAGCGCGTTGAGCGGCGCTTCGACCGTGTCGAGGAAGGCGTGCAGGTCACCATGGTCCGGCTCGACGAAGAGGAGGCCGGTGACGACTTCGCCCAAGGCGTGGCGCTGCTGCAGGTAGGTCAAGGCCGAGATGCGGTCGGTCGGGTCGTAATCGAGTTCGAGCTTGCGCAGACGCAGGGTCGAACCGTCGTGCTGCACCACGGTCTCGACCGTGCCCGGCGCATAGTCAGCGGTGATCGCCTCGCGCTCGATCATGTAGTCGAGCTGGTTGACGGCCTCGTTGTGGGCGCGCACGTAGTCGAAGCTCTTGGTCGAGCCCGGATGGTTGTTGAAGGCGACGCAGGGCGAGACGACGTCGATAAAGGCGGCGCCCTTGTGCTGGATCGCCGCCCTGATCAGCGGCACCAGCTGCGCCTTGTCGCCGGAAAAGCTGCGCGCGACATAGGAGGCGCCGAGCTGCAGCGCGAGACCGACCAGATCGATCGGCGCATCGGTATTGACCGCGCCGCGCTTGGCGCTCGATCCCTTGTCGGCGGTCGCCGAGAACTGGCCCTTGGTGAGGCCGTAGACGCCGTTATTCTCGACGATATAGACCATGTCGACGCCGCGGCGGATGCAGTGGGCGAACTGGCCGAGGCCGATCGAGGCGGAATCGCCGTCGCCCGAGACGCCGAGATAAATGAGGTCGCGATTGGCGAGGTTGGCGCCGGTCAAGACGCTCGGCATGCGGCCGTGCACACTGTTGAAGCCGTGCGATTGGCCGAGGAAATAGGTCGGCGTCTTCGACGAACAGCCGATCCCCGACAATTTGGCGATGCGGTGCGGCGGCAGGGACAATTCGAAGCATGCCTGGATGATCGCGGCGCTGATCGAATCGTGGCCGCAGCCGGCGCACAGGGTCGAGATCGAGCCCTCGTAGTCGCGGTGCGTATAGCCTAGCGCGTTAGTCGGCAGTTTCGGGTGATGCAGCTTGGGCTTGGTGATGTACGTCATGTTACGGGAGCGCCTTGCGAAGCGGGGCGAGGGTGACGACGGCGAGCATGTCGGCGATCGCCTTGACGATGAAACGGGCGGTAATGGGGGTGCCGTCGTAATGCAGGATCGGTACGAGCCGGGCCGGGTCGATCTCCAGTTCGGTCGTGACCAGCGTGCGCATCTGCTTGTCGCGGTTCTGCTCGACGACAAAGACGCGCTCGTGGTTGCTGATGAAATCGACGACGTCGTCGTGGAACGGGAACGCGCGGACGCGCAGCGTGTCGAGATGGATGCCGCGCGCTTCTAAGGCTTCAAGCGCCTCTTCCATCGCGAGCGCGCTGGAGCCGAAATAGATTGCGCCGTATTTGGTCGCCTCGCTCGCCTCGCGCTTGATGGGGCGCGGCACCAATCGCTTAGCGGTTTCGAACTTGCGCAGGAGGCGCTGCATGTTGTCGACGTAGGGGCCGCCTTCCTCAGTATAGCGGGCGTAACGGTCCTTGGTCGTGCCGCGGGTGAAATAGGCGCCGCGCGTCGGGTGGGTGCCGGGCAGCGTGCGGTAGGGGATGCCGTCGCCGTCGACATCGAGGTAGCGGCCGAAATCGGTGCCGGCTTCGAGCGCGTCATAGCCCATGACCTTGCCGCGGTCGAACTTACGCGCCGCGTCCCATTGGAGCGGCGGCACCAGCCAGTCGTTCATGCCGATATCGAGATCCATCATCACGAAGACCGGCGTCTGCAGCCGGTCGGCGAGGTCGAGCGCGTCGGCCGCGAAGGTGAAGCTCTCGTTCGGGTCCTGCGGAAACAGCAATACGTGCTTGGTATCGCCGTGCGAGGCATAGGCGGCCGACAGGATGTCGGCCTGCTGGGTGCGGGTCGGCATGCCGGTCGACGGGCTGCCGCGCTGGATGTCGAAGATGACCGCCGGGATCTCGGCGAAATACGCCAGCCCGATGAATTCCTGCATCAAGGAGATGCCGGGACCCGAGGTCGCGGTAAAGGCGCGGGCGCCGTTCCATGCCGCGCCGATCACCATGCCGATCGAGGCCAATTCGTCCTCAGCCTGGACGATCGCATAGCGGTGCTGCTTCGACTGCGGATCGCGGCGCAGGCGGTAGCAATGCGCGGCAAACGCCTCGGCGAGCGATGAGGAGGGGGTGATCGGGTACCAGGCGCAGACCGTCGCGCCGCCATAGACCGCGCCCAGGGCGGCCGCGTCGTTGCCGCTGACGAAGATGCGGTCGCCGACCTTGTTGCGCTTTTCGAGCTTCAATCCGATCGGGCTGCCGAGCGCCTCGCTCGCCCAGTCGCGCCCGAGTTGCAGGGCGTGCAGATTGGGCTTGATCAGCGCGTCCTTGCCGCGGAACTGCTCGCCGATCAGCTGCTCGATCGCCGGCACGTCCATGTCGAGCAGCGCCGACAGCACGCCCAAATAGATGATGTTCTTGAACAATTGGCGCTGGCGCGGATCGCTGTAGGTGCGGTTGCAGATTTCGGTCAGCGGCGCGCCGATCACGTTGATGTCGTCGCGGAACCGCGAGGCCGGCATCGGGCGCGTCGAATCGTAGAGCAGGTAGCCGCCGGGCTCGATCTCGGCGATGTCCTGCGGCCAGGTCTGCGGGTTCATCGCGACCATCATGTCGACGCCGCCGCGCCGCCCGAGATGGCCGCCCTCGCTGATCCGCACCTCGAACCAGGTCGGCAGACCCTGGATGTTCGAGGGGAAGATGTTGCGCGAGCTGACCGGGATGCCCATCCGCAGCACCGATTTGGCGAACAGCGCGTTGGCGCTCGCCGAGCCGGAGCCGTTGACGTTGGCGAATTTGACGACGAAATCGTTGACGCTTGCTATCGGCTGCGGCATGCGGGTCCGGCCATAGTCATGTCCAAAAGGAATTTGCTCATGTCCCAGGCGCCGGTCGGACAACGCTCGGCGCACAGGCCGCAATGCAGGCAGACATCCTCGTCCTTGACCATGATCCGCCCGGTCTTCAGCGAGTTGCCGATATAGAGATCCTGCCCGAGATTGGTTGCCGGAGCGCTAAGGCGGCCGCGCAAATCCTCTTCATCGCCATTTTCGGTGAAGGTGATGCAGTCCATCGGGCAAATGTCGACGCAGGCGTCGCATTCGATGCACAAAGGGCCGGCGAAGACGGTCTGGATGTCGCAGTTGAGGCACCGCTCGGCTTCGAGATAAGCGAGCTTGTCGTCATAGCCTAGCTCAACCTCGGTGCGGATGTCCTTAAGCGCGGCGGAGAGATCCTTCAGCGGCACCCGGTAGCGCAGATCGTTCGAGATGTCGTTGTCGTAGCTCCACTCGTGGATGCCCATTTTCTGGCTGACCAGCGTCACCCCAGGCGCCGGCCGCTCGGCAACATCCTCGCCGTGGCAGAACTTGTCGATCGAGATCGCCGCGTCATGGCCGTGCGCGACGGCCCAGATTATGTTTTTCGGGCCGAACGCCGAATCGCCCCCGAAGAAAACATTCGGCAGGCTTGACTGCATCGTCTTCGGGTCGACCTTCGGCATGTCCCAGCGGTCGAACTCGATGCCGATATCGCGTTCGATCCACGGAAAGGCGTTTTCCTGGCCGATCGCCACCAGCACGTCGTCGCACGGGATGTGCTGGTGCGGCTCGCCGGTCGGCACGAGGTTGCGCCGGCCCTTCTCGTCGTATTCGGCCTTGACCTTCTCGAACAACACTCCGGTCAGCGTGCCGTCCTCATGGGTGAACTCGACGGGGACGAGAAAATTGAGAATGGGGATGCCCTCGTGCGTCGCATCCTCTTTCTCCCAGGGCGACGCCTTCATCTCCTCGAAGCCCGAGCGCACGACGACGGTGACCTCCTCGCCGCCGAGGCGGCGCGAGGAGCGGCAGCAATCCATCGCCGTGTTGCCGCCGCCGAGCACGACGACGCGGCGGCCAATCTTGTCGATATGGCCGAACGAGACGGAGGACAGCCAGTCGATGCCGATATGGATATGGGCGGCGGCCTCCTTGCGGCCGGGGATCTCGATCTCGCGGCCACGCGGCGCGCCGGAGCCGACAAAGACCGCGTCCCAGCCCTCCGCCAGCAGGTCGCGCAGGCTCGTTACGTAATGGCCGAAGCGGGTCTCGACCCCCATTTCGACGATGCGGTCGACCTCTTCGTCGGTCACGTGTTCGGGCAGGCGAAAGCGCGGGATCTGGCTGCGCATCATGCCGCCGCCCTTCGAATCGCCATCGAACATGACGCACTCGTAGCCGAGCGGCATCAAATCGCGCGCGACGGTCAGCGAAGCAGGGCCGGCGCCGACCAGGGCAACCCGCTTGCCGTTTTTCTCCTTCGGGATCGCCGGCATGTAGAGGCTGACGTCGCCCTTGTTGTCGGCGGCGACGCGCTTCAGCCGGCAGATCGCCACCGGCTCCTTCTCGACCCGGCCGCGGCGGCAGGCCGGCTCGCACGGCCGGTCGCAGGTGCGCCCGAGGATCCCCGGAAAGACGTTCGATTCCCAGTTGATCGCCCAGGCATCGCCAAAGCGCCGCGCCGCGATCAGCCGGATGTATTCCGGCACCGGCGTATGCGCCGGGCAGGCCCATTGGCAATCGACAACCTTATGGAAATAGTCCGGATTCTTGATATCAGTGGGGTGCAATACGCTTCTCCTGCCGGCCGGCCAGGCTCCTAACCGAGCTCACTCGCGCCACGACCAGCTAGCCATCCCGAAGCTCCCGGTACGGCACGGCCGCGCCTTATACCCGGACTCGCAGCGAGCGTCATCCTCCCTGTCGCGCGGCCCGCTGCACATCAGGATTGCGCCTGCGACAGCTTGCCTCATCGGCGACGCAGGCGCAACGACGTGAACACGCGAGAATGCGGGTCTGCGCCGCCACGACCTAATGCGCCTGACCCATGTGTCCGTGATCGAATTCGCCCTTCGCCATCGCGACGTGATGCGGCTGATGCTGGGAGCCGCTGACCATGAGGCCGATGAACCCGAGGCCGCGGATATGCTGGACCTCCTTCTGATCGGCGGCGGTGACCCTGAGCAATTCGCCGTTCGGCAGCGCGGAAGCCGCGGTGTTCCAGCCGTGCTCGCCGTTCATCGTGTGCGCCCAGGCCGGAACCATGCGCTGGATCGCGACGAGCGTGCGGCCGCTGCTGCCGGTGACCGCGATCTCCAGGCCGCCCTCGACCTGCCTGGCGGCGGCATCGGCCCGCAGCGTGACCTCGTTCATGTCGATCAGATGCTGGCGCAGCGCCTCAAGATCAACCTTCGACCAATCGGTCTTCGGGTTGGCGTCCAGCATATGCACGATTTCCTGGATGGCCCCGAAGGCATCCTGACCCGGCATTGTCGGCACCGCGGACTGATGTGGCGTCGTCTGGGTAATTCTCGCCGGCGCCATATGGTGCTCCCCGGATTGGGCGAGCGCGACGCCGGTTGCCAAGACCACAACGGCCGCGGCAACCGCTATAAGCCTCCAAATGGCCAGCATCGACAACAACCTCGCGTAACTCCGCTTACGCCTGCGCGACGCGGCGCGGCGCCAGATGGGCGACCTTGGGCATGACCTCGTTGGCCAGCAGCTCCATCGAGTGACGCCAGGCCTCGGGGCTGTCGCTGTAATCGAAGCAGAACAGCAGCAGGTGGCCGAAGCCGCCGACCTCGTCATACATCCGTTCGATCTTCTCGACGACGGTCTTGGGCGAGCCGATCAGCCAGTTCTGCCGAGCGCAATATTCCGGCGTTACGTCGCTGTCGGCGACATTGTCGTCGTGCTTCAGGTATTGGATGACGCCAACGTTCGTTAAGAGCGGCAGGAAATATTCGCGCATCATGCGCCCCATCTGCGCCCCGACCGACAGGCGCCACGCCTCTGCATCGCTGTCGGCGACGAAGATCTCGCGCACCAGCCGCCAATCGGCGCGGCTTGGCGTACGGCCGGTGCGCCGCGCGCCCTCCTCGACCGAGGCCCAGTGGCTCGCGACGTAGGACTGGTTGAGGTTGAGGCTCATCGGCAGGAAGCCGCGTTCGCCGGCCACCTTCAGCGTATCGGAGCCGGGGCTGACCCCGGCCACCCCAATCGGCGGATAGGGCTTCTGAAAAGGCCGGATATGCGGAATGAGGCTTTCCAGCATCCGGTCGGTGCGGCTGACATGCCAGTACTTGCCGACATAATCGAACGGCTCCTCGGCGGTCCACAATTTGAGGATGATGTCGAGCGCCTCGCGCGTCATCTCGCGGTGCTGGCCGGCATTGCCGTCGACGTTGAACATTGCCCAGTCACTGGGCAGGCCGCTCGCGGCGACCCCGAAATTCAGCCTGCCCTGCGCCATGTGGTCGAGCATCGCGACGCGGTGGGCGAGTTCGGCCGGGTGGTGGTAGGGCAACAGGAACCCGCCGGGCGCGAGGCGGATGCGGCTCGTCTCCATCAGCGCCTGCGCGATCAAGAGGTCCGGCGCCGGATGCGGCTCCCAGGGCGCGGTGTGGTGCTCGCCGATCCAGGCTTCCGAAAAGCCGAGCTCGTCGGCCCAGCGCAAGGTCTGCAAATCCCAGCGATGGCCCTCATACAGGCCGCGCTCCGGCGGGTGCGAGGGCATCGTGAAAAGACCGTATTGCATCGTCTCTCCTTTCGGGTTGGCGGCGACTGGCTGTCAGGGTCCCACGGTGTCGCTGACGCCCGAGAGGCTCGCGACCTCCTGCACCAGCTTGCTCAGCACCGCATTGGCGAAGCTGTCAAAATCCTTGGCCACCATGACGAACGACGAGGGGCCGCCGATCACGTTGTGGCGATAATAGTCATCGAGCCAGGGCTCCTCGGTCAGGATCGCCAGGCCGTTGATGGTGATGCCGCGCTTGACGAGCTCGTCGCGGACGGTGGCCGGCGGTTCGCCGAAATTGGCCATGCCGTCGCCGGAGATATCGATGACGCGGCGATTCGCGGGCTCCGGCATATGGTCGAAGGCGGCGGCGGCGGCGCGCATCGCCGAGCCGATCGCGGTCAAGCCGTTCGAGGTGCGGCTGGTGGCCCGCAGCGAGGCGGCAAAGGCCGCGGCTGTTTCACGGTTGGCGATGTGCGTCCAGCCGACCGTGATCGCAATCTTCTCGGGGTCCGACCACTCGAGGACCAGCGCCTCGATACCGCCGGGTTGGGCGGCAATGGCGTCGATCAGCCGCGGCGTCTCGAACGCGCGGGCGATGCCTTCGTGCTGCAGCACATAACGCTCGCTCGACACGCTTCCCGACACGTCGATCGCGAGGACCAGCGCAACCGCCGCCGCCCGCGCCGGCGCCGTGCCGGCCAGGGCGAGCATCAGGACGGCGAAGGCGAGCCGCATCGGTCCCTACGGCGCAAATCACGGCGCGGGTCGCGGCCGGAAGCCGTGGCGCCGCGAACAGCTTAGCGCCGACCGCGGCTGCGGGCTATAAGCTGAGCGTGGCGACCGGCAGGACGCCCGGAGATTCTGCAATGCCCCGGCGTTGCGAAGAGCCGCGGCTGGTCCGGGAATGAGGTCCGGATGCGATCCGGCGATCCCGGCCCGGATCGGCCCCCACCCCTGGAAGCCCGGACCTGCCGTTCCTCTATCAAGAAGCGTGCCAATCGCACCGCCCCGCGCAAGCTGAACCGACCCGTCAATCCTCGACGAGGCGCTTAGCTTTCCGTCGGGGCCGATTGCCGAATATACAGTCACCGGCCACAAGCATAGGCAGTACCGCAGCCTATCCCCGGCCAGTGGACGAGACGCTTGCGGCCCGCCGCGTCAGTGCTGCTCCCTCGTCGCGGTAAACCGCAGCGCTGGCCATTCCTCGATTGTCGTGCGCAAGTCCCAGGCGTTTCGGGCGAGGAACACGGGCACGCCGTCGTGATCCTCGGCGAGCGCGGCGCCGTTGCGGTCGCGGAAGCGCTCAAGCTCGACGCGCTCGCCGTCGAGCCAGCGCGCCGTCTCGTAGGGGGCGCCGTCGAGCCGGGTCGCGAGACCGTATTCAGCAGCGAGCCGCGCCTGCAGTACGTCAAGCTGCAAGGCACCGACGACGCCGATGATCCAGTCGCTGCCGCTGAGCGGCTTGAAGACGCGCGTCACGCCCTCGTCGGCGAGCTGCTCCAGGGCGTGGCGCAGGTGCTTCTGCTTCATCGGGTCCTCGATCTTGACCCGGCGCAGGATTTCCGGCGCGAAGCTCGGCAGGCCGGTGACCCGGATGTCGACCCCCTCAGTCAGCGTGTCGCCGACGCGCAGGGTGCCGTGATTGGGGATGCCAATGATGTCGCCGGGCCAGGCTTCCTCGGCGAGGTTGCGGTCGCGCGCCAGAAAGAACACCGGGTTCTGCACCGTGATCGGGCGGAAGGTGCGCGAATTCTTCAGCTTCATGCCGCGGTGAAAATGCCCCGAGCACAGCCGCACGAAGGCGATGCGGTCGCGGTGCTGCGGGTCGATATTGGCCTGCACCTTGAAGACGAACCCGGCGACCGCCTCCTCCTCGGGCTGCACCGGCTTTGGCCCATCGGCGTCCATCGCCGGTTGCGGGCGCGGCGGCGGCGCCAGGTCGGCGACGCCGCGGAGCAATTCGCGCACCCCGAAATTGTTGAGCGCACTGCCGAAGAACACCGGCGTCAGATGCCCCTGCCGAAACGATTCGAGGCTGAACGGCTTGCACAGACCGCGCGCCATCTCGACCTGCTCGCGCAATGCCGAAATGGCCGGCGCCGGCAGACGCTGCACCAGCGCCGGGTCGTCGACCCCGGAACAGCGGATCGGCTCGACGACGCGGTCTTCCATACCGCGCTCGAACAGCAGCAGCGCGTCGCGGAAGAGGTCGTAGGTGCCGAGAAAATCGCGCCCCATGCCGATCGGCCAGCTCGCCGGCGTCGCGTCGAGCGCGAGCGTCTGCTCGATCTCGTCAATAAGGTCGAACGGGTCGCGGCTCTCGCGGTCGAGCTTATTGATGAAGGTGATGATCGGCACGTCGCGCAGGCGGCACACCTCGAACAATTTGCGCGTTTGCTCCTCGATGCCGCGCGCCGCGTCGATCACCATGACCGCGCTGTCGACCGCGGTCAGCGTGCGGTAGGTATCCTCGCTGAAATCTTGGTGGCCCGGGGTGTCGAGCAGGTTGAAGACGATGCCGTCATGCTCGAAGGTCATCACCGCCGACGACACCGAGATGCCGCGCTCGCGCTCGATCGCCATCCAGTCGGAGCGCGCCCGCCGCCGCTCGCCGCGCGCCCTGACTTCGCCGGCAAGCTGGATCGCGCCGCCGAACAACAGCAGCTTTTCGGTCAGCGTCGTCTTGCCGGCGTCGGGATGCGAGATGATCGCAAAGGTGCGCCGGCGGGCGATCTCGTCGGAGAGGCTGGCCATCAAAGCAAAGCGGCTGCTGCGGGATGCGCGTTATATGTTGCGCGACGCGCCGTTTGCCAACCGCGCCGGCAATGCGCCCGGCGACAGCGCGTCTACCGTGCCCGTCGGTCTCAATCCAAAGGGTCAGTCGTTCAACCGACCAAGCTTCGAATAGTAGCTTTGGTACTGCGAGATCAGCGCGGCTTCGTCCATAAAATGGGGGTTATTTAGCTTGATTGAGGCAAACTCGGCGTAGGCTCGTTCTTGACAAAAAAGAGTCAAGCAGTCGAGCATTGCACCACCACCCCAATTAATTATCTCCTGTATGAGAATTTTTCCGCCACTTTGACTAACTAACTCTGCCACGTTTTCATTGGACACCGAAAGCCCGCGACCGTGCTCCCAACCCAACTCGCCAACCGACGCTGCGTTAGAGTGATGCAGGAACGCGACCCCCGTTGCGGTAAGCTTGCTCAAAATATGGGACGTGTAGCCGGCAAGAACCTGCAACTCAGCATGGACCAGAGAATCGAACGAGAACACGAGGTCAATACTTCCATCGGGAACGCTGTCCAGCGACACGCCATCATTTAGGATAAACGCGGCGTGCGTTGCTGTTGAGAACGATAGGGTACAGGCGTCGATGCACTTCTCCGATATATCGACCCCTGTGTAATGCGCGCAGAGCGGCAGCAGAAATTTGGTCCATCGACCATAACCCGGGCCGATTTCCACGATGGCGTGTGCCGGCAGAAAGCGGTGTAGCCGCGGATAAATGGCGCCGAACCATTGGGCTTCGCTGCCGCCCCACGTGGCGCTCCATTCCTCGCCGCGGCTGCTCCAATCGTACCTCTGCGACCAATAGGTTGCGTGCGGATCCAGGCTCGGCATTCCTCTGGTCCCTTTCGACGCCGCTCAGCGATTCTAGTCGACTTTGAAGGCTTACGACACCAGCTTGCGCAGCCGCGCCGCCATTTGCTCGGCGGTGCTGTCGAGCGTCAAGGTCGAGTTGAAGCGGCCCTGCGGATCCATCACGTAGATCAGCGCGCTGTGGTCCATCTCGTAATCGCCGCCGGGCAGCGGATGTTTGGCGTAATAGACCCGGTAGTCCTGGGCCGCTTGCTTGACCTCGGCGGCGCTGCCGGTCAGACCGACGACCGGCGCGCCGAAGCTCTCAAGGTAGGATTTGAGGATTTTCGGCGTGTCGCGTTCCGGATCGACCGAAATGAATACGACCCCGACATTAGCGCGCTGCTCTGTCGTCAGTTTGTCGAAGGCCAAGGACAGTTCGTTGAGGGTTGTCGGGCAGATATCGGGGCAATGCGTGTAGCCGAAAAACACGAGATGCCACTTGCCCTTGAGGTCGGCGTCGGTGAACGGCTTACCGTTCTGATCGACGAGCTGGAAGGGGCCGCCGATCGCGCCGCCAAGGAAGCCGCCCGACCCCTTCGGGCTTTGATGCAGGGCGATCCCGAGCAGTGTACCGGATGCCACTACGAGGACCCCGGCCAGAACCGCCGCGATCAAGACAAAACGCGGCGAACCGGGTGATTTCGGCGCAGTACCAGCCATCGCCGCGAACCTCCGCTCAGCGCTGGCCGGGCATCGCCATCGGCGGCATTGCCGTGCCGGTTCCAGCCCCCATTCCCATCGCCCCGGCCTTCTCGACGGCGACGCTCACCTCGCGCGTGCCGGCTTTCGCGAAATGCAACGTCAGTGCGAACGACTGACCCGCCCGCAGCGGCGCCTTCAGCCCAAGCAGCATGATGTGCATCGCGCCGGGCTTGAGGGTGATCTTCTGCCCGGCCGGCAGATCGATTGCGGCGAGCGGACGCATCTCCATCACGCCGCCATTCATCTTCATCACGTGCAGCTCAGCCTTTTCGGCGGCCGGTGTCGTGACGCCAGTCAGGCGGTCGTCGGCCGGCGATTGCAGCGTCAGATAGGCCGCGCCGGTATCCGCCATCCCCGGGGTGGCGCGCGCCCAGGCGTCCGTGACCTCGACGGCGCTGGTCTGTGCAGCGGCGGTGCCGGCCAGCAAGAGGCCAGCGACGAACAGCAGCAGCGATATCCTCGACATCGCGGATTTCCTTTGCGGCAAGTCGGGCGGGCGACGCCGGGCAACGGTGGGATTTTGGCACCGCGCCGCAGCGCCGCCCTCCCGCTATTGCGACAGCAGCGCCTCGATTTCCTCGATCAGATGGCGCAGGTGAAACGGTTTCGCCACGATCCGCGGGCGGTGCGGCGCGAGGCGGTCGTCCTGAAAGGCGACGGCGGCAAATCCGGTGATGAACATAACGCGGATCGCGGGTTGCCTTGTGGTCATCCGGCGGGCGAGTTCGATGCCGTCGATCCCCGGCATGACCACGTCCGCCAGCAGCAAATCGTAGTCCACGCCATGGGCGCGCGCGAGCGCCGCATCGCCGTCGGCGACCGCATCGACCGCATGGCCGGCGCGGCGCAGCCCGCGGCTCAGGAAGGCGCGCATCTGGTCGTCGTCTTCGGCAAGGAGGATGCGCGCCATTGCACCGCAGTATGGTCGGCGGACGAGCCCGCTCGGCAGCCGATTAACCATAAGCTGCGATCTCGGCGCAAGCACAGGCAGGGCGACGCACCGGCCCCGCCCGCCATCATGGTGATCGCTGTCCGCGGTGGTGATGACAGCGGCGCGGCGCTTCACTAAGCTTGGCCCATGGAGCAACGGGGCCGGCGGTACGTGACTGATGGAGGCGCGCTCGATTTGCAGCGCCCGGAGCGGCATGCCGTGCCGCTCGTCGTCGCCTCGCCGCACAGCGGCGCCGAGTATCCCGAGGATCTGATCGCTTCGTCGCGGCTCGACCCGCTGACCTTGCGGCGCTCAGAGGACAGTTTTGTCGACGAGATCTTCGCGGCCGCCCCACGGCTTGGCGCGCCGCTGCTCGCGGCCCGTTTCCCGCGGGCCTATCTTGACGTCAACCGCGAGGCCTGGGAACTCGACCCGACGATGTTTGCCGATGTGCTGCCGAACTTTGTCAACGGGCGCTCGCCGCGGGTCCGCATGGGGCTCGGCACGATCGCCCGGATCGTCGCCAGCGGCGAAGAAATCTACGCCCGCAAGCTGCGTTTTGCCGAGGCGAGGCAGCGCGTCGAGGCGCTTTATCACCCCTATCACCATGCGTTGCGCCAGCTGGTCGAGGAAACCGAGGCGGCTTTCGGCGGGTGCCTGTTGCTCGATTGCCATTCGATGCCGTCGGCGGCGAGCGCGGTCGGCGGCCGCGACGGCGCCGAAATCGTGCTCGGCGACTGCCACGGCGCCGCCTGCGCGCCGCACATCGTCGAGGCGGCGCGCATGTTTCTGATGCAGCGCCGCTTTACCGTCGCGATCAACGCGCCCTATGCCGGCGGCTTCACGACCGATCACTACGGCAGCCCGCGGCGCGGGCGCCACGCACTGCAGATCGAGCTGAGCCGGGCGCTTTACATGGACGAGCGCAGCTACGAGCGAAAGCCCGGCTTCGCCCGGCTGGCGGCCGAGATGACGGCGCTGATGCAGCATCTCGCCCGCGTCATCGAAGAGCATCTCGGCAAGCTCCCCCGCGCCGCCGCCGAATAGGCGCGCAGGCGCGTGGTTGCGTGTGCAATTGACGCGGCCGGGCGGCGTTCATAAATCGAGGAAAGGCAATCGTGCCGATGGCGCGGAGCGCGCGATGGGCGAGGTGCGGGATTACCTGATCGAGCAGAACTGGGCGGGCTACGGCGCCGAGGAGCACGCGATCTGGCGACTGCTGTTCGAGCGCCAGCAGCATGTGCTGATCGGCCGCGCCTGCCGGAAATATCTCGAGGGACTGGGATGTCTCGGCGTCGCGGCGGGCGGCATCCCGGATTTCCGCCACCTCAGCGACATCCTTGAATCGGCGACCGGATGGCGCATCGTCGCGGTACCCGGGCTCGTTTCCGATGATGTGTTTTTCGGGTTGCTGGCGCGCCGGCGCTTTCCGTCGACATGCTTCATTCGGCGACGCGACCAGCTCGATTACCTGCAGGAGCGGATGTCTTTCATGACATCTGCGGCCACCTGCCGATGCTGATGAACCCCGTATTTGCCGATTACCTGCAGGCCTACGGCGAAAGCGGGCTGAAGGCCCAGCGCCTCGGCCATTTGGAGGCTCTGGCCCGGCTTTACTGGTACACCGTCGAATTTGGGCTGATCGCGACGCCGGAGGGGCTGCGCATCTACGGCTCGGGGATACTCTCCTCCGCGGGCGAATCGGTGTATTGCCTCGATGACCCGCGGCCCCACCGGCTGCATTTCGAGCTGCGCCGGGTGATGCGGACGCGATATCGCATCGACCGCTACCAGCAGACCTACTTTGTCATTAACGATTTTGCCGAGTTGTTCGCCGCGACCCGTCCTGATTTCGCGCCGATCTATCGCGAGATCGCGGCGTTGCCGCCGCTGGCCGCGGACGCCGTGCTCCCGGGCGAAACCGACCATCCCCAACTCCCAAAAAGAAGGGCCGCACCTGAGTGCGGCCCGAGTTTAGGGAGGAAACGCCTAGAAGACGTACGGCAGAACCACAAGTGATCCATACCGCAGCGCACAATTTAGTTAAGCGGCGCCAAGAGTCAACCCCTCTCGCAAAAAATGGCAACCAGCGGCGGGATTTCGCGCCGGCCGCCGCCGGCGATCGGCATGCCATCGTGTGTGCGCCGCACAAGCGACGTCGTCGTCCCGGCAGCTGGACGAAGCAATGAGGCCGCCGCCGCTCGATCGCGCATCCGCCCTGTTTGTCGATGTCGACGGCACCTTGCTCGAGATCGCACCGCGGCCGGAACTGGTGCAGGTGCCGCACGCCCTGCCGGAGCTGCTCGCGCGCCTCGCCGCCGAGCGGGGCGGCGCGATGGCGCTGGTCAGCGGCCGCCGGCTCGCCGACCTCAACCGGCTGTTCAGCCCGTGGCGGGGCGCCGCGGCCGGTTTGCACGGAGCCGAAATCCGCCGCCCGGACGGCCGCTGCCTGCGCGGCGAGAACGCCGGCGATGCCGCGGCGGCGGCGATCGACCGGCTGCGGCCGCGCCTCGCCGACTGGGCAGGCCGGCGGCCGGGCATCGCGCTCGAGGACAAGGGCCGGACGCTCGCGCTGCACTACCGCGGGGCTCCGGCAAGAGCGGCCGAGGTCAGCGAATTTGCTGCCGGATTGCTGCGCGAGGTTGGCGGCTCCCTGCGACTGATCGCCGGCAAGATGGTGGTCGAACTACTGCCGCGCGGCTGCGGCAAGGATGGCGCGATCGCGGCGTTCCTCGCCGAGCCGCCGTTTTGCGGCCGCCGGCCGGTGTTCCTCGGCGACGATGTAACCGACGAAGACGGCTTCGCCGAGATCAACCGTCGCGGCGGGCTATCGGTTCGGGTCGGCGCGCGAGGGCCCGAGACCGCGGCCGCATATGCGTTGCCCTCGGTTGCCGCAACGTTACGGTGGCTCGCCGCCGCCGGCCTGAATTAGGCGGAACGTACCTGTCGCGAGGCCGTTTCTCAACCGTAGGTGATCGGGGAAGCGGCATTTGATTGGGTCGGGGGCGCGGATCGCGAATGACGACAGACGAAGAGGGCGGGACGATCGCGGATGCGCCGCTCGGCGAAGCGGCGTCTGAAAGCGGGCGCGCCGCGCGCACCGGTCATGCCACCCGTCGCCTTGTTGTTGTCTCGAACCGTGTCGGCCCAATCGCGCCGGGTAAGGTCAGCCAGGGCGGGCTGGCGGTGGCGCTGCGCGCCGCCCTCGAACGCGCCGGCGGCATCTGGTTTGGCTTCAGTGGGACGGTCAGCGAGGACCCGAGCGGCGCGCCGATGCGTGAAACCGCCGGCAACATCACCGCAGCGACGCTCGATCTGACGCGGTGCGACTTCGAGGAATATTACATCGGCTACGCCAATCGGGTGCTGTGGCCGCTGTTCCACTATCGGCCGTCGCTGCTCGGCTACTCGCGGCGAGACCTCGCCGGCTACATGCGGGTCAACCGCAGCTTCGCGCGCGCCCTGCTGCCGCTGCTGGCGCCGGACGACCTCGTTTGGGTGCACGACTACCACCTGATCCCGTTTGGCGAGGCGCTGCGCCAGCTCGGCTGCCGGCAGCCGATCGGCTTTTTTTTGCATACTCCGTTCCCGGCGGCGGAATTGATGCGGCTATTGCCCAACCATCGCGAACTTGTCGCCGCGCTGTGCGCCTATGACCTGATCGGCTTTCAGACCGAGTCGGACCTGCAGAGCTTTAGCGATTGCCTGCTGCGCTGGGGCGACGGCGAGAACTTCGGCGGCGGCGTCTTCCAAGGCTTTGGCCGGGTCTTCCGGGCCGCGGTGTTTCCGGTCGGGATCGATGTCGAGGCGATCGCGGCGCAGGCGGCGGCAGCCGAGAGCTCGCGCCACTTCCGTCGGCTGCGCGATAGCCTGCGCGAGCGGGCGCTGCTGATCGGCGTCGACCGGCTCGATTACTCGAAAGGGCTGCCGGCGCGCTTTGCCGCCTATGCGCACCTGCTCGAACATTATCCGCAGGCCCGCGGCCACACCGTCTTCCTGCAGATCGCGCCGCCGTCACGCTCCGACGTGCCGGAATACCGCGAGATTCGCCGCACCCTCGAAGGCGCCGCCGGCAACATCAACGGCCGCTACGCCGAATTCGACTGGACGCCGCTGCGCTACCTCAACAAGAGCTTCAACCATCGCATCCTGACCGGGTTCTACCGAGCGGCGCGGATCGCCCTGGTCACCCCGTTCCGCGACGGCATGAACCTCGTGGTCAAGGAATATCTCGCCGCGCAATCTCCAGACGACCCGGGGGTGCCGGTGCTATCCTCGTTCGCCGGGGCTGCGCGCGAGCTCGACGCGGCGATCATTGTCAATCCTTATGACCGCGAGGGGATGGCAGAGGCAATGTGGCAGGGGCTGGAGATGCCGCTCGGCGAGCGCCGCGAGCGCTGGAGCGCGATGATGAGGATATTGCGGCGCAATGACGCTAACGCCTGGCGGCAGCGCTTTCTCGATGCGTTGGCGGCCGGCCTGACGGGTGGGGCGGCAGGCTGATGGCCGGCTCGCAAGCCGAAACCTGGCTGGTCGGAGACATCGGAGGAACCAACGCGCGGTTCGGGCTGGTCTCGCCCGACGGCGCGATCCTGCATTCAAGCACCTTCGCGTGCGCCGATTTTGCAGCGATCGAAGACGCGATCCTCGCCTACCTGGCGCAGCGCGGCGGTTTTGCGATGCCGCGGAGCGGCGCCTTGGCGATCGCCGCCGCGGTGACCGGCGACGAAATCCGCATGACCAACCATCCATGGCGCTTCTCGGTCGCGAGCCTGCGCGACCGGCTCGGCTTCGCCCGGCTCATCGTCATCAACGATTTCACCGCGGCGGCGTTGTCGCTGCCCCGGTTGGCGGCGGGCGACCGGCTGCCCGTCGGCGGCGGCGCGCCGGTCGCGGAAGCGGCGATCGGTGTGCTGGGGCCGGGCTCCGGCCTCGGGGTGTCCGGCCTCGTGCGGGCGGGCTCGGGCTGGCGGGCGCTGACCGGTGAGGGCGGCCACGCGACAATGGCACCAACAAGCGAGCGCGAGAGCGCCGTCATCGGACTGCTGCGCCAGCGCTTCGACCACGTTTCGGCCGAGCGCTGCCTGTCGGGGCCGGGCCTCGTCAACCTCTACCATAGCCTCGCGGCGCTCGACGGCGTGCCGGCGGCGCAATACACCGCGGCGCAGATCACCGACCCCGAAACCGGCGCGCGCGACCCGCTATGCGCGGAAGCAACCGCGATGTTCTGCGCGATGCTCGGCACCGTCGCCGGCAATCTCGCGCTGACCTTGGGAGCCCAGGGCGGCGTCTACATCGCGGGCGGCATCGTGCCGCGGCTCGGCCAGCGCTTCGTCGCGAGCGGCTTTCGCGAACGGTTTGAGGCGATGGGCCGCATGCGCCCCTATCTGGCGGCAATCCCGTGCTACGTCGTGACCCACCACCTTCCGGCGTTCCTCGGCTGCGCCGCGGCGCTCGCCCAGGAATAGGTTCGCTCGGCTTAACCTCCGTCGCGCGGCGCGGCGGCACGGCGCAGTCGGTCGTTGATCGCGCGGCCGAGCCCCGCGTCGGGGATCGGCATCACCGCGATGCCGGTGAAATCGAGCCGGTCGAGCCGGCGCAGCATCGCGAACAGATTGGCCGCCGCTTCGGCGAGATCGCCCGATCGCGACAGAAACAGCACCTCGGCGAAGCCCGACGGCGCGGCGCCGAACGCGAGCAACGCCTCGCCGTCGTGGGGGCTTGTCGCGTCGAGCCGCAACGGCAGACGCGGCGCGTAATGGCTCGCCAGGCGGCCGGGCGACCGAGGCGCCGCTTCGCCGCCTTCAGGCACCGCGATAGCACCGAAAAACGGGATCAGCGCTTCGAGCGGCACTCCGCCCGGCCGCAGCACCGCCGGCGCGGTGCCGGTCAGGTCGAGCACCGTCGACTCGATCCCGACCGGGCACGCCCCGCCATCGAGGATCAGCGCGACCTGATCTCCGAATTCGGCCGCGACATGCTGTGCGGTTGTCGGGCTGACGCGGCCGGAGCGGTTAGCCGACGGCGCCGCGATCGGTCGCCCGGCGGCGGTAAGCAGATCTCGATCGACCCCATGTGTCGGGACCCTCAGCGCCACCGTGTCGAGCCCCGCTGTCGCCAGCAGCGACAATCCACAATCCGCGCGTCGCGGCAGAACGAGGGTTAGCGGCCCCGGCCAAAAATGCCGCGCCGCGAGGCGCGCGCGCTCGTCGAAATGAGCCAGCCGCTCGGCCACGGCCAGCCCAGCGACATGCATGATCAGCGGATTGAATGACGGCCGGCGCTTGACCTCGTAGATTTTTGCCACCGCGGCATCGCTGGTCGCGTCGGCTCCCAGCCCGTAAACCGTCTCGGTCGGGAAGGCGACGAGTTCGCCGGCGCGCAGCAGCTGTGCGGCGCGCTCGATCGCTTCAGCGCTGGCGGGCACGAGATTATCCGGCACAGCGCCATAGGTGCGCGCCCCGTCCCGCTCGCGCAACCCCTGCTACGCCCGCCCGCGCACTCGCGGCATAACGAGGGTCGGCCAGGGATCGGGCATTTCGCCGACCGGCACCTCGATGACGGTCGGACCGCGCCGCTTCAGGGCGGCCGCCAGCTCGCGGCGCAGCGCCTCGGGGCTCATCGCGCGCACCCCAGCGATGCCATAGCTCTCGGCCATCTTCGGGAAGTTCGGGTTCAAGAGCTCGGTCGCGATCAGCTTGTTGCCGTAGTCGTTTTTCTGCATGCGGCGAACATTGCCATAAGCGCCGTCGGCGAAGACGATCGCGACCACGTCGATATTGTGCAAGGCTGCGGTCGCCAGTTCCTGGACATTGTACATGAAGCCGCCGTCGCCCGAGATCGAGACGACCGGCCGGTCGGAGCAGGCCACCTTGGCGCCTAAAGCCGTCGCATAGCTGAAGCCGAGCGTACCCTGGTAGCCACTGTGGATGTAGGTGCGCGGCTGGTAGACCGGGAAGGCGAGCCGGCCGACATAGCCGACCTGGGTCAGATCCTCGACATAAATGCCCTCGTCGGGCAGTTCGGCGCGGATCGCCGAGAGGTATTCGCATTGCGGCCCGAGCGTCTCCGCAAGCCGCGCCGCGGTCTTCGCCTTGAGGGCCTCCATTTCGTCGCGGCGCGAGGCGCGCTCCTTGCCGGCGAGCGCCTTGACGAGCGCGGCGAGTGCGTCCCGGGCGTCGGCGACGATGCCGATCGCCGGGCGCGCGATGCGGGTGATCTCCACCGGGTCGAGGTCGATGCGGATGACCTTGATATCGCCGTCGAGGCCCCAGCGGGTCTGCGGTTGGTTGAACCGGGTGCCGACCGCCAGCACGACATCGACACCGCGCCATAATTCGTGCCCGGCGAGCAGGTTCTGCGCCAGGTAATGCCGGTCGCTGAGGATGCCCTTGCCGCCGGTGTAGGTGACGACCGGCGCCTGCAGCCGCTCGGCCAGCGCCAGTACTTCGGTGCTCGCCGCAGCGGAGCCGCTGCCGACATAGATCATCGGCTGCTTGGCGCCGGCGAGCAGCAACGCCGCCTTGGCGATCAGCTCGGCGTCGGGCACCAGCGGCGGTGGCGCAGCCGCGATCGCCGGCAGCGCGACTTCGCTTTCGAGCGCCATGATGTCGAGCGGCATTTCCAGCGCGACGGGGCGCGGCCGGTCGTCGGCGAGCTGGCGGAAGGCTTCGTTGACGAGCTTGCCCGCTTCGCTCGGGTGGTTGATGCGCTCGGCCCATTTGGTCAGCCCGCGCAGGATCGCCAGCTGGTCCGGCACCTCGTGCAGGAGGCCGAAGCCGCGGCCGATCAGGTTGGACGGGATCTGCCCACTGATGCACAGCACCGGAGTGTTGGTGGCGTAGGCGGTGGCCAGCGCGGCCGTCGTGTTGAGGAGTCCCGGTCCCGGCACCACCGCATAGGCGCCGACCTTGCCGCTCGCCCGCGCATAGCCGAACGCCATGTAGGCCGCGGCCTGCTCGTGGCGCGGATGGATGACCCGCAGCCGGTCGCCGGCGTCGTACAACGCGACGAACAGCGCATCGTTCTGCACGCCCGGCAGCGCGAACAGCGTGTCGATCCCGTGGCGGCACAGCATCTCAACCAGTGCCCCGCCGCCCGTCATTCGCGTCATTGCGCCCTCCCCGCTAGCGCCGGTCCACCGCCAGCCGATCCATCAAGGCCAGCAGCACGCCCGACACGACGAAAGCTAGCAGCATTGCGATTTCCCACAGGATGCTGGCTTTGTCCGTCGGCTCAACATTGAGGAAGCTTTCCAACAGGTCGATCGCGGCGATCGCGCTGATCGAGGCGAACAACCTCAACTTGATCCCGGCAAAATCGACGGCCCCAACAAAATGACGGCGCCTCTCATTCTCCGCGGCCGGCAGTAGAACCTCGACGCCGGCGTTGATGATCATCACAACGAGGTTGGCGATCAGCACCAGGTCGACAAGCTTGAGGACCGCGAGGATCACCGCGGCACCGCTGAGGCCGGCGAAACCGGCGCCGACATGCGCCAATTCGCGGAAAAACTGCGCCAGCACAAGCAGCAGCGCGGCGATCAGCCCGAGGCAGAACGGCGCCATCGCCCACCGGCTGCCGAGCTGCATGGTCCGCAGAATCAGGTTGAAACGCTCGGGCATAGTTGCCCTTATCGGCCGGAACGCAGACTGTCAATCAACCAGAGGCCACGGCAGGCGAGGAACCGATGATCGAGCGGACCCTTGACATCGCGACCGCGGACGGCGCGATGGAGACGTTCATCTGCCATCCCGAGCGCGGCGGCCCCTTCCCCGCCGTGCTCTTGCTGATGGATGCGCATGGGGTGCGCGAGGAATTGCGCGACATGGCGCGCCGGCTCGCCACGGTCGGCTATTGCGTGCTGCTGCCCAACCTCTACTACCGCGCCGGACGCAACACGATCTATGGCCCGAGCGTGCGCGAAACCGGCAGCGCCGAACACACGCGCATGCGCGCGGTGCGCACCCGGATGACGATACCGCCGGTCATGGAGGATATCGGCGCGATGCTCGATTTTCTCGGCCGCCAGGACGCGGCGCGGCCTGGCCCGGTTGGGGTGCACGGCTATTGCATGAGCGGCCCCTACGCGCTCGCCGCCGCCGCGCGCTACCCCAAGCGCATCGCCGCCGCCGCTTCGTTTTACGGCACCTGGCTGGTCAACGACGCGGAGGAGAGCCCGCACCGCAATCTCGGCAAGGTCACGGGCGAACTCTACATCGCCTGCGCCGAGCACGACGATCTGGCGCCGCTGCCGATGGTCGACGAGTTGCGCGGTCTTTTCCAGCGCGCCAGCACGGCGGGCGAGATCGAGCTCTATCCCAGCGTCCATCACGGCTTCGCCTTCCCCGAGGGAAGGGTCTACGACAAGCCGGCCGCCGAGCGGCACTGGGAGCGGCTGATCGCGCTCTACCGCCGCCGCCTGGGCTAGAGACCTCGCTACCGCGTGCGGTTGTATTCGTAATCCTCGCGCTCGCCGGCGCCGACCCGCAGCCCCGCCGGCAGCGGCGGGCGGGCGGCTTGCAGCTTGGCGTGGGCATCGAGCGCCGCCTGGTTCTCCCACAGCTCGATCAGGGTGAACTTGTCGGGGTCGAAGACGCTCTGGAAGATCTCGAACTGCAAGCAGCCTGCATCCTTTCGGGATTCGACGCAGCGCGGCTTGAAGGCGCGGGCGAATTCGGCGCCCTTGCCTGGCGCGGCGGTGATCGTGACGACGAGGCGGACGGCCATGGCCTCTTCCCTCCGTGGATGGATCGCGAAGCGGCGAGGCTAGCACAGAGCGTCGGCGGGCTGGCAACATGCCGCGGCGGCGGGATCGGCCCGGCGCCGCGCCCGTTCACTTGCCCGACGCGTCTCTCCCAGAAGGCACGGCACTGCGATGACCCGAGCGTGTTGCGCGGCGATAGCGTTCGGTCTGCTGCTGGCGGCGAGCGGCGAGGCGGCGGCGCAGCCTGGCGCCGCGCTCGAGCCGGTGGCTCAGGCGGTCTGCCGGCTGATCGAGAATGCCGCCCGCGCCAACCGCCTGCCGGTCGGCTTTATGACCCGGGTGATCTGGCGCGAGAGCAGCTTTCGATCGGGTGTCGTCAGTCCGGCCGGGGCCGAGGGGATCGCGCAGTTCATGCCGCAGACGGCGCAGGAACGCGGCCTCGCCGACCCGTTCGACCCGGAACAGGCGATCCCCAAAGCGGCCCGCCTGCTCGCCGATTTGCGCCGGCAGTTCGGCAATCTCGGGATCGCCGCCGCGGCGTACAACGCCGGCGCGGCGCGGGTCGCGCTGTGGCTGCAGGGGCAGGCCGGGCTGCCGGCGGAAACGCGCGCCTATGTCCGCTTCGTGACCGAGCGCAACGCCGAGGAATGGACCGGTGCGGCCGACAGCCGGTCGGCTAGCGCGACGGCCAGCGACCCGGCTGGCGCGACGGCCGGCGCGACGGCGCGATCTTGCGTCGCGCTCGTTGAGGTGCTGGGGCGCGAGCGCGGCGGCGCGGACGTGGATCTCGGATTTGCGCCGCTGGCGCTGTGGGGGGTGCAGCTCGCCGGCAATTTCTCGAAGGCGAGGGCGCTGGCCTCGTTCGAGCGCGCGGCGCAACGCTACGCGCGCGTCATCGGCGACGAGCGCCCAATGATCATCGGCCGGCTGCTGCGCAGCCGCGGCACGCGGCGGTTCTATCAGGTCCGTCTGCCGGCCGCCTCGCGCGCCGCCGCCGAGGCGCTGTGCCGGCGCATCCTTTCGGTCGGTGGCGCCTGCGTCGCGATGCGCAGCAGCTGACGGGCGGCACTCGGCCGGCGCTACCGCAGGAAATTCTTTTCGGCCGCCTTCATCGCGGCGACGCGCTGCAGCGCGAAGATGTCGTCGACCGAGGCGATGCGCTTATCGACCTGATGGATGCCGCCGTCGCGGCGGATCGCGGCAAACACCTCGCGCATCGCGCTGACGGCGGCGCGCACCGCGTGATTGGCATAGATGACGAGCGCGATCTTGCCGAGCGCGCGCACCTTGGCTTCGGTCAAATCGGGGTAGGCGGTCGGCACGATGACGAGCGGCACCACGCCGGACCAGCGTTCGGTGAAGGCGACGATCTCGTCGGGCGTCCGCTGCTTCGAGTGGATCAGCACGAGATCGGCGCCGGCCTCGGCATAGGCGGCGCCGCGCTTCAGCGCCTCCTCGATGCCGAGATCGGCAATCAGCGCCTCGGTGCGGGCGATGACGAGGAGGCCGTGCCCGGCTCCGGCGGCGCGCGCCGCCTCGATCTTGCCCTGGAACTCCGCGGTCCGCACCAGCTCCTGGCGGGCGCCGGCGAGGAGGCTCGTGTCTTTCGGAAAGGTCTTGTCTTCGATCACGACGGCGGCGGCGCCGGCCCGCGCATAGGCGCCGACGACGTGGGCGACATTGATCGCGTTGCCATAGCCGGTGTCGAGGTCGGCGATCAGCGGGACGCCCACCTGCTCGATGATCGCCCGCGTCATGTCGAGGTGCTGGGAAAACGACAGGAGGCTCGCGTCCGGCACGCCATAGGCCGCCGACAATTCGAAGCCGCTGGCCCAGATCGCGTCGAACCCGGCCTCCTCGGCAAGCCGCGCCGACAGCGGGTTGTGCGCCGACATTGCGGTCACCAGCGCGCCGCCGGCAAGCTTGTCCTTCAATGCGTTGGGCATGATCCTTCCAGCGACTATTTTTCGCGGCGACCGCGCTTTTCGGCGATGCCCGAGACACCTTCGCGCCGCGCCAGTTCGGCGGCGACATCGGCGGGACTGATCCCCATGTCGGCCCACAGCACCAGGAGGTGGTAGAGCACATCGGCGCTCTCGCCGATCAGCGCCGATGCGTCGCCACGGACCGCCTCGATCACCGCCTCGACCGCTTCCTCGCCGAGTTTCTGCGCGATCTTCGCGCGGCCGCGGGAGAACAGCTTTGCCGTATAGGAGGTGTCGGGATCGGCACCGCGGCGGGCTTCGATGACCCGCCACAGCCGCTCCAAAGCCTCGCCGAGCGCATCCGCCATTGGCTACAGCCTGACCGGGATGCCGCGGGCGGCGAGGTGCGCTTTCGCCTCGCCGATGCGGAACGTGCCGAAGTGGAAGATCGAGGCGGCGAGCACCGCGGTCGCGTGGCCGTCGCGGATGCCTTCGACCAGGTGATCGAGCGTGCCGACTCCGCCCGAGGCGATGACCGGCACTCGCACGGCGTCGGCGACCGCGCGGGTCAGCGCGATGTCGAAGCCCGATTTGGTGCCGTCGCGGTCCATCGAGGTGAGGAGGATTTCGCCGGCGCCGTAATCGGCGAGCCGGCAGGCCCATTCGACTGCGTCGAGCCCGGTCGGCCGCCGCCCGCCATGAGTAAAGACGCCCCATTTGCCGGGCGCGGTGGCCTTGGCGTCGATCGCCGCGACGATGCATTGGCTGCCGAATTTCTCGGCCGCCTCGCGCACGAATTCGGGCCGGGCGACGGCGGCGGTGTTGATCGACACCTTATCGGCGCCCGCCAGGAGCAGCTTCCTGATGTCATCGACCGTGCGCACCCCGCCGCCGACCGTCAGCGGCATGAAGCACTGCTCGGCGGTGCGGCGCACCACGTCGTAGAGCGTGTCGCGCCCCTCATGGCTCGCGGTGATGTCGAGGAAGCACAATTCGTCGGCGCCTTCGCGGTCGTAGAGGCGGGCCTGCTCGACCGGATCGCCGGCATCGGTCAAATCGACGAAGTTGACGCCCTTGACGACCCGCCCGTCCTTGACGTCGAGGCACGGGATGACGCGCATCTTCAACATTGTTGTGCTACCCGCAGCGCCGCCTTCGCGTCGAGCCGGCCATCATAGAGCGCGCGGCCGCAGATCGCGCCGGCGATGCCATCCCCCGCGCGGGCGGCGAGCGCCACAATGTCGGCCAGCGCGGCGACGCCGCCCGACGCGATGACCGGCAGCCCTGCTTCTCGCGCAAACGCTGCGATCGCGGCGGCATCGACCCCGGTTAGCGCGCCGTCGCGGGCGATGTCGGTATAGACGATCGCGGCGACCCCGGCATCGGCGAAGCGTTGCGCCAGTTCAACGGCGCCGACTTTGCTGGTTGCGGCCCAACCCTCGACCGCGACCATGCCGTCGCGCGCATCGATGCCGACGACGATGCGCCCGGCGTATGCCGCGGCGGCGCGGCGCACGAGATCGGGGTCGCGCAGCGCCACCGTCCCCAGAACGACGCGGTCGATGCCGAGTTCGAGCCAGTAATCGATCGCGGCGCGGTCGCGGATGCCGCCGCCGAGCTGGATCTTGAGGTCGACCGCGCGGCGGACCGCCCGCACCGTCGCGCCGTTGACCGAATGGCCGGCGAACGCGCCGTCGAGATCGACGACGTGCAGCCAGGTAAACCCGACATCGGCAAAATGGCGGGCCTGCGCCGCCGGGTCTTCATTGAACACGGTAGCGCTCGCCATCTCGCCGCGCAGCAAGCGGACGCAGGCGCCGCCTTTCAAATCGATGGCCGGATAGAGGATCATGCGACGGTCACGGGGCCGGCTCGTCGAGGCGCTTATAGTAGTAATGCCCGAGGACGATGCGGCCCTCGACCCGGGCGTAGCACGGGTGGGTGCCCCAACGCAGGTAGCCAAGGCTCTCGTAGAGCCCGATCGCGGCGCGCTGCGTATCGCGCAGGTCGAGATTGAGCACGACGAGGCCGAGTTCGCGGCCCAGCCCCTCGATCTGCGCGACGATCCGCCGGGCGATGCCGCGGCCGCGCGCCCAGGGCGCGACAAAGGCGGCCGTGATGGTGCCGGCGAAGGCCTGCGCCTCGTTGTTGCGCGGCGCCCGCGACAGCTGCACCGAGCCGGCGACGACCCCGTCGAGCCGGCCGACCACCAGCCGCCGCTCCGGCACCAGCAGCACGCCTTTCCAATAATTCTCCAATACCTGGCGCGGCGGCACCTTGAGCCAGCCAAAGCCGCCGCCTTCCTCGATCGCGCTCTCGGTCGCCTCGCACAGATCGTCGAGATCGGTGCCGGTATATTGCGTCAGGTGCTCGACCGTGACCTTGCCGGCAGGCCCGGTTATGCCAGCCTCGCCGCTCACGGTCGCCACGCGAGAAAATTGGCGATCAGCCGCAGCCCCGCCATCTGGCTCTTCTCTGGGTGGAATTGCGTGCCGACCAGATTGTCGCGCCCGACGAGGGCGGCGATGGGGCCGCCGTAATCGGTCTCGGCGAGGAGATCGGCCGGATCGGCCGGGCGAAACTGATAGCTGTGCACGAAATAGGCGTGCGTGCCGTCGGGCAGCCCCTCCAGCAGCGGATGCGCCGCGCGGGCGGTCAGTTCGTTCCAGCCCATGTGCGGGATTTTGAGCGGCCGGTCGCCAGGGGGGCTGCGCGGGTCGATCGCGACGACCTCGCCGCGCAGCCAGCCGAGCCCCTCAACCGTCTCGAACTCGCGGCCGCGCTCGGCCATCAGTTGCATGCCGACGCAAATCCCGAGAAACGGCCGGCCATGCCGCATCACCGCCTCCTCGAGCGCCGCTTCGAGCCCCGGTACCGCGGCGAGCCCGCGCCGGCAATCGGCGAAGGCGCCAACCCCCGGCAAGACGATCCGCTCGGCGCCGGCGACCTCGTCGGGTCGGCTGGTGACGCGGATCGCGCCCGGAATCGCATGCTCGGCGGCGGCGCGCTCGAACGCCTTCGCCGCCGAGCGCAGATTGCCCGAGCCGTAATCGATGATCGCGGTGGTCATCTCAGCCAAGATTTAAGCCAGACTGCCGCCGAGCGTGCCCTTGGTCGAGGGCACCGCTCCGGCGCGGCGGGGATCGATCTCGACCGCCTGACGCAACGCGCGTGCCAGCCCCTTGAAGCAGGATTCGACGATGTGATGATTGTTCTCGCCGTAAAGATTCTCGATGTGCAGCGTCACGCCGGCCGATTGCGCGAAGGCCTGAAACCACTCCTTGAAGAGTTCGGTGTCCATCTCGCCGAGCTTGGGCCGCGAGAACTCGACCTTCCAGATCAAATAGGGTCGGTTGGACGCATCGAGGCTGACCCGGGTCAGCGTCTCGTCGAACGGGATGACGGCGTTGCCGTACCGCTGGATGCCGGCGCGGTCGCCCAGCGCCTTCGACACTGCTTCGCCGACGACGTAGCCCGAATCCTCGGTCGTGTGGTGGAAATCGATGTGCAAATCGCCCTTGGCGTGCAGCGAGAGGTCGATCAGGCCGTGCTTCGCCAGCTGCTCCAGCATGTGGTCGAGAAAGCCGATGCCGGTCTTGATGTCGGCGGCGCCGCTGCCGTCGAGATCGACCCGGCCCTTGATCCGCGTTTCCTTGGTATTGCGCTCGACTGTCGCGACCCGCACGGCACTTCTCCCGATGGCGCGCCCTTTTATCAAGAACGGCGCGGCGCTGCCAGCACCGCGGCCGGGCAGCCAGTGCCGAGGGCGCTTGCGGTTAGCGCGCCATCTGCGAGCGCTGGCGGCGCACCAGTGGCATCAGCACAAGCCCGACGACGAACATGCTGCCGAGCAGCAGGATCGCATCGTTGAAGGTGAGGACCAGGGCTTCACGCTCGACCAGCCTGCCGAGCAGCGTGACCGCCGCCTGGTGCGGGTCGCCCGGGTTCAGCGTTGCGAAGCGATTGGTCTGCGCGTCAAGGAATTGCTGCACCACCGGGCGCGCCGGATTGATGTCCTCGATCAGCCGGTTCCAATGGAAATGCAGCCGGTTGTTCATGATCGTGCCGATCGTCGCCAGCACGATCGCGCCGCCGAGGTCGCGGGTCAGGTTGTAGAGGCTGGCGCCGCTCTTCAACTTGTCCTGCGGCAGAGCGCCCAACGAGATCATGTTGGCCGGCAGATAGCAGAACATCAGCGCAAACCCGCGCAACGCCTGCGGAAAGGCCAATTCCCAGAAGCCGGCCTGGTTGGTCAGGCCGGCGGTGAGGTAAATCGCCACCGCGAACAACGCCATGCCGATTGCCAGCATCAGCCGCAAATCGATGGCGCGCGCGATGCGGGCGGTGAACGGCGACATCACCATCTGCGCGAGGCCGGTGACGACGACCGTCTCGCCGATCTGCAACGCATTGAAGCCGCGGACCTGCGCCAAAAACAGCGGGATCAGGTAGGTCGCGCCATAGAGACCGGTGCCGATTACGAAGGTGTAGAAGGCGCCCAGTGAAAAATTGCGGTTGACGAAGGTGCGCAGTTCGACGATCGGCTGGTGAAAGCTCAGCACGCGCCAGAAGAAAAACACCGACGCGATGGCCGACGCGATGCCGGCGGCGAAGATCGTGTCGTCGGCAAACCAGTCCCAGCGCGGCCCCTCCTCGAGCACGTATTCGAGACAGCCGAGGAAGATCGCCATCAGCACCATGCCGATCACATCGAAATTGCGCAGCATCGACAGTTCGGGCCGGTCGATGTCGATCGTCAGCCACACCACGATGACGACGCCAATACCGGGCGCGATGTTGACGAGGAACAGCCAATGCCACGAGAAGGTATCGGTCAGAAAGCCGCCGATCGTCGGCCCCAAGGTCGACGACAGGTTGAGGATCAGCGAGATGAACACCATGATCGAGGCCAGCTGGCGGCCGTGGAACTTAGTGTAGACGACCGGAAACACCGCGGGCCCGATGGCGCCGCCGCAGAACCCTTGCATCGCGCGATAGAGGATCATCTGGCTGAGCGTCGTCGCGGTGGCGCACAGACCGCTTGCGACGGTGAAGCCGAGCGTCGCGATGACGAAGACAATGCGGGTCGACAGCATCCGCGACAGAGTGCCCGACATCGGGACCATCACGACATCGGCGATCAGATAAGCAGTCTGTACCCAGGCGATCTCGTCCGCGCTGGCCGAAAGACCGCCCTGGATCTGGGTCAAGGAGCTGGTGACGATCTGCACGTCCATGATCGCCATGAACTGGCCGACGACCATCGCCAGAACGCCGATCCAGTCGCGCAGCCGCGGTTCTGCCGCGGCGCCGCCGGGGCTCGGGGCCGGCGGCGGGAGGCTCGCCGGGCGCGGCGCCGCTGGGGCCGGCGCGGCGGCGCGGGCGGGCGCAGCCGCAAGGCGCCCCCGCCGCAGCGGCAGGTTCAACGTCCAGGTCATTCGGCGCGGGACTCGGGCGGTTTTGCCGTGTCGCCGCCGGCGAGGGCCGGTTCGCCGGTCGCTGCGACATCTTTCGCGGGCCTGGCGTGGGTATCGACCGTCACCGTGACCGAGAGGCCGGGCCGCAGCAGACGGGCGAGCGGCCCGCCGGCCGGCAGTGCGATGCGCACCGGCACGCGCTGCACGATCTTGGTAAAGTTGCCGGTGGCGTTGTCCGGCGGCAGCAGGCTGAACTGGGCGCCGCTGGCTGGTGCGAAGCTCTCGACGCGGCCCTCTAGGCGCACGTCGGGATAGGCGTCGACCGCGATTTCGGCCGGCTGCCCCGGCCGCATGCGGGTCAGCTGGGTCTCCTTGAAATTGGCCGTGACGTAGACGTAAGGCAAGGGCACCAGCGACAGGAGCTGGGTCCCGGGCTTGACGTACTGACCGACCTGGCCGGCACGGTTGCCGGCGACGCCGGCGACCGGCGCCCGGATCACGGTGTTGGCGAGGTCGTTCCTGGCCAGTTGCAGGTTGGCGCGGGCCTGCTGTCGCCGCGCTTTTTCCTCGTCGCGCTGCGCCCGCAGCACGTTCAGCTGATCCTGCGCCGCGGCCAGCGCCGCGCGCTTTTGCGAAACCGCCGCGGCGGCCTTGCGGTCGTCGGCCTCGGCCGCTTCCAGGCGCTGCCGGCTGGCGAAATCGGTCGCCGCCAGTTGGGTATAGCGTTGATAATCGCGCTGGGTGCGGGCCCGGTCGGCCTCGGCCGAGACGATCTCCGCCTTCGCCTGCTCGATCATCGATCGCTGCAGGTCCATCCGGCTGTCATAGGTCATGACCGAGGCTTCTTCGGTGGCGACCGCCGCCTCCGCCTGCGCCATCTTGGCGGCGAAATCCTGGTCGTCGATGACGAACAGCGCCTCGCCGGCCCGCACTCGCTGGTTTTCCGCGACGCCAACCTCCTTGATGTAGCCTTCGACCTTGGGGCTGATCACCGTGATGTCGCTCTGGACGTAGGCATCGTCGGTCGATTGCTCGAAGCGCCAGACGTTCCACCAGCGCCAACCGCCAACAGCGGCGAGCACCAGAACGACCGGCAGAAGCAGGATCAGCGCGGCTTTGCGCATGGCTTGGCTGAGAAAACTAGACTGAACCGTTCAGTTCAATCTAATCTGCATGGAAAAGCGCCGCTAGCCGCTTTCGACGGCGACGCACGCAAAACAGGCAGCAGCAATGAGCATGGCACAGCGTCTTGCGGCGCGCCCGGAGCCGCGGGGCAAGGCCGAGGCGATCCTCGCCGCCGCCGAGCGCGCCTTTCTCGCCGCCGGCTTCGGCGCCGTCACGATGGACGCGATCGCCCGCGCGGCCGGCGTTTCCAAGGCGACCGTCTATGCCCATTTCACCGGCAAGGAAGAGCTGTTCGGCGCGGTCGTCGCGCATCTGAGCGAGCGCCGTTTCCATGGCTTCTCGGCCGAGGCGCTCGATCCGCGCGACATCGCCGCGTCGCTGACGACGATCGCCTCGCGCTTCCTCGACCTCGTTCTCTCGCCCGAGGCGATCGCGCTCAACCGCATCATCATCGGCGAGGTCACCCGGTTTCCAGTGCTGGGGCAGGTCTTCTGGGAGGCCGGGCCGGCTCGCACCCGGGTGCAGATCGAGGCCTTCCTGCGCCGCGCCGCCGCGGCCGGCACCCTCGACCTCGCCGACCCGCGGCTCGCCGCCGAGCAGTTCATCGCCCTGGCGCGCGGCGAAATCCACCTGCGCAGCCTGCTGCGGCTCGAGGACCCCGACGACCCGGCGGCGCTCGCCGCCGCGGTCGCCAGCACCGTCCAAAGCTTCCTGCGCGCCTTTCGCCCTGTCTAATCGAGCCGCTTGGCGAGTTCGCGCAGCCGCTGGAGGCAGGCCGCGCGGTCGGCGGCGAAATCGCCTTCTTCCCACCAGGCGCGCACCGCAGCGAGCCGCGCGCCAACGCGCGGCCCGGCCGGGATGCCGAGCGCCGTCACGTCGCGCCCGGCCAATGGGAAGCGCGGCGGCTTCCAGCGTTCGCCGAACAGCAGCAGTTCGTCGACGCGCTCGCCGCTGACCCCCTCGTCCTCGGCCGCGACAAGCAGGACGAGATCGCGATAACGCTCTTCGCCGAGCCGATAGCGCGCCAGACGCTGCGCCCGGTCGTCCGCGCCGGGATCGAGCGGCCATGGCGGCGCCATGCCTACGAGCCGGTCATGCTGGGCGTTCGACAGCCGCAGCCGCTCGACCAACGCGGCCGCGCCATCGGCGTCGACCGCGACCAGGGCGGCGAGGCGGCGCAACGGGTCCGGTGGCACCGGTTCAAAGCGAATCAATCGCTGCAACCGCTCGATGCGGGTCGCCTCGGGCAGCGCCGCGGCGAGGACGCCGTCTTCCCCCATCATCCGCAGCACCGGCACCGGATCGGCCACCGCTAGCAGCCGCAGCAGTTCCTGCGCAACCCGCTCGGCCGACAGCCGCCGCAGCAGTGCCGCCGCCGCACGGCAGGCGGCGCGCGCCGCGGGATCGCCGCGCTTCTTCCCGGAGCCAACCCCGAAGCGCGCCTCGAAGCGGTAATAGCGCAAGATGCGCAACACATCCTCAGAGATGCGCCGCGCCGGCTCGCCGACAAAACGCACGCGACGGGCCTCGAGGTCGGCGATCCCGCCGACCGGATCGTGCAGCGTCCCATCCGGGTCGAGGTAGATCGCGTTGATCGTGAAGTCGCGGCGCGCCGCGTCCTCGGCCCAATCGGCGTCGAAGGCGACGCGGGCACGACGCCCGTCGGTCTCGACGTCGCGGCGCAACGTCGTGATCTCGTAGTGGCGCGGCGGCACCACCGCGGTCAGGGTGCCGTGGGCGATGCCGGTCGGCACCGTCTTGATGCCGGCAGCGGCCAGCGCCGCGGCGACCTCTTCGGGGCGCGCCGGGGTCGCGAGGTCGATGTCGGCGATTTCGTCTGGTGGGCGGCCGAGCAGCGCATCGCGTACGCAGCCGCCGACAAAGCGCACCGCGATGCCGGCCCCGGCCAAGGCAGCCAGGAGCGCGCGGGTCGCCGGCTCCTGCAGCCAATCCTGCGGCGCGATTTGGGTCATCGGCTGGGCCCGGGCGCTATATGGCCCGGGACGATACGCCCGTTCTCCCAGCGCGGCGGCACATAGACACCTGACGGCGGGCTCCCGAAACCCTCGGTCAGCAGCACCAGCGCCGCGGCGAGCAGCAGCACGCCGCCGCCGACGAGCCACACCCAGGGCAAGTCGCCCCACAGCATGCCGCCGCCACGCGCCGCGCCGCGAGCGATCCACAACCACGCCAGATAGAGCGCCGTCGGCAGGACGAGAGGCAGCACGATCGAGACGAAGACGCGCAGCATGGCCCGATCAATCTGCCAGCGCCTCGGCCAAATTGACCAGGATCCCGGCGGTGGCGCCCCAGATGTTGCGGCCCTCGTAGGGCAGCACGAAAAAGCAGCGGCGCCGCCCGGCGGATTCGCGCTCGATGCGCTGGTGGTTGCGCCGATCGAGAATGAAGGCGAGCGGCACCTCGAAGGCCTCGGCGACCTCATAGGGGTCGATCGCCAGCGCAAACGGCGGCGCAAGCAGCCCGACGATCGGGGTGATCTCGAAGCCGGTGCCGGTGATGTAGGTGTCGAGCCGGCCGATCACGTCGACCCGCTCGGGCGGCAGACCGACCTCCTCGTGCGTCTCGCGCAGCGCCGCGGCGACGGCGTCAGGGTCGTGTTGCTCGATGCGGCCGCCGGGAAACGAGATCTGCCCGGCATGGGCGGAGAGATGCGCGGTGCGCTGTGTCAGCAGCACCGACATGCCGTGCGAATGGTCGACCAGCGGCACCAGCACGGCGGCCGGGCGCAAGGCCGTGCTGGGCGGGCTCATGCCCGGGTTGAGGTCGTGGTCGCCGCGCAAGACCTCGCGAAACGCCGCCGCCTCGTAGGGGTCGTCGCTACCGCCGAAGCCGCGCCGCCCCGCCGGCCGACCAGCCAGAAGCTGCATTATCTGGTTGCGGTTCATGCGTCTGCTTCAACCTCTCTCGCGCTCCCGGCCCGCGGATGCAGCTATAAGGTCAATTCTGCCCAACCTTCCTCGCCCGGGTCGCCGAGCGAGAAGAAGATGCCGCCGCTCCACACCCCGAATTGCCGCTCGCCGGCGACCCACTCCTCGCCCGCCAGTTCGGCCAACTCATAAAACACCGGCCGCGCGAGGCGCGCCTCGAGCCCGCGCCGCACCAGAATATAGGGTGCCGGCGTGCCGTCGGCAGCGGTCTCGACGCGCAACTCGTGGCCCGGCCCCGCCGTCACAATCTCGTCCAGATTGGTCCGGAAGATCAGGCGCTGGTCGCGGCCTTCGCCGTCGCGCTCGACGGCGACCGCGATGAACGGCGCATCTTCGACGGTGACGCGGCCGCGCTCGGCCGGCGTCACCAGCCAATAGCCGCCATCACCCTCGCGGCGCAGCACGGAGGCGAAGAGCTTGACGAGCGGCGGCCGGTTGATCGGGGACCCGCGGTAAAACCATGTGCCGTCACGCGCGATCCGCATGTCGAGATCGCCAAGCTCGACCGGAGGCCGCTTTTGGCGCGGCGAAGTCTCAGGGGATTTGCCGAATTTGCCGGCGGCGGGGTTTTCCATCAGAGTCGGCGACAGCGCCGCGCGCAACAAAGGACCGGACAGCTTGAACGCAACCACATCGCTGGACGCCGCCCCACAGGATCTTGTCGCCGAGGTCGAAGCGCTCGGCGAGCGCTTCCGTCTGGTGCGCGAGCGCATCGGCGAAGTCATCTTTGGCCAAGCCGAGGTCGTCGAGCAAGCGTTGATAACACTTCTGTCGGGGGGGCACGCGCTCTTGATCGGGGTGCCCGGGCTGGCGAAGACGCGGCTCGTCGACACGCTCGGCACCGTGCTCGGGCTCGACGACAAGCGCATCCAGTGCACCCCCGACCTGATGCCGGCCGACATCCTCGGCTCCGAGGTGCTGGAAGAGAGCGAGAGCGGGCGCCGCTCGTTCCGCTTCATCCCCGGCCCGGTGTTCTGCCAGCTCTTGATGGCCGACGAGATCAACCGCGCCAGCCCACGCACCCAGTCGGCCCTCTTGCAGGCGATGCAGGAGGGACGGGTGTCGATCGCCGGGCAATACCATCCGCTGCCGCGGCCGTTTCATGTGCTGGCGACGCAGAACCCGTTGGAGCAGGAAGGCACCTATCCGCTGCCCGAGGCGCAACTCGACCGGTTCCTGTTGCAGATCGACGTCGACTATCCCGATCGCGAGGCTGAGCGGCGCATGCTGATCGCGACGACCGGCGTCGCCGAGCAGCCGCCGCGCCAGGCGATGACGGTCGAGGACCTGCTCGCGGCGCAGCGCGTGGTGCGGCGCATCCCGGTCGGCGACAGCGTTGTCGAGGCGATCCTCAACCTGGTGGCCGCCGGCCGGCCAGACCCGGCGGCCGCGGGACCGCGGCGCTTTGTCGCCTGGGGGGCGGGGCCGCGCGCCAGTCAGGCGCTGATGCTGGCCTGCCGCGCCCGCGCCGTGATCGACGGCCGCTATGCACCCTCGGTCGACGATGTGCTGGCGCTGGCGCCGCCGGTGCTGCGCCACCGCATGGCGGTCAGCTTTGCTGGGCGCGCCGAGGGGATCACCGTCACCCAGGTGATCGACCAAATGACGCTGCCGCTCAGGTGATCTCCGAGGGGGCAACCGGGCTGGCGGCGCGGCGCGCGGCGGCGGTGCCGCTGCGCGAGCGTGCCGAGCAGGCTGCCGCCGGGCTGCCGCCGCTGCTGGTCGCGGCCGAGCGCGTCGCCGCGACCGTCGCGCAAGGGGTGCACGGGCGCCGCCGCGTCGGCCAGGGCGAGACCTTCTGGCAATTCCGCCAGTACCAGCCGGGCGACGCGGCGTCCCGCGTCGACTGGCGGGAAAGCGCCAAATCGCAGCGGCTCTACGTCCGCGAGACCGAGTGGGAGGCGGCCCAGACGGTCTGGCTGTGGCGCGATCCGTCGGCCTCGATGGATTACACCTCGGCCGGCTATATCGCCGGCGCCGCGTGGCCGAAGAAGCGCGACCGCGCCGATTTGCTGCTCGTCGCGCTGGCGAGCCTCCTGGTGCGCGGCGGCGAGCGGTTGAGCCTGCTCGGCAGCGGGGTCGCGCCGATGAGCGGACGCGTCGCGGTGAGTCGGCTGGCGCAGCTGATCGAGCAGCCGCCGCCCTCCCCCGGCCGAACATCGGCCGCCGCCGGCCTGCCCGCCTTCGAGCCGCTGCCGCGCGCCGCGCAGCTCCTCCTGATCGGCGATTTCCTCGCCCCGCTCGAAGCGGTGCATGCCTGCGTCGGGCAATTCGCCGGGGCGAACCTCAGCGGCCACCTATTGCAAATCGCCGATCCGGCGGAGGAGGAGCTGCCGTTTGCCGGCCGCGTCCGCTTTGAGGGCGTCGCGGCCGAGGACGACATCGTCATCAGCCGGGTCGAGACCGTGCGCGAGGATTACGGCGAGCGCTTCCGCCGCCACCGCGACGGCCTCGCCGAGATCGCCCGGGCGGTCGGCTGGACGCTCGGCTATCACCGCACCGACCGGCCGCCGCATCTCGCGCTGCTCGCGCTGTACGCGGCCCTGTCGGCGGATTACCGGCGCTAGCGATGCTCGAGTTCGGCGCGCTCGCCTTTGCTTCTCCCTGGCTCCTGGCGGCGCTCGCTGCGCTGCCGGTGATCTGGTGGCTGCTTAGGGTGACGCCGCCGACGCCGCGCCGCATCGTCTTTCCGGCGATCCGGCTGCTGCTCGGGCTAAGGCAGCGCGAGGAGACGCCGGCGCGCACGCCGTGGTGGCTCATTCTGCTGCGCACGACCATCGCCGCGCTGGTCATCGTCGCGCTCGCCCATCCGGTGCTCAACCCGCAGACCCGCCTCGCCGGCAGCGGGCCGCTGGCGCTGGTCATCGACGACGGCTGGACGGCGGCGCGCGATTGGAGCCGGCGCCAGGCGGCGGCGCTCGAGGTGCTCGCCGAGGCGCAGCGCGAGCAGCGGCAGATCGTGCTGGTGACGACCGCACCGTCGGCCTCGGGCGAGCCGGCGCCGCCGCTCGCGCCGATCCGCGCCGCCGACGCGCGCGCCGCGGTCGAGGCGCTGCGGCCGAAGCCCTGGCCGGGCGACCGGCAGACGGCGCTGACCCGCCTGAGAGCGCTGACGCTGCCGCAGGGCAGCCCGACCGTATGGATCAGCGACGGCGTCGCCGACGGCGGCGCCAAGGCGCTCGCCGCCTATCTTGAAGACCGCGGCGGCGTGCGCTATGTCGCGGCCGCCGACGGCGACACGCCGCGCCTGCTGGTGGCCAACAGCGGCCCCGGCGAGGCGGCGGACGGCGACCTCGCGGTCACCGTGCGCTCGCTGCCCGGGCCGGCGCCGCGCCCGCTCGCGGTGCGCGCCAGCGACGAGAAGGGCGCACTCTTGGCGCGCGAGGCGGCGACGATCGCGGCCGGCGCCGACAGCGTCGCGGTGCGTCTGGCGATGCCGACCGAATTGCGCAACCGGGTCGCCCGGATCGAGGTCGAGGGCGAGGAATCCGCCGGCGCCGTCCTCTTGATCGACGAGCGCTGGCGGCGCCGTCCGGTCGGCATCGCCGGGCCGCCGGACACCGCCGGCCAGCCGCTGCTCAGCGAGGATTTCTACCTCGAACGCGCTCTGGCGCCGTTCACCGAAGTGCGCCGCGGCCATGCCGTCGACCTGCTGAAGCGCGACCTCGCCGTGCTGATCTATTCCGACGCCGGCCCAAATTCCTCGGCCGAAGAGGCGGTTGTGCGCAAATGGGTCGAGGGCGGCGGCGTGCTGCTGCGCTTTGCCGGGCCGCATCTGGCCGAGCAGGGCGACCATCTGCTGCCGGTGCGGCTGCGCCGCGGCGGGCGGACGATCGGCGGCGCGCTGTCGTGGGAAAAGCCGGCCAAGCTCGCGCCCTTCGCCGCCGCCGGCCCGTTTGCCGGCCTGGCGATCCCGGGCGACGTCACCGTGTCGCGCCAGGTGCTGGCCGAGCCCGACCTCGACCTCGCCGGCAAGACCTGGGCGCGGCTCGCCGACGGCACCCCGCTGGTGACCGGCGAGAAACTCGGCAAGGGCTGGTCCGTGCTGGTCCACACGACGGCCAATCCCGACTGGTCGAACCTGGCGTTGTCCGGCCTCTTCGTTGAGATGCTGCGGCGCCTCGTCGCGATGAGCCAGGGCGTCTCGGCGGCGGCCGAGGGCGCCCTGCCGCCGGTCGAGACGCTCGACGGGTTCGGCCGGCTGCAGCACCCGCCGCCCAGCGCCCGGCCGATCTCCGGCAAGGAGATCGCGACCGCCAAGGCATCGCCGCAACATCCGCCCGGCTTCTACGGCACGATCGACGCGCGGCGCGCGCTCAACCTGTCGGCCGGGGTCGCCGCGCTGCGGCCGATCGCGGACCTGCCCGGCGGCGTCGCCCGCGAGACCTTCGGGACTAAGAGCGCAGAGGTGGACATCCGGCCGCCGCTGTTGACCGCGGCTTTCCTGCTGGTTTTGATCGACCTGGTGATCGCCTATGCGCTGCGCGGCCTGTTGCGGCGGCGGCCGGCGCGGGCGGCGGCGGTCGTGCTGGCTCTCATATTGCTGCCGCAAGCGGCGGCGCGGGCCGATGACGCGTTTGTCGTCCGCGCCACCTCGGCGCTGCGCCTCGCCTATGTCACGACCGGCAGCGACGCGGTCGACGCGGTCAGCCGCGCCGGCATGGTCGGGCTGACCCAGACGCTCAACCGGCGCACCGCGGTCGAGACCACCAACCCGATGGCGGTCGACATCGAGAAGGATGATCTGATCTTTTTTCCGCTCCTCTATTGGCCGGTGACGGCCGAGCAGCCGCCGCCCTCGCCGCGCGCCGCCGAGCGCATCAACCGCTATCTCGAAACCGGCGGCACGATCCTCTTCGACACGCGCAATTCCGGCGAGGAGACCCCCGGACCATTCGGCAGTGAAGCGGCGTCGCAGGGCATGCTGCGCCGCCTCGCCGCCGGGGTCAAAATCCCCCCGCTGGTGCCGGTGCCGCCCGACCACGTGCTGACCAAGTCGTTCTATCTGCTACACGAGTTTCCCGGCCGCTGGAACAGCGGCCAGGTGTGGCTCGAACCGGTCGAGGACCGCGTCAACGACGGGGTGGCGAGCGTCATCGTCGGCGGCAACGACTGGGCCGGCGCCTGGGCGGTCGACGATCAGGGGCGGCCGGCCTTTCCCTGCGTGCCCGGCGGCGAGCAGCAGCGCGAGATGGCGCTGCGCTTCGGCGTCAACCTCGTCATGTACGTGCTGACCGGCAACTACAAGACCGACCAGGTTCACGTGCCGGCGATCCTCGAGCGCCTCGGCCAATGACCATGCTAATTTTGCTGCCGACGGCCCCCACCCCTACCCTCCCCCGCTTGCGGGGGAGGGAGAGGATCGCAACGCCTCCCTTCAACCCTCCCCCGCAAGCGGGGGAGGGCAGGGTGGGGGTCCGGCCGCGAGAGCCGCAAACCGAGGCTTTGCGATGAACCTCGCGATCGGCGGCAGCGCCTATACGTTGGCGGCGGCGCCGCTCCTTCCGTGGTGGGCGATCGCGGCGCTCGCCGCCGCCGCGGCGCTGGCGCTCGGGCTGGGGATCTGGCGGCGCGCCCGGGGCACCCTGTGGCGCGCCGCCGCGCTGGCGATACTGCTGGCGATCCTCGTCAACCCCTCGCTCGTCGAAGAGCAGCGCTCGCCGCTGCGCGATGTCGCCGTCGTCGTCGTCGACGAATCGCCGAGCCAGGCGATCGGCGAGCGCCGAGCGACCACCGAGACGGCGCTGGCGGCGCTTACCGAACGGCTGCGGCACGAGCGCGACCTCGACGTTCGGGTGATCCGCGCCGGCCAGCCGCACCCCGGCGGCGACGACGGCACGCGGCTCTTCACCGCGCTCAGGCGGGCGATGTCGGACATCCCGCGGCAGCGCCTCGCGGCAATCGTCATGCTGACCGACGGGCAGGTTCACGACGTGCCGACGGGTGACCTGCCGGCTGCCGCCAAGGAACTCGGGGCGCCGCTGCAGGTGCTGCTTACCGGGCGGCGCAACGAGGGCGACCGCCGCCTCGTCGTCGCGCAGGCGCCGAGCTTCGGGCTGGTCGGCAAGGACACGCCGCTGACCGTGCGCGTCGAGGATTTGCCGGCGCCGCCAGCCGACGCGCCCGAGCGGCCGGCGCAGCTGACTTGGCGCAAGGATGGCGGAGCGACGCATGCCTTGACGGTGCCGGTCGGCCGCGACACCAAGCTGTCGATCCCGATCGACCATGGCGGCCCCAACGTCGTCGAGCTGGCGGTCGAACCGGGGCCGCACGAATTGACCCTCGCCAACAACCGCGCCGTCGTCGTCGTCAACGGCGTGCGCGACCGGCTCAAGGTGCTGCTGGTGTCGGGCGAGCCGCATGCCGGCGAGCGGGTGTGGCGCAACATCCTCAAATCCGACCCGTCGGTTGACCTCGTGCATTTCACGATCCTGAGGCCGCCGGAAAAGCAGGACGGCACGCCGATCCGCGAGCTCTCGCTGATCGCCTTTCCGATCCGCGAATTGTTCGACGTGAAGCTGCACGAATTCGACCTGATCATCTTCGACCGCTACAGCCGGCGCGGCATCATCCCGCAGGCCTACATCGAAAACGTCGCGAGCTACGTCAGGAACGGCGGCGCTTTCCTGGAGGCGGCCGGCCCCAATTTCGGCACGCCGATGAGCCTCTTCCGCACGCCCTTGGGCGAGATACTGCCGACCGAGCCCACCGGCAACGTCGACGAGGAGGGCTTCAAGCCCGAATTGACTGCGCTCGGCCGCCGCCATCCGGTGACCGAGGACCTGCCGGGCGCCGGCAAGCCCGGCGAGCAGCCGAGCTGGGGCCGCTGGTTCCGCCAGGTCGAGGCGACGGTGCATCACGGCAGCGTCGTCATGAAGGGCGACCACGGCGAGCCGCTCCTGGTGCTCGACCGGGTCGGCAAGGGGCGCGTCGCGCAGCTGCTCTCCGACCAGATGTGGCTGTGGGCGCGCGGCTTCGAGGGCGGCGGCCCGCAGGCCGAATTGTTGCGCCGGCTGGCCTACTGGCTGATGAAGGAACCCGACCTCGAGGAAAACGATTTGCGCGCGGTGGTCGAGAACGACCAGCTCAAGGTAACGCGGCAATCGCTCGAAGCCGATAACCGACCGGTGACAGTGACCGCCCCCGACGGCACGACCACGACGCTCGCCCTCGCCCCGAGCGAGGGCGGGCGCAGCACCGGCACGCTGGCGATCGCGCAGATGGGCCTCTACCACGTCAGCGACGGCACGCGCACGGCGCTCGCCGCGGCCGGGCCGCTCAACCCGATAGAATTCGCCGACGTGCGCACCACCGCCAGTAAGCTCGCTCCCCTGGCGCAGGCGACCGGCGGCGGAGTCTTCTGGGTCGCCGATGACGGCATGCCGCAGATCCGCCGGGTGTCGCCCGGCCGGCCGGCCTCGGGCGCCAACTGGCTGGGGCTGCGGCAAAACGACGATTATGCCGTGACCGGCTTCAGCGAGATGCCGCTCCTCCCCGCGATCGCCGCGCTCTTCCTGGCGATCGGCCTCCTCATCGCGGCCTGGCGCCGCGAGGGGCGGTGAGCATGCCACTACTATCCTCCCCCGCATCGCGGGAGAGGGGGGACCGCTCGCGCAGCGAGTGGTGGGTGAGGGTTTATCGCCCGCGACGCCCTCACCCGGCTCCCCGCGGGTCAAGCCCGCGGGTTCGCCACCCTCTCCCGCCGTGCGGGAGAGGGGCGATCTGCCGCAACTGAAATGCTCCGTCGCACCCTCGACCCCATTCATCCCGACGGCTGGAAATTTATCGCCGCGGCGGCGCTGGCGACGATCATTCTTTTCCTGGTCTGGCGGCCGGCTGGCTGGATGGGGTTCGTCGTCACGCTGTGGATCGCGTATTTCTTCCGCGACCCGTGGCGGGTGACGCCGACGCGGCCGGGCCTCATCGTCAGCCCGGCCGACGGCATCGTCATCGCGCTCGGCTCGGCGCCGCCGCCGCCCGAGCTTGAGATGGGCGCCGCGCCGGTGCCGCGCATCGGCATCTTCCTCAACCTGTTCGACGTCCACGTCGCTCGCGCCCCGGTCGGCGGCCGGATCGCGGCGCGGCGCTACACCAAGGGCCGCTTCCTCAACGCCAGCCTCGACAAGGCGAGCCTCGACAACGAGCGCCTCGCGATCCGCATCGCCGCGGTCGATGCGACCGACGACGCGCCCGACATCGCCTTCGTCTTGATCGCCGGGCTGGTGGCGCGGCGCATCGTCTGCCCGGCCTACGAGGGCCAGCGCATCGCGTCCGGCGAGCGGGTCGGCCTCATCCGCTTCGGCTCGCGGGTCGACGTCTACTGCCCGCCGCCCTATCGGCCGCTCGTCCTCCTCGGCCAGCGCATGGTCGCCGGCGAAACCGTGCTCGCCGACCGGCGCGAAGCGGCACCGGCTGCCGCCGGGCACAATCACTGAGAGCCTGACCTCTCGCCCGCCGATTGGTGTAGAGTGGCGCTGCCGGTGGCAGCGAAAGGATCTACGGCGATGCGTTCGCCCAGGGCGCGGGTGCGGCGGGTGCGGGTGCGGCGGGCGCGGCTCTCCGAGCTGTCGGTCAACCGCATGGTGCCGAATATTCTGACCTTGCTGGCGCTGTGCGCCGGGATGAGCGCGATCCGCTTCGCGATCAACGGCAACTTCGAGTACGCGGTCTTCACCATCATCGCGGCCGGCATCTTTGACGGGCTCGACGGCCGCCTCGCGCGGCTTCTGAAGGCGACCTCGCGGTTCGGCGCCGAACTCGACAGCCTGTCGGACTTCATTGCTTTCGGGGTCGCCCCCGCGGCGATGCTCTATTTGTGGACGATGGCGCAATGGCACAGTTTGGGCTGGGTCATCGTGTTGTTTTACGCGGTGTGCTGCGCGCTGCGCCTGGCGCGCTTCAACACGCAATTGGCGGCCGAGCCGCCACCCTGGGCCGCGAATTTCTTCAGCGGCGCGCCGGCCCCGGCCGGCGCCGGCCTCCTGATGCTGCCGATGTTCATCAGCTTCGAGTGGGGCGACTGGATCGCCCGCTCGCCCTATCTCAACGGGGTATGGATCACCGGCGTCGCGCTGATGATGGTAAGCACGATCCCGACCGTGTCGTTGAAGCGCATCCGCATCCCGCACCGCTTCGTCGTGCCGACGCTGCTCGGCATCGGGGTGGCGACCGCCTTCCTGACGACCGCGCCGTGGCCGACCCTGATCGTCGTTGGCACGGTCTATCTCGGCTCGATCCCGCTGACGATCAGCGCGTCGCTGCGGCAGCGCCGCGCCTACGAAGCCCGCCCGCCGCAAGCCGCCGAGGCGCCGCCCGTGCTGCCAGCGACGGCGACGCCGCTGCCGCGCGCCGAGGCGCCGCCGCCGGCCAACGAATGGCGCCACTAAAGCCAAAGGAGCACTGGGGCCATGCACGCCTTCAATCTGAAGACCGAGGAGAAATTCGACCCCAAGAAACACGTCGAGCGGGTGCTCGGGCGGGTCGGGGAGGGCGACGTCACGGTCGCCTGCTGGGAGCCGGGGCAGACCAGCCCCTACCACTGCCACCCGCACGCCACCGAAATCTATTTCTGCTTCGAGGGCGGCGGCACGATGAAGACGCCGGAAGGCACCGTCGAAGTGGTGCCGGGTTCGTTCGTCGTGCATCCGCCGGGCGAACTGCACGAATGGATCACTGGCCCCCTGCGCACCCTCCTCTTCCGGGTGCGCTACGGCGGCGACATGGCCGGGCGCACCAAGGAATGGCCGAGCAACCCCGACTGGCGCCCTCGGCCCGAAGACGTCGAATACTTCAAGGCCGGCTGAACCGACTGGCTGGGGCATGCCGTCGATTACAATCGATGAACGGAGAATACCCCACATATTCCGCAATGCGCGGGGCCATTTCGGCGAGGACACGCCGGTGAACCGGCGAATCTTGCTTGATGTCGCCAATCGCCCGGAAAATTTCCTTGGCACTGACGTATTCGGGACGGACTGGTTCATGACAACGCTTGGCGACGGCACTCAAATTTGGGTGCATGTCCGTGATGGCAAAATCACGAATGGCGGGCTTAACCCAAGCCCAATCGAATTCCTGGGGACACTGTGATGCGGAAGAAAATGCTGTCGCCCGAGCAGGCGTTCCGCGCCATGTTCATTTTTCTTAAGGAATATCACGACCGTACGGGAGGGCAGAGCGAACTCGGGTCGGTCTTGAGCGACATCCAGATGAACCTGTGGGCAGATGGTCTGCCAGCCGATCCTGCCGCGTGGGGCGACTGGCTTGCGGCGATAGAAGCGGTTCTCGAGAAGGCGAAATAGGGAAGATGCAATGAGCGAGCTTGAGGAGGAGGGGTTCGGGTTCGCGCCCGAGCACGATGCGCCGATCCCCTATCGGCAGCGCATCGGCGATTATTACCAGGCGCTCGGCTACGGGGCGCCCTATCGCTGGGCGCATTACGCCGAGGTGCCGTTCGCGCCGCTGACGAAGCCGCTTGGCGAAAGCCGCATCGGCCTCGTCACGACGGCGGCGCCCTACCAGCCGGGGAAGGGCGACCAGGGGCCGGGCGCGCCCTACAACGCCGCCGCCAAGTTCTACCGGGTCTATTCCGGCGACAGCGCCCAGGACCACGATCTGCGGATCTCGCATATCGGCTACGACCGCGCCCATACGACGGCCGCGGATCCCAACACCTGGTTCCCACTGCCGGCGCTGCGGCGGCTCGCGGCGGAAGGGAGGATCGGCGAGGTCGCGCCGCGCTTCCACGGCGCGCCCACCGACCGCAGCCACCGCGCGACCTTGGAGCGCGACTGCCCCGAACTCTTGGCGCGGCTTCGCGAGGACCGGGTTGACGCGGCGATCCTCGTCGCGGTTTGACCGGTGTGTCACCAGACCGTGAGTCTGGCCGCCCGTCATCTCGAAGCCAACGGCATCCCGACCGTGGTCATGGGATGCGCCAAGGACATTGTTGAGTACGCCGGCGTGCCGCGCTTTCTCTTCAGCGATTTCCCGCTCGGCAACCCCTGCGGGCGGCCGCACGACCCGGCATCGCAGGCGCTGACGCTTGACCTCGCGCTGCGCGTCCTCGAAGCGGCGCCGGCGCCGCGCACCACCGTGCAGTCGCCGCTGCGCTGGAGCGATAATCCCGACTGGAAGCTCGATTTCTCCAATATCGCACTGCTCTCGGCTGAGGAGATCGCCCGCCGCCGCGCCGAGTTCGATCGCCAGAAAGACATCGCCAAAACCGTCCGCAGCAAACCGCAGGCAGCCGAATAATGCCCCACCTCACCACCGACGACGGCGTCCGCCTCTATTACGAGGAAACCGGCGCCGGCCACCCGATCATCTTCGTCCACGAATTCGCCGGCGACATCCGCAGCTACGAGACGCAGCTGCGCTATTTCGCGCGGCGCTACCGCTGCATCGCGTTCAACGCGCGCGGCTATCCGCCCTCCGACGTGCCGGAGGACTGGCATCAGTATTCGCAAGAGCGGGCGCGCGACGACATCCGCGCCGTGCTCGACGCTCTCAACATTTCGAAGGCGCACATCGTCGGCATCTCGATGGGCGGCTTTGCCGTGCTGCATTTCGGTTTCGCCTATCCCGACCGCGCCACCTCCCTGGTCGTCGCCGGCTGCGGCTACGGCGCGCAACCCGACAAGCGCCAGCAATTCCGCGACGAAACCAGCCGCACCGCGGCGAAAATCGAGTCGGACGGCATGCCCGAAGTCGCCAAGACCTACGGCGCCGGGCCGACCCGCGTGCAGTACCTCAACAAGGACCCGCGCGGCTATGCCGAGTTCCTCGCCCAACTCGCCGAGCATTCGACCCGCGGCGCCGCCAACACGATGCGCGGCGTCCAGGCGCGCCGCCCCTCGCTGTGGGACCTGACCGACGAGATGAAAAAGCTCGCGGTGCCGACGCTCGTCGCGACCGGCGACGAGGACGACCCCTGCCTCGAACCCGGCCTCCTGATGAAGCGGCTGATCCCCAGCGCTGCGCTCGTCGTCTTTCCCAATACCGGGCACGCCCTCAACATCGAGGAGCCCGGCCTCTTCAACCAAGCCCTCGGCGATTTCTTCCACCAGGTCGAAAGCGGCCGCTGGCCCCGCCGCGACCCGCGCTCGCTCACCGGCTCGATCCTCGGGATGTAAGACCCCGGTCTCAACCTCGATTTTTGCTGATTCTGCAGCGGATTTACAGCCAGCTCGTCGCGCCGCGCCCTCCCCGGGTGAGCCGAGGGCGGCCCACAAAACACACGCTACCATGCAATTGTGGCAATTTTAGCGTTGCGGTTCAGTCGCGCGGCGGCGGGCCCGGGTAGCGCGCGCCATCGGCGGGCGGCGCGCCGGGGGTTGCCGGCGACGGCGCGGCGAGCCAGCCGAGCAGCCGGTCGATTGGTGACTCCTCGGCCGGCGATTGCCCGGCCGGCGCCTCCTCGGCGGCGGCGGACTGCGGTCCGGGCAGCGGCCGGTCGGGCATCCCGCCGGTCGCCGCCAGCATAAATTGCCGCCACGCGGCGGCCGGCAGAGAGCCGCCGGTCACCCGCTTCATCGCCGTGTCGTCGTCGTTGCCGAACCATACCCCGGCGACGAGATCGGCGGTGTAGCCGATGAACCAGGCGTCGCGGTAATCCTGCGTCGTGCCGGTCTTGCCGGCGGCGGGGCGCGGCAGCGCCGCGGCGCGGCCGGTGCCGTGCGCGATGACCCCTTCGAGCATCGCGTTCATCATGCCGACATACTGCGGCGCGACCACCGGGCCCGGCCCCGAACCGCTGCGGCGATAGAGCAGCTTGCCGTCGCTGTCGCGGATTTCGCCGACGCCGTAGGGCAGGACGCCCGAGCCGCCATTGGCGAAGGGCGCGTAGGCCGAGACCAGCTCCAATAAATTAACTTCGCCGGTGCCCAGCGCGATGCTGGCGTCGGGCGGCAGGTCGGAGACGATGCCGAGCCGGCCGGCGGTCGCGACCACCCGGCCGATCCCGGCGCGCTCGGCGACCTGCACCGCGATCGAGTTGATCGATTGCGCCAGCGCGTCGGCGAGGCTCATCTCGCCCTGGTAGTGGTTGGTATAGTCGCGCGGCCGCCAATTGCCGATGCGGATCGGCGCGTCGAGGAAGCGGTCGTCGGGGCGCAAGCCGGCTTCGAGCCCGGCGAGGTAGACGAACGGCTTGAAGGCTGAGCCCGGCTGGCGCTGCGCCTGGGTGGCGCGGTTGAACTGGCTCTCGCCATAGTCGCGCCCGCCGACCATCGCGCGCACCGCGCCGTCCGGCGCCAGCGCGACGAGCGCGCCCTGGCTGACCTTGTCGCGCGCGCCGTGGCGCGCCAGCGTGTCGCCGATCGCGGCCTCGGCCGCCGCCTGGAGGCGCGGGTCGAGGGTGGTGCGGACGACGAGGTCGCGGTCGGCGGCGCCGGAGAAGTCGCGGATCTGGTCGGCCACCCAATCGGCGAAATAGCGCGAGCCGGGCCGCCCGGCCGCCAGCGCGGCGCCCTGCCGCCGCGCGGCGCCGGCGTCGGCCGCGCTGATGAAGCCCGCTTCGACCATGTTGTCGAGCACCTGCGCGGCGCGCGCGGCGGCGGCGGCGCGGTCGCGCGCCGGGCTGAAGCGGGTCGGCGCCTTCAGGAGCCCGGCGATGACCGCGCTCTCGAACAGGCTGAGCCGGGTCGCGGATTTGCCGAAATAGCGGTGCGCCGCGGCGTCGACCCCATAGGTGCCGGCGCCGAGATAGACCCGGTTGAGGTAGATTTCGAGGATCTCGTTCTTGCTGAATTGACGCTCGAGCCACAGCGCCAAGAGCGTCTCGCGGATCTTGCGGGCAAAGCTGCGCTGCGGCGTCAGGAAGAGGATCTTGGCGAGCTGCTGGGTGATCGTGCTGCCGCCCTCGACGACGTGCCCGGCGCGCAGATCGGCGAACGCGGCGCGCAGGATGCCGACGGGGTCGACGCCGAAATGGCTGTAGAAGCGGCGGTCCTCGGTGGCGATCACGGCCTTCGGCAGAAAAGGCGTCATCTCGCCGAGGGTCAACGGCTGGCCGAAGAGGTCGCCGAAGCTCGCGATCGGGCTGCCGTCGGCGGCGAGGATTGTGATGTTGGGCCGGCGCTCGCTGACCGTGAGGCGGCTGGTGTCGGGTAGCGTCAGGGCGAAATAGGCGAGCGCGCCGACGGCGGCGACCAGCCCCCACAAAAAGAGCAGCACCGCGAGGCGCGTGACCCGGCCGGTCCAGGGCCGCCGTGGGCCGCCGCCACGGCCACGGCGCGAACCCGGGCGCGGCCGACGCGGCGCCGCCGGCGGAACCAGCCGCTCATCGGGATCGAGGCGCAGGCGCGGCTCAGGCATCGCCCGGGCGCATCGAATTTGTTCCCCCACCCAAGCAGCGGCGCAAAGCGCTGCCCCAACGCGCGATTATGCCGCGAAAGTGTGGCGGAGGTTCGGCAATCCGCGCCGCACGCGAGCGCCGGAACCGCGCCGCCGCGGCGCTCGTTGGCGCGGCAGGCGCTAGGCGATGGAGGCAGCATGACCGCGAACGCAACCGATCGGCCGCCGGAGATCAATATCGGCGGCGCCGAGCGAATCGGCTCGGCCGTCGCCGGGGCGATGCTGGTGCTGCGCGCCCTCGCCCGCCCGACGCCCGGCCGCATCGTGCTGGGGCTGGGCGGCGGCGCGCTGCTGCTGCGCGGCCTCGGCGGCCACTGCCCGGCCTATCGCAGTCTCGGCGTCAGCACGGCGTGGCAGCCGCCCATGATCCGCGACCGGCGGTTGCTCGACCCGGTGCAGGACCCTCCGAAGACAGCTTCCCGGCGAGCGACCCGCCCGCCTGGATAGGGGTCAGCGGCACCGGGGGCCGGCGCTAGTGTCCTGATCGCAAAGTTCGACGGACAATGTTTTCCTCAATATTCCCCCATCCCGGCGCAGGCCGGGACCCATGCGTCAACCATCGCGGCGGCTGAGCGATGGGTCCCGGCCTGCGCCGGGATGGCGGAGATGGGGTTGATTGATCGGCAAAACCTCGGGATCGGGACACTAGCCGGCGCGGCGCTAATTCAGGCGGGCGATCAGCTCGGCCCAGCGGTCGAGCAGCGGCAGGATCGTGGCGGCCTTTTCGGCGGCCAATTGCACGACGCCGCGGCTGACGCCCTGGTCCTGGTAGCGCCGCATCCGGTCGAAATCGGGCGGCACGCCCCACACCGTGATCGGCACGCCGGCGAGGTCGCGCCCGGCTTCGAGCGCCATCTGGCGGAACTGCGGCAGGTAATCGGTGACGTCCTCGTAGTGCGGGCGGCGCAGATGCGGGATCCAGCCGTCGCCGTAGCGCAGCGCGCGGCGCGCCGCGACCGGGAACATGCCGCCGACGATGACCGGCGGGTGCGGACGCTGGAGCGGCTTCGGCCGCGCGATCATCGGCGCGAAATCGACGAATTCGCCGTGATACTCGGCCGCGTCGTTGGTCCAGATCGCGCGCATCGCCTCGATCCGCTCGCGCATCAGCTTGAAGCGGCTGGGGAAGGCGGTGCCGTGGTCGGCCATCTCCTCGGCGTTCCAGCCGCCGCCGACCCCGAAGAGGAAGCGTCCGCCCGATACCTGGTCCAATGAGGCGACGAGCTTGGCGGTCTGGATCGGGTCGCGCTGGATCACGAGACAGACGCCGGTGCCGAGCTTCAAGGTGCCGGTGACCGCGGCCGCCGCGGCCAGCGTCACGAACGGGTCCATCACGTCGTAATACTGCTGCGGCAGCTCGCCGCCGCCGGCGAACGGTGTCTTGCGCGAGGTTGGGATGTGCGAGTGCTCGGGCGCCCACATCGATTCGAAGCCGCGCGCCTCCAGTTCGCGCGCGAGCTCGGTGGCGCTCATCGAGTAGTCGGTGAAGAACATCGCCGCGCCGATCTGCATCGCCCGCCTCCCTCTTTTCCTCGTGCGCCCAGAGGCGACGATAGCCCCGGGCCGCCGCGCTGTCATCCGCCGGCGGCTCAAGGAGTGTCTCAGTTTCAACGCAACGGCCGTTGACGGGGTGTCGCGCTGGCCGCTCCGTTCCCATATGCGTACTGGACAGCACGGAGCAGGGCGCAGGCGGATCGGTTAGGTCGGATGACGTTAGACGAAATTCGGATGTTCTTGCCCTTCGCGGTCAAATGGTACGCCTTCGGCATGTTCATCTCGGCCACCCTATTTGGGGCCGTCGTCATAATTGAGCGCGGAGAAGGCAAAGGCGGTTGGGGCTATCGCTACCGGCGGTGGAACCTGCATTTCACCATTGCGACGGTGGCTATCGTCTCGATTGTTCGTCGCTCCGTCGCCTCCAGCTTGCAAACGCTGTTACATTCAAACTGAGGCAGGCGGCTCCGCGCAAATCGCGCCGGCGTGCTAAGCTGCGGCGATGCCGTCCGACGTCGTCGATCTGAGGGATTTCTACCGCAGCGCGCTGGGCCAGGTGGCGCGCCGGATGATCCGCCGCGCGGTGCAGCGGGTGTGGCCCGATTTGCGCGGCATGCGGCTCTTGGGCATCGGTTACGGGACCCCGTTTCTATCGGCGCTGTCGGCCGAGACCGAGCGCACGATCGCGCTGATGCCGGCTTCCCTCGGGGTGCTGCGCTGGCCGGCCGAGGGCGCCAATTTGGTGACGCTGGCCGACGAGGGCGAGCTGCCGTTCGCCGATTATTCGGTCGACCGGGTGCTCCTGGTGCACGCGCTGGAGACCAGCGAAGAAGTCCGCGCGATGCTGAAGGAGATCTGGCGGGTGCTCGCCGGCGGCGGCCGGGTGTTGATCGTCGTGCCCAACCGGCGCGGCATCTGGGCCCGGCTCGACCGCACCCCGTTCGGCTCGGGCCGGCCCTATACCCTCTCGCAGCTGTCGCAAGTACTGCGCGACGAAGAGTTCACCCCGGTCGGCGCCGACGCAGCGCTTTTCATCCCGCCCTCGGCGCACCGCATGATGCTGCGCTCGGCGCCGGCCTGGGAGCGCATCGGCAAGCGCTGGTTTCCGACCTTCGCCGGGGTACTGCTGGTCGAGGCGACCAAGCAGATCTACGCCAAGCCGGGCGCGGTCCGGGTGCCCCGCCGCCGCCTCGTCTACACGCCGGTGGCGCACGGGCTATAGACCCGACAGCTGCGACGAACTGCCACATTCTTGCATAGGCGCAATTCGCCCAGCGCGCGGCCCGCCGCATGACGGCGGTTTCTTTTCCGGGCATCGCTGCTAGCATCCCAAGTGCTTGAAAAGCCGTCCGCTCGCCAAAGAGCGGCGGCAACACATGGGGGAGGATGAAGGCCGTGAGCGCAACCGAAGCCAAACTCGCCGGCATGTCCGACGACGAACACCGCCGGCAATTGCGCCGCGCCGTGATCGCCAGCACGGTCGGCACGACGATCGAATGGTACGATTTCCTGCTCTACGGCACCGCCAGCGCATTGGTGTTCGGGCCGATCTTCTTCCCTAAGGAAGACCCGCTCGCCGGCGTGCTGGCGTCGTTTGCGATCTTCTTTATCGGCTTTGTCGGGCGGCCGATCGGCGCGGCGATTTTCGGCCACTACGGCGACCGGATCGGCCGCAAGGCGACCCTGATCGCGACGCTGCTGATTACCGGCATCGCGACCACCGCTGTCGGCCTCGTCCCGGCGTACAGCAGCATCGGCATCTGGGGCGCGGTGCTGTTGACCGTGATCCGCCTGGTCCAGGGGATCGGGGTCGGCGGCGAGTGGGGCGGCTCGGTGCTGCTGTCGATGGAATGGGCTCGCACCTCCAAAAACCGCGGCTTTCTCTCGGCGTGGCCGCAATTCGGCGCGCCGTGCGGGTTGTTCCTCGCCAATTCGGCGGTCCTCGGGTTCAGCTATCTGTCCGGCGACCAGTTCAACGTCTGGGGCTGGCGCATTCCGTTCCTGATCAGCATCATCATGGTTGCGATCGGCATGTGGATCAGGCTCGGCATCAGCGAGACGCCGGTCTTCCAGAAAGTGATCGCCGACGAACGCATCGAACGCGTGCCGGTGCTCGAAGTGCTGAAGCGCCAGCCCAAGCAGGTCATCCTGACCGCCCTCTTGCGGCTGCCCGAACAGGCGCCGGGCTACATCGTCGGCGCGTTTGTCTTCACCTATGGCACGACGGTGCTGCACCAGAGCCGCAATTTCCTGCTGACGGCGGTGATCACCCAGACGATCCTCGGCTTCCTGTGGGTCGTCTTCGCCGGCGCCCTGTCGGACAAGGTCGGCCGCAAGAACATGTTCATGCTCGGCGCGCTTTCGATGGGGATTTTCGGCTTCATCTACTTCGCGATGCTGGATACCGGCGTGCCGTGGATCATCTTTCTGGCGATCGCGCTATCGCTGCTGCCGGTCATGACGCAATACGGCCCCGAGGCGGCGTTGATCGCCGAAAGCTTCTCGCCGCGGCTGCGCTACAGCGGTTCTTCGCTCGGCTACCAGCTCGCCTCGATCATCGCCGGCGGCCCCTCGCCGTTCATCGCGACATGGCTGTTCGCGACCTATCACTCGAGCCTGCCGATCGCGTTGTATATTGCCTTGTGCGCCGTCATCGGCATCGCCGCGACCGCGATGCTGACGGATTACACCAACAAGGACATTTCCGCCGAATACGCCGGCGTCTAAGCCGGCGGGCCGCGCTGGGCCACCCCTACCCGGAAGCGACCGGGTGGGGGCTGGCCCATTCGCCGAGGATTGCGGTGTGGGTGACGAGCCCCTCGCTTGCGTCCCAGATGTGCAGCTGGTAGCCGGGCGGCTCGAAGACGAAGCTGATGCGCGTATCGGGCACGAGGTTGAGGCGGATCTGGTGCGCCGTGCTCGGCGCGGTGCCGGCGACGGTGCCGGCAAAGCGGCGGTCGATCGCGCGGTGCAGATGGCCGCACAGGATGCGCTCGACATGGCTGTGGCGCATGACGATCTCGGCCAAGCCCGCGGCGTTGTCGAGGCCGAAGCCGTCCATGTAGGTGATGCGCGTCGCAAACGGCGGGTGATGCATCAGGATCGCGGTCGGGCGCCGCGGCTGCGCCGCCAGCGCGCGGTCGAGCCAGCCCAGCCGCTCGGCGCAGAGCCGCCCGCCGGGCTCTCCGGGGACCAGCGTGTCGAGCGCGACGAGGCGCAGCGGATAATCCTCGATCGCGTATTGCAGATGACCCTCGGGGGGCAGGTAGCCGTCGCCGCGGAAGGCCTCGCGCAGCGGCTCGCGCGCGTCGTGATTGCCGGGGATCACAAAATAAGGCATCGCGAGCGGCGCCAGCAGCGCACGCAGCTGGTCGTATTCGGCGGGCTCGCCATGGTCGACCAGATCGCCGGTCACCACCACGATGTCGGGGCGCGGCGCCAGCGCGTTGAGCGCCGCGACCGCGCGCGCCAGGTAGGGCGCGGTGTCGAATTCGCACGACACCCGCTGGCGACCGGGCGCGGCGCCTAGCACCGGGCAGCGGAAGAGCTTGCCGGCCGCGACGATATGCGGGTCGGAGAGCTGTGCGATGATCATCGGCCCGCCGCCTTCCCGCCCCCGGGCTTATTCCGCGTGCCGGACAGCACAAACACTCCCTGCTCGGCCAGGAGGTTGGCGAGGCTGCCGCGCGGATCGAGCGAATAGGGGTTGCCGTGGCGGTCGAGGGTCAGGCTGCGCTCGATCGTGGCGCCGAGCTCGTCGCACAGCGCGACGAAGTCGCGGATCGTGCACAAATGGATGTTGGGCGTCTCGTACCACGCGTGATGCAAGACCTCGGTCACCGGCATGCGGCCGCGAAACAACAGCGCGAGGCGGCTGCGCCAGAACCCGAAATTGGGGAACGACACGATCGCCCGCTGGCCGATCCGCAGCAGCTCTTCGACGACGTAGCGCGGCTGGCGGGTCGCCTGCAGCGTCTGGCTCAATACGACGACGTCGAAGGCGCCGCGCGGGAAGGCTTCGAGATCGCGGTCGGCGTCGCCCTGGATCACCGAGAGGCCGTGCCGCACGCAGGCGTTGACTCCGGATTGGCTGAGCTCGATGCCGCGCGCGTCGACCGCCTTGTCGTGGGCCAGATAGGCGAGCAGCGCGCCGTCGCCGCAGCCGATGTCGAGCACCCGCGCGTGCGGCTCGATCATGTCGGCGATCAGCCGCAGATCGCGCCGCAGCGTCGCGAAGGCCGGCGCCGTCGGGGCCGCCTCGGCGGCGGGAAGCGGCAGCGCGTCGCTGACGCTCATGTCCAGAAGCGGGTCAGGCCGCGGTGCTCGGCGCAGCCGGTGAGGAAGCCGCGCAGCGTCGCGAAGAGTTCGGGCTCGTGCAGCAGAAAGGCGTCGTGCCCCTTGTCGGTCTCGACTTCGACAAAGCTGACATTGGCGGCGACCGCGTTGAGGGCATGGACCAGCGCCCGGCTCTCCGACGTCGGAAACAGCCAGTCGCTGGTGAACGAGATGATGCAGAAGCGCGGCTGGCTGCCGGCGAAGGCGGCCGGCAGCGAGCCGCCATGCTCGGCCGCGAGATCGAAATAATCCATCGCCCGGGTGATGTAGAGATAGGCGTTGGCGTCGAACCGGTCGACGAAGGTGCTGCCCTGGTGGCGCAAATAGCTCTCGACCTGGAAATCGGCGTCGAACCCGTAGGTGACGCTCTTGCGGTCCTGCAGGTTGCGGCCGAATTTGCGGTGCAGCGCGGCCTCCGACAAGTACGTGATGTGCGCCGCCATGCGCGCCACCGCGAGGCCGCGCGCCGGGTTGCGGCCAAGCGAGAGATAGCGCCCGCCGCACCATTCGGGATCGGCCATGATCGCCTGCCGGCCGACTTCGTGGAACGCGATGTTCTGCGCCGAATGGCGCGCCGCCGCGGCGATCGGCACGGCGCAGAACACCGCATCGGGAAAGCTCGAGGCCCATTCCAGCGCCTGCATGCCGCCCATCGAGCCGCCGATGACGCAAAACAATTGCGCGATGCCGAGATGCTCGATTAGGAGCTTTTGCGCCCGCACCATGTCGCGGATCGTGATCACCGGGAAATCGATCGCCCAGGCTTCACCGGTCGCCGGGTTGGTGTCGCGCGGGCCGGTGGTGCCCATGCAGCCGCCGAGCACGTTGGCGCAGATCACGAAATAGCGCTCGGTGTCGAGGACGCCACCCGGCCCGACCAGCGTCGTCCACCAGCCCGGGTTGCCGGTCAAGGGATGCGGGTCGGCGACGTACTGGTCGCCCGTCAGCGCGTGGCATACCAGGATCGCGTTGCTGCGCTCGGGGTTGAGCCGCCCATAGGTCTGGTAGGCGATGGTGAAGGGGCCGAGCTCGGCGCCGCAATCGAGGCGCAGCTTCTCCGCGACCTCAAGACTATAGCCGGGCCAGTCTGTGCCGGGGCGCTGTAGCCGGGGTGCGGTCAGAAGCGACAAGGGATGCTCTAGGTAAAAATCAGCCGCGATCGCGCCCGACGCCGCGCCGCCGCGCACGGCCGCCGAGGCCGGACGGAAGGCGCCTAGCTATGGAGCGACGGCCAGCCATGTCAACGTTTTCTTTGATTTTAGCAGTACACAACTCTACTACTATCCACGTCCCGGCAGCGATCGAAACCATGTCAGACATCCCGTCCGATCTCGACCATTTGCGGCGGCGCATCGACGAGATTGATGACAGGTTGCAGGACCTCTTGATCGAGCGGATAGAGATCGTGACGCGGGTCGCCGCGCACAAGCGCCGCAACGACGGCCTTGCCCCGCACCAGCCGGCGCGCGAAGCCGAAATCGTGCGGCGGCTCGTCGCGCGCAACGAGGGCGCCTTCCCGCCGGCGACGCTGGTGCGCATGTGGCGCGAATTGCTGGCGGCGACGGTGCGCCTCCAGGGCGCTTTCGCGATCGCGGTATGCGCGCCGCCCGAGGCGCCGGGCCTGTGGGACATCGCGCGCGACCATTACGGCAGCCACACGCCGATGCAGGCCTACCGCTCGCCCGGCCAGGTCATCCATGCGGTGACCGAGGGCCAGGCGGCGATCGGCGTGCTCGCGATGCCGGAGGAAAGCGAACCCGACCCGTGGTGGCGGCATCTGTTGTCGACCGACGACAGCACGCCGCACGTCGTCGCGCGGCTGCCGTTCGGGGCGCGCGGCAACGCCCGCTCGAACGGCGGCGACGCCCTGGCGATCGGCAGTGGCGAGCAGCACCCGACGGGCCGCGACCGCACCCTCTTCGTCGCCGAGAACGCGCCCGGCATCAGCCGCGGCCGGATGTTCGCGACGCTGTCCGGGCTCGGCCTCGCCTGCACCTTCATGGCGTCCTGCGAGCATGCCGAGGGGGCCAACAGCCTCATTGAGATCGACGGCTTTGTGCCGCTGTCCGATGCGCGCCTCGGTGAATTTCGCGCGCAGCTCGGCGCCGACCTCTTCCGGCTGTTGCGGTTCGGCGGCTACGCCGTGCCGCTCGCCGCGGCCGAACTGGCGCCGGCGCCGGCGGCGGACGCCACGACAGGTGCGCCCGCCGCTGCCGCCGCCAGAGGCTAGACCCCAAGAGGCTTGCGCCATGACGGTTCCCAGCGCCCCGGTCCCCGGACCGGGCATTCTCGACATCGCTCCCTATATCGGCGGCGAGTCGAAGGCCCCCGGCAACCTGCGGCCGATCCGCCTCGCCTCCAACGAAAGCGCGCTGGGCCCGAGCCCCAAGGCGATCGCCGCCTACCGCGCGCTCTGTGACGACATCCACCGCTATCCCGACGGCAGCGCCGCCGAACTGCGCGCGGCGATCGGGCGGCATCACGGGCTCGATCCCGAACGCATCGTGTGCGGCGCCGGCTCCGACGAACTGATCGGGATGCTGATGCGCGCCTACGCCGGCGCCGGCGACGAGGTCATGTACAGCCGGCACGGCTTTCTGATGTACCCGATCGGCGCCCAATCGGTCGGCGCCAGCCCGGTCGCGGTGCCGGAGCGCGAGCTGACCGCCGATGTCGACGCCTTCCTCGCGCGCGTCACCGAGCGCACCCGCATCGTCTTCCTGGCCAACCCCAACAACCCGACCGGCACCTACCTCTCCGCGGACGAACTGGCGCGCCTCCACGCGGGGCTGCCGCGCCATGTCGTGCTGGCGATCGACGCGGCCTATGCCGAATTCGTCAACCGCAACGACTACGAACCCGGGGTCGCGCTGGTCAACCGGGCCGACAACGTCGTGATGCTGCGGACCTTCTCGAAGATCTACGCGCTGGCCGGGCTGCGGCTCGGCTGGGCCTATTGCCCGCCGGCGATCGCCGACGTGCTGAACCGCATCCGCGGTCCCTTCAACGTCGCCGCGCCGGCGCTGGCGGCCGGGGTGGCGGCGGTCGAGGATGTCGGCGCGCTGGCCCGCGCCCGCGCCCATAACGAGCGCTGGCTGCCGTGGCTGTCGCAGCGGCTGGCCGCGCTCGGCCTGACGCTGACCCCGAGCGTCGGCAATTTCGTGCTGGCGCGCTTTCCCGACGAGCCGGGCCGCAACGCCGACGCCGCCTTCGCGTTTTTGCAATCGCGCGGCATCCTGGTGCGCCAGATGGGCGGCTACGGGCTGCCGCAGCATTTGCGCATCACGATCGGCACCGGCGAGGAGATGGAGATCGTGGCGGCTTCCTTGGCCGAATTCATGGCGGCGCGATGAAGGAGCTTCTGTTCGAGCGGGTCGCGATCATCGGCATCGGGCTGATCGGCTCCTCGCTGGCGCGCCTGTTGCGCCTGGAGAGCCCGACAACCCACATCGTCGCCTGCGCCCGCAGCGCCGAGACGCTGGCGACGGTGCGCCGCCTCGGCATCGCCGACGAGGCGACCGACGATCCGGCCGCGGCGGTCGCCGGCGCCGACCTCGTGGTGATCGCGACGCCGCTCTCGGCCTATGGCGAGATCGCCCGGCGTATCGCGCCGGCGTTGCGCGACGGCGCGATCGTCACCGATGTCGGCTCGGTCAAGGGCGCCGCGATCGCCGCGCTGCAGCCGCTGTTGCCGGGCCGGGTGCAGTTCGTCCCCGGCCATCCGGTCGCCGGCACCGAGCATTCCGGCCCCGAATCCGGGTTTGCCGAACTCTTCCGCGACCGCTGGTGCATCCTGACCCCGACCCCAGAGACCGCCCCCGAGGCGGTCGCCCGGATCACCGCGCTCTGGCAGCTCGCCGGCATGCGCGTGGCGACGATGGCGGCCGAACATCACGACAAGGTGCTGGCGGTGACCTCGCACCTGCCGCATCTGATTGCCTATACGATCGTCGGCACCGCGACCGAGCTCGGGCAGGATCTGCAATCCGAGGTCGTCGCCTATTCGGCCGGCGGCTTCCGCGACTTCACCCGCATCGCGGCCTCCGACCCGGTGATGTGGCGCGACATCTTTCTGGAAAACCGCGAGGCGGTGCTGGAGCTGCTGCAGCGCTTCACCGAGGATTTGACGGCGCTGCAGCGCGCGATCCGCCGCGGCGACGGCGACACGCTGCACGATTGGTTCACCCGCACCCGCGCGATCCGCCGCTCGATCATCGAAGCCAAGCAGGCCTGACGCGATGCATGCGGTGATCTTCGAGGTCGAGCCGGCGGCGGGGCGACGCCAGGATTATCTCGACATCGCCGCGCGGCTGCGCCCGGAACTGGAAAAGATCGACGGCTTCCTCTCGATCGAGCGCTTCGAGAGCCTGACCAACCCGGGCAAGATCCTGTCATTGTCGTTCTGGCGCGACGAGGCGGCGGTCGCCCTCTGGCGCCGCCACGAGGAGCACCGCGAGGCGCAGCGCGCCGGCCGCGGCGGCATCTTCCGCAATTACCGGCTGCGCGTCGCGGCGGTCATCCGCGACTACGGCATGTCGGAGCGCGCCGAAGCGCCGCAGCCGCCGCCCGAAAGCCTGCCGTAAAGCATGGTCCGATAGGATCGAAACATGTCCCCGTGACCCCCGCGCAAGCGGGGGTCCAGAGCAGGCGGCGGTCAGTTGCCCTGGATTCCCGCTTGCGCGGGAATGACGATGCGGATTTGGTCGGGTAACGCTCTAAGCCCCTCTCACTGCCAGTCGATCCGCGGCGCCCGCCCGAGCTTTGCCGGGCCGAGATACATCTCGCCGTTCTGAATCGTGAACGAGGTCGCGATTTCCGGCCTGCCGTCGGGTCCGGCGCGCGACAGCATCGCGAGCGCGAGGCCGGCGAGCCGCGCGTCGCCGGCCCGCATCCGCCCGGCGCCGACGAGCGCCGTCATCAGCTGCGGATAGCCCTCGACCGCGCCGGAAAACCCGCCGATCGGCTGCAGCTCGGAATCGAGCGCCAGGGTGCCCGAGCCGGTGACCCTGAGCGCGTCCCAGCTGAGCGCCAGATGGTCGAGGTCGAGGGTGCCGCCGGCGTCGCGCCAGGCCGCCGCCGCCTGGCGCAGCGTGCCGGCCGGATAGCCGCCGCGCAGCGTCAGCCCGAGCGAGACTTCGTCGAGCGGGTTGTGGAACGGCGGCGGCACCACCGGCAGCGTCAATTCGCGGACCTCGAGCGCGACGCCGACCGCCGGGTCGCCATGGGATTGCGGCGGGTGCGGCGGCAGGTTCAGCCACACCGTCGCCTCGCGCGCCGCGAGGTGCACGCCGGCGTCGGCCGCGGGCTCGCTGAGCGCGAACCACAGCGTCGCGCCGCCCGTTGCGGCGACGACGATGACGCCGGTTGCCCGGCGCGCCGCCAGCGTCGCTTCCGGGTGGTCGCCGCCGCTCGCGGCGCTGAGGCCCTGCGGCGCGGCGAGCCGGAACACATGAAAATTCCACGGCGAGGCGCTCGCCGTCAGCAGCGGCACGTGCAGCTCCGGGCCTGGCGCCGCGGTGTGCTGGCGCAGGCTCGCCGCGCTCAATTCGAGGCGAAAGCGGAACGGGAAGCCGCCGACCCTTGCGCTGCGCCACGCCAGATCGAGGTTTTGCGCGCGCAGCGAATCCGCCCAGCGCCCGACCCCCTCCTCGATCCGGCCGGCGGCGATGAACCAATAGGCGCAATAGGCGCCGAGCGCGGCGACGAGCGCGATGGCGGCCGCGAAGCCGAGGCGGATCGAACGGCGCATGCCCCGTTTATAGCGAGCGAGCGCCAAGCCTGCCAACGGTCTGCCTCGGCGAGTTGACGCGGGCGCGGCGGAGCGCGTAAGTGAGGCTCTGGAATCGCTCTGACAAGGAAACGCGCCATGCCGGACGTCGCACCATTGAAGGCGTTCTGGCAGCCGGGTTGAACCAGCTGCCTGAGACTCAAGGAGTTTCTCTCGGTCCGTGGGATCGAGTTCCAGTCGATCAACGTGTTGGAAGACGCCGCCGGCCGGGCCGAGCTGCAGCGCCTGGGGGCGCGCTCGATCCCGGTATTGTCGCGCGGCGACAAATTCGTCTTCGCGCAGAATATCGCGCAGGTCGTCGAGTTTCTGCGGCTCGACGAGAAGGCCGGGCCGGTATTGTCGCCGGCGCAATTGGTCGAGCGCATGCAGCGCTTTATCGACGCGGCGCTGCGCATCGTTCAGCAGATGCCGGAGGGCGAACTCGCGACGCTGACGCCCAACCGGCCGCGCACCTACGCGCGGCTGGCGCACCACATGTTCCGCATCCCCGATGCGTTTGTCGAAGTGGCGGGCGGCGCCTTCTTCAGCCACTCGCTGCCCGGCGAGGTCACCCGGCCCGAGGAGATGGCGTCGACCGCGGCCCTGGCCGATTACGGCCGCCGGGTGCGCAGCCGCGTCGCGCGGTGGTGGCAGGACACGGCCGACAAAGCGGCGCAGGCGACGGTCGAGACCTATTACGGCCCGCAACAGCTGCACGAGGTCATGGAGCGCGCGACCTGGCATATCGGCCAGCACACGCGCCAATGGGTCATGCTATTGGGGATGCACGGGATCGCCGCCGACCGGCCGCTGACGGACGATGATTTCGCCGACCTGCCGATGCCGAAACAGGTGTGGGACGACTGACGGCGCGG
>DATGFP010000014.1:0-7437 GCA_035309005.1 Allostellaceae bacterium | reverse complement strand
CGGCCGGCCGAAGTCGCCGATGCCTTGCGCGCCCGCAGCCGCGAACCGCGTATCGTGCGTAACCGCGACGGCGTCGAGGTGCTGAACGCGGGGCGCATGGGCGAAACGCCGCTCGCGGACGCCTTTGACGATGTCCAGTTCCACTTGGCACGCATGGACCGGCAGGGGGTGAAGACGAGCGTTTTGTCGCTGCTCGGCACGTACTGCTGGATCGAGGCGCAGCCGCCCGAAATCTCGGTCCCGTTGTGCCGGCGGGTCAACGATGGCCTCTCCGACATCTGCCGCAAACATCCCGGCCGCTTTGCCGCCTTCGCCGCGCTGCCCCTTGTCGACATTGCCGCCGCCGCCGCCGAATTGGAGCGCGCGCTCGGATTGCTCGGCATGATCGGGGCGCAGTTACCGGGCAACGCGTTCCTGACGCGCAAGGACGCCGAGGCAATGCGGCCGCTCCTGGAAGTCGCGAACCGCCACCATGCGGTGCTTTTCATCCACCACGGCCCGCGGCCCGGCGACGCTTTTCCCAAGGTTGCGGCCGACACCGACAACGCGCGGCGCCGCAACGGCACGCTCGACATGCAGGCGAGCCTGTCATCGGTGATGGTGACGCTGAGCCTCACCGACTACCTCGCGGACTACCCCGACGCGATGGTGTGCGTCCACAACCTGGGCGGCAACCTACCCTACGAGGTCGAGCGCATGGACCACCGTTGCCTCCTCGACACGCCGCAGGAGGAGCTGCCGTCGGCGCGCTTCCGCAAGGCGAAGGTGTACGTCGATTGCAACTCGTTCGGCCCGCACGCGATCGAGGCGGCCGTGCGGCTTTACGGCGCCGAGCGCATCGTCTGCGGCACCGATGGCACCGAGTTCGGCTGCGATTGGACCCGGAAGGCGCTGGCGGAAGCGCAGATCGGCGAGGACGCGCGCGAGCAGATACTGCACCGCAACGCCGCCGCGATACTCGCCCGCGCCGCAACGACCCTGCCACGCGAACGGGCGGCCGCCGAATAACCCCGCGCCCGGCGGCGAACCCCGAGCATGCCCGACGACGATATGACCACTCCGGCGAGCGACCTGCACTGCCTGACGATCGCGCAGGCGGCGCAATTAATCGAGCGCCGCCGCCTCTCGCCGGTCGAGCTGACCGACGCGCTGATCGCGCGCATCGAGGCGCTCGACCCGCAGCTCAACGCGTTTCTGCTGCCGACGCCGGAGAAGGCGCGCGAGCAGGCGCGCGCCGCCGAGCGCGAGATCATGGCGGGGAATTACCGCGGCGCGCTGCACGGCATACCGTTCGGGCTCAAGGACATCTATTGCACCGCCGGCATCCGCACCACCAGCCACTCGCGGATCTGCGCCGATTACGTGCCGAGCGAGGACGCGACGACGGTGGCGCGCCTCTACCAGGCGGGCGGGGTCCTCCTCGGCAAGCTGGCGACGCACGAGTTCGCGCATGGCGGTCCATCGTTCGATCTGGCCTGGCCGCCGGCGCGCAACCCGTGGAACCGCGAGCATTTCACCGGTGGCTCGTCGAGTGGCGCCGGCGCGGCGATCGCGGCGGGCCTGGTGCCGGGCGCGATGGGCTCCGACACCGGCGGCTCGATCCGTGGCCCCGCGGCGCTGTGCGGCATCGTCGGCCTGAAGCCGACCTACGGACTCGTCAGCCGGGCGGGCGTCTATGCCAATTCCTTTACCTTCGACCATGCCGGGCCGATGGCGTGGACGGTCGAGGATTGCGCGATCATGCTGCAGGCGTTGGCCGGGCACGATCCTCAGGATCCCGCAAGCGCCGAGCGCGCGATCCCCGATTACCGCGCCGCGTTGACCGGTGACATCAGGGGATTGCGGATCGGAATCCTGCGTCATCTCTACGAGGACGACCTCACGGTGGCGCCCGAGGTGCGTGCCGCGTTCGAGGAGGCCTACAACGTCTTCCGCTCGCTCGGGGCGACGCTCGAAGATGTGCGGATCCGCCCGGCGTTCGACTATTACGCGGTCAAGATCACGATCGCCGAGAGCGAGCAATACGCGATCCACGAGGCGGAACTGCGCACCCGGACGAACGAGTTCGGCGCCGATTTCCTCGGCCGCGCCCTGCCTGCGATCCTTTACAGCAGCTCGGACTACGTGCAGGCGCAGCGCGAGCGGCGGGTCATGCTGGCCGAGATGGCGCCGCTTTACGCGAAATACGATGTGCTGCTGACGCCGACGGCCTCCGGCCCCGCGCCGCGGCTCGATGCGTGGCGCACGATCCGGTTCTGGCAGCATGCCTCGCTGACGACGCCGTTCAACGTGACGGGCGGCCCGGCGCTGGCGCAATGCATGGGCTTCACACCGGTGGGGCTGCCGCTGTCGCTGCAGGTCGTCGGCCGCCCGTTCGATGAAGCGACGGTGTTGCGCGCGGCGCACGCCTACGAGAAGGCGACCGCCTGGCGCCAGCGCCGACCGGTGCTCGATCCGGGCGCCGCCTTTTCGACCGCGCTGCCGCCGACCCCGGCGCCGGAGCCGGTCAGCGACCCGGCGACCCGCGACATGGTCATCGCCGCCTGCCGCCGCGCCGGCCTCAGGCTCAACGACGACCAGATCGCGATGATCTGCGGCGCGGCCCCCTATGTCGTCGCGATGACCGAATGGCTGCGGCGCGAGCGCGACTTCCGCGAGGAGCCGGCCAACATCTTCCAGTTTCCCGCCTGAGCACCGCCCCGGCCGCCGCCGCCGAGAGGCGCTCTGAGCTTTACGACGCCCGGGGTGGTGACGCCGGCGGCTCTCTCAGGATCGTCTGTGCGGTTTCCTCGCCGCTGGCCAGCGCGGCCTCGACCGTGCCCATATCGGGGCCGTCGTAGAGCGCCTCGCCGGAAAAGAATATCCCGTCGCCGCTCGTTTGGCGCAGCACCGACAGCGCGTCGCGGGTTTTCGGCGTGGCGTAGGAATAGGCGCCGCGCGCGAAGGGGTCGTTGCCCCAGTTGATCGCGCGTGACGCGACGAGGTTCTCCCTGAGGCGGTCCGCAGATAGAGCGAAAATCTCGGCGAGCGAGGCGAGCCCCATGTCGACCAGCTGAGCCCCGGTGAGCGCCGACACCCGGTCGGCCTTGGGGCCGGCGTACCAGCCGGTCAGCACCGGATGTTCGGCTGGATGCTGGGTCCACCAGGTCGGGACCGGCGCGTTTGATCGCAGGAACGACAAATCGGCGAGATCTCGGCCGCCGATATCGGCCCACCATTTCGTCGCGAAGCGCAGCAAAATCTTGACGACGTTGCCGAACCCGATATCGGCGCCGGCGGCGGCCCGCTCGCGCGCCGCCAGTGGTAGCTGGATCGCGGAGAGAAGCGGCAGCGGCACGGTCAAGATCGCGGCGTCGGCCTCGAAGGCGGCGCCGCCCCGACAGCGCACGGCGATCCGACCGCGGCTTTGGTCAATCGCCGCCACGGGCGCGCCGAAATGGACCACAACGCCGTGGCGGCGGCCTTCGGAGAGGAGATATTCGACAAGCGCGCCATAGCCATTCCTGACCCGACCGTGCTCGCCATCGTCGCGCGCCAGCCATTCGTCGCGCAGCGCGAATGTGCTGAAGCGATTGGGATCGGCCGCGTCGTAGCCTTCGACGGTCCGGGTGACCGAGTGCCGCAATTCGTCGTATCGCCGATCGGCGAAATGCGCCTGAAGGAAGTCGGCGATGGGCAGATCGGCCTTGACCTCGCTCAGAGCCTGGTAGAAGCGATCCGCGTGAGGCAGCGACGCCTCGTCGGGCGCTAAGACCCCGCCGCGCACGCTCCAGCGCGTACCCCCGCGTGGCTCCAGGGACAGCCCCGCCTCGCGCATTACGGCGCGGGTCACCGGCGCGGCGCCATGGACAAACTCAGGCCCGCCCTCGGCCGGATAGCCGAATTCCGCTTCGGGCAGCGTGTAGATGCGGCCGCCGCAGCGGTCTCTCGCCTCGATGACGCTCACTCGCTGGCCGGCGCGGGCGAGTTCGCGGGCGGTCATCAGCCCCGCGGCCCCGGCGCCGACCACCACGAAATGCGTCGAATGCTGCGGCGCCATCTGCGTCAGGCGATCTGCGTGCCTTCGGCGGCCACCGCCTTTTGCACGGCCGGACGCGCCAGCATTGCCGCGCGGTGTTGCATGACGCGCGGCACTTTCGCGGTGTCGACGCCATCACCTTCGATCCACGAGCCGATGGTGAAGAGATAGGGGTCGCAGATCGTGTACTGCTCGCCCATGACCCACGGACCTTTCAGGAACTTTTGTTCGATCAGCTCGAAGCATTCCGTGACGTTCGATGGCGCCTTTTGCTTCATTGCTTCGATGGCGTCGGCGCCATCGGCCCACCTGGTGCCCCGCACGCGGTGCGCATGCGCGACATGCACGGTCGAACACAGGTAACTGTTGAACTCCTGGACGCGCGCCAGGGCGAAGGGATCGGCGAGCGGGGCGAACTCGGCCTGGGGAAAACACTGCGCCACAAAGCACAAGAGCGCCGGGGTTTCGGTGAGCGTGCCGCTGTCGGTCACCAGCGCCGGAACCCGCCCCTTCGGGTTGACCGCGAGGTACTCCGGGCTGCGCTGGCTCTGCGTGCGGAAATCGACCAGAACCGCCTCATACGGCGCATGCGCCTCCTCGAGCGCGATGTGGGTCGCCAGCGCGCAGGTGCCGGGAGCGTAATAGAGCCTCAACATGATTTTCATGCCTCCGATCGACGACGTGCGCCCGGTCCACAATACCAGCTAACATCGAACAATCGGAACCGCTGGGAGCAGACGATGACCGACGATCCCGCTTGGCCGCTCGCCCAGCACATCTGCCGCACCGGCTACGCGGATCTGCCGGCGAGCGCCATCGCCTCTGCCCGCCGCGACATTCTCGATACCTTTGGCTGCATGCTCGGCGGCAGCGGCTCCGCGGGGATCAATGAACTTTTCGCGGTGCTCTCCCGCTGGGGCGGCATCGAGGAAAGCCGCGTCCTCTTGCGCGGGGTCCGCCTGCCGGCGCCGCAGGCGGCACTCATGAATGCCAGCATGGGCCATGCGCTCGATTTCGACGATACGCTGGATACCGGCGGTTCGATCCATCCCGGTGTCTCGGTATTGGGCGCGGTGCTGGCGGTATCGGACAGCATCGGGGGCGTAAGTGGGCGGGATCTGCTGCTGGCGGTCGCGCTCGGGCTCGACGTCTCGTGCCGCATCGCGCTCGCCAGCACGCTCGACCGCGGCTGGCATCGCACCGCGGCGATCGGGGTCTTCGGCGCCGCCGCTGCCGCCGGCAAGCTGCTCGGCCTCGCGCCGGAGCAGATGCTCAACGCTCTCGGCATCGCCTACAGCCACGCCGCCGGCAACCGCCAATGCATTCTGGATGGCACCCTGACCAAGCGGATGCAGGCGGGCCAAGCAGCCAGCGCCGGCGTGTTCTCGGCCGTCTTGGCGCAGACCGGGTTCACCGGGGCGCACAACATCTTCAACGGCCGCTTCGGGTTCTTCGAACTGTACCAGCCGAACGGCTACGACGCCGCGGTGCTGCTGCGCGACCTCGGCACGGCGTTCCGCGGCGAAGAGCTGAGCTACAAGCCCTACCCCTGCGGCCGGCCGCTGCACGCGGCGATCGATGCCGCGCTGGCGGCCCGCGCGCGGCTCGACATCGAAGCGGCCGACGACATCGCGACCGTGACGATCGAGGCCGATCCCGCCGGTCACGCAGACCAGTTCGCCCGCGGGCCGGCGAAGCGCCGTCCGACGCAAATCGTCGAGGCGCAGTTCGCCCAGCCGTTCCTGGTCGCCACCGCCCTGGCTTGTGGGAAAGTGGGGATAGCCGAGGTGGACGGCCTGGGCGATGCCGCGGCACTGGCATTGTCGGATCGGATTGCCGGGGTCGCGCGGGACGGCCGCCCGAACAAGTCCGTCAGCATCACGGTGCAACGCACCGACGGGCGCGCGGTCACCGTCGAGGCAACGGATCCGATCGGGTCGCCGCAAAAGCCGCTTACCGACGCGCAGTTCGAGGCAAAGTTTCGCGATTGCGCCGGCAATGCGGCGCCACCACTATCGGATGCCAGTCTGGATGCCGTGCTGGCGGCGATCGGGCGATTGGAAATGCTGCCGGACGCCCGGCAGCTGATGACGCCGTTCACCGGGTGACTGGCGTCCGGCTCCGGAGATCGCGGCCACAGGGGAGGACACGATGTACAAGGCCTCAGCCGGTGTTCTGCTGCCCACATCGATCATCGGTTCCTTACCGCGTCCGGCGTGGCACACCGCGCAACTCGGCGGCCGCAGCTTTCTCGAGGCGATGGTCAACGCCCGCTGGCGCGAGCAGTACGAGGATGCGGTGTCGACGCATCTGCGCGCCCAGGAGGTGGCCGGGCTCGACATCTGCACCGACGGCGACGCGCATTACGACGAAGAGATCGGCGGGTGGAGCTGGCAGAGCTATCCGCTGACCCACATGGCCGGGTTTTCGCGCGAGGTGGCGCTGACCCCGCCCGCGGTCGCCGCCGCTTCGCCGCCGCGCGGGATGATCCTGCACGACCAGCTCGAGGCCCGGGTATTGCCCCGCATCACGGGCCCGCTCGGCCCCGGCAATCTGCAATACGGCGCGATGTGGAAGGTCGCGCAGCGCCTCACGCAAAAGCCGGTCAAGTTCGGCACGATCATGCCCGAATTGCTCGCCGCCGCGGTCCATGACGACTACTACAAGGATCCCGTCGAGCGGGTCTGGGCGTTCAGCGAGGCGATCAACCAGGAGCTCAACGCGCTCGCCGATGCCGGCTGCCCGGTGATCCAGCTGGAAGAACCGCAAATCCACATGGTGCCGGCGCGGGGCTTGCCGTTCGGCCGCCTCGACATCCCCGAACTGGTGCGGATATTCAACAACACGGTCAAGGGGCTGCGCGGCAAGACCGAGGTGTGGTGCCACACCTGCTGGGGCAACCCGGCGCAGCAGCGCATCTTCCGCGACGTGCAGAGCTACCAGCCGACGCTCGACGCGCTGAACCAGGTCGACGCCGACGCGCTGACCTTCGAGACCTGCTCGTCGGGCACCGGCGACCTCGAAGCGATCGGCAAGATGATCACGGACAAGAAGGTGGTGATCGGCGTCATCGATCACCACACGCTGCAGATCGAACGGCCGGACCAGGTCGCCGACATCGTTCGAGAAGCACTGAAATATTTGCCGCCGGAGCGGGTGGTGATCTCCAGCGATTGCGGCATGGGCCGCGAAGGCATGAGCCGGCGCCACGCGCAATACAAGATGGTGGCGATGGTGCTGGGCACCAACGCGGTGCGCCACGAACTCGGCCTACCCGAGGCCGAATGCCTCGCCGCCGACCCGCGCTATTCGCTGGCCGGCGGGTAGCGCCGCGGTGCCGCAGTGCCCATCAGTAGCCCGGCTGCGGCGCCGGGCCTTCCGGCGGGCGGCCGCGCATTTCCGCCATGAACTGATCGAAT
>DATGFP010000013.1:0-53416 GCA_035309005.1 Allostellaceae bacterium | reverse complement strand
CCGGCGCCGGCGGCATCGGCCCGTCGAACTCGGGCACCGGGGCGCTGAGCAGCACGACCCAGCTCAGCACCTCGACCTCGACGCCGGGGATGACGCGGCTGTAGAGCCCGCGGTAGGCGGCCTCGAAAGCGGCGAGGAGTTCGCTGGCGTCGCCGGCGTGGTAGCGGCGGGCCGGAATCTGCACCGCGATCTCGTGGCCCTGGCCGCGGTAGCGCATGAAGGCCGAGCGCGTTTCGACGAGCGGCGCCGCGGGCTCGCCGCGCCGCACGATCGCTTCGGCCTCCTCGCGCATCGCGGCGTAGAGCGCGTTGGCGGCATCGGGGTCGAATGCCTCCAGCCGCTGCAGTTGCGAGCGCACGATCTCGTAGGCGATCGGCGCGCGCAGAAATCCGACCGCCGAGCCGACCCCGGCGCTCGACGGCACCAACACCCGGTCGAGCCCGAGCTTGTCGGCGAGCCGCGCGGCGTGCAGCGGCGCCGCGCCGCCGAACGCGACAAGGGTGCGGCCGCGCGCATCCTTGCCGCTCTCGATCGCGTGCACGCGGGCCGCATTGGCCATGTTCTCGTCGACGATCTCGCTCAACCCGAAGGCGGCGAGCGGCAGTGCCAGATCGAGCGGGTCGGCGACCTCGCGCTGTATCGCGCCCTCGGCGGCAGCGCGGTCCAAGGCCATGCGGCCGCCGGAAAAGCCGGTCGGGTCGATGCGCCCGAGCAAGAGGTCGGCGTCGGTGACGCTCGGCAAGAGGCCGCCGCGGCCGTAACAGGCGGGGCCCGGATCGGCGCCGGCGCTGTCCGGGCCGACGGTGATGCGGCGCAGCCGGTCAACCCGCGCGATCGAGCCGCCGCCGGCGCCGATCTCGACCATCTCGATGACCGGGATGCGCAGCGGCAGGCCGCTGCCCTTCTTGAAGCGGTAGATGCGCGCGACCTCGAAGGCGCGGCTCGATTGCGGCTGGAATTCGTCGATCAGGCAGATCTTCGCGGTGGTGCCGCCCATGTCATACGACAGCACCTTGTCGAGGCCGCATTGCCGCGCGATGTGGCTGGCGAAGATCGCGCCGCCGGCAGGTCCGCTTTCGACCAGGCGCACCGGAAAGCGGATCGCGGTCTCGACCGTCGTCAGCCCGCCGCCCGACAGCATCAGGAACAGCGGACAAAGGAGCCCTTCGGCGCGCAGCAATTCCTCGAGATTGGCGAGGTAGCGGCCGATCATCGGCTGCACATAGGCGTTGGCGCAGGCGGTCGAGAAGCGCTCGTACTCGCGCATCTCGGGCGACACTTCGGACGAGAGGGTGAAGGTTACATCGGGAAGGCGCGCGGCGAGGATGTCGCGGGTGCGCTCTTCGTGCGCCGGGTTGGTGAAGCTGTGCAGAAAGCCGATCGCGACGCTCTCGATGCGCTGCGCGGCAAGCGTCTCCGCGAGGCGCTCGACGGCGCCTTCGTCGAGCGGGCTGACGGTGCGGCCGCGCGCGTCGGTGCGCTCCGGCACGACATAGCGATACCGGCGCGGCACCAGAGGCGGCGGCAGGTCGATGTTGACGTCGTATTGCTCGAAGCGGTTCTCGTGGCGGATCTCGATCGTGTCGCGGAAGCCTTCGGTGGTGACGAGCGCGGTCCGGGCGCCCTTGCGCTCGATGATCGCGTTGGTCGCGAGCGTCGTGCCGTGAATGACGATCGCGAGGTTCCCCGGCGCGAGGCCGGCATCGTGCAGCACCGCGCGGATCGCATCGATGACGGCGCGCTCCGGCGCCGCGGGCGTCGTCAACACCTTGGTGGTGAAGCGCTGCCCGCGCACGTCCAGCGCGACGTCGGTAAAGGTGCCGCCGATATCGACCCCGAGCCGCGCCGTTACCTCACCAGAAACCGCCACGATCCGCTCCGCTCGCCAGCCAAGACGGCGCACAGTGGTCGGCGCCCGGCGCGGGTGTCAATCGCCCCGGCGCGGCCGCAGAGGCGGGTTCCGACCGCGCCGCCGCCGCCAGATGAGCACCGGAGCACCGCAAATTCGCCATTCTCGTTAGCGATCATCGGTGGATTTCGCGCGGGGAGGAATGGAATGACGCTGCGATCGGCATATCGGCTCGCCGCCGTGGTCGGCGTGGTCTTGCTGGCCGTGCCGGCGGCGGCGGCCGACCTCGTACTGAAGCGGGTCGTGCTGTCGACCGGCGGGGTCGGCTATTTCGAATACGAGGCGCAAGTCGATGGCGATGCGAAGCTCGGCCTCGACGTGCCGCTCGACCAGGTCGACGACGTCTTGAAGAGCCTCGCCGTCTACGATGCCGAGGGCTCGGCCGGCGAGATCACGCTGCCGGGCCGCGAGCCGCTGAGCCAGAGCTTTGCCGACCTGCCGTTCGACCGCGCCGCGCTCAATTCCGAGGTCGATCTATTGAACGCGCTGCAGGGCGCCGAGATCCGCGTCGCCGCACCGAAGGCGATAAGCGGCCGCCTCGTGCATGTCGACCGGGAAGCGGTCGCCGGCCCCGGCGGCGCTGTCGACACCCGCTCGCGGGTCAGTGTGATGACCGCTGCCGGACTGCAGCAATTCGTCCTGCAGGATGTCGACGCAATCGCGTTCGCCGACGCCAAGCTGCAGGCGCAGGTGGATACCGCGCTGCAGCGCATCGCCGGCCATCGCGCGGCGGCGCGGCGCGAACTGACGCTGCACCTGCGCGGCAGCGGTACGCGCACAGTGCGGGTCGGCTACGTCGTCGCGATGCCGCTGTGGAAAGCCTCCTACCGGCTCAGCTTGGCGCCGGATGCCAAGGCCGCCACCGCCCGGTTGCAAGGCTGGGCCATCCTGGAGAATTTCAGCGGACGCGCCTGGCAGGGGGTCGAACTGACCCTCTTATCGGGCAACCCGGTGACCTTCCGCCAGGCGCTGTACGAGAGCTATTACGTGCCGCGCCCGGTTGTGCCGGTCGAATCCGGCAGCCGCATCCTGCCGCCGCCGGACAGCGGCATCGTCGCCGCCCAGGTTTCCGGTAAACCCATGCCGCTCGAGCGCAAATCATTGGGCCTGCTGCGTCGCGACGCCGAGAACATGGCGGCCGATGCGACTGCGGCGGCGGCACCGGCCGCGCCGCCGCCGGCCCCGATCGTCGCGGCGGCGGCCGCCGAGGAGGCGACGCAAATCGCCTTCACGCCGCCCTACAAGGTCGATGTCGCGGCCGGGCAAAGCCTCGTTTTGCCGCTGATTGACCGCGAACTGCCGGTGCGCCGGGTTGATCTCTACCAGCCCGCCGTCGCCAGCCGCCACCCGCTGGCGGCGATCGAATTGGCCAACAACAGCGGCAGCGGCCTGCCGCCCGGGGTGTTGACGCTCTATCAGCTGAATGCCCAAACGGGCGCGCTCTACCTCGGCGACGCGCGCCTCGCGGCGCTGCCGCCCGGTGACAAGCGGCTGTTGAGCTATGCCGTCGACGGCAAGACGACGGTCGACATGACAACCGGCGAGCGCCAACCGATCGTCAAGGCGCGGGTCGCCGACGGCGTCCTCCACATCAGCCGGGCGCTGCGCTGGACCACCGACTACCGGGTGAAGGCCAACGCGCCGGCGGCGCCGCGGCTCATCGTCGAGCAGCCGCGCCGTGCCGGCGCCGCGTTGACCGCACCCGATCCGAAAACCGTCGAGCTGACGCCCGGCGCCTATCGCATCCCGCTGGCGCTTCCAGCGAGCGGCGACACCCGCCTCAGCGTCGTCGAGGAACAGCCGCTTGAGGAATCGATCCGTCTCCTCGACATCGATGACGACCGGCTCGGCGCCTTCGTCGCATCAAGCGAGCTCGATCCGCAGCTGCGCCAGGCGCTGAGCGCGCTGGCGGCGCGCCGGCGGGCGGTCGGCCGGCAACGCACCGAGCTCGAACGCCTCAAGCAGCAGCGCGCCCAACTCGTCGGCGACGAGGCCCGGCTGCGCAGCAACCTCGCGGTGCTCGGCGGTGATCCGGCGCTGCACAAGCGGCTGCTCGACAAATTCACTGAGACCGAGACCGCGATCGATACCGCCTCGGCCGCGGCCGGCAAGGCCCAGGATGGGCTGGACGCCGCACAGCGCGACCTCGCGTCCTATGTCGCTGGGCTGACGCTGTGAGGCGCCGCGGCGCCTACCACAGCTTGGGCAGGGCGTCCCAGAAGCTCGGCACCGCGTCGGATGGCGGGAGCGGGCTGAAATTGAGCGGGCTGTCGCGTTCGATGCGCTCGGCGCCGGGCAGCTGTCCGGCCTCCCAGCCGCCGCCCAGCGCCTGGATCAGCGCGACGGAAGCAAGCAGCCGGCTCTGGCGCACGTTGAGCGCGGTCTCGGCGTTGCTGAGCGCGGTGGTCTGCGCGACGACGACATTGGTGTAGGCGACCGTGCCGGCCTTGTATTGGTTGAAGATGATGCGTTCGGCTTCGCGCGCCGAGGCGACCGCGATGTCCTCGGCGGCGGCCTGCTGCGCCAAGATGCGCAGCGCGGCCAGCTCGTCCTCGACCTGCTGGAAGCCGCTCAGCACCGTCTGGCGGTAATCCGCGACCGCCGCGTCAAAGGCGGCGCGCGCCTGCTCGACCTGGGCGTGGCGGGCGCCGGCGTCGAAGATCGTCTGGACGAGGGTCGAGCCAAACGACCAGAGCCGGCTCGACGCGGAGACCAGCTTGCCGAGCGTCGCGGCGGCGGTGCCGGCATCGGCCGACAGCGTAACCGTGGGGAAGAACGCCGCCTCGGCGACTCCGATCTGGGCGTTGACGGCGGCCATGCGGCGCTCGGCGGCGGCAATGTCCGGCCGCCGCTCGAGGAGCGTCGAGGGCAGGCCCGCCGGGATCTCGGGGAGCGGCGGCACGGCGGCGACCGGCGCGATCGTCAGCTCCGCCGGCGGCTTGCCGATCAGCACCGCGATCGCGTGCTCGAGTTGGGCGCGCAGCACCCCGACCGCGACTGCCTGGGCCCGGGTGCTTTCGAGCTGGGTGCGCGCCTGCGCTACGTCGGAGGCGGCGGCGGTGCCGGCGTTGTACTGATTTTGGGTGATGCGCAGCGATTCGCCAAAGGCCTGCACCGCGGCATCGAGCAGGCGCTTCAGTTCGTCGGCGATGCGCAGCTGCACGTAGTCGCTGGCGAGCTGGCCCTGCGCCGCGAGGCGGGCACTGGCAACATCGCCGGCGCTGGCCTGGGCGCTGGCGATATTGCCCTCGACGGTGCGGCGGATTTTGCCCCAGAGATCGGGAACCCAGCTTGCCGCCGTGGTGACGCTGAAGAAATTCGAGATTTGCCCCGAGCCGGCGGCGCGCGAGCGCTGCGCCTCGGCGTTGACGGTCGCGGTCGGGAAATATCCGGCGCGGGCTTGCGCCACGATCGCCTCGGCCTCGCGGAACGCCGCCTCGGCCGCCTTGAGGTTCTGGTTCGAGACGTCGATCTGCCGTTCGAGCCGGTCGAGCGCCGGGTCGCGGTACACCGACCACCACGCGCCGCGGTCGATCGCGTCGGAGGGCCGCGCCGGCTCCCAGCCGGCTTCCTTGTAGGCGGCCGGAATCGGCGCGGTCGGGCGGTGGTAATCGGGTCCCACCGTGCAGCCGCTCGCCGTCAGCAGGATCGCCAGCCCGGCGACGCCCGAAATTCGCCGGGTGGCGCGGCGGTGCCTGCCGGGCGTGCGCCGGGGAACCGGCGTCAAAAGGCGGGGCAGCCTCATTCGCCGGGCTGCGCCAGCTGACCGCCGCCGCGGTGTTGCATGACCCACAGCCGCGCCCGGTCGAGATAGAGGTAGATCACCGGCGTCGTGTAAAGCGTCAGGGCCTGGCTGACGAGGAGCCCGCCGACAATCGAGATGCCGAGCGGCCGGCGCAACTCGGCGCCCTCGCCAAACCCGACCGCCAGCGGCAGCGCTCCGAGCATGGCCGCGAGCGTCGTCATCATGATCGGGCGGAAGCGCGCCACCGCCGCGCGATAGATCGCCTCGTGCGGGCCCAGCCCATCGCTGCGCTCGGCGTTGATCGCGAAATCGATCATCATGATCGCGTTCTTCTTGACGATGCCGATCAAGAGGATGACGCCGATCAGCGCGATCAGGCTGAATTCGGTGTTGCACAGCATCAGCGCCAACACCGCGCCGACCCCGGCCGACGGCAGCGTCGACAGGATCGTCAACGGGTGGATGTAGCTCTCGTAGAGCACGCCCAGGACGATGTAGACCGCGAGCAGCGCCGTCGCGACGAGGACCGGCTCGTTGGCGAGCGATTCTTGAAACAGCTGCGCGCTGCCCGCGAAACTGCCGTGGATCGTCGCCGGCACGTGCAGCGCGGCCACCGCCTGTTCGATCGCCTGCGACGCGGCGCCGATCGCGACGCCCTGCGCCAGGTTGAACGAGATCGTGCCGGCGACGAACAATCCCTGATGGTTGACCGCCAGCGGCGTGTTGCTGGCGCTGTAATGCGCGATCGCCGACAGCGGCACCATGTTCTCGTGCGAGGTGCTGACGGCGGCGCCCGTCGAGGTGGCGCTGCGACCGGTATTGGCGAGCGCATTGGTCGCCTGATTGCGGGCGGTGTCGGAAGCGATCTGCGCAGCCGTGCTGGCGGCGCTGGCCGCGGCCACCGGCTTGCCGGAGACCGTGCCGGCGAGCGCATTGGTGGCCTGGGTGCCTTTGACCGGGCCGCCCGCGGTGCTGACATAGATCTGTTTCAGCGTCTCCGGGCTTTCCCAGAATTGCGGCGCCACCTCCATCACCACGTGATACTGGTTGCGCGGCGTATAGATCACCGAAACCTGGCGCTGGCCGAACGCGTCATAGAGCGTGTTGTCGATCTGCGAGGCGGCGATGCCGAGCCGCGACGCGGTCGGCCGGTCGATCACCAGATCGGTTTCCAGCCCCTTTTGCTGCAGATCGCTGTTAACTTCGGTCAGTTGCGGCAGCTTCTCCAGCGCCGCCGTCACCTTCGGCGTCCATTCGTAGAGCTGGGCGAGATCGTCGCTTTGCAGCGTATACTGGTAGAGCGCGTTGCTGGCCCGCCCGCCGGCACGGATGTCCTGCACCGGCTGGAGGAACAGGCGCGCCCCGGCGACCTGCCCCAATTGGCGCCGCAGCCGGGCGATCACCTGCAGCACCGGCGAGCGTTGCGAGATCGGCTTCAGCGCGGCGAACACAAAGCCGGAATTGGTCTGGCCGCCGCCGGTGAACCCGACGACGCTCGCGACCGCAGGGTCCTTGCGGATGATTGAAATGAAATCGGTCAGCTTCTGCCGCATCAGCTGAAACGAGATGCTCTGGTCGGCCTGGATGCCGCCGACCATGCGGCCGGTGTCCTGCACCGGAAAGAAGCCCTTCGGGATCCAATAAAACAGGCCGATGTTGAGGGCGACCGTCAGCAACAGGAGCAGCATCACGACGCCCGGCCAGCGCAGCGCCTGCGCCAGCGTCCGGCGGTAAAATCCGAGCATCGCCTCGAAGCCCCGCTCGCTGGCGACATACCACCGCCCGTGCTGCTGTTGCGGGCGGTGCATCGCCAGGTGGGCGCACATCATCGGCGTCGTCGTCAGCGACACGATGAGCGAAATCAGGATCGCCACCGACAGGACAACCGCGAATTCGCGGAAGAGGCGCCCGACCAGCCCGCCCATCAGCAGGATCGGCACGAACACCGCGATCAACGAAAGGCTCATCGACAGCACGGTGAAGCCGACTTCACGCGCGCCCAGCAGCGCCGCCTCGTGGCGCGCCATGCCGGCTTCGAGGTGCCGGGTGACGTTTTCGAGGACGACGATCGCGTCGTCGACGACGAAGCCGGTCGAGATCGTCAGCGCCATCAGCGACAAATTGTCGAGGCTGTAGCCCAACAGGTACATCGCCCCGAACGTGCCGATCAGCGACACCGGCACCGCGACGCTCGGAATGAGGGTGGCGCGGGCGTTGCGCAGGAAGAGGAACACGACGAGGATCACCAGCACGATCGCGATGACCAGCGTTATCTCGACATCGTGCAGCGAAGCGCGGATGGTCGTGCTGCGGTCGACCGGCACCGCGAGATCGATGTCGCTCGGCAGCGAGGCCCGCAGCTGCGGCAGCTCGGCGTAAATCCGGTCGATGGTGCTGATGATGTTGCCGCCGGGCTGGATGTAGAGGATCACCAGCACCGCCGGTTTGCCGTTGGCCAGCCCGGCGTTGCGCAGGTTTTCCGGACCGTCCTCGACGCTGGCGACGTCGGTCAGCCGCACCGCGGCGCCGTTGCGGTAGGCGATGACCAGGGGGCGGTAGTCCTCCGCCAGGTTCGCCTGGTCGTTGGTGTAGAGCTGAAAGCGGTGCTCGCCCTGGTCGATCGCGCCTTTCGGGCTGTGCGCATTGGCCGAGGCGAGCGCGGCGCGCACGTCTTCGAGGCCGATGCCGTATTTGAACAGCGGCAGCGGGTTGAGCTCGACCCGCACCGCCGGGGCGGCGCTGCCGCCGATCGTCACCTGGCCGATGCCGTCGATCTGCGACAAGGCCGGCTGAAGGATTGTCGAGGCGGCGTCGTACATCTGGCCGCGCGTCTCGGTGTCGGAGGTCAACGACAGAATGAGGATCGGCGCGTCGGCCGGGTTGACCTTGCGGTAGGTCGGGTTGGTGCGAAGGCTCGCCGGCAGATCGGCGCGCGCCGCGTTGATCGCGGCCTGGACGTCGCGCGCCGCGCCGTCGATGTTGCGGCTGAGGCCGAATTGAAGCGTGATGCGGGTGCCGCCGACGGTGCTCGACGAAGTCATCTCGGTGACGTCGGCGATAACCCCGAGATGCCGCTCGAGCGGCGTCGCGACGGTGGTCGCCATCGTTTCGGGGCTCGCGCCGGGCATGTTGGCGTTGACCGAGATCGTCGGAAAATCGACCTGCGGCAATGGCGACACCGGCAACTTGCCGAATGCGAACAGCCCGGCAAGGGCGACGCCGATCGTCAGAAGCGTGGTCGCGATCGGCCGCTCGATGAACGTCGCCGACAGGTTCACGGCGCCGTTTCCCCGGGGTTCAGCAAGTGGCCGAAGCGATGCCGGGCGGCTTGCGCCAGCCGATCGAAGCCCAGGTAGATGACCGGCGTCGTGAACAGGGTCAGCGCCTGGCTCAGGATCAGCCCGCCGACGATCGTGACGCCGAGCGGGTGGCGCAATTCGGAGCCTGTGCCGCTGCCGAGCATCAGCGGCAAGGCGCCGAACATCGCCGCGAAGGTCGTCATCATGATCGGGCGAAAGCGCAGCAGCGAAGCGCGGTAGATCGCCTCGCGCGGCGAGCGGCCTTCATTGCGCTGCGCGTCGAGCGCGAAGTCGACGATCATGATGCCGTTTTTCTTGACGATGCCAATGAGCAGGATGATGCCGATGATCGCGATGACGCTGAGGTCGCTGCCGTCGAGCATCAAGGCCAAGAGCGCGCCGAGACCGGCCGACGGCAGGGTCGAGAGGATCGTGATCGGGTGGATGTAGCTCTCGTAGAGCACGCCCAGGACGATATAGACCGTGACAATCGCCGCGCCGATCAGCAGCAATTCGTTGCCGAGCGCCGCCTGGAAGGCGAGCGCGGCGCCCTGGAAGCGGGTGATCATGCTGGCCGGCATGCCGAGCGCGGCCTCGGCCTGCCCGATCGCGTCGACCGCGCTGCCGAGCGAGGCGCCGGGCGCCAGGTTGAACGAGATCGTCGCCGAGGGAAACTGCCCGATATGGCTGATCGCCATCGGCGCGGTTTCCTCGTTGACCTGGGCGATCGCCGACAGCGGCACCTGGCCGTTGGCGGCGGTCGAGGACGGCAGGTAGAGCGCGCCGAGTGACGACAGCGATTGCTGCAGCGCCGGGTCGGCCTCGAGGATCACCCGGTACTGGTTGGACTGGGTAAAGATCGTCGAGACGATGCGCTGCCCGAACGAATCGTAGAGGGCGTTGTCGATCGTCGCCGGCGTAATGCCGAAGCGGCCCGCCGTGGCGCGGTCGATCAGCACGTACGCCGACAGCCCGTTCTCGCTGTAGCTGGTCGCGACGTCGGCGAGCTGCGGCACCTGCTGCAGGCGCTGCACCAGCCGCGGCACCCAGGTCGCGAACTCGTCGGGGTTGGCGTCCTCCAGGGCGAACTGGTACTGGCCGCGGCTCACCGTCGCGTCGACCGTCAAATCCTGCACCGGCTGCATGTAGAGCGTGATGCCGGCGACCTTCGCGGTCTCGGCCGAGAGGCGACGAATGATGTCGCTGGCCGAGAGGCTGCGTTCGTCGCGCGGCTTCAGGTTGATCAGCATGCGACCGGCGTTGAGCGTCGCATTGCTGCCGTCCACCCCGATGAACGATGACAGGCTCACGACGTCGGGGTCCTTCAGGACGACCGCGGCGAGCGCCTGCTGCCGCTCGGCCATCGCGGCGAACGACACCGCCGGCGACGCCTCGGTGATGCCCTGGATGAGCCCGGTGTCCTGGACCGGAAAGAAGCCTTTCGGGATCGCTATATAAAATACGACCGTCAGCGCCAGCGTCGCGACCGCGATCAGCAACGTCAGCGCCTGGCGATCGAGCACCCAGTTCAACAGGCGGCCATATTCGGCGATCGCCCGGTCGAACCACGCCTGGGTGCGCCGCGCGATCGCCGACATCTGTTCGGGCGGCCGATGCCGCAGCAGCTTGGCGCACAGCATCGGCACCAGCGTCAGCGAGACGACCGCCGAGATCAGGATCGTCACCGAGAGAGTGATCGCGAATTCGCGAAACAGCCGGCCGACCACGTCGGGCATGAAGAGCAGCGGTATCAACACCGCGATCAGCGACACCGTCAGCGAGATGATCGTGAAGCCGATTTGCTCCGAACCCTTGAGCGCCGCCTGCAGCGGCGGGTCGCCGGCTTCGATGTAGCGCGTGATGTTCTCGATCATGACGATCGCGTCGTCGACGACAAAGCCGGTGGCGATCGTCATCGCCATCAACGACAGGTTGTTGAGGCTGAACCCGGCGAGATACATCACCGCCAGCGTCCCGACCAACGACAGCGGCACCGAGAGGCTCGGGATCACCGTCGCCGCAGGGCTGCGCAGGAACACGAAGATCACCAGCACGACCAGCACGACGGCGAGGCCGAGCTCGAACTCGACATCGGCGACCGAGGCGCGGATCGTGTTGGTGCGGTCGGTCAGCACGGTGAAATCGACCGCCGCCGGCAGGGTCGCCCTGAGCTGCGGCAGCAGCGCCTGGATGCGGTCGACGACCTCGATGACGTTGGCGCCGGGTTGGCGCTGGACGTTGACGATCACCGCCGGGGTCGTGTTCATCCAGCCGGCCAGCGCGGTGTTCTCGGCGCCGTCGGTGGCTTTGGCGACGTCGGCGAGGCGGACCGGCGCGCCGTTGTGATAGGCCACCACCAGATCGAGGTAGTCGGAGGCCTCTTTCAGCTGATCGTTGGCGTTGATCGTATATTGCCGGGCCGGCCCGTCGAAGCTGCCCTTCGGGGTGTTGACGTTGGCGTTGGTGATGGTCGTGCGCAGATCGTCGATGTTGAGGCCATAGGCGGCGAGCTGGCGTAAATTCGCCTGGATGCGCACCGCCGGCCGATGGCCGCCGCTGATGCTGACGAGGCCGACCCCGGTCAGCTGCGAGATCTTCTGCGCGAGGCGGGTGTCGGCGAGGTCTTCGACGTCGGTCAGCGGCAATGTCTTCGAGGTCAGCGCCAGGATCAAAATCGGCGCGTCGGCCGGGTTGACCTTGGCGTAGATCGGCGGCGCCGGCAGGTCCGAGGGCAAGAGGTTGCCGGCCGCGTTGATCGAGGCCTGCACCTCCTGCTCGGCGATGTCGAGGCTGAGCGACAGGCTGAATTGCAGCGTGATGATCGACGACCCGGCCGAGCTGACCGACGACATTTGGTTCAAGCCCGGCATCTGGCCGAGCTGCACCTCGAGGGGCGAGGTCACCGACGAGGTCATCACGTCGGGGCTCGCGCCGGGATAGAGCGTCACCACCTGGATCGTCGGGTAATCGACTTCGGGCAGCGCCGATAGCGGCAGAAAGCGGTAGGCGAACAGCCCGACCAGCATGATCGCCGCCATCAGCAGCGAGGTCGCGACCGGCCGCAGGATGAAGGGGCGCGACGGGCTCATGGCGGGCTCACGGCGTGCTCATGACGCTCACCGGGCGCTGCTCAACCGCCGCTCTGGCTGTTCTGCCGATGCTGGCCGCCGTGCTGGCCGCTCTTTTGGCCGCCTTTTTTGCCGCCCCCTTTGCCCTGCGGTTGCTGGCCGGCCGGCGGCGCCGCGTCGCCGGCCGCCGCTGGAGGAGTCGCGACAAGCGTCACCTTGGCGCCGTCCTTTAGCCGGTCGGCGCCGTCGGTGACGACGACGTCGCCCGCTTTCACGCCCTTGGTGACGGCCGAGTTCTGGCTGTCGCTCGGTCCGAGCGTCACCGGCTGCGCCGCGACGGTATGATCGGGCTTCACGATATAGACGAAGGGGCCGGGCGCGCCGCGCTGGATCGCCGCGGTCGGGACGATGCTGACATTGCGCAGGGTATCGACCAGCAGCTGGATGTTGACGAACTGATTGGGGAACAGGATCTGCTCGGCGTTGTCGAAGAGGGCGCGCAGCTTGACCGTGCCCGTCGAGGTGTCGATCTGGTTGTCGATCGTCTGCAGCTTGCCCTGGTCGAGGCGGGTCGTGCCGGTGCGGTCATAGGCGGTGGCCGTCAGCGTGGCGCCGGCGTTGAGGCGCCGCAGCACCGCCGGCAAATTGTCCTCCGGCAGCGTGAAGATGACCGAGATCGGCTGCAGCTGGGTGATCACGACGATGCCGGCGGCGTCGCTGGTCTGCACGTAGTTTCCGGCATCCACCTGGCGCAGGCCGACGCGACCGCCGACCGGCGCGACGATGTGGCAATAGGTCAAATTCAGCTTTTGCGTGTCGACCTGCGCCTCGTCGGCCTGGACGGTGCCGCGGTCCTGCTGCACGAGCGCCGCCTGGGTGTCGGCGGTTTGGCGCGCGATCGAATTCTGCGCGACCAAGGTCTTGTAGCGATTGAGGTCAGTTTCGGCATTCTTCAGCGCGGCCTGGTCCTTGGCCAACTGGCCCTCGGCCTGCTCGAGCGCGACCTGGTAGGGACGCGGGTCGATCTGCGCGAGAAAATCGCCCTTTTTGACGAGCTGGCCTTCCTGATAGGCGACCTCGACGAGCTGGCCGTTGATCTGGGTCTTGACGGTCACCGTGGCGAGCGGGGTCACCGTGCCGAGCCCGCTCAGCACGATCGGCATGTCGCCGTTGCTGATCGTCGCGGTCCCGACCGGGGTCGGGGCCGTGGCGGCAGAGCGCCCGCCCGGCGCCGTCTGCGGGCCGGCCCGCAGCACGAGCCATAACACCAGCCCGGCGACGATCAGCAGCACCAGCCCGAGCCATACGAGGCCGCGCCGGCCGGAGCGCGGCCCGGCCGGTGGTGGCGCGTCATGCGGTGCGAGGCGCTGCGGCTGACCCTCGCCGGGGTCGCGTTCGCGCGTCGGCGAGGGGAACGAGCCGGGCGGCTGGTCGTCCATCGCGGCTAGCGGACGGCTTGCGGCGTCGCGCCGCCCGCCCTCGGCATATCGTCCGCTCGCTGTCGTGTCATCGCTCCCCCATGCCTAGAGTTTAGGGATCGAAATGCGAATGCCTCCCCGCGCCGCATCGATCGAGACGATCAGCCTTGCTGCTTGCGTGCCCCCGACGCGATAACGCGCAGGTTTTGGTCGCCCGATCGAGAGTGCGTCGTCGCCGCGCCGCCCGCAACGACAAATGGCGGCTGCGCCGATAAGCCCCTTCCGTCCGGCCGGAGCATCGTCTCAAATGCCGCTCCCTCGATGATCTGCGCGGTGCGGCGATGGCGGCGAACCTTCCCCTGTTGAGCGGCGGCCAGCTGGTTGTCGCGGCGCTGCGGGCGCACGGCGTGCGGATGGCGTTCAGCGTCGCCGGCGAGAGCTACCTCGAAGTGCTCGACGCGCTGTTCGACGCCCCCGACATCCATCTCGTCACCTGCCGCCAGGAAGGCGGCGCCGCGTTCATGGCGGAAGCCTACGGCAAGCTGACCGGCGAACCCGGCGTGCTGTTGGTGACGCGTGGCCCCGGCGCCTGCAACGCCTCGGTCGGGGTCCACACCGCGTTTCAGGATTCGACGCCGATGGTTGTCCTGGTCGGCCAGGTGGCGCGCCACCAGATCGACCGCGAAGCCTTTCAGGAAGTTGATTTCCGCAAGATGTACGCGCCGCTGGCCAAATGGGTGACGCAGATCGACCTGGCCGAGCGCGTTCCCGAACTCTTGAACCAGGCGTTCCAGGTGGCGAGTTCGGGCCGCCCCGGGCCGGTCGTCGTCGCGCTCCCCGAGGACATGCTGCGCGACCGCCATGCCGCCGCGGTCGCCGGCCCCTACCGCGCGGTGCGCGCCCACCCCGGCGCCGCGGACCTGGCCGAAATGCGCCGCCTCCTCGCCGCCGCCGAACGGCCGATCATGCTGGTCGGCGGCGGTGGGTGGAGCGATGCCGCGTGCGCCGACATCGCCCGCTTCGCCGCCGCCAACGACCTGCCGGTATGCTGCTCGTTCCGCCGCCAGGACATCGTCGACAACCGCCTTCCCGCTTTCGTCGGAGACCTCGGCACCGGCGCCGCCCCGACGCTCGTGCAGCGCTTCAAGGCGGCCGATCTGGTGCTCGCGGTCGGCGCGCGGATCGGCGAGATCACCTCGCAATCCTATACGCTGCTCGGCATCCCCGACCCGGGCAAGACGCTGATCCACGTCCATGCCGCCGCCGAGGAATTGGGCCGCGTCTTCCGCCCCTCTTTGGCGATCCAGTCCGGCATGGCGGAATTCGCCGCCGCTGCCGCCGCGCTCGATCCGATCTCAGCGCCGCGCTGGCGGGAGTGGCGCGCGGCGGCACGCGCCGAATACGAGGCAGGCCTCAAGCCGACCGCGCTGCGCGACCAGCCGGCGCTCGATCTCGGGCGGGTTATGGAATGGCTGCGCGAGCGCCTGCCCGACGAGGCGGTCGTCACCAGCGACGCCGGCAATTTCAGCGGCTGGCCCAACCGCTTCCTGCAATATCGCCGGCCGGGCCGGCAGCTCGGGCCGACCAGCGGCGCGATGGGCTACGGCGTGCCAGCGGCGGTCGCCGCCAGCCTTGTCGCTCCCGGGCGTATCGTCGTCGGATTTTGCGGCGACGGCGGCTTCATGATGACCGGGCAGGAGCTGATGACGGCGCTCGCCGAAGGCGCCCGGCCGGTCATCCTCGTTTTCAACAACGCGATGTATGGCACGATCCGCATGCATCAGGAACGCCGCTTTCCCGGCCGGGTCGTAGGCACCGCCCTCAAAAACCCGGACTTCGCCGCGCTCGCCCATGCCTATGGCGCGTTCGGCGCCACCGTTGCGCGCACCGAGGAATTCGCGCCGGCCTTCGAGGCCGCGCTCGCCTCGCGCCGCGCCGCGATCATCGAACTGCAGATGGATCCCGAAATGATCACCACCCGAACGACGCTCTCGGCGTTGCGCCGCCAGGCCGAAACCGCGGGGGCCCCGTGATGGCGCGGCTCTCGCGCCAGGATTGGCAGGCCCGGCGCTATGCCGAGACCGCCAATTTCGTGCCAACGCTCGGCGCGCCGGTCGTCGAACTGCTCGCGCCGCGGCCCGGCGAGCGCATCCTCGACCTCGGCTGCGGCGACGGCGCTCTGACGGAAAAGCTCGTTGCCGCCGGCGCCGAGGTTGTTGCGGTCGACGCCGCGGCCGACATGGTCGCCGCGGCGCGGGCGAAGGGCATCGACGCCCGGGTCGTGCCGGGCCAGAGCCTCGCCTTCGAGGCCGAGTTCGACGCGGTATTCTCCAACGCCGCGTTGCACTGGATGCACCCGCCCGAGGCCGTCTTGGCCGGAGTGCACCGGGCGCTGAAGCCGGGCGGCCGATTCGTCGCCGAGATGGGCGGCCACAACAACACCGCGGCAATCCTCGTCGCCGTCGCCGCGGTCCTGGCCCGCCGCGGGCTCGATGCGCATCGCTTGAGCCCGTGGTATTTCCCTTCGGCGGCGGCATATCGCGCGAAGCTCGAAGCGGCCGGGTTCGGCGTCGGCGAAATCGGCATCTTTCCGCGCCCGACCGTTCTGGCGGCCGGGATCGAGGCCTGGCTCGACAATTTCTTCGATGATTTTTTCGCGCCGCTGCCGGTCGCCGATCGCGGCGTGGCGCGGGGCGAGATGGTCGACCTGCTGCGGCCGGTGTTGGTCGACGAAACCGGCACCTGGATCGCCGACTACGTGCGGCTGCGCTTTCGCGCCGTGCGCGCGGCGTAGCGGCGGGCGGCGCGGCCGGTTTTTACGCCGGCGCCTCGCCGCCGGCAGCCTGGTGCGGATACCACTGCCGACCGCGCTGCTCGAGGCGGCCGGCGCGGCGATGGCGCTGCAACGCCATGCCGAGGTGGTTGGGCCGCACGGTTATCTTGAACTCGTCGGCGAGATACTTGCGCACCTCCTCGGCCGAGGCGCCGGGGCGTGCCGCGACCGCGCGCAGCGTCGCCTCGCCGAGCGCCGGCGCGGCGGCTTTGGCAGGCGCCGCGCGTCGTCCGCGCCCTCGCCGCGGCGCCGTGGTGGCGGCAGCTGCCGGTGCGGCGGCGCGTTGGCCGCGCGGTCGGCCGGGGCTGCGCGGTCGGCCCTGAGTTAAGCGCGACACCACCCGCTCGGCGGCTTCCAGTTCGGCGAGCTGGTCGGCCAACTTGGCGCGTTCCGCGTCGATCCTCGCCAGCCGCTCGGCGAGAAGCTGGCGTTCCTGTGCAATATCGTCGAGCGTCGACATCTGCGCTCCATTTCGCGCCCCGGCCGCTCCGCCATGGGGCTGTGCCTTTCGCGTAATGCGATAGATGGCGGAGCGGACGCCCGAGAAAAGATCCCGGTGCGCGATTTCGCGTGGCGGCGCCTTACAGAACCCCCTCGCGGCGCAGGGTCTCGACGTCGGCGGCGGCGAGGCCCAGCCAGTTGTGCAGCACTTCGGCGCTGTCCTGCCCGAGGGCCGGCGAACCCTTGAGCCGCACCGTCTTGCCGTCGACCCTGACGGGCCAGCTCGCCATCTTGTAGTCGCCGTTGTGGTGGTGAACGGTCTGCATGATGCCGCGCGTCTCAAAAGTCGGCTCGTTTTGTAGTTCCATCGTGTCGAAGACGGCCCCCGAGGGCACCCCGACCGCGATCAGCTGTTCCATCGCCTCGCGCTTGTCGTGCTGCTTGGTCCACTCGCCGATGATCGCGTCCAATTCCTTTTCGTGCGCGACGCGGTCGTTGCCGGTCGCGAAGCGCGGGTCGTCGATCAGTTCTTCGCGGCCGATCAATTTCATCAGCCGCGACCAGTGCTCCGGGTTGGCCCGGCTGGTCGTCAGGTAGACGTAATCGTTGGGGCCGCCGCCCTTGGCCGGATAGAGCCCGGAGGGCGCGTTGTTGCCGCCGCCCGACTTGGCGCCGTTGCGTCGTGCCGGCTTGCCGGTGCGCGCCATGTTGGCAAAGCAAGTGCGCATGTAGTGGATCATCGCGTCCTGCATCGCGAGCTGCAGCCGGCGGCCGTGGCCGGTGCGGTTGCGCTCGTGCAGCGCGCCCAGGATCGTCGCGGCCATCAGCATGCCGGTGCCGGTGTCGCCGAAGCTGAGCCCGGGCTTCACCGGCGGCATGTCGGGATAGCCGGTGACGCTGATCGGGCCGCCGGCGGCCTGCGCGATCATGTCGAAGGCGAGCCCCGCCTCGTGCGGGCTGCCGCTGCCGAACCCCTTGATCTGACAATAGATGATCTTGGGATTGATCTTTTTCACCGACTCGTAGTCGAGCCCCAGGCGCTCGATCGTGCCGGGCGCCATGTTTTCCGCGACGATGTCGGCCTGCTTGATCATCTGCTTGACGATGTCGAGGCCCTTCGGGGATTTGAGGTTCAGCGTGATCGACTTCTTGTTGACGTTGAACTGATGGAAATACCACGGGTCGTCGTCGGGCTTGCCGGGGCGCAGCCGGCGGCCGGGGTCGCCGCGCCCGGGATTTTCGATCTTCACCACCTCGGCGCCAAACCACGCGAGGACCTCGGTGCAAGTCGTGCCCGCCTCGAATTGGGTGAAGTCCACCACCTTGACGCCCTGCAGGAAATTGAGCTCCTGGGTCATCTCACTCATCGCGGTTCCTCCGATCGCAAGCGCCTGGCGCCAGCGTGCGCCATCCCGCGCCACGCCGCAACGCCTTCGCGCCTGCATCTCCCGCTCGCGGACAGGACGAAGGGACAGCGTTGGAGTCTATCCGCTAGGGACAGGTTGCCGGTTTGGGGTATCGTGTCGGCCGATCAACGCGAGGGAGAAGCGTCATGAAGGTCGTCACGCTCAGAGAAATTCCCGATCTTCCGGTCGAAGGCGCCGAGCGGATCGAAGGCTGGACGGGGCCCGTTGCCCGGTCGCGCCAGACCATCATCGAGGCCGGCGACTCGCCCAATTACAATTGCAGCGTGGTTAATTTCAGCCAGGGCTGCACCACCGGCTGGCACACCCACACCTGCGACCAGATCCTCGTCGTAACCGCCGGCTCCGGCATGGTCGCGGTCGAGGGCGGCACGCCGCAGGAGATCAATGTCGGCGACGTCGTCCACATCAAGGCCGGCGAGCGCCACTGGCATGGCGCCAAGGCCGATTCGACGATGGGCCACATCACGATCACCGCGGTCGGCGGCCAGGCGAAGTGGGGCTAACGGCCTCGCTTCCTATTGGTCCAGAGTTCGTTCCTTTATTCGTCACCCCCGCGCAAGCGGGGGTCCAGGAGCGGCAGGCACAACGCGCGCCGCCCTTGGATGCCCGCTTTCGCGGGCATGACGAAAGGGAACCGGGCTTTGGAGTTTATCCGCTAGCGCTTCGGCGGGTGGGCGCGGACGAATTCCTCGTTGACGTCCGCCCCCCATCCAGGACCGCTCGGCAGCAATAAGTCGCCGTTTTCGATGACCGGCGGCGCCGTCACGATGTCGTCCTTCCAGGTGACGTCGTCGATGTCGATCTCCATGACCTTGAAGTTCGGCAGGGCGGCGCAGAAATGCGCGCTGATCAGCGAGCCCAGATGGCCGTTGAAATTGTGCGGCGCGACGTTGACCTCGTAGGCGTCGGCCATCGCGGCGATCTTGAGCGACTCGAGGATGCCGTTCCACGCCACGTCGATGATCGCGTAATCAACCGATTGCTGCTCGAAATAGGGCCGGAAGTTGCGCCGGCCGTAGATCGATTCGAGCGAAGCGATCGGAGTGCCGGCCGAGCGGCGGATCAAGGCGAGGCCGGCCGGGTCGTAGAGGTCGATCTCCAGCCATACCAGATCGAGCGGCTGCAGCCGCCGCGCCAGCTGCATGTAGCCGTCGATCTTGTAGTTGAAGTTGGTGTCGAGATGCAGGCCGACATCCGGCCCAGCGCCCTCGCGGAACGCGGCCAGCTGGGTGCAGGCCGCGTCCAACACCCCCTTGTCGATGTTGAGCTCGGGAAAGCCCGGCGGGTTGCCGGTGCCGGGGCCGTACATGTAGGGCTTCCCCTTGTCGAAGCGGATCAGGTTGGTCTTGAGGCCGCGGAAGCCCTTGGCTTTGACTTCGGCGCCGAGCCGCACGATGTCGTCCAACGAGCGGATCGGCTCGACCCCGGCCCATTCCTTGATGCGGTCGGCGTAGCGCGCGCGGTAGGTGCCGCAATGCGACCAGTAGACCTGCAGCCGGTCGCGGATCGGGCCGCCGAGCAGTTCATAGACCGGGATGCCCAGGGCCTTCGCCTTGATGTCGACGAGCGCGTTCTCGATCGCCGCGATCGCCATCTGGTTGACGCCGCCCGCCGCCTGCCGCGTCGCGGCGTAGAGCAGGGCCGAGATGCGCTCGACCGGCCGCGGGTCCTGGCCGATTAGGCGATCGGCCAATTTGCGGATGACCGCCGTGAGGCCCTGCGCGCCATAGCCCTCCATGTATTCCGACCAGCCGACGAGGCCCTCGTCGGTGGTGATCTTGAGGAACGAATTGACCCGCCAGCCGGCGTCGCAGTGCAAATCCTCTATTTTGACGATTTTCATGGCCATTGCCCTCCACCGCGCTCGCGTCATCATCATGCGCCGCCGGGACAGGCCGGCTCAAGCCGCGAGCGAACCAATGACCGGCTTTACCACCAACGAGGAATTCTTCGCCGCCTTGCGGGCGTTGATCCTGGCGTTTTGCGATCGCCACGCGCTGCGGCCGCTGTCCCATATCCTCGGCCCCTATCTCGCCTTCAACGGCCTGACCGACAGCTGGGGCGAATTGCATCAGGGGCTGAGAAACCTGCGGGCCTTCTGCCGCGACGAGCTGAGCGACGCCGAGCTCGAGGCGATCGGCGCGCTGATCGCGGCGGCCGACAAGGCGCTTCACCCCGGCTGAGGCTCGCCGCGGCTGCGGCTGCGCGCCGCCGCGCTTGCCAAATGCCCCGGCCGGCCTTACCTAATGCCGCGCGTAACCCTCACGCAGGGCTGCGGCGCCTCTCTGTGGGGCGACCGCTCCGGTGTCGGCGCTCCAGCTTGTTGGGGCCGATCTTCTCCTGCGGCGGCATAACCGGAAAGGACAAAGGATGGCACTCCCCGACTACACGATGCGCCAGCTATTGGAAGCGGGCGTCCATTTCGGCCACCACACGCGGCGCTGGAACCCGAAGATGGCGCCTTACATCTTCGGGGTGCGCAACGGCATCCACATCATCGACCTCGAACAGTCGGTGCCGCTGCTCAGACAGGGGCTGGAGGCGATCCGCGAGGTCGTCGCCGGCGGCGGCCGGGTGTTGATCGTCGGCACCAAGCGGCAGGCGCAGGACGCGGTCGCCGAGGCGGCCAAGCGCTGCGGCCAGTATTACGTCAATTATCGCTGGCTCGGCGGCATGCTGACTAACTTCAAGACGATCTCGCAATCGATCAAGCGGCTGCGCGAACTGGACGAGCGCATCACGGTCGAGGAGAGCGGCCTGACCAAGCGCGAGCTCCTCGAATTGACGCGCGACCGCGACAAGCTTGAGCGCGCCTTGGGCGGCATCAAGGAGATGGGCGGGCTGCCCGACATCCTCTTTGTGATCGACACCAACAAGGAGGCGATCGCGGTCCAGGAGGCCAACAAATTGCGCATCCCGGTGGTCGCGGTCCTCGATTCGAATTCCTCGCCCGACGGCATCGCCTACCCGATCCCCGGCAACGACGACGCAATGCGCGCGATCCACACCTATTGCGATCTGGTCAGCGCCTCGGTGCTCGACGGGTTGCAGGCGGAACTCGCGGCCTCCGGCGTCGATATCGGCGCGCGCGCCGAAGTTCCGGCCGAGACGATGCCGGAGGAATTGGAATTCGACGAGGCCAGCCTTGGCGCGGCGGCGAGCGACGCCGAGGCGGAGCCTGCGCCGGCGGCGAAGTGAGCCGGGCGGCGCCCAATCAGGATAGAAGGATAAAACGATGGCCGAGATAACGGCGACGCTGGTCAAGGAACTGCGCGACAAGACCGGCGCCGGGATGATGGATTGCAAGCGCGCGCTGGGCGAGAGCGGCGGCGACCTCGAGAGCGCGGTCGACTGGCTGCGCAAGAAGGGGCTGGCGGCGGCCGCCAAGAAGGCCGGGCGGGTCGCCGCGGAGGGGCTTGTCGGGGTTGCGACGCGGGGGCCGGCGGGGGCCGTCGTCGAAGTCAATTCCGAAACCGATTTCGTCGCCCGCAACGAGCTCTTCCAAGCCTTCGTGCGCACGGTCGCCGGGCTGGCGGTTGGCGGCAACGGCGATGTCGAGGCGCTGAAGGCGGCGCCCTATCCGGGCACCGGGCGCAGCGTCGCCGAGGAATTGACCGAGCTGGTCGGCCGCATCGGCGAGAATTTGGTGCTGCGCCGGGTGGCGCGGCTCGCCGTCGAGCGCGGCGTCGTCGCCGCCTACCTGCACAATTCGCTGGGGCCGGGGCTCGGCAAGATCGGCGTTCTGGTGGCATTGGAATCCGGCGCGGCGGAGGCGCCGCTGACGCTTTTGGGGCGCCAGCTGGCGATGCACGTCGCGGCGGCGCAACCGCTCTACCTCGACACCGCCGCGGTGCCGGCCGCGGCCCTGGAGCGCGAGCGCGCGGTATTGCGCGAGCAGGCGCAGACCGGCGGCAAGACCGAGGCGATCGTTGAGCGCATGGTCGAGGGCAGGCTGCGCAAATTCTACGAAGAGAGCGTGCTCCTGGAGCAGATCTTCGTGATCGACAACGAGACCCGCGTCGGCAAGGCGATCGAGGCCGCCGCCAAGGAGGCGGGGGCGCCGATCCGCGCCACCGGGTTTGTCCGCTTCGCGCTCGGCGAGGGGATCGAAAAACCGCCCTCCGATCTCGCCGCCGAGGTCGCCGCCCAGCTGAAACACTAGGGAAGGGCGCGACGGGCGGGCGCTAAATCCGGTAGTCCCCGCCGGCCGCGGATTGGTGTAGGCTTTCGCCCGCCCGCAGGACGGGCCGCAATTGCCGCGTGGGCGCGAGGCGCATGGCAGCCGGTCTCAAATATCGTCGCGTCCTCCTCAAGGTCTCGGGCGAGGCCTTGATGGGCGAGCGCGATTATGGCCTCGACCCGGCCATGGTCGGGCGCATCGCCAGCGAAATCTCGACGGTGCACGACCTCGGCGTCGAACTCTGCCTGGTGATCGGCGGCGGCAACATCTTCCGCGGCCTGTCGGGTGCGGCGGTCGGCATGGAGCGCGCCTCGGCCGATTACATGGGCATGCTGGCGACCGTGATTAACTCGCTGGCGATGCAGAACGAACTGGAGCGCCGCGGCGTCGCGACCCGGGTGCAGTCGGCGATCTCGATGCAGGCGGTGTGCGAGCCTTACATCCGCCGCCGCGCCGTGCGCCATCTCGAAAAGGGCCGCGTGGTGATCTTCGGCGCCGGCACCGGGAATCCGTTTTTCACCACCGATACCGCGGCGGCGCTGCGCGCGTCGGAAATGGGCTGCGATGCCCTCCTCAAGGCGACCAAGGTCGATGGCGTCTACGACGCCGACCCGCATCTCGTGCCCGGAGCGCAGCGCTTCGAGCGGCTGCGCTATCACGAGGTCTTGACCCGCGACCTGCAGGTGATGGATGCCTCGGCGATCTCGCTGGCGCGGGAAAACCGCATCCCGATCCTGGTCTTCTCGATCTTCGAGAATGGCGGGTTCGCCGAAGTCGTCCAGGGCAAGGGGCGGTTTACCATCATCGAGGACGCGGCATAAGCTTTGCGGGACGCGACGACGCGAGGATTGACGCCATGGCGCAAGACGAGCTGTTGAAGGACATCGGCCGCCGCATGGACGGCGCGGTCGAGGTGCTGCGCAAGGAATTCGGCGGGCTGCGCACCGGCCGGGCCTCGGCGAGCCTGTTGGAGCCGGTGCAGGTCAGCGCCTACGGCAACAACGTGCCGCTCAACCAGGTCGCCAGCATCAACGTGCCGGAGCCGCGCATGATCACGGTCCAGGTGTGGGACCGCGGCCTCTCCAAGGCGGTCGACAAGGCGATCCGCGAAGCCGGGCTCGGCCTCAACCCGCAGACCGAGGGCCAGGTGATCCGCGTGCCGATCCCCGAACTCAACGCCGAGCGGCGTCGCGAACTGACCCGGGTGGCGGCCAAATACGCCGAGGACGCGCGCGTCGCGGTGCGCAAGGTGCGCCAGCACGGCATCGAGGCGCTGCGCCGGCTCGAAAAGGACAGCGAGATCTCGCAGGACGAGCAGCGCAAATTGCAGAACGATGTGCAGCACATGACCGACGACCACATCAAGCGGATCGACGAGACGCTGGCGCAGAAGGATAAGGAAATCCTCCAGGTCTGACCGGTCCGATGAGTGCCGCCAGCCTGCCGCGGCCGCTGCCGCGGCACATCGCGATCATCATGGACGGCAACGGCCGTTGGGCGAAGGCGCGCGGCCTGCCACGCATCGCAGGGCATCGCCGCGGCGCCGAGGCGGTGCGCCGCACCCTCGTCGCGGCTGGCGAGATCGGCATCCCCTTCCTGACGCTGTTCGGCTTTTCCTCGGAGAACTGGGGGCGCCCGCTCGCCGAAATCGACGATCTGATGGGCCTCCTGCGGCATTATCTGCAGGGCGAGATCGCGGAATTGCACAAGAACGGCGTGCGCCTCAAGGTGATCGGCGACAGGACCCGCCTCTCCGGCGACATCGTCGCGATGATCGACCACGCGGCGGCGCTGACCCGCGACAATCGCGGCGTCAACCTGACGATCGCGCTGTCTTATGGCGGGCGCGCCGAAATCGCCGCCGCGACCCGCGCGATCGCCGCCAAGGTGGCGCGGGGCGAGCTGGCGCTCGACGCGATCGACGAGGAGCTGATCGCGGCGCACCTCTTCACCGCCGACCTGCCCGACCCCGACCTCCTGATCCGCACCAGCGGCGAACAGCGCACCAGCAATTTCCTGCTCTGGCAATGCGCTTATGCCGAGCTGGTGTTCACCAAAACGCTGTGGCCGGATTTCGGGCGCGCCGACCTCGACGCCGCGATCGCCGATTATTGCGGCCGCGAGCGCCGCTACGGGACCTCGGTTGGCTCTCGCTGAGCCCGCGTCTCTCACCCCGCGCGTGCTCTCGGCGCTGGTCATGGCGCCGGTCGCGGTCGCGGTCGCGTGGTTCGGCTGGCCGTGGCTGCCGATCCTGGTCGCGCTCGTCGGCGCCGGGATGGCGTGGGAATGGGCCCGGCTGTGCCGCGCCGGCCGGCTCGGGGCGAGCGGCGCGCTGCTGATCGCCGCCGTCCTCGCCGCGATCGCCGCCGCCGCGTCCGGCGGGGTGGCGCCGGCGGCCGGCCTCAGCCTCTGCGGCGCGGCGCTGGTGCTGGCGACGGCGCGGCGCGAGCATGGCGGCGATGCGGTGTGGCTGGCGCTCGGCGCGCTCTGGGTCGCGCTGCCGTGCGTGCTGCTGCTGTGGCTCGCCCGGAGCGACGAGTCCGGCCGGCTGACCGTGCTGTGGATTTTCGCGGTCGTCTGGGCCACCGATATCGGCGCCTACGCGGCCGGGCGCCGGCTCGGCGGGCCGCGCCTCGCGCCGCGCTGGAGCCCGCGCAAGACCTGGGCGGGGCTGGTGGGCGGCGCCGGCTGCGCCGCGCTGGCCGGCTGGGGCACCGCCGAGATCCTCGGCATCGCGCCGGTGTTGCCGTTGGTCGCGGTCAGCGCCGGGCTTGCGATTGTCGAGCAGTTCGGCGATCTTGCGGAGTCGGTGGCCAAGAGAAGGTTCGGCGTGAAGGACTCGAGCGGCCTCATTCCCGGCCATGGCGGCCTCCTCGACCGGCTCGACGGCCTGCTGGCGGTGGTCCCGGCGGTGGCGCTGCTGACCGTGATCGGCGGCGGCAGCGTCTTGACGTGGCGCTGAGATGGCGCTGAGCGAGGGGCCGCGTCGCGTCACGATCCTCGGCTCGACCGGGTCGATCGGGCACAGCACGGTCGATCTGCTGCTGCGCAACCGCGACGCCTTTACCGTCGAGGCGCTGACCGCCAACCACAACGCGGCGCTGCTCGCCGAGCAGGCGAAGGCGCTCGGCGCGCGCTTCGCCGCGGTCGCCGACCCGGCCGAGTACCCCGCGCTGAAGGAGGCCTTGTCCGGCACCGGCATCGCAATTGCGTGCGGCCGCGCCGCGCTCGTCGAGGCGGTCGAGCGCCCGGCCGATTGGGTGATGGCCGGCATCGTCGGCGCCGCCGGGCTGGAGCCGACCCTCGCGGCGGTGCGGCAGGGGCGCATCGTCGCCTTCGCCAACAAGGAGGTGCTGGTCTCGGCCGGCAGCCTCTTCATGCGCGAAGTTGCGGCGCACGGCGCGACGCTGCTGCCGGTCGACAGCGAGCACAACGCGATCTGGCAATGCTTCGACTTCACCCGGGTCGAGGGGATCGAGAAGATCACCCTGACCTGCAGCGGCGGCCCGTTCCGCGAGCACAGCCTGGCGGCGATGCGCGATGCGACGCCCGACCAGGCGGTAGCGCACCCGACCTGGCGGATGGGCGCCAAGATCTCGGTCGACTCGGCGACCCTGATGAACAAGGGCCTCGAACTGATCGAGGCGCATTACCTGTTCCAGCTGCCGGGCGAGCGCATCGACATCGTCGTCCACCCGCAATCGATCGTGCACGGGCTGGTGACCTATTGCGACGGCTCGGTCCTGGCGCATCTCGGCTCGCCCGACATGCGCACGCCCATTGCCTATGCCCTCGGCTGGCCGGGCCGCGCGGTCTCGCCCTCCAAGCGGCTCGACCTTGCCGAAGTCGGGCGGCTGACCTTCGAGGCGCCCGACCCCGAGCGTTTCCCGGCGCTGCGGCTGGCGCGCGAGGCGCTCGAACGCGGCGGCGCCGGGCCGACCGTGCTCAACGCCGCCAACGAAACCGCGGTGCACGCCTTCCTCGCCGGGCAGATCGGCTTCCTCGACATCGCCGCGACCGTCGAGCGCACCCTGGAGGCGATCCCCGGGGGCGACCTTGATTCGCTCGAGGATGTCTACAATCTCGATAGGGCCGCTCGCGAGACCGCAACACGCTTGCTTGCCCCCCGCGGCCCGGTGCGCCTCGCAAAGCTCACGGACACGATATGAAATTCCTGTTACCGTTTTTGCATGGCGGGTTGTCGCATTTCTTGTGGACGGTCTGCGGATTTCTTGTGGTTCTGACGGTTCTCGTGTTTGTCCACGAGCTCGGACATTACCTGGTGGCGCGGCGCAACCGGGTCAGGATCGAGGTGTTCTCGATCGGCTTCGGCCCCGAATTGTTCGGCTGGTGGGACCGCGCCGGGACGCGCTGGAAATTCAGCGCCGTTCCGCTCGGCGGCTACGTCAAGATGTTCGGCGACAGCGACGCCAGTTCGGCCATGCCGATGGCCGGGCTCGGCCAGCTCACCGAGGCCGAGCGCGCCGTATCGTTCCCGTGCAAGCCGTTGGGCCAGCGCGCCGCGATCGTCGCCGGCGGCCCGATTGCCAATTTCGTTTTTGCCGTCGTGGTGCTGGCGGCGTTGTTCATGACCTACGGCGAGCCATTCACCCCGGCCCAGGTCGGCGAAGTTTTGCCGCAGAGCGCCGCCGCCGCCGGCGGCGTCCAGCCGGGCGACACGATCGTCAGCCTCGACGGGCAGCGGATCGAGCGCTTCGAGGATTTGCAGCAGATCGTCCAGCTCAACCCCGACGTCGCGATGACGATGGTCGTGCGGCGCGGCGGCCAGCCCGTCACGCTGCACGTGACGCCGAGCCTGGTGCAGGAGAAGGACCGCTTTGGCGGCACCTACCGGATCGGCCGGCTCGGCATCAAGGGCGGCGCGGTCAACTACGTCCACCGCGATCCGGCGAGCGCGGTGGTGCGGGCGGTCGAGGAAACCTGGAACCTATCGGCCGCGACGCTGCAATCCTTGTGGCAGATGGTGATCGGCAAGCGTTCCGCCGACGAGCTCGGCGGCCCGTTGCGCATCGCCCAGGTGTCGGGCGAGGCGATGCAGCTCGGCATCGCGCCGCTGCTCAACTTCATCGCGGTGCTGTCGATCAATCTTGGGCTCATCAACCTGTTCCCGGTGCCGGTGCTTGACGGCGGCCACCTGCTGTTCTATGCCGCCGAGGCGATCCGCGGAAAGCCGCTCGGCCAGCGCGCCCAGGAGTACGGCTTCCGGTTGGGGTTGGCGCTGGTGCTGACGCTGATGGTGTTCGCTACGTGGAACGATCTGGTTCGTTGATATTGTGAAGCGCGTCGTGACCTGACACGATCCGCGGTGAGCGCAGCGCAAGCGTCGGGGTGGGGGGTTTGGGTCCGAAGCGCGTCATCTTTCGCTGGCTGACCATGCTGGTTGCCGCGTTCTTCGCGGTTGCCGGCGCGGTGCCCTCGGCTGTCGCTCAAGGGCGGCCGGCGACGGCAGCCATGCCGGCGGCAACGCCCGCAGCCACACCTCCAGTTACGCCTGCAGCCGCGCCTGCGGCCAGGGGCGCCCCCGGCGGCCGGATCGCCAACATCCGCATCGACGGGATCCAGCGGATCGAGCCGGAGACCGTGCGGTCGTACCTCCTGGTGCATACCGGCGAGCCATGGGACGCCGAACGGGTCGACGACTCGCTGAAGGCGCTGTTCGCTACCGGCCTCTTCGCCGACGTCAAGCTGATCCGCGACGGCGACACGCTGGTCGTCAAGGTCGTTGAGAACCCGATCATCAACCGCATCGCCTTCGAGGGCAATTCGAAGCTGTCGGACAAGGACCTCAACGGCGAAATCCAGTTGCGGCCGCGCGTCGTCTATACCCGCACCCGGGTCCAGAACGACGTGCGGCGGATCCTGCAGCTCTATCGCCGGCGCGGCCATTTCGCGGCGACCGTCGACCCGCAAGTCATCCAATTGTCGGAAAACCGCGTCGACCTCGTGTTCGAAATCAACGAGGGGCCGGCGACCGGCGTGCGCAGCATCAATTTCGTCGGCAACACCCATTTCAGCGACAGCACGCTGCGCGGCGTCGTCGACACCAAGGAGAGCCGGTGGTACCGCTTTTTCTCGACCGCCGACACCTATGACCCGGACCGTCTGACCTACGACCGCGAACTCTTGCGCAAATATTATCTGAGCGAGGGCTACGCCGATTTCCGGGTGGTCTCGGCGGTGGCCGAACTGACCCCGGACCGCGACGGCTTCATCGTCACCTACACGCTCGACGAGGGCGAGCGCTACCGCTTCGGCAAGATCGACGTCGACATCAAATTGAAGGATTTGCCGCGCGAGGCGGTGCTGCCGCTGCTGACGATCCAGCCCGGCGACTGGTACGACGGCTCGGCGGTCGAACACGCGATCTCGGTGATCACCGACGCCCTCGGCACTCGCGGCTACGCGTTTGTCGAGGTCAAGCCCGAGATCACCCGCAACCGCGACAAGCGCACCCTCGATGTCACCTTCCGGGTCCAGGAGGGGCCGCGGGTTTATGTCGAGCGGATCGACATCAACGGCAATGTGCGCACCCTCGACAAGGTGATCCGCCGCGAATTCCGCCTGGTTGAAGGCGACGCCTTCAACACCAGCAAGATGCAGCGCTCGAAGGAGCGCATCAAAAGTCTCGGCTTCTTTAAGAAAGTCGACGTCTCGAATTCACCCGGCTCGGCGCCCGACCGCACCGTCATCACCGTCGAGGTAGAGGAACAGTCGACCGGCGAATTGTCGCTCGGCGCCGGGTTCTCGACCTCCGACGGGCCGCTCGCCGACATCAGCATCCACGAGCGCAACTTCCTCGGCCGCGGCCAGGACGTGCGGATCGGCACGGTGCTGTCGTTCAACTCGCAGCAGGTCGACCTCAGCTTCACCGAGCCGTATTTCCTCGACCGCAACATCGCCGCCGGTTTCGATATCTTCGAGGTCAAGACGAGCCCGACCTCCAACTTCTTTAGCGGCGTCACCCCGCCCTTCGTACAGTTTTCATATGGCGGGTCGTTGCGCGCCGGCTACCAGATCTCGGAAAACTTGCGTCAGACCTGGAAATACACCGCCCGCTCGGATGACATTACGGATGTTCAAAGCGATGCGTCGCTTTACATTGCGCTGGAAGAGGGCACTCATCTGACCTCCGCGATCGGCCAGGTGCTGCTGTACGATCGCCGCGACAACCGGCTCGACCCGACCGACGGATATTTTGCCTCCATCGGTAACGACTTTGCCGGCATCGGTTTCGGGGTCCAGTACATTCGCAACAAGGTGAATTTCGGTTACTACTACTCGGTGGCGCCGGAATGGGTGCTGAGTGTCACCGGCGAGGCCGGCGATATTTTCGGCTGGGGCGGCCAGCCGGTGCTGTTGCAGGACCGCTTCTTTGTCGGCGGCGACAATTTGCGCGGTTTCGAGCCGGCCGGGATCGGGCCGCGCGATACGGTCTCCGGCGATGCGCTCGGCGGTAACAAATACTATGTCGGCTCGGTGGCGCTGGCGGTGCCGCTCGGCCTGCCGAAGGAACTCGGCATCGGCGGGCGGATCTTCAGCGATTTCGGTAGCCTGTGGTCGAACGACCAGAAGAACCTCACGTTGACGCCCAGCCAGCTCGCTTTCACCGGTGGGGTGCCGCCGCAGATCCAGGATTCGGCGGCAATCCGCGCCAGCGCCGGCGTCGGCGTCTCGTGGAAATCGCCGGTCGGCCCGATCCGCCTCGATCTGGCGGTGCCGATCAAGAAGGAATCGTTCGACAAGACGCAGTTCTTCCATGTCAGTTTCGGAACGAGGTTTTGATGTCGGCTGCACGTGCGGGGCTCGTCCCGCTGGTTCTTCTGTTCGCTCTGGGCCTCTTGCTCGGGGATGCCCGGGCGCAGGAAAAGCCGGCCACCCCGGTTCAGCCGGCGACGCCGGCCGCCCCGGCCGCCAGCCCTCCGGCTGCCGCCCCCGCGGCTAATCCGGCCGAGGCGAGCGGCCTCAACATTCTCGTCGTCGATGTGCAGTCGCTGCTGCAAAATTCCAAATCGGCCAAGATGGTGCGGCAGCAGATCGAACAGAAGCGCGCCGAATACGCCAAGGAATTCTCGCATCAGGAAGCCGCCCTGCGGCAGGAACGCGAGACGCTGCAGCGGCAGCAGGCGTCGCTCTCGCCGGAAGCGCTGCGCAAGAAGGGTCAGGATTTCGAGCAGAAGGTCAACGAGCTCAACCGCGGCGTGCAGGCCAAGGGCGAGGCGCTGAAGCGCTCCTACGCCGAATCGATCGAAAAGATCCAGGACGCGATGTTGAAGATCATCACCAAGATCGCCAAGGAGCGGAAGGCCAATTTGGTGTTCCAGCGCGCCGACCTCGTGCTGTTCGACCAGGGCTATGACGTGACCGACCAGGTCTTGCAAAAGCTCGACGAGCAGCTGCCGACCCTGACCGTCAACTTCGTCGCGCCGGTCGCGAGCAACGCCCCGGGCGCCACGCAACCCGAGCCGGCACCGGCCCATCCGGCGCCGGCGCCAAAAAAGAAGAAATAGGGCGGGGCGTCTGCCCGGCCCCCGGCGCGCGCGGCGATGGCGGACCCCCGCTTTTTCGAGCGAGCCGGCCCCTTCTCGCTCGCCGCGCTGGCCGCCCTGAGCGGCGCGCGGCTGCACCACCAGGGCGATGCCGAGCGGCTGATCCGCGATGTCGCGCCGCTGGAAACGGCCGGCCCCGACGAGCTGACGTTTCTCGATAATCGCAAATACCTGGAGGCGTTCCTCGCGTCGCGCGCCGGCGCCGCCCTGGTCGATCAGCGCCTGGTCGGCAAGGCGCCCGACGGCATGGCGCTGCTGGTCGCCAAGGACCCCTACAAGGCCTTTGCCCGCGCCGCCCAGGCGTTCTATCCGCCGCCGCCTTTGGTGCCGGGGCGGGCGCCCTCGGCGGTCGTCGATCCGGGCGCCGATATCGGCGCGGATTGCGAGATCGCGGCGCACGTCGTGATCGCGGCCGGGGCGCGGCTCGGCGCCCGCGTTCAGATCGGGCCCAACACGGTGATCGGCGCCGCGGTCGAACTGGGCGAGGATTGCCGGGTCGGCGCCAACGTCACGCTGAGCCATTGCCTCATTGGCGCGCGGGTGGTGCTGCACCCGGGCGTGCGCATCGGCCAGCCCGGCTTCGGCTTCGCGCCCGACCCGCAGGGCGCCGTCAAGATCCCGCAACTCGGCCGGGTCATCATCGGCGACGACGTCGACATCGGCGCCAACACGACGATCGATCGCGGCTCGGGACACGACACCGTGATCGGTCCCGGCACGATGATCGATAATCTGGTGCAGATCGGGCACAATGTCGTTCTCGGTCGGGGCTGCATCCTGGCCGCCCAGGTTGGGATTTCCGGCAGCACGAAACTCGGCGATTTTGTCATGGCGGGAGGACAGGCCGGTTTCGCCGGCCACTTGACGATCGGCAGCGGCGCGCGCATCGCCGCCAAGTCGGGGCTGATGCGCGACGTCGCGCCGGGCGAGACGGTCGGTGGCATCCCGGCCATGCCGCTCGCCGCCTTCATGAAACAGACCGCGGTTCTGCAACGCCTTGCGAGGAAGAAGGACGGGCGATGAGCGAGCCGGCCCGCATCGACGAAACGGCGACAGAGATCGACGTCCAGCGGATCATGGAAATGATCCCGCACCGCCATCCGTTTCTGATGATCGACAAGGTGGTCGACGCGGTGGCCAACCTGCGCGCCACCGGCATCAAGAACGTGTCGATCAACGAGCAGTATTTCCAGGGCCATTTCCCGAGCCGGCCGGTGATGCCCGGCGTCCTCATCATCGAGGCGATGGCGCAGACCGCGGCGGTTCTGGTGGTGCATACGCTGGGCCCCGCCTCGGAAGGCAAGCTGGTCTATTTCATGAGCGTCGATTCGGCGCGCTTTCGCCGGCCGGTCTTCCCGGGCGACTGTCTGCACGTCCGCGTCACCAAGCAGCGCAACCGCGGCAATGTCTGGAAGTTCGAGGGCCGCGCCGAGGTCAAGGGGCAGCTGATGGCCGAAGCGGTGTTCGCCGCGATGATCCTCGACGATTAGCGCCTGATGCCGCAGATCCACCCCACCGCGATCGTGGCGCCGGGCGCGCGGCTCGCCGACGACGTGGGCGTCGGGCCCTATTGCGTGATCGGCGAGGATGTCGTGCTGGGCGCCGGGGTCAGCCTCAAATCGCATGTCGTGATCGACGGCCGCACCACGATCGGCGCCGGCACCCGGATCTTCCCGTTCGCCTCGATCGGGCACGAGACGCAGGATTTGAAATACGCCGGCGAGCCCTCCTCGCTCGAGATCGGCCACGACAACACGATCCGCGAGCATGTCACGATCAACCCCGGCACGGTCGGCGGCGGCATGGTCACCCGCATCGGCAACCATTGCCTCTTGATGGTCGGCGCGCATGTCGCGCATGACTGCCAGATCGGCGACCATGTGATCCTCGTCAACAACGCGACGCTCGGCGGCCATGTCGTGATCGAGGATTACGCGATCCTCGGCGGCCTCAGCGCGGTGCACCAGTTTGTGCGGATCGGCCGGCACGCGATGATCGGCGGCATGTCGGGGGTCGAGCGCGACGTCATCCCCTACGGGTTGGTGATGGGCGACCGGGCGCGCCTCACCGGCCTCAACATCATCGGCATGCAGCGCCGCGGCTTCAGCCGCGAGGACATCCAGGGCCTGCGCAGCGCCTACCAGTTCCTGTTTTCGACCGAGGGCACGCTGACCGACCGGGTCAACGAGGCGGCCGAGCGGTTCGCCGGGATTGGTCCGGTCGACGACATCATCGCCTTCATTCGCGCCAATTCGAGCCGCGCGATCTGCCAGCCCAAAGCGGCGAATGGGGGATAGCGCCACCCCGCCCGGTAGTTCGCCCGGTGGTTCGCCCGGGGATTTAATCGGGGGACCACTCGGCATCATCGCGGGCAGCGGCTTCCTGCCGCGCCGGGTAATCGAAAGCTGCCGCGCCGCCGGGCGCGAAGTCTTCGTGCTGGCGCTCGAGGGCGAAGCCGACCCGGCGACGGTCGCCGCCGTACCGCACGCCTGGTGCCGCCTCGGCGGCGCCGCGACCGGACTCGATCTGCTGCGCGCCAACGGGGTCGGCGAATTGGTGCTGGCCGGCGGTGTGCGGCGGCCCTCGCTTGCGTCGCTGCGGCCGGACTGGCGGGTCGCCAAGTTTCTCGCGCGGGTCGGCTACCGCGCGCTCGGCGACGACGGGCTGCTGTCGGCGGTGGTTGGCGCGCTGCAGCGCGAGGGGTTTCGCGTCGTCGGCGCCGACCAGCTGTTGCCCGAGGCGGAATTGCCGGAGGGGCCGCTCGGGCGCCACCGTCCCGACGCTGGCGCGCTCGCCGACATCGCGCACGGGATGCGCCTGGCGCGCGCGCTGGGCGCGCTCGACATCGGCCAGGCGGTCGTCGTGCAGCAGGGCCTGGTGCTCGGCGTCGAGGCGATCGAGGGCACCGACGGCCTGTTGCGGCGCTGCGCCGGGCTGCGCCGCGAGGGGCCGGGCGGCGTTTTGGTCAAGGCCGAGAAGCCGGGCCAGGAAAAGCGCGTCGACCGGCCGACGATCGGGCCGCAGACCGTGACGCTCGCCGCCAAAAGCGGGCTCGCCGGTATCGCCGCCGAAGCCGGCGCGACGCTCGTCATCGATCGCGACGAGATCGCCCGCCGCGCCGACGCCGCCGGCCTCTTCGTCGTCGGCGTCCGGCCCGCATGAGTGCGGCAGGGGAGCCGGCGCCGTTCCTCTTCATCATCGCCGGCGAGCCCTCGGGCGACGCACTCGGCGCCGCATTGATCGTGGCGCTGCGCGAGCGCACCGGCGGGCGCTTGCGCATCGCCGGGATCGGCGGCGAATTGATGGCGGCGCAAGGCATCGAGAGCCTGGTGCCGCTCGCCGACCTGGCGGTGGCCGGGGTCGCCGAGGTGCTGCCGCGGGCGCCGCTGATCCTGCGCCGGGTGCGCCAGACCGTCGCAGCGATCCGCGCCCTGCGCCCCGACGCGGTCGTGACGATCGACAGCTCGGGCTTCAGCTGGCGCGTCGCGCACGGGCTGCGCCGGCATGGCGAAACCCTCCCGCTCATTCATTACGTCGCGCCGATGGTGTGGGCGTGGCGCGCCGGCCGGGCCCGCCGCATCGCACGCTGGTATGACCATTTGTTGACCCTGTTGCCGTTCGAGCCGCCCTATTTCGAGCGCGTCGGGCTGGCCGCGAGTTACGTCGGGCATCCGGTGCTGGAAAGCGGCGCCGGGCGCGGCGACGCGGCGCGCTTTCGCGCCACGCACGGCCTCGCCGCCGACGAACTCCTGATCGCGGTGCTGCCCGGCAGCCGCGGCGGCGAGGTGCGCCGGCTGCTGCCGGTGTTCGGCGCGGCGCTGCGCCTCCTCGAGCAAAGGATCGGGCCGTTCCGCGTCGCGGTGCCGACCGTCGCGACCGTCGCCGACGTGGTGACGGCCGGCGTCGCCGGGTGGCCGGTGCGGCCGGTCGTGCTGCGCGGCCCGGCCGACAAATACGACGCCTTCGCCGCGAGCCGCGTGGCGCTCGCCGCCTCGGGCACGGTGGCGCTGGAGCTGGCGCTGGCGCGGCTGCCGATGGTGGTGGCCTACCGGCTCAACCCGCTGACCGAGGCGCTGCTCGACCGCATCCTCAAGGTGCGCCAGGTCAACCTCGTCAACCTGCTGCTCGGGCGGACGCTGGTGCGCGAGCATCTGCGCCGCAACTGCGCCCCGGCGCCGCTCGCCGCCTCGCTCGCCGAATTGATCGGGGACGAACGGGTTCGCAGCGCGCATCTCCAGGGTTATGATGAAGCGATGCGGCGGCTGCGCGGCGACGGCGAGCGGGAGACGATTTCGCCGAGCCGCGCCGCCGCCGACCGGATCCTCGCGATCCTCGCCGCGAAACGGGAAGGAGCGACACTGAAATGACGATGACCGACACCGACAGCAAAGCCGCCGGCGAGCTCGGCAAGGCGCGCCTCCTCCACACCATGCTGCGGGTCAAGGACCTCGACAAATCGCTGCATTTCTACAATGACCTGCTCGGCATGAAGCTGCTGCGCAAGCGCGACTACCCGACCGGCAAGTTCACCCTCGCGTTTGTCGGCTACGGCGAGGAGACCGACAGCACGGTGATCGAGCTGACCCACAATTGGGAGCAGGCCGAGCCCTATGCGCTCGGCAGCGCCTTCGGCCACCTCGCGATCGGCGTCCCCGACGTCTACCAGGCGTGCGAGCGGCTCGGCGCCGCCGGCGTCAAGATCCCGCGCCCGGCCGGCCCGATGGCGCATGGCGGCTCGGTCATCGCCTTTATCGAGGACCCCGACGGCTACCGCATCGAACTGGTGCAGCGCAGCTGACCGTAACAACCCCTCTCCCGCATCGCGGGAGAGGGTGGCCGTCGCGAAGCGAGGGCCGGGTGAGGGCGGCGCGGCAGCACGACCCCTCACCCTCCCAGCGCTGCGCGCTGGGCCCCTCCCTCTCCCGCAATGCGGGAGAGGGGTAAACACGCGGGAGGACATCGATGCGTTTTGGACTTTTCGGCAGCGCCCAGGCGCGGCGGCCCGAGCCGGGCGCGGAACTGACCGACAGCAGCCAGGGCTTCCGCGAGTGGATTGAGAACAATGTGGAGGCCGAGGCGCTCGGCTTTCACAGCACCTTCGTCGTCGAGCACCATTTCACCGGGTTCGGCCAGGTTTCCGCTTCGCTCAACCTGTTGACCTGGCTCGGCGCGCGGACGACGACGCTGCGCCTCGGCACCGCCGTATTGGTGCTGCCGTGGCACAACCCGGTGCTGCTCGCCGAGCAGGCCGCGACCCTCGACCTCTTGTCGGGCGGCCGGCTCGATTTCGGCGTCGGCAAGGGCTACCGCTACAACGAGTTCGCCGGGTTCTGCGTCGACATGGAGGAGGCCGACGGGCGCTTTGACGAGGCGATGGCGGTCATCACCAAGGCGTTCGCCTCGGACGCGCCGTTTTCGCACCAGGGCCGCTATTGGCAATACGACAACATCGTCGTCGAGCCGCCCTCGGCACAGCGGCCGCACCCGCCGTTCTGGATGGGGGCCGGCAGCGAGCGCTCGGTGCGCCAGGTCGCCGAGCGCGGCTATAACATGCTTTTGGGGCAGCACGACCTCGCGGCCGACGTGATCCGCTGGGTCGCCCAGTTCAAGGCCGAGTCGACGGCGCGCGGCCGCGCCTACGACCCGATGCAGGTCGGCGTCGCGCGCGCGGTGCATTTCGCCGACACGCCCGAGGAACTGGAGGCTGCCTATGTGCGGCGCTTCCAGGGGCATCTGCGGATCAACAAGCTGGCCGAGCGGCCGGGCGACGAGCGCGAGCGCTTCGCCCGCCACGACGAAGCGGCGATCCGCCACCATTGCGACGAGACTGCATGCTTCGGGACGCCCGACCAGATCGCCCGCAAGCTCGAGGCGCTGCAGGCGGCCGGCATCGAATACGTCATCGTCAATTTCGGCGGTTCGATCGCCAACATCCGCCGCTTCGCCCGCGAGATCATGCCGGCCTTCGCCGGCGCGCCGCGGTTCGCCGCGGCCGCCAAATAGGCAATCGGCCGGACGCGGAGCAGGCCAGTTGACCGCCATCCCGACCCGACCAGCCGCGCCCCGGCTGCACTACGCCTGGATCATCGCCGCGATCACCTTTGTCGTGATCGTCCTGACCGGCGGGGTGCGGGCGACGCCGGGTGTGCTGATCGTGCCGCTCGAGCACGAATTCGGCTGGTCGCGCGCGACGATCTCGTTCGCGGTCGGGATCAACATCCTGCTCTACGGCATGATCGGGCCGTTCGCCGCGGCGCTGATGGACCGCTTCGGGGTGCGGCGGACGATGACGCTGGCGCTCGCCGCCAGCGCGCTCGGCGTCGCGCTGAGCCCGTTGATGCGTGAGGCATGGCAGCTCGTGCTGCTGTGGGGTGTCGTCGTCGGCATCGGCACCGGTTTTATCGGCGCCTATCTCGCCGCCTACATCGCGGCGCGCTGGTTTACGAAGCAGCGCGGCCTGGTGATCGGCATCCTGACCGCCGGCAACGCCGCCGGGCAGCTCGTCTTTCTGCCGAGCATGGCGGCGCTGACCGAATATGCCGGCTGGCGGACGATGTCGCTGACCTTGGCCGGGGTCGTGATGCTGTTCGTGCCGCTGTTGCTGCTGTTGATGCGCGACCGGCCGGAGGATGTCGGCCTCGCCGCCTATGGCGGCACGCGCAGGATCGGGCCGCCGCCGCCGGCCGGCAACCCGGTCGCCGCCGCCTTCGGCGCGCTCTCCGAGGGGGCCCGCACCCGCGATTTCTGGCTGATCGCCGGCGGCTACTTCGTCTGCGGCGCCTCGACCAACGGCCTCATCGGCACCCACCTGATCCCGGCCTGCGTCGACCATGGGCTGACCGAGGTGGTCGGCGCCGGCCTGCTCGCGACAACCGGGGTGTTTGCCTTCATCGGCGGCGCCTTGTCGGGCTGGCTCAGCGACCGCTGGGACAACCGCTACCTCTTGTTCTGGTATTACGGGCTGCGCGGCTTGTCCTTGATGTACCTGCCGTTCGCCTTCGACATGTCGTTTATCGGGCTGTCGCTTTTCAGCATCTTTTATGGGCTCGACTGGATCGCCAGCGTGCCGCCGACGGTGCGCCTCCTCGGCCGGGTGGTCGGCAACGAGCGGCTCGGCATGATGGTTGCGTGGATCACTGTCGTCCACCAGGTCGGCGGCGCCGCGGCGGCCTATCTCGGCGGTGTTTTGCGGATCTCGTTCGGGACCTACCTCGAAGCCTTTATGCTGTCGGGGCTGCTGTGCGTCGGGGCGGCGCTGATGGTGCTGTTTATCGGCGCCGACCGGGCCGGGCGCGAGCCGGATGCGGCGCCGCTGCCGGCCGGCTGAGGGGGGAACCGATGACCACGAGGTTGGCGCATTGCGCGGCGCTGGGAATGGCGGCGCTGCTCATCGCCGGTAGCGTCGCCGCCGCGACGCGGCACCCGGCGCGCTCGCTCAACCCGGCGAACGACAGGCTGGTGCGGATGGCGCCGGCTGCCCGCGCCGCCGAACTTGCCCAGGCGGTCGGCCATTGGTGCATCGGCACCGAGACCTTTCTGATGGGCGTCAGCGACAGCGGCCGCGGCGCCGGCAACGCCTATTGGAGCCTGCGCTGCGCCGACGGCAGCACCTGGGCGATCCAGATCGACCCACTGGCCGAGGTCACCGCGATCGATTGCGACACGTTCAACGCCCAAGGCGCGGGGAAGGAATGCTTCAAGAAGTTCTGAGGGCGGCGCGCGCGCGATGGGCTGGCTGACCGCGATCGTCGTCTATGTGCTGGTGTGGTGGGTGACGCTGTTCGCGATCCTGCCGCTGTGGGTCACCCCGACCGAGCCGGGCGAGATCGGCCACGCCGCCGGCGCGCCGCGGCGGCCGCTCATGGCGCGCAAGCTGACGCTCAACAGCCTCGTCGCGGCGGTGATCTGGCTCGGCATCTATGTCTTGGTACGCGAGCCGTGGATCAGCTTCCGCGGCTCCTGAGCGCGCAGCGCGGATGAGCGCCGCCTATTGCCGCGCCGCCCCCGGCCATCCGCTGCACGGGCCCTATCACGACGGCGAATACGGCTTTCCGGCAACGGAAGAGGCGGTGCTGTTCGAACGCCTGGCGCTGGAAATCAACCAGGCCGGGCTGTCGTGGCTGACCGTGCTGCAAAAGCGCGAGGCTTTTCGCGCCGCCTTCGCCGGCTTCGCGGTCGATCGCGTGGCGGAGTTCGGCGCCGCCGAGGTGGCGCGGCTGCTGGCCGACGCCGGCATCGTGCGCAACCGGCAGAAGATCGCGGCGGTCATCGCCAACGCCCGGCGCATCCAGGAATTGCGGGCTTCGCACGGCTCGTTCCATGGCTGGCTGGAGGCGCATCATCCGCGCCCGCTCGCGGAATGGACCCGCCTCTTCCGGCAGAATTTCCGCTTCACCGGCGGGCTGATCGTCGGCGAGTTTCTGATGAGCCTCGGCTATCTGCCCGGCGCGCACGAGCCGGACTGCCCGGTTTTCCCGCGCATCCTGGCGCAACATCCGCCCTGGGCGCGGCCCGCCGGCGGATCGGGTCAAATTGACCTGCCCGGGCAACACCGCTAGGCTTATGGGCAACGCCGCAGGCCGATGACGGCGCCGATTCTCGACGACACCCACAAGATCGTGATGGCGTTCTGGGAATAGCGGCCGGCTCGCGCCGGGTTGGAGGTCCACCGTGGCATCCGCAGCCGATGAGGGCTCCGGCCCGCTGAGCGCACCGGCCGAGGAAATCGCCGAGATCCTCGCGCCGCACCCGGTTTTCGCGCGGTTCGACCGGGCGGCGCTGCTGGCCGTCGCCGCGCAGTGCCGGTTCGCCACCTACCCGGCCGGCGCGACGCTGATGCGCGAGGGCGAACCGGGCAGCTTCGCCTGCGCGATCCTCGAGGGCGAAGCCGATGTCTTCGTCGCGCTGCCGCCGGGCCCGGTCCACACCGCGACGCTCGGGCGTCACCAGATCGTCGGCGAACTCGGCGTCTTCACCGACCTGCCGCGCAACGCGACGGTGGTCGCGCGCAGCTACCTCGTTGTCGTGCGCATCGAGCAGCAGAGCCTGTTGCAGCTCAGCGCCGAGCACCCCTCGATCGGCGTCGCGATCATCCGCGAGCTTGGCGGCCGCCTCGCCGTGATGAACCGCTCGCTCGCCTCGCTGACCTATGCGGCCGAGGCGCTCGGGCGCGACGAGTACGACGCGGCGGCGCTCGACGAATTGGCCGATCGGCCGGGCGCCGTGGCGAGCTTCGCGCGTGCCTTCGCCGGCATGGCCGCCGAGATCCGCGCCAAGCAGAACCGCCGCCAGGAGATGCAGGCCGCCGCCGAGATCCAGCAATCGATTTTGCCGCCGCCATTGCCGCGGCCATTACCGCGAGAGGGCGCCGCGGCGCGGGTCGACCTCCACGCCGAGATGCACCCGGCGCGCGATATCGGCGGCGATTTCTACGATTATTTCCCGGTCGGTGCTGACAGCCTCGCGATCACCGTTGCCGACGTCTCGGGCAAGGGCATTCCGGCGGCGCTCTTCATGGCGGTGGCGCACACGGTGCTGCGCGGCGTCGCCGGCGCCAGCGATCTCGCCGCCGGCCTCGGCGCCGCTAACCGGCTGCTCGCCACCAACAACGCCGCCGCGATGTTCGTCACGCTGTTCCACGGCGTCATCGATTTGTCGACCGGCGTCTTGCGCTATTGCAATGCCGGCCACAACCCGCCGTGGCTGCTGCGCGCCGCGGGCGGGCGCGAGGCGCTGGCGCCGACCGGGCTGCCGTTCGGGGTCGATCCCGACTTGCCGCAGCGCATCGCGGAAGTTGTGCTGCGGCCGGGCGACGCCTTGTTCCTGTTCAGCGACGGGATCACCGAGGCCTTCAACCGGGCGGGCGAGGAATTCGGCGCGGCCCGGCTCGCGGCCGCGCTGGAGGCCGGGCGCGGCGCCGCCGCCGCCGCGCTCGTCGCCGGCGTGCTCGCCGCCACCGCCGCCTTCGCTGCCGGCGCCGAGCAGTCCGACGACATCACCTGCCTCGCCCTCGTCTACCAGCCGTGATTTCGAGCCGCAGCACGTTGTCGCCGCCGCTGCGGCGATAGTCGAGGCGGTCCACCATGCGGCGCATCAGGTGGATCCCGAGCCCGCCCGGGTCGCGCGCTTCGAGCGGCAACGACAGATCGGGCGCGGCCTTGTCGGTCGGGTCGAACTCTTGGCCGTTGTCGGTCAGTTCGGCGACGCAGTGCCGCGGCGAGACTTCGAGGCTGAGCGCGATCCGGTGCGGCGGCGGCAGCCCGGCGAAGGCGTGCGCGATGACGTTCGCCGCCGCCTCCTCGATCGCGAGCGTCATCCTGAGCACATCGTCCTCGGCCAGGCCAGCGGCGCGGCAGCAGGCCTGCACCTGGTCAATGAGCCCGGCGAGCGCGGCGGCGTCCGGTGCGATGCACAGCTCGTGGCGGGCCATCCCGCCTCTTATCGCGCCGGCCGCATCGGGGCAAGGGCGCCCGGCCGATCCTTGCCTCGCCAAAGCGCGGCGTGCTAACGACAATGCAAGGGAAAGCAACCCGCGCGGTGGTGCAAGCGATGGAATTTGCCGAGGAGCGGGCGGGCAACGTCGTGATCGTGCGCCTCGCCGGGCGGCTCGACAGCGCCGCCGCGCCGGCCGCCGAGGCGAGCTTCGCGCGGCTGATCGGCGACGGCGCGCCGCGCCTCGCGGTCGATTTGTCGGCGCTGCAATACGTCAGCAGCGCCGGGCTGCGGGTTCTCCTCGTCGTCGCCAAGAAGGTGCAGCAGGCCGAGGGCAAAATCGTGCTGTTCGCTCTCCCGCGCAATGTCCGCGAGGTCTTTGCGATCACCGGCTTCGATCGGATTTTCACGATCGCCGCCGACGCGGCCGGCGCCGTCGCGGCGGCGGGCTGAGGAGCACGCGAGATGCTCGGGTTTGTCGAGGAAATGGTGCTGCTGCAGCTTGACGAGACGCAGGGCGGCTTTGCCGAGCTGCCGCAGGCCGCCGCCGATATCGTGCTGGCCGGCGCGGCGATGATGGAGCTGGCGCTGCAAAACCGGGTCGATGCCGATCTGGAGCGGCTGTTTGTCGTCGACGGCGGGCCGACCGGCGATGCGATGCTCGACGATGCGCTGGCGCTGCTCGGCGAAGCTGGCGCGCCGACCACCGCCACCGCGGCGATCGAGCGCGTCACCGCCAACGTTGACGACTATCGCCGGGAAGCGCTGCGCCGGCTCGTCGCGAAGGGCGTGTTGCGCGAAGAAAACGGCCGGCATTTCTGGGTCTTTCGGACGCGGCGCTACCCGGTCATCGACGACCGCGAGCAGCGCGAGGTCAGGGCGCGACTGCGCCAGCTGGTGCTGAGCGACGACATTCCCGACCCGCGCGATGTCGTGCTGATCTGCCTCGTCGAGGCCTGCGGCCTCCTCGGGCTGGTGCTGAGCCCGGATGAGATCGCCGCGAGCAAGACCCGGGTCGCGGAATTGAGCCGGCTCGATCTGATCGGCCAGGCGGTGACGCGCGCGGTCGCCGAGATCCGCTTCATGATCCGCCACGCCGCGGCGCCGGTTTATTGAGGCCGTAGTAGCCGAGATACCATTCGACAAAGCGGCGGATGCCGTCATCGACGGTTGTCGTCGGGCGAAAGCCGGTGGCGCGCTCGAGGCGGCCGACATCGGCCGTCGTCACCGGAACGTCGCCCGGCTGCATCGGCAGCAAATCGAGCCGCGCCTCGCGACCGAGGTGCTTTTCCAGCGTGCGGATGTAGTCGAGCAGTTCGACCGGGCGGTTGGCCCCGATGTTGAAGATCCGGTAGGGCGCGTCGCTGCCGCTCCCATCGGCTTCGCGCGCGGCGCCGGCGGCGGGCGGCAGCAACATCACCCGCCGCACCGCCTCGACGACGTCATCGACATAGGTGAAATCGCGCACCATCCGGCCGTGGTTGAAGACCGGGATCGGCTCGCCCGCCAGAATGCCCCGGGTGAATTTGAAGAGCGCCATGTCGGGGCGGCCCCAAGGCCCGTACACCGTGAAAAAGCGCAACCCGGTGCACGGCAGGCCGAACAAATGGGCATAGCTGTGCGCCGCCAGTTCGTTGGCCCGCTTGGTCGCGGCGTAGAGCGAGATCGGATGGTCGACCCGGTCGCTTTCGGCGAACGGCAGCTTGGTGGCGCCGCCGTAGACCGAACTCGACGAGGCGAAGACGAAATGCGAGACCGCTTGCGCCCGGGCGCCCTCGATGACATGTGCGAAGCCGAGCAAATTGGCGTCGACATATTCGAAGGGCTGGTCGATCGAGTGGCGCACCCCGGCTTGCGCCGCCAGATGCACGATGATCTCGAAGCGCTCGGCCTCAAAGAGCGCCGCGCAGGCGGCGCGGTCGGCCAGGTCGATGCGCACGAAGCGGAAGCCGGGGTGGCGCCGCAGCTCTGCGAGCCGCGCTTCCTTCAGCCGCACGTCGTAATAGGCGCTGAGATTGTCGACCCCGACGACGGACGCCCCCTCCTGCAGCAGCTTGGCCGCCAACGAAAAGCCGATGAAGCCGGCAGCGCCCGTTATCAGAATGCCCATCGCCTGCCCCGACCCAGCAAACCCGGCCGGCAATCGCTCCGGCGGCCTGTCGCCAACGCCGCCGGCCACTGCCGCATTCCCGGCGCGCGGCATAACGCCCGCCCGCCCGATCGCGGTCAAGTGCCCCCGGGGGCCATGGGGCGCCGCGACGCCGCAATGAAAAAGCAATCCCCGGGTAGAGCCCTTCTCGCCGCGGCGTCAGATTGGCACCATCTGAAGAACGGAGAGAGCCATGTTGACCACAGAGCAATGCTGGGCGGCGGTGATCGGCCGCGACGCGCGGGCCGACGGCAGCTTCGTCTACGCCGTGCGCACCACCGGCGTCTATTGCCGGCCGGGCTGCGGCTCGCGCCCGCCGCGGCGCGAGAACGTCTCGTTTTATGCTGCCCCGGTGGAGGCTGAAGCGGCCGGCTTTCGGCCGTGCAAGCGCTGTCGGCCGGGTGAGGGGTCGCAGGCGCAGCATCATGTCGCGGCGGTCGAGCGGGCCTGCGCCCTGATCCGCACCTGCGACGCGGTGCCGAGCCTGGCCGAACTGGCCGCCGCCGCCGGCATTAGCCGCTTTCATTTCCACCGCGTCTTCAAGCAGATCACCGGCGCGACGCCGCGCGAATGGGGCAAGTCGCACCGGCTCGACCGCTTTGCCGGCCGGCTCGACGCCGGGGAAGCGGTGGCCTCGGCGGTCTACGGCGCCGGGTTCGGCGCCAGCTCGCGCGCCTACGAGGCGGCGACGAGCGGTCTCGGCATGACGCCGGGGGCGCGGCGGCGCGGCGGCAAAGGCGAGACGATCCGCTTCACGATCGTCTCGACCTGGCTCGGCTGGGCGCTGATCGCGGCGACCGAGCGCGGCATCTGCATGACCGCGCTTGGCGACGACCGCGGCGGGCTCGAAGCCGAATTGCGCCGCCGCTTCCCGGCCGCGACGCTGGCCGGCGCGGACGGCGCGCTCGCCGCCTGGGCCGACCGCGTCGTGCGCTGCATCACCCGCCCGGCCGAGCAGCTCGATCTGCCGCTCGATATTCGCGGCACAGCGTTCCAGGCGCAGGTCTGGCGCGCCTTGCAAAAGATCCCGCCCGGGCGGACCGCGACCTATAGCGAGATCGCCGCCGCGCTCGCCCGGCCGCGCGCGGTGCGCGCCGTGGCGCAGGCCTGCGCCAGCAACAAGCTGGCGGTGCTGGTGCCATGCCATCGCGTGATCCGCGGCGACGGCGATCTCGCCGGCTATCGCTGGGGGATCGAACGCAAGCGGGCGCTGCTGGCGCGCGAGCGCGCGGCGGAAGAGGCCGGGGTCATGGTCGGGGCCGATGCGGCCGCCGAGTGACGGTGCCTGGCCGGCGGTGCTGGCGGCGCTCGACCAGCACGGCCACGCGGTGCTGCCGGGCCTGATCGACGCCGCGGAGTGCCGCAGCCTCGCGGCGCTTTACGCCGATGACGCCGCGTTCCGCTCGCGTGTCGTGATGGCGCGGCACAATTACGGGCGCGGCGAATACAAATACCTGCGCTACCCGCTGCCGCCCTTGGTCGCGCAAGCGCGCGAGGCGCTCTATCCCAAGCTCGCGCCGCTCGCCGATTTGTGGCACGAGCGGCTGCGCCTCGCGCCGCGCTTTCCCTCAAGCCTCGCCGAATATCTCGAGCGCTGCCACGCCGCCGGACAGCGGCGGCCGACCCCGCTGATCCTCAAATACGAAGCGGGCGACTACAATTGCCTGCACCAGGACCTTTACGGCGATTTCGTATTTCCAATGCAGGCGACGGTGCTCTTGAGCGCGCCGGGCCGCGACTTCGCGGGCGGCGAATTCCTGCTGGTCGAAGGGCGCCCGCGGCGGCAGTCAACCGGCGAGGTCGTGCCGCTGGCCCAGGGCGACGCCGTGATCTTCGCGGTCGACCACCGCCCGGTCGCCGGCGCGCGCGGCTTCTACCGCGCGACAATGCGCCATGGCGTCAGTCGGCTGCGCGCGGGCCAGCGCTTCACGCTCGGCGTCATCTTCCACGACGCGGCGTGAGGCGCGGCTCAGCTTTTCGCGAACACCTCCTTGGCGATCTGCGCCGCGGTCATCGCGGCCGGCCAGCCGGCGTAGAACGCGAGATGGGTGATGATCTCGCCGATCTCGTCCTTGGTGACGCCGTTCTGCAGGGCGCGCGCCAGGTGGCCTTCGAGCTGCCGCTCGCGGCCCATCGCAATGAGGCTGGCGACGACGATCAGGCTGCGATCGCGCTTCGAGAGGCCGGGGCGCTCCCAGATTTCCCCATAGATGATCTTGTCGGAAATCTCGGCGAGCTTTGGCACGGTGCCGCGGATCGCTTCGCGGGCGGGGGAAGTCGGCTGTGGCGACATGATCTGTCCTCCGGGTTGTTCGGGGTCGCCAGCCTAGGGTAAGTCTCTGTCGTCGAACACCAGCCCGCGCGGGAGGCCCCTATGCGCATTGCCATCATCGGCGCCGGCGGCATCGGTGCGATCTACGGCGCCGCGCTCGCCAAGGCCGGCAACGACGTCACCTTTGTCGCGCGCGGCGCGCACCTCGCGGCAATGCGCGAGAACGGCCTCAAGATCGAGGGCGACCGCGGCGAAACGCTGGTCCGCCCGGCGCAGACGACCGACGACCCGGCGTCGATCGGCCCGGTCGATTACGTCCTGCTATGCGTGAAACTGTGGGATGTCGAGAGCGCCGGCGCGCAGATTCGCGCGATCGTCGGGCCGCAGACCACGGTGGTGCCGGTGCAAAACGGCATTGACGCGCATGAGCGCCTGATCCCGATCCTCGGGCGCGCGGCGGTGATGGGCGGCAGCGCCTTCGTCACCGGATCGATCGTCGCGCCTGGGGTGGTGCGCCAGACCGGCAGCTATTTCCAGCTGACCTTCGGCGAGATCGACGGCCGCATCAGCCCGCGCGGCGAGCGGCTGCGCGATCTGTGCGCCGCCGCCGGGTTCGAGGGCATTCTGAGCCCCGACATCATAGTGCCGCTGTGGCAGAAATTTCTCGTCGTGGTGCCGCTGGCCAACGTCAACGCGCTGAGCCGCCTGCCGCTCGGCCGCTATCGCGCCGATCCCGACCTGTGGGCGCTGGTCAAGGCGAGCCTTGAGGAAGCGGAAGCGGTCGGCCGCGCCGAGGGGGTGGCGCTACCGCCCGATGCCAAGGAGCGCGCGCTCGCGGCGATCGGCTCGATGCCCGACCATCACATGACCTCGATGGCCAACGACCTGTTGCGCGGCAACCGGCTCGAACTGCCGTGGTTCGCCGGCAAGGTGGTCGAACTAGGCCGCCGCCACGGCCTCCCGACGCCGGTGAACAATTTCGTCTACGCCGCGCTGAAACTGCACGCCAACGGTGCGCCGGCTACGCCAGGCTGAATTCGGCGCCGTCGTCGAGCGGGATCACCGGGCGCGGCAGGCGGGTCCACGCGAAGCGGTTGAGCATTGGCGAGGTGAGGCCCGGGAGGTCGACCTCGACGATTTGCTCCGGGCCGAAGAATTCGTCAAAGCCGCCGCGGAAATGGCCGCGCGACTTGACCGCGACCGAGCGTGCTTTCGCGATGTCGAAGCCCATCATCTCGAAGAAGATGGGGTCGGCGCATTGCACCCGGTGCGAGATTACGACCACCGTGATGCCGCCGATCGCCAGCGCGGCGCACGGCCCGAGCGCGAGACGCAAGCCGGCGTAGATGCCGCGCCGGCCGACGCAATTGCCGTCGGTCAATGCCGCAACCCGCGCCGGCGCGGTCCATGGCTCGGAGAATTTGGTCGTCTCGGCGCGGTTGAACTGCGCGTCGAACTTGTAGTGGAGGCCGTATTTGTGCGCTTCGGCCGCGAGATCGGGGTCGAAGATGACGCCGAACAGCGCGCCCCTGACCCCGGCTTCCACAAAGGCGCGCAGCAGATACATCGTGTTGCCGCGCCCGCCGCCGCCCGGATTGTCCGCGACGTCGGCGAAGCAGAGCGCCGGCAGCGCCGGGTCGCGACCCGCGGCCAGCGCCTTCCCCACCGCCTCGTCGAGCGTAGCGAGGGTTGCATAGAACCGGGCGCGATTGTCCCAGCCGTATTGCGCGATCTCGCGGGCCAGCGCCTCGGCGGCCGCTTTATCGCCGCGCGCCGTGACGATGACGCTGAGGCCGTTCTTCGCGGTGTCGGCATAGGCGAAGCCGCCCATCACCGAGACGTTCAGGATCGCCGGCTGCATCTCCCTCTGGCGGCGCTGGCCCAATTCGATCATCTCGGCGTAGGGGCCGGCGGCGGTCAGCATCGTCACGGTCGGGGGCACGATCGGCAGGCGCAGCCGCACAAGCTGGGTCTTGGCGCCGGCCAGCAGCTCGTGCATCGCGCCGGCCGCCTCGGCGCCGCGCTCGCGCATGTCGAGATGCGGGTTGGTGCGGTAGCCGATAAAGGCGTCGACCGGGTCGACCATGCGGTCGGAGACATTGGCGTGCAGGTCGAAGGTCGCGACGATCGGGACGTCGGGGCCGACAATATTGCGCAGCCGCTCGAACATGACGCCCTCGGGGTCGTCCTCCGCGGTGGTGATCGCGGCGCCGTGGGCGCAGAAATAGACGCCGTCGACCGGCAGCGCGGCGTTGAGGCGGCGCTCCATCGTCGCCAGCAATTCCGCGAAGAACGCATGCTCGACCGGCCCGTTGGGCTCGCTCATCGCCAGCACGATGCCAACGGGCTGCCAGGGGCCGCCCGCGTCCATCGCCGCGACAAAGCCCGGCGTTTCCGGCAGCATCGTCGGGGTCACGCCGCGCGCCTCCTTTATGATGTCGTCGCCTTCGAGGTAGGTGCGGGCGACGAAATGCGCCTTCGTCGCCGGCGGCGCAAACTTGTTGCACTCGATCGAGAAGCCGAGAACGGCGATGCGCGGGACGGCGGGCGCGGGCATGGCGTTGGACCTGACGGTTGCCGACGCACGAGTTTAGGCCGCACGGCGAACCCCCCTCAACCGTCATCCCGGCGCGGGCCGCGATCCGCTGCCGGATCGTTCGAGCCCGGCGGATGGCTGGGTCCCGGCCTTCGCCGGGAAGACGAATATGGGTTATAAGGATTGACGGCGATGCAGATCGATTTCACCACCGAACCCGCGCGCTATCGTCACTGGCGCCTCGAATGCGACGGCGCGGTCGCGACGCTTGTGCTCGACGTCGATCCGGCGGGCGGCCTCTTCCCCGGCACCGAGCTGAAGCTCAATTCCTACGATCTCGCGGTCGACATCGAACTGGCCGACGCGGTGACGCGGCTGCGCTTCGAGCACCCGGAGGTGCGTGTCGTGGTCTTTCGCTCGGGCAAGGAGAATGTGTTTTGCGCCGGCGCCAATATCGGCGCGCTGGCCAAGGCCTCGCACCAGCACAAGGTCAATTTCTGCAAGTTCACCAACGAGACGCGCCTCGCGATCGAGGACGCCTCGGCCAATTCCGGCCAGCGCTACCTAGCGGCGCTCGGCGGCACCGCGGCCGGCGGCGGCTACGAGCTCGCCTTGGCCTGCGACCACATCATGCTGATCGACGACCGCCGCTCGGCGGTGTCGCTGCCCGAGGTGGCGCTGCTCGGCGTGCTGCCCGGCACCGGCGGCCTCACCCGCCTCACCGACAAGCGCAAGATCCGGCGCGACCGCGCCGACCTCTTCTGCGCGGCCGAAGAGGGCGCACGCGGGCAGCGCGCGCTCGACTGGCGCCTCGTCGACGAACTGGTGCCGCCCTCGGCCTGGGATGAGCGAGTGCGCGAACGCGCGCTGGCCTTGGCCGCGATGTCGGACCGGCCGACAGACACCAAGGGCATTGACCTGCCGCCGCTCGAACGCGAGCTGACAGCGAGGGGAATTGAGTACCGGCATGTCCGGGTTGAATTCGACCGGCAACGCCGGTTCGCCAACATCACAATTGCCGGGCCAGCCCAGGTTCCCAAGGACTTAGCGGGCATCCATCGCCAGGGTGCCGAGTACTGGCCATTGGCGATGGCGCGCGAACTCGACGACGCAATCCTGCACCTGCGATTCAATGAACCGGAGCTTGGGATTATCGTCTTCCGCTCTGAGGGTGACCCCGTTCAGGGGGATAACGTCGACTTTTGGCTGGGTCCGGACACGAAGGATTGGTTCGTCCGCGAAGTGCGCCTGTTGCTGAAGCGGGTGTTCAAGCGGATCGACGTAACCTCTCGCAGCTTGCTGACTCTGATTGAGCCTGGGAGTTGCTTCGCCGGCCCCCTTTGTGAGCTGGCTTTTGCCGCTGACCGCTGCTTGATGTTTTCGGGGGAACGCGCCGGCGATAATCGCGGCAAGGCCGTCCTTTCTGTCTCGTCACTCAGTTACGCGCACGCGTATCCGATGGGCAATGGCTTGACGCGACTGGAAACCCGGTTCCTGGGCCGGTCGGATGATCTTGACGCAGTTCGAGAGCGCATCATGGATGACCTCAGTGCCGAGGACGCCGAGGCGCTGGGTCTCGTGACCGCGATCTACGACGAGGTCGACTGGGACGAGGAGGTGCGGCTGATGCTTGAGGAGCGAGCGAGCTTTTCGCCCGATGCGCTAACGGGGCTCGAGGCCAATCTGCGTTTCGCCGGGCCGGAGACGATGGAAACGAAGATTTTCGGCCGGCTCAGCGCCTGGCAGAACTGGATCTTCCAGCGCCCGGGCGCGGTCGGCGAGGCGGGCGCCCTGAAACGCTACGGCACCGGCCAGCGCCCGCAATTCGACCCGCAACGGGTGTAAGATCGCGGCGTCATTCCCGCTTGCGCCGGAATGACGATATAGGTGGTGTGAGCGACGTAGCGAGGAAGCGACCATGCCCGATGCGAACGCGGTCGATTACGACGGCCTCATTCCGAACAATGTCGGGCTCAGCGCCGATCCACGCTTGCGGCGTGCGCTCGAAAGCTGGCACCCGCGCTCGCTCGAATGGTGGAAGGCGTGCGGCCCCGAGGGCTTCCAATCGAGCCTCGTCTACCTGCGCACCGCGATCAGCGTCGAGCCCGAGGGCTGGGCCAAGTTCGGCTACGTCAAGATGCCGGACTACCGCTGGGGCATCCTCCTGGCGCCGCGCGTCGAGGGCCGCGCGATCGGCTTCGGCGCGCACCGGGGCGAGCCGGCCTGGCAGGAGGTGCCGGGTGAATACCGCGCGATGCTGCGCCGGCTCATCGTCGTGCAGGGCGACACCGAGCCTGCCTCGGTCGAGCAGCAGCGCCGTCTCGGCGCGACTGCCCCCTCGCTCTACGACCTCAGAAACCTGTTCCAGGTCAATGTCGAGGAAGGCCGCCATTTGTGGGCGATGGTCTACCTCTTGCAGAAATATTTCGGGCGCGACGGGCGCGAGGAAGCCGAAGACCTGCTGCGCCGCCGCTCCGGCGACCGCGACACCCCGCGCCTTTTGGGCGCCTTCAATGAGGCGACGCCCGATTGGCTCGCCTTCTTCATGTTCACCTTCTTTACCGACCGCGACGGCAAGATGCAATTGCACGCGCTGGCGCAATCGGGCTTCGATCCGCTGTCGCGCACCTGCCGCTTCATGCTGACCGAGGAAGCCCACCACATGTTCGTCGGGCAATCGGGCATCGGCCGCGTCATCGAGCGCACCTGCGCGGCGATGCGCGACGCCGGCATCGACGACCCTCATGACATCGAGCGGGTGCGCGCGCAGGGCGTCATCGATCTCCCGACCTTGCAAAAGCGCGCCAACCTGCATTTCTCGCTGACCCTCGACCTCTTCGGCAGCGAGATCAGCACCAACGCCGCCAACGCGTTCGACGCCGGCCTCAAGGGCCGCTTCCAGGAGGACCAGATCGCGGACGACCACCTGCTGGTCGGCGCGAGCTATCCGGTGTTGCGCCTGAAGGGCGGCCGCATCGTTACCGAACAGGCGGCGGCGCTCTCGGCGCTCAACATGCGGCTGCGCGACGACTATGTGACCGACGCGCTGAGCGGCGTCGAGCGCTGGTGGAACCGCATCATCGCGCGCGCCGGCTTCGACTACCGGCTGCACCTGCCGCATGTCGCGTTCAACCGCCATATCGGCGAGTTCGCCGCGGTCCACGCCGACCCGGAAGGCAACATCCTCGGCGCCGCCGAATGGCAGCGCCGCGCCCACGAATTCCTGCCGTCGGCCGACGACGACGGGTTTGTCGCCGGCCTGATGCGGCCCTGCTACGAGCCCGGCCGGTTCGCCTCGTGGATCGCCCCGCCGCGCGCCGGCATCGACGGCAAGCCCGGCGACTTCGAATACGTGAAATTACAGCGGTAGCCGATGCCCCTCTCCCGCATTGCGGGAGAGGGTGGCGAGCGAAGCGAGCCGGGTGAGGGTCTCAACCCAATGGAAATGCCCACGGAGCGAGCGCGCGAGCTGCGGCGAGACGCCACCGACGTCGAGCGGCGGCTGTGGTCCGCGTTGCGTGACCGCCGTCTGCGCGGCTACCGCTTCCGCAGACAGCACCCGATCGGCGATTTCATCGTCGATTTCGCCTGCACTCGCCATCGCCTCATCGTCGAGGCGGATGGCGGCCAGCATGCAGGCAGCGAGGCTGATCGCCACCGCACGGCATTGCTCGAAGGCGAAGGCTGGCGGGTAATGCGGTTCTGGAACAATGACATTCTCGCGAATACGGAGGGCGTAGTTCTGGCCATTCTGCAAGAGCTTTCAGCGGAATAGACCCTCACCCTCCCACGCCTGCGGCGCGGGTCCCTCCCTCTCCCGCATTGCGGGAGAGGGGCCATCACCGATTCGGTGCTCGCTGGACCAAGAATTTGACCGTTTTAAGAAAACTTACAATGGTACGCTCATCCTCCTCAGTAAGACGATTGACCATGTGATATTTATGGAGGATTCGATTCGCTGTTCTGCGGATCGGATCAACCTTGGCCGCTTGGACAAAGCTGTAGCGCCGCTCCGCGAGGACGATAAGGTCGCTTAGATCCGAATTATTTTCCTGTTCAGGGAGATAGTGCTGCTTTAGCACCATTTCCAGCGCGGCTCGGCACATTGCGATTGCGGCGGCTGGAGCGCCAAACACATAGGCTCGAACCGCGTCGTCGAGCAAATGCGGAAGCGAGCCTTTATCGCTCGCGCCGTAGCGATTGGAGACATGGATCGGCAAGAAGAATTTTGGCACGTCGCGCCACCGGCGAAACACACTCTGGATGTCGAGACCGATGGTGTTGATTAGGTAGTCGTAGGCCCCCAACGCGATGCGAGACGAGTTGATCGCTCGCTCGCTGTAGTCGTCAATGGCCTCGCCTTGCGCCTCGACGTCCCATTGCTCAATACCGAGTCCGATCGCTGCCCCGCCATCATGCCACTCTGGGTCGAAGCTTTCGTCGTGCCCTGGATCGGGTGGCTCAAGCTCGTTCGGCTTCCTCCCCAACCCGGGAGCAAAGCTGGCCGGCTCCAGGCCGGCTCCGCGCAGAGAAATGTAACTGAGCGCTGGCAGCCAATCACGCTCGTAGTCGGCCCAAGCCGTGCCGAACGTGGATGGCACCTGCTTGAAGATCTTCTGCCCGCTCTGAAGGCGTCGCTCAAGATCCGTCGTCCGGAGGCAACGGAAGAGCGCAGCCACTGCGGCTGCCATTCCCTTGTGCTGATCTACCAAATTCATCAGACGCTGCGGGGTGCCGCATATCCCCTTCAACTGATTGAAGCGAGAGAGAAATTCCTCGAACTCAGTCAGCCGAGCGGCCATGGCCCACTATTCCTTACACCGGCCGGTCGCCTTTGACGGTGACGCGGTTGCCGGAGCGGGTGTGGGGCCAGTAGTCCCACATCGCGTGGTGCTGGACGCAGCGGTTGTCCCAGAACGCGATCGAATTTTCCTGCCAGCGGAAGCGGCACTGGAACAACGGGTTCGCCATGTGCTTGTAAAGGTAGCTGAGGATGCCGCTGCTCTCGTCGCGCGGGATGCCGTTGATGTAGCGGGTGAAACCCTCGTTGACGTAGAGCGCCTTCCTGCCGGTCACCGGATGGGTGCGCACGATCGGGTGGTCGGCCCAGGGGTAGCTGTCCTTGTCCTTGACGCCGTAAT
>DATGFP010000012.1:0-41963 GCA_035309005.1 Allostellaceae bacterium | reverse complement strand
CGGCTAGGCGAAGGCATGACGCGGCTTGCCCGCGGTGGCGAGGCGTTGCGCGCGGTGGCGTTGCTGCCGGGGGTCACCGGCGCCTATGGCAGGCGCGGCGGCGGCGCGCTCCTCTTGACCGCCGCGTCGTGCGAATTGAATTACAGCGCATTGCGCAAGCCGTCCGGGCCGGAAAGGGCGCGCCTCGTCAACCATCTGCGGCTCGGCGATGCGCTCTTGACCATGACCGACCCGCCGTTGCGCGGCCTCTTCATCGCCGCCAACAACCCGGCGGTGACCTGCCCCGATGCCGGCAAGGTCCGCCGGGGGCTCCTCCGAGAGGATCTCTTTACCGTCGTGCACGACCCGTTCCTCTCGGTGACCGCGCGCTATGCCGATATCGTCCTCCCGGCCGCGACCTACCTCGAAACCGAGGATCTCTATCGCGCCTACGGGACCTATTACCTGCAATACGCGCCGGCCGCCGTCGCGCCGCAGGGCGAAGCCTGGTCCAATTACCGCCTGGCGCAGGAACTGGCGCGCCGCATGGGGCTCGGCGACAAGGTGTTCGCGATGTCGCCCTCCGAGGCCATGGCGGAATTGTTCCGCGGCTCAAAGGGCCCGGTCGCCGCGCTCGATCCCGAGGAGGTGCGCGCCGGTCGGCCGATCCGCCTCGCGCCAGCCGGGGGACAGGAGTTTCGCACTCCCTCGGGCCGGCTCGAATTCTATTCCGAACAGCTCGCCGCCCAAGGCCTCGCGCCGATGCCGGACTGGCAGCCCGACCCGCGGGAGGAACAGGATGCCGCGCGCTGGCCATTGCGGCTGTTGACGGCGCCCGGCTACTTCCAGAGCCACACCGCCTATTCCGGCGTCGCCTTCCTGCGCCGCCGCGAGGGTCCGCCCCGTTGCATCCTGCACCCGGACGAAGCTCGCCGCCGCGGCCTCGCCGACGGCGCGAAGGTGCGCCTCTTCAACGAGCGCGGCACGGTCGGCCTCGTCCTCAAGATCAGCGACGAGGTGCGGCCCGGCGTGGTGCTGGTGCCCGGCCAGCGCCCCGACGGCGAGACCGTCGCCGGCACCGTCAACATGCTGTGCTCGGACCGCTATACCGATCTGGGCGAGGGCGCGACCTACCAGAGCAATTTTCTCGACGTCGCGGCGTGGTGACGCGTTACTCTGTCGCAACCGCGTGTGAGCCAAGGCGCAGCATTTGAGGGCGGAAAAATGAAATACGACGTCATTTCGGCCGATTGCCATGTCGATCTGATCTGGCTGCCGCCCGACCTCTTCACTGCCAACGCGCCGGCCGCGCACAAGGACAGGATGCCCTATGTGACCGATGGTCCGCGCGGCAAGGAGTGGGTGACGAAAAACGGCGCCTCGTTCGGGCTGATGAACGGGATGGGTTCGGCCGGCCGGCTTTATGAGCCGGGCAAGATCCACCGCTCCGACCGGATGGCCTCGACCGGGCTCTACGACGACGGAAAAAAGGGGATCCGCCGGCTCACCGACCCCGATCTGCGGTTGAAGGAGCAGGATCGCGACGGCGTCCAGGCCGAGGTCCTCTACGGCATTCTCGGCGCCACCAGCCGCCTCAACGATGACGAAGCCGCCGGCACGATGCTGCGCATCTACAACGACTGGCTCGCCGATTTCTGCGGCCACCATCCCGAGCGTTTCGCCGGTCTGGCCTGCATTCCCAACCACGATTCCGACGCCGCGGTCGCGGAGATCGAGCGCGTCGCCCGGCGCGGCAACGTGCGCGAGCTCGAAATCGCCCGCAAGTACGACATGACGGCGCTGTGGGACCCGTGGTGGAACCCGGTGTGGGACGCCGCGGCGGCGAGCGGCCTGCCGCTGCATTTCCACACGATCGGCGGCGCCCGGCGCGATTTTTCCAAGCTCAGCGGCAAGACGCTATTGGCGGCGCGCGCGGCCAGCATCACCAGCTTCCAGATGCACATGGCCGACGTATTGATGTCGATCATCTTCGCCGGCGTGCTCGAGCACCGGCCGCATTTGAAGATCGTCATCGGCGAAGCGGGCACCGGCTGGATCCCCTACATCCTCGACCGCATGGATGCCGAATGGGAGGACCAGTTCAAGGAATTGGACCTCAAGATGCGCCCCAGCGAATACTGGCACCGCCAGTGCTACGCGACCTACCAGAGCGACCCGGTCGGGGTGAAATTGCTCGAGGAACTCGGCGCCGACAACATCATGTGGGGCTCCGACTTCCCGCACCCCGACGGCATCTACCCGGATTCGCATGAGTACATCGAGAAGGAGCTCGGCCACCTGCCGGCCGAGGTGAAAAAGAAGATCGTCTGCGACAACGCGGCGAAGCTCTACCGCTTCGTGAATTGAAGGAGGAAACGATGCGCTGGCTAAGGTATCAGGCGGACGGGCGCGAGGCCTACGGCATCATCGAGGGCGACGAGGTTGTCGAAGTAAAGGGCGACCCGTTCGCCGGCTATGAGCGGACAGCAACGCGGCGCAAGCTCGGCGCCGTCAAATTCCTCGTGCCGGTGATCCCGAAGACATTTTACGCCGCCGGGCTCAACTACGCCGAGCACGTCACCGAGATGGCAAAAAAGCGCGGCGAGGAGCCAAACATCCCGCCCAACGCCGATGTCGGATACCGCGCTAACAACGCGCTCGTCGCGCACGGCGAGAACATCGTGATCCCGAAGGACGCCGGCGAACTCGTGCAGTACGAGGGCGAGCTGGTCGCGGTTATCGGCAAGAAGACGAAGCACATCTCGGAAAAGGATGCGCTCTCCTGTGTGCTCGGCTGGACGATCGGCAACGACATGAGCGAGCGCACCTGGCAGCGCGGCGACCGTACACTGTGGCGCGCCAAGAACACCGACACGTTCAAGCCGATGGGACCGTGGATCGAGACCGATTTCGACCTCGACAAAGCCGAGACGACGGTGCGCGTCAACGGCAAGGTCACCGACCATTTCCGCACCAACAACATGGTCCACGGCGTCGCCAAGTTCATCAGCCGGATGTCGCAGTACCTGACGCTCTACCCGGGCGACGTCGTGTGGATGGGCACCGAGGGCGCGCCGGCTAACCTCAAGCACGGCGACGTCTGCGAGATTGAGATCACCGGCATCGGCACGCTGAGCAATCCGCTGGTACGCGAGGGGATGTAGCGGTTGCGCAATTGACCCCGGTTAGAGGATCCGCTGCAGCGGGCCCGCAACCTTTTCTTCAGCGACCCGTATGCAAATGGGAGCCCGGCCATTGGCCGGCGCTCGATATTTGGAATGACGCAGAAGGCCCGACCCATGAACCTTTTCGACCTGACCGGCAAGGTCGCGATCGTCACCGGATCGTCACGCGGCATCGGCCGCGCGATTGCCGAGGGCTTTGCCGAAGCCGGCGCCCGCGTCGTCATCTCGGCGCGCAACGCGCCGCCTTGCGACGAAGTGGCGTCGGCGATCCGCACCAAGGGCGGCGAGGCGATCGCGGTCCCGGCGCGGATCTCCGACAAGCCGCAGCTCGAAAACCTCGTCGCCCGGACGCGGGCGGAATGGGGGCGGATCGACATTCTGGTGTGCAACGCGGCGGTCAATCCCTATTACGGCTCGCTGGAAGACTTGAGCGACCAGGTTTTCGAGCGGATGATGACCAACAACGTCTTGAGTAATCTCTGGCTGTCCAACCTCGTGGCGCCCGAGATGAAGGCGCGGCGCGACGGCGCGATCGTCTTTATCATCTCGATCGGCGGCCTATTGAGCAGTCTGAAGCTTGGCATGTACGGCGTGACGAAAGCGGCCGATTTGGCGCTGTGCCGCAACCTCGCGGCCGAATGGGGGCCACACAACATCCGGGTCAACTGCATCGCGCCGGGGCTCATCACCACCGAGTTCTCACGCGTCCTCTATGAGGACCCGCAGCGCCGCGCCCAGCGCGAGGCCGAAACGCCGCTGCGCCGGCTCGGCGCCCCCGAAGAGATCGCCGGCGCGGCGCTGCTGCTGGCCTCGCCCGCCGGCGCCTTCATCACCGGCCAGACGATCATCATTGACGGCGGCATGACAGTTGCGAGCCTCTAGCGGCAGGCGCAGGACGACGAGGTGGACAGATGCCATTCTCCCTGATCGAGGACGATGCCGGCGCGGTGCCGGTTGACGTGGTAGCGAAGGCGGGGCTCGCTGCATGGCGCGAGGTAGCGCCGGCAAAAGCGCGCGAGTGGGCGGCGGCGACCGGGTTTTCCGGCGAAGCTGGCAAGCTCGCGCTGGTGCCGGACGACGCCGGCCGGCTCGGGCGGGTGCTAGTCGGGATGGCCGAGGGCGAGGCGGCGATGTGGGCCCTGGCCGGCCTCTCGGAAACGCTGCCGGAAGGCAGCTACCGCCTCGAACAGCTGCCGGACGGCGGCGACCCGACCCGCATCGCGCTCGGCTGGGCGCTCGGCAGCTATGCCTTCATTCGCTACCGCGACGCGAAGAAGGGCAAATCGGGCGCCCGTTTGGTGTGGCCGAAGGGCGCCGATCGCGGCCTCGTCGAGCGGCTGGCCGGGGCGATCTTCCTGGCCCGCGACCTCATCAACACGCCAGCCTCCGACATGGGGCCGGAGGAACTCGCCGAGACCGCGATCCACGTCGCCGAGCGCGCCGACGCGCGCCACCGCGTCATCGCCGGCGACGCGCTCCTCGCCGCGAACTACCCGACGATCCACGCGGTCGGCCGCGCCAGCACGCGCCCGCCGCGCCTGGTCGACATCGTCTGGGGCGAGGAAAGCGCGCCGAAGGTAACGCTGGTCGGCAAGGGGGTGTGCTTCGATACCGGCGGCCTCGACCTCAAGACCGCCTCCGGCATGCTCGGCATGAAGAAGGACATGGCGGGCGCCGCGATCATGCTCGGCCTCGGCCAGGCGATCATGGCGGCGCGGCTGCCGGTGCGGCTGCGCGTGCTGTTGCCGCTGGTTGAAAACGCGGTCTCGGGCAACGCGATGCGGCCGCGCGACATCATCAAGACAAGAAAGGGGCTGACCGTCGAGATCGGCAACACCGACGCCGAGGGCCGCCTCATCCTGTGCGACGCGCTGGCCGAAGCCTCGACCGAAAACCCGGCGCTACTGGTCGATATCGCGACCCTGACCGGCGCCGCGCGGGTCGCCGTCGGCGCCGAACTCGGGGCGCTCTTCTGCAACGACGACACGCTGGCGAACGGCCTGCTCGCCGCCGGTACGGCGGAGGACGACCCCTTGTGGCGGATGCCGCTCTACCGCCCCTATCGCCGCCTCCTCGACAGCAAGATCGCCGACCTCAACAATGTATCGGAGGGGCCGCACGCCGCCGCGATCACCGCGGCGCTCTACCTCGAGGAATTTGTCGAGCCGGGCATCCCCTGGGCGCACCTCGACGTCATGGCGTGGAACGGCCGCGCCCGCCCTGGCCGCCCCGAGGGCGCCGAAGCCCAGGCCCTGCGCGCGCTTTACGGCCACATCGCGGGCCGCTTCGGCGGCTGAGCGAGGCGCGGGCCTCCTCTGCCCGCCTCAGTAGCCGCGCGCGAGGTCAACCAGGTTCTCAACCGGCAACCCGGCCTCGCAGCGGCGGATCGCGTCGCGGATGATCGGCGCGGCGGTCGGCGGGTGAGTCTCGGCCGCGATGTGGGGTGTCACCAGGATGCGCTCGTGACGCCAGAACGGATGGCTCGCGGGGAGCGGCTCATCGCGGAAGACGTCGAGTACCGCGCCCGACAATTGCCCGCTATCGAGCGCCGCGATCAGGTCCTCGTCGACCAGATGCCGGCCGCGCCCGGCATTGACCAGCGCCGCGCCGCGCGGCAGCCGGGCGAACGCCCGGGCGTTGAGGATGCCGGCGGTCTCAGCGGTCAGCGGCAGGAGGCAGACGAGGATTTCGCTGCGCGCTAGCAGTGCCTCGAGCCCGGCGGGCCCGGCATGGGTGACAAACCCGGGAACGATCTTCGGCCCGCGGCTCCAACCGGCGACCTCGAAGCCGAGCGCCTTCAATTTGCGCGCCGCATCCTGGCCGAGCGTGCCAAACCCCAAGATGCCGACCGGCCGCTCGGCGGCGTTTTTCTGCTCGCGCTCCTGCCACTGCGCGGCGCGCTGCTGCGCCAGATAGTCGAGGTCCTGGCGGTGCAGGCGCAGCACCGACAAGACGACGAACTCGCTCATCGCGTCGGTCATATAGGGATCGACCAGCCGCAGGATCGGCACCCCCTTTGGCAGCGCCGGGTCGCTCAGCAGATGATCAACCCCGGCGCCGAGGCCGACGATCAGCTTGAGGCGCGGCAGCGCAGCCAGGAGCCCCGGCTCGGGCTGCCAGACGAGCCCGTATTCGATCGCCGCCTTGTCGCCGATGTCGGGCCAATAGCGGATCTCGTGCTCGGGCAGCAAATCGCCGAGGAGGCGCCGCCAGCGCATTGTCGCCGCCGAGGTCGAACGGAAGAGGATTGCCATCGCAGGTCTCCCAACGCGTCGCGGCGATCGCGTGGCGCAGGCGCGATCGGCCGCTCACCGGCGAAGCGTCATTCCGCCGCGGCGGGAGCGGCGACGCGCGGCCCCGGCTTGCGCAATAGCAGCAGCAGCGGCGCGGCGGCCAGCACGACGATCATCATCAGCTTAAAATCGTCGAGATAGGCGACCATCGCGGCCTGCCGCGTTACCTCGGCGTTGAGCGCGGCGATCCCGGTGGTCGTCCCCAGACTGTACGGCGCGGCCATGAACGGCGCGTGCGCCAGCGGGTTGTCGGGCCGCAAATTCTCGCTCAGCCGCGAGTGCACGATCTGGGTGTTCTCGGCCAGCAGTGCGACGACGATCGAGATGCCGATGCTGCCGCCGATATTGCGCATTAGGCTGAAGATCGCCGTGCCCTGCGTCAACAGCTGGCGCGGCAGCGTCGAGAACGTCACGGTGCTGAGCGGGGTAAAGACAAAGCCGAGCCCGAAGCCCTGCAGGAGCCCGGTGGTGATCAAGGGCCCCATGCCCATCTGCAGCGAAAACCCGGTCATCTGCCACAGCGACGTCACGGTCACGATCATGCCGGTCAGGATCAACAGCCTGGTATCGACCCGGCCGGCCAGCCGCGCCACCACAAGCATCGCCAGCATCGTCCCGATGCCGCGCGGCGCCGTCACCAGGCCGGTCGTCACGACCGGGTAGTTCATCAGGTTTTGCAGCATTAGCGGCAGCAGCGTCATCGTCCCGTAAAGCGGGATGCCGACCAGAAACATCAGCAGCGTGCCTACCGCGCAATTGGCGTCCCGCAACAGCTCGCGGTTGAGGAACGGCCGGCCCGTCGTGGTCACGGTGTGGACGATGAACAAATAGAGGCAGAGCGCGGCGAGCGTCGCCTCGATCCATATCTCGACCGAGCCGAACCAGTCCTTCAATTCGCCGCGGTCGAGCAGCATCTGCAACGCGCCTATCGCCAGGCTCAAAGAGGCGAAGCCGAACCAGTCGAACGCCTCGCGGTGGCCGTGGCGGCTCTCGCGGATGAAGACGAAGATGCCGGTCGCGGCGAGGATGCCGAACGGCAGATTGATGTAAAACACCCAGCGCCAGTTGTAATAGTCGGTCAGATAGCCGCCCAGCGCCGGGCCGACGATCGGCCCGAGGATCACCCCCATGCCCCACACCGCCATCGCCTTGGCGTGCCGCTCGGGCGGGTTGATCTGGAACAGCACCGCCTGGCTGAGCGGCACCAGCGCTGCGCCACAGATGCCTTGCAGCAACCGGTAAACGACCAGCTGGACGAGGCTCGTCGCGGCGCCGCACAAGGCCGAGGCAAGCGTGAAGCCGATCACCGAGAAGAGGAAGACGTACTTGATGCCGAAGCGGCCGGCGAGCCACCCGGTCAACGGGGTCATGATCGCGGCGGCGACGATGTAGGAGGTGACGACCCAGGCGATCTGGTCTTGCGAAGCGGAGAGCGAGCCTTGCATGTGCGGCAGCGCGACATTGGTGATCGTCGTGTCGACGCCCTGCATGAACGTCGCCAGCATGATCGAGGCGGTGATCGCCCCGCGGTTCGCGGCAGGCGGGGCGGCGGGCTCTCCGCGCATCGCGCCCTAGCCCGGCGCGGCGGGTCCGCGAGCGAGCGCGGTAGGCGCCTCGCGCAGCAGCGTCACCGCCCTCGGCGCGGCGACGCGGTTGACGGCAGGAGAGAGCGGCGCAGGGTGCGGCTCCCCACTCACTGCTTCTTCTCGCCCGCCTCGGCGGTGCCGAAGAGGTGCCCCGCGGTGCGCTCGATCCACGCCAGCCACGGCCGTTGGTAATGCGTGTCGACTTCGACGTTGACGCTGAGCCCGGCGTGCAGCAAGCGGCTGCGGTCGTCGTCGAGGGTGAGGCGCACCGGCAGCCGCTGCACCACCTTGACCCAGTTGCCGGTGGCGTTTTCCGGCGGCAGCAGCGAGAAGGTAAGGCCGGTGCCGGGGCTCAGGCTCTGCACCTTGGCGTTGAAGACAACTCCCGGATAGGTATCGATCTCGACCGTCGCGCTCTGCCCCGGGTGCATGTTGGTCAGCTCGGTTTCCTTGAAGTTCGCCTCGATCCAGACGCGCTTTGAGATCATTGAGAATACCGGGGTCGAGGCGCTGACGTAGGAACCGACCTGCAGCTGCTCGACCTTGGTGACGATGCCGGGCTCGGCGGCGCGCACCGTGGCGTAGGACAGATCGAGCTCGGCCTTGTCGAGCGCCGCCTGGGCGGCCTCGACGTCGGGGTGCTGATCGACCGGCAGGTTGGGCTTGCCGCCCAATTGGGCCAGCGTGTTGGCGAGGTCGCTCTGGGTCGAGAGCACCTTCTGGTTCGCCACCTGCAGCGCGTTCTGCGCCTGGTCGAAGGCCTGCCGCGACGCGGCGCCGCTGGAGACCAGCTGGCGCTGCCGGTCGTATTCGCGCTGCTGGTAGGCCTGCGTGTCTTCCGCGCCCTTGGCGTCGGCGAGCTTCTGGTTGTAGGTCGCCTCCATCGCCGCGACCTGAAGGCGCGCCGCGGCGAGCTTGGCCTTGGCCTGCTCGACGGCGATGCGGAACGGCCGCGGGTCGAGCTCGAAGAGCACCTGTCCCTTGGCGACCCGCTGGTTGTCCTGCACCGCGACCGCGACGACGCGGCCGGCGACATCGGAGCTGATCATCGTGCGGGCGGCCTGGATGTAGGCGTCGTCGGTCGAAACGTAGCGACCGCTCGTCAGATACCACCAGGTGCCGGCGATCAACACCACGACCGGCCCGAGAATCATCAAAGGCAGGCGCAGCCGCTGCCGCAGCGGGCGCGATGGCCGCGTCGCGACGCTTGGGTCCCTGCCGCCGACGACGCGGCGGAAATCGCGAACCGGAGATTCGTTTTCGGCTGATGTCGTCATTGGGCCGCCCCCACGCCGATGGCCGGCTCCAATTGCGGCTCGGCCTGGACCAGGGCGGCGGCCTGAGCCGCCGAGGCAGCACGCGGCGCCGGCCGCGCCGCTGCGTGGCTGGCGCCGCTTGCCGGCACGCGATCCGAGAGCGTCGCATGCACCCGGTGCAGCATGTCGATCAAGAAATCGGCCTCCTGCTGCGCGAGGTGCGCCAGCGCCTCGTCGCGCGTCTCGTTCGCCACCTTCCAGATGCGCCCCAGGATCGGCCGCGCCTTGGCGGTCAGGAACAGGCGGCGGGCGCGCCGGTCGGCCGGGTCGGCGCGGCGCTCGATCCACCCCGCCTCTTCCATCCGGTCGATCTGGCGCACCAGCGTCATCGGGCGGATTTCGAGCAGGTCGGCGAGCCCGGCCTGGTTGATGCCTTCGTAGCGGGCAAGGTAGCCGAGCGTGCGGCACTGCGCCCGGGTGAGCCCGAGCCGCTTCCCGTTATGATCGAAGCGGCGCCCGAACAGGCGCGCCACGTCATTGACGAGAAAGCCGAAACTGTGGTCGAGATCCAACTCTCACCTCGGAGATAGGACACCATGCTGATAGTAAGCCTGAGATAATATAATTCGCGCATCCTGCCCATAGCCAGATGCGGGAGGCTGGTCTTCAGGAATGTGATGGCTGTGTGACGGCGCTGGGCCAGCGCAGCACAATCTGCACGACGCGCCCCCCGGCCACCTGTGCCGGAGGGCTTGTCCGTTGCAGCTTCGCCTAATTCGACAGGCGGTAGAACTTGGCGGCGTTCTCGCAGGTGATCTTGTGGATCTGCTCGGGCGTCAGGCCGACGAACTGCTCGTCGATGTATTTTGTCGATTCCGGCCAGATCCCGTCAGTGTGCGGGTAATCCGAGCCCCACATCATCGTCTCGACGCCGATGTCGTCGATCAGCTTGGTGCTGATCGGGTCGAACTGGAAGGTGCACTTGCACTGGCGCCGCCAGTATTCCGAGGGCTTCAGCTTCATCAGGTCGCGGAAGCGATCTTCGAACTCGAAATCCATGCGGTGCAGCGCGTAGGCGAGCCAGCCGGCGCCACTCTCGCCAAACGACACGCGCAGGTTCGGGTAGCGCTCGAAGACGCCGGCGCCGATCATCCCGGCGATGATGTGGATGAGCCCCATCTGGAAGGCCGAGACGCCGGTGAACATCGCAGCCCGGCGGACATGCGGCGCTTCGGTGCGCGAGCGCGGCGCGGTCGTCGGGAAGGTGTGGAAGTGCAGCGGCAGGTCGACCTCGTCGACCGCCTTCCAGAAATTTTCCCAACTCGGATGCCACATCGGCTCCATGTCCCAGGAGCACGACAGTTCGAGGCCGCGCAAGCCCATCTTGGCGACGCGCCGGACTTCCTTTACCGCGTCGTCGACACTGCCGTAGGGCAGGCAGGCGAGGCCGATCTGGCGATCGGGGTAGTGGCTGCAGAACTCCTTCAGCCAATCGTTGTAGATGCGCAACAGCTCGTTGGAGGCTTCGTTGTCGTTGAGCTTGGAGGCGGTGCCGAGAATGCCATAGATGACCTCGGCGTCGACGCCGTCCGCTTCCATGTCCTTGAGGCGCAGATGCGGGTCGTTGCAGCGCACCTTGCCTTTCTTGGCGTCCGAGAAGAGGCCGTGCGCCTCCATGATGTCGACCCGCACGTTCTGCCCCGGCACGAGCTTGGCGCCACCCGGCCCGACGCCGTTCAGGAGGCCGAAATTTGCGCCGTTCTTGGCGACCCATTGCGGTCCGTCCGGCCCATCCTCGACATAGGGCATGCGCTCCTTCAAGGCGGCCCGCGCGTTCTCGGTGAACAGCGTCGGTGGCATCCAGGGCATGTCGAGATGGCAATCGGCCGAGATGCGCTTGTAATGCATGGTGCGTCCCTTCGGGCTTAGATGCGCTGATAACAGTTTAGCGCCTTTGGCAAGAGCTTTGCCAATGCCGGCTGTGCAGCCCCGCCCCCGCGCTTACGCGCGCAGCGCCAGCGTCGCGGCGACGATTGCGGACAGGTCGAAGCGGCCGCGCTTCAAATCGTGGCCGGCGCCGTCGATGAGGGTCAGCCGGGTCGGCGCCGGGATCAATGCGATGGCTTCGCGCAGCTCGGCCGGCGCGCCGAACGGGTCGGCGGTGCCGTGCACAAAGAGGCACGGCGCCGCGAGACGCGGGAAATGCTCGGTGCGCAACCGCTCGGGCCGGCCGGGCGGGTGAAGCGGATAGGAAAAGAGGATCAGCGCCGCGACGAGCCCCGGCTCGTCGGCCGCCAGCAGCGTCGCCTGCCGCCCGCCATAAGATTGCCCGCCGAGTAGCACCGCGCCCGGCACCAGGCGGCGCATCGCCTCGACCGCTGCGCGCAAGCCGGCGCGGTCGGCAGCGGCGCCGGACGCCGACGGCGGACCCTTCGGGCGGCGCTGGCGAAACGGCAGGTCGCAGCGCAGTACGCTCAGCCCGGCGGCGCAGAACGCGGCCGCGGCCGCTACCAGAAGCGGCGCGTTGCAATTGCCGCCGGCGCCGTGGGTCAAGACGAGGCCGTCGCTGGACGGACTCGCCGGCCGGTGCAGGAAGCCGCGCACCCCGTCGGCGTCGAACGCGACGACCGGCGGCACGCCTCAGCCGCCCTGCGCCCGCCGGATCAGCGCATTGGCCGGCAGGCGCGGGTCGAGCGCCTTGCGCGCGCTGTCGGCGCCGGCGACCGGCAGCAGCGCCGGATCGAGCAGCCCCAACTGGACCAGCACCGAGGCCTGGTCCCAATAGATGTGCTCATGCGCCACCTTGCCGTCGCGGAACCGCACGATCGCGACCAGCGGCACCGCGACCGGCCGCCCGGTCGGCGCGACCCCCGGCAGCATCCAGTCGATCTCGACCGTATGGGTGAATTTCAGCACCAATTCCTCGACCAATTGGTCGGCGCCGATGGTTCGCGACAGCGGCACGACTTCGAGGTCGGGTGGCATTTTTGGGATGAAATGCGCCCCGTAGAACTGCCGCAGCTCGGCCATGCCGGCGCCGCCGGTCATCACCGGGATGTGGTTGACGTAGGCGTCATCTACCATCGTCGCGAGCGTCGCCTCGACATCCTTCGTCTCGAATTCGTGCCGCATGTGCTCTTCCCACAGCAGCGCCAACTCGGCGGCCGCCTCCGCATCCGCGCCGCCTGCCCGGTCGCTCATCGCACCCTCCGATCATTCTTGCGCCGAGGATGCGCGCCCGACCCGGCGCGTCGCAAGGGAGGCTTCTACAGCCCTGCCCGCTGTGCCAGACTCGCCGGCCGAGGGAGTGGGCGAGGTGGCGAGGTGGCGAGGTGGCGAAGCGGCGGGCCGATCAGCTGCTGGTCGAGCAGGGCCTTGCCGAGAGCCGCGCCCGGGCGCAGGCGCTGATCCTCGCCGGCAGCGTCTCGGCCGGCGGGCGGCGGGTCGAGAAGCCCGGGACGCCGCTCCCGGAGGAAACCGCGCTCGCACTCGCCGGGCGCGACCATCCCTGGGTGTCGCGCGGCGGCCTCAAGCTGTCGTTCGCGCTCGAGCATTTCGCGATTGAGGTGCAGGGCCTCGTCGCGCTCGACATCGGCGCCTCGACCGGCGGTTTCACCGACGTGCTGCTGGCGGCGGGCGCGATCCGGGTCCATGCGGTCGATGTCGGGCGCGCCCAGCTCGCGTGGAAATTGCGGCAAGACCCGCGCGTCGTCGTCCACGAAGGCGTCAACGCCCGCTATCTCACGCGCGCCGCGATCGAGGAGCCGGTCGACCTGATCACTTGCGACGCCAGCTTTATCGGTCTTGCGACCGTGCTGGCGGAGCCGCTCGCGCTCACTGCCGCAAGGGCGCAGCTGGTGGCACTGGTGAAGCCGCAATTCGAAGCCGGCCCGCGGGACGTCGGCAAGGGCGGCGTGGTGCGCGACCCGGCAGTTCACCGGGCGGTCTGCGAGCGCGCCAGCGCCTGGGTCTCCGCTCAGCCGGGCTGGCAAGTCGCCGGCATCGTCGAGAGCCCGATCCAGGGCCCCGCCGGCAACCGCGAATTTCTCCTCTACGCCCGCCGCGGCTGGTGATCCTGGCGCCCGCTCGCATAGACTGGCCGCGCACAACGGATTGAGAGCGAGATGGACGCGGATTATATCGTGGTCGGGGCCGGGTCGGCCGGGTGCGTCGTCGCCAGCCGCCTGTCCGAGGATGGCGCCAAGGTCGTGCTGCTGGAGGCCGGGCCACCCGACCGCGACCCGATGATCCACATCCCGGCCGGCGTCTTGCGCGTCCTCAACAACGCCAAGATCAACTGGAATTATTTGAGCGAGGGCGAGCCGGGCACCGCCGGGCGCTCATTGCAATGGCCGCGCGGCAAGACGCTTGGCGGCACCAGCTCGATCAACGGCATGCTCTACGTCCGCGGCAACCCGGCCGATTATGACGGCTGGGCGCAGATGGGCTGCCGCGGCTGGAGCTACGACGAGGTCTTGCCGTTCTTCAAGCAGTCGGAGACCTATCGCGGCGCCGGCGATCCGGAATACAGGAGCCGCGGCGGCCCGCTGATCGTCGAGGATTACCGCACGATCCTGCCCTTGACGCACGCCTTCGTCGCGGCGGCGCAAGAAGCCGGCTTCGCGTTCACCCCGGACTACAACGGCAAGACCCAGGAGGGCGTCGCCTATTCGCAGATGACGCGGCGCGGCCGGCTGCGCGGCTCGACCGCCCGCACCTTTTTGGCCGAGGCCAAGGGCCGCGCCAACCTCAGGATCGAGACCGACGCGATCGCCACCCGCCTCTTGTTCGACGGCCGGCGCTGCACCGGCGTCGCGTTCCGCCAGAGCGGGGTCGAGCGCCAGCTGCTGGCGGCGCGCGAAATCATCGTCTGCGGCGGCGCGGTCAACTCGCCGCACCTCCTGCAGATCAGCGGCATCGGCCCGGCGGCGCACCTCGCGGCAATCGGCGTCGACGTGGTGCACGATCTGCCCGGGGTCGGCGCCAACCTCAACGACCATTACGTCGTGCGCGTGTCGCACCGCGTCACCGGCGCGGTGACGATCAACCAGCTGGCCCGCGGCATGCGCCTCGCGCGCGAAGTGGCGCGCTGGGCGACGCTCGGCGATGGCGCCTTAACCTTCGGCGTCACCTCGGCGATGGTGTTTTGCCGCAGCCGCGAGGGGCTATCGAGCCCCGATCTGCAGCTGCTCTTCACCCCGGCGAGCTACGCCCAGGGCGTCTTCCGGCAATTGGAGCGCGAGCCGGGGATGACCGTCGCGGTGTGCCCGGTGCGCCCCGAGAGCCGCGGCACGATCATGGCGCAATCGCCCGACCCGCTGCAGTACCCGGCGATCCGCCCGAATTACCTCTCGGCGCCCAACGACCTGCGCGTCCTGATCGCCGGCATCCACCACACCCGCCGGATCTTCGGCCAGCCGGCGATGGCGCCATACACCGTCGCCGAGACCTTGCCAGGGCCGGGCGTCGCCAGCGACGACCAGTTCGGCGACTTCGCCCGCGCCGCCGGCACCAACGTCTTCCACCCGGTCGGCACCTGCAAGATGGGCACCGACGCGATGGCGGTGGTCGATCCGCGGCTACGCGTTCACGGCGTCGCGGGGCTCAGGGTCATCGACGCCTCGGTCATGCCGTGCGTGACGACCGGCAATACCAACGCGCCGACCATCATGATCGGCGAAAAGGGCGCCCAGATGATCCGCGAGGACGCCCGCAGCGCCCTCTCGGCGGCGGCCGCCTAGCCGGCCGTCGTTGCCTCTTTGCCGGCGGTGCCGCCGGCGATCTTGCCGAACACCGAGCCCGAGACGAGGCCGGTGCCGCCGGGATAATTGAAGTAAAAGAGGCCGCCCACCAGCTCGCCTGCGGCATAGAGGCCGGGGATCGGCTTCTGCGCGGTGTCGAGCACCCGGCCGTCGGTGTCGATGCGCACACCGCCGAAGGTGAAGGTGACGCCGCAGGTCGTGCAATAGGCTTCGTAAGGCGGCTTTTCCAGCGGCATCGCCCAGTTGGTCTTGTCGATCGCCAGGCCCTTCGTGGTGCGGCCGTCCTTGGCCGTCGGGTTGTAGGGGATGTCGCGCTGCACCGCCGCGTTGTATTCGCGGATCGTTTCGAGGAAACGGCGCTTGTCGACCGCGGCGCCGGTCTCAGCCATCTTGTCGGCCAGTTCCTCCATCGTGTCGGCGGTGACTTTGGTCACCTGACGGATGCGGTATTCGTCGCGCTGATACTGCACCACCTGCTGGTCGAAGATCTGCCAGGCGAACTGATGCGGCTGCTCCAATATCAGGCGGCCGTATTTGGCGTAGGTGTAATTGCGGAAATCGGCGCCCTCGTCGCAGAAGCGCACCCCATCTGCATTGACCATGATGGCGAACGGATAGGAGTGCTTCTGGAAGTTGTCGCCGACCGCCAGATCGCCGAACTCCGGGGCGCCGTAATCCCATCCGACCGCGTGGCAGCCCGACCAGTTGCCATAGGGCATCGCGCCGATCTCGAGCGCCATCTTGATGCCGCCGCCGGTGTTGAAGCGGGTGCCGCGCACCTTGGCGAGGTCCCAGCCGGGCCCCAAATAGCGGGTGCGCATCTCGGAATTGGCTTCGAAGCCGCCGCACGCCAGCACCACCGCCTTGCACGGGATCTGCGTCGTCTTGCCCTCGACATTGGCGATGACGCCGTGCACCCCGTCATCGTCGGCGATGAGCTTTTCGCCGCGCGCCTCGTAGGCGACCTGGATCTGGCGCTCCTCGCAGGCCTTGAAGAGGCCCTCGACGAGACCCGGACCGCCGCCCCAGGCTTCCAGCGCGAGGCCGCCCCAGAAGACGAATTTGCCCTCGTGCTTGAAGGCTTGGCGCGAATACATCGGCGCGAAGCGGATGCCTTTGGAGCGCATCCACAGAAGCGTCTCCTGGCTCTTGGTGATCAGGAGCTCAGCCATGTCGGGGTTGCTGCGGTAGTCGGTCAGGCGCCCCAAATCGTCGTAGTATTTGTCGGTCGTGTAGGTGCCGAAATCCGAGGTCGCGATCTCGGTCGGCGAGAGATCGCACAGCTTCAGGAGATCGTCGACGCCATTATAGACAAAGCGCAGCGCCCCCGCCGTATAGCGGCTATTGCCGCCGCGCTCGTCGAACGGCGCCGCCTCCAGCACCAGAACGCGCGCCCCGGCCTCGCGCGCCGCCAACGCGGCACACATCCCGGCATTCCCCGCCCCGACCACGACGACATCGAATTCGCCCGCAATCATCTCCCGCTCCCTCCGTCGCATTCCGCTCGCCGATTCGCTCCCGCCCGTCCTACCCCGCGAGAGGGGATGGGGCAAGGGCGGGGAAAGGGATCGGCGGCAGGGTTGTGCGGCAGGACGCATCAGACTAAGTTTAGCTAGCTCCGGAGGTTCCGCGATGCGCACCGTCAACATCCATGCCGCCAAGACCCACTTGTCCCGCTTGGTCGAGGCCGCGGCCGCCGGCGAGGAGATCATCATTGCCAAATCCGGCAAGCCCGTCGCGCGGCTGTGCCCGCTCGCGGCGCCGCCGCAACGCCGGAAGCTGGGCATCCTCGACGGAAAGCTCCGCCTGCCAGACGATTTCGACACGATGTGCGAGGAAGAAATTCGCCGGTTGTTCGAAGAAGGCTGCTGATGCGCATCCTTCTCGACACAAACATCCTGCTGTGGGCGGTTGGACGCTCGGAGCGCCTTGATGGCGAAACAATGGAGGCGCTCAGCGATGCCGCAAACGATGTGTTGTTCAGCGCCGCCAGCATTTGGGAGATCGGGATCAAATTCGCCTTGAGGCGCACCGATTTCGCGATTGCGCCGGACGACATCCTGCAAGGCGCGCTGGCCATCGGCTTCGCCGAATTGCCGGTAAGCGCCGCGACAGCCGCCACCGTCGCGGTGCTGCCGCCGATCCATCGCGATCCCTTCGACCGGTTGCTGATCGCGCAGGCGATCGCGGCGCCGGCAGTGCTCTATACCGCCGATGCGCGCCTCACCGCATACTCCGAACTGGTGCGGCGCGTCGGCTGAGCCACCCGCCCCGGTGACATTGTTGGCGCCGCCGGGTAGGATCGCGGGTAGGTGGCGCCATCTCGGGCGGGGCAGGAGGGTCGCGTGAATACCGGCGCGCAGATCGTCGACATCAGGCCGAGCGATCTCCCATTGGGAGATCCGCTGGTGTCGGCGCGCTTCATCAATCGCGAGCTGTCGTGGCTCGCCTTCAACGAGCGTGTTATGGCCGAAGCGGAAAACCGCCGCCATCCGCTCCTCGAACGCCTGCGCTTTCTTTCGATCTCGGCCAACAACCTCGACGAATTTTATATGGTCCGGGTCGCCGGGCTCAAAGGCCAGCAGATCGCCGGCATCACGACGCCGAGCCAAGACGGGCTGACCCCGGCGCAGCAGCTGGATGCGATCCACGAGCGCGCCGACACCCTGATGCGCGGCCAGCAGCACACCTGGCTGGCGCTGCGCGGCGAGCTCACGGCGGCCGGCGTCGCGGTGGTGGCGCCGACCGACCTCGAACCGGGCGACCGCGCCTGGCTCGAACAGCGCTTCATGGCCGACCTCTTCCCGGTGCTGACGCCCTTGGCGCTCGACCCGGCGCATCCGTTCCCGTTTGTCGCCAATCGCGGCTTCGGCCTCGCGCTGCAATTGGAGCGGGTCAGCGACAATGTGCGCCTGCAGGCGCTGATCCAGATCCCCGCTTCGCTCCACCGCTTCGTCCGCCTGCCCGGCCGAAGCATCCGCTTTCTGCCGGTCGAGCAGATGATCGCGCTGTTTCTCGATCATCTCTTTCCCGGCTTCGCGGTTGTCGCGCAGGGGGTCTTCCGGGTGCTGCGCGACAGCGAGGTCGAGATCGAGGAGGAGGCGGAAGACCTCGTCCGCCTCTATGAAACCGCACTGAAGCGGCGTCGCCGTGGCCATGTCATCCACCTCGCGGTCGACGCGTCGATGCCAGCTGATTTACGCCGGTTTCTGAGCGAGCACCTCGCCGCCTCGCCGGCCGACGTGTTCGCCGGCGAGGGCATCCTCGGACTCAACGACACGACCCAGCTGATCGTGGCCGACGAGCGCCCCGACCTCGTCTTCACCCCCTACGTGCCGCGCTTTCCCGAGCGCATCCGCGATTTCGGCGGCGATTGCTTTGCCGCGATCCGCCAGAAGGACATCGTCGTCCATCATCCCTACGAGAGCTTCGACGTCGTCGTGCAGTTCCTCCACGAGGCGGCGCGCGATCCTGCCGTCGTCGCGATCAAACAGACGCTTTACCGCACCAGCGACGACAGCCCGATCGTGCGCGAACTGATCGAGGCGGCCGAAGCCGGCAAGTCGGTCACCGCGATGATCGAATTGAAGGCGCGCTTCGACGAGGAGGCCAACATCCGCTGGGCCCACGAGCTGGAGCGCGCCGGCGTGCAGGTGGTCTACGGCTTTCTGCGGCTGAAGACGCACGCCAAGGTGTCACTGGTGGTGCGCCGCGAGGGTGGCGAACTGCGCTCGTACGTGCATTTCGGCACTGGCAACTACCATCCCTACACCGCCAAGGTTTACACGGATCTGTCATTCTTCAGCTGCGACCCGGCGCTGTGCCGCGACGCGGCGCGGCTCTTCAACTTCATGACCGGCTACGCCCGGCCGGCCGCGCTCGAAAAGATCGCGGTGGCGCCGATCAACCTGCGCACCCACCTCGCCGAATTGATCGAAGCCGAGATCGCGCAGGCGCAGGCCGGCCGACCGGCGCAGATCTGGGCCAAGATGAACCAGCTGGTGGACCCGGCGATCATCGACCTGCTCTACAAGGCCTCGCAGGCCGGCGTATCGATCGACCTGGTCGTGCGCGGCATCTGCTGCCTGCGGCCCGGAATCCCCGGCATGTCGGCGAATATCCGGGTCAAGAGCATCGTAGGGCGCTTTCTCGAGCACGGCCGCATCGTCTGCTTCGGCAACGGCAACCGGCTGCCATCCGATCAGGCGAAGGTGTTCATCAGCTCGGCAGACTGGATGCCGCGCAATTTCGACGGCCGCGTCGAGGCGCTGATCCCGATCGAGAACGTGACCGTGCACCGCCAGATCCTCGACGAGATCATGGTCGCCAACCTGAAGGACACGCTGCAAAGCTGGAACTTGGAGCCCGACGGAACCTACCAGCGGGCCGCCTCCGACGGCGAGGACGGGTTTTCCGCCCACACCTATTTCATGACCAACCCCAGCCTGTCCGGGCGCGGCACGGCGCTGCGCCGGCGCCAGCCGAGGCTTGTCGCGCGCTGAGAGGGCCGGACGCCGCCGCGATGCCCGACCGCAACCTTGCCGCCCCCGCCGGCCGCATCGCGGTCGTCGATCTCGGCTCCAACTCGCTGCGCCTCGTCGTCTTCGAGCGGCTCGGCGCGACGCTGTTGCCGCTGCTCAACGAGAAGGTCATGTGCGCCCTCGGGCGCGGCATCGCCGGCACTGGCCGGCTCAACCGCGACGGCATCGCGCTGGCGCTGGCCAATCTGCAGCGCTTCGTCGCGCTGGCCCGCGCGCTCGGGGTCGATCACCTGGCGATCGTCGCGACCGCGGCGGTGCGTGACGCCGACGACGGCGCCGAATTTGCCGCCGAAGCCGAGCGCCAATGCGGCATCCCGGTGCGCGTCGTCGACGGCGAGGAGGAGGCGCGGCTGTCGGCCGCGGGCGTGCTCGCCGGGATCCGAGACGCCGACGGCGTCGTCGGCGACCTCGGCGGCGGCAGCGTCGAGCTGGTGCGGGTCGACGCCATGGCCCGGGCGCCGGCCACGCCAATCGGCGCCGGGGTCAGTCTGCCGCTGGGACCGCTGCGCCTCGCCGAACTCGGCGACAACCGCAAGGCGGCCGCCGAGGCGATCGAGCGGGCGATCGCCGACGCGCCGGTCTTGGCGCAGGCCGCCGGGCGGACGCTCTACCTGGTCGGCGGCGCCTGGCGGGCGATCGCCCGGCTCCACATGGAGCAGACGCATTATCCGCTGCACATCATCCACGAATACACGATCCCGCGGCGCCTCGCGGAGGGCTTTCTCGAGATCATCGCCGGGCAGTCGCGGCGCTCCCTCGAACGGGTGACCGCGATCAGCCGCCGGCGCCTCGAACTGGTGCCGCTGGCCGCGATGATCCTGCAGCGGCTGATCGCCGCCGGGCGGCCGGCGCGCCTCGTCTTCTCGGCCTTCGGGCTGCGCGAGGGCTACGCCTACGGCCTCCTGCCGCACGAACCGGGCGCCGATTCGCTGATCGCCGCCTGCCAGGGCATCGCCGCCAGCCAGAGCCGCTGGCACGGCGGCGACGGCGTGCGGCTGCAGCGCTGGACCGCACCCATTTTCCCCGATCTCGACCACGGCATGCTGCGCCTCGTGCGCGCCATCTGCTGGCTCAGCGACATCGCCTGGGCCGAGCACCCCGATTACCGTGCGGCGCACGCCTTCGAGCGCAGCCTGACAATGCCGGTGGCGCAGCTCGACCATCGCGAGCGGGTGTTCATCGCCGCCGCATTGCATGCGCGCTACGGCGGCGGCGCCGAGGACCCGGTAAAGGCGGCGACCCGACCGCTGCTCGACGCCGAAGCCGAAAGCACGGCGCGCGCGCTGGGCCTTGCGCTGCGCCTTGCCTACACGCTGTCGGGCGGCGCCTTGGAGCTGCTCGACGAGGTTCGCCTCGTGCGCGACCCGCAGGGCCTCGCGCTCGAACTGCCGCAGAGCGGCAGCCTCTTCACCGGCGAAGCGGTGCAGCGCCGCCTCGACGCGCTCGGCCGCGCCCTCGGCCTCGCCGCGCGCACCATGCGCCGCCGCAGCCCCAGCCCGGCGCTGGTGTAGATGAAGCCGGGTTCAGCAAGCTAGTACGGGTAAGCCGGGTTCAGTAAGAGGGCGGCTGCTCGTCGCCGGGGGACGGAAGCGGCGGCTGGTGCGTCGGCTGCATCTGAGCCTCTTCGCCCTCGCGCGGGTCGCCGTCGCGCGGGTCGTCCTCGCGCGACTCGCCGCCGCGGGGATAGCCGTCGCCGGTGGCCATCTCAAGATCGGCCGGCGTCGTCGGCCGGGGGGCGCCTTGGCCCTGGCCCTCCCCGATCGCATTCATCACGCGGAAATAGTGCTCGGCGTGCTGATAGAGGTTTTCCGCCGCCACCCGGTCGCCCGAGGACTGCGCCTCGCGGGCCATCGCGACGTAGCGCTCGAACACCTGATAGGCGTTGCCGCGAATCTTGACGTTGGGCCCGTTGCTGTCGAAGGTCTGGATGCGGTGCGGCGGGCGCAGCCGGTTGTGGTGCGGACCGCCGCCGCCACCCATGCCGCCACCGCCCATCCCGCCACCGCCCATACCGCCGCCCATGCCGCCGCCGTTGCGACCGCGTGAGCGCTTGTTCTGTCCTGGCCTCATGGCGTCTTTCTGATCATCGCTGATGTGGATGGCGGGAGCTACCCGGGCACCAGGGCCCGAAGGGAATGCCGTCGGGTGCGCTCGCGGCGCGCCGGACCACGCGCCATCTCCCCACCGCGGCGCCGGGCTTCCCCGATGGCGCAGCGTAGACGCGGCGCCCCATCATTCCAACCCTTTTTTCTCACCCCTCCAAGCGATAGCCTCCGCGGCGCGACGCCGCAACCGATCGAGCCATAGGGGAAACGCGATGGCCAATACCGCGCCGACGAACATCAAGAAGCTCTTGCTGCCGACGACACTGGCGAAGGCCGGCTGGGCGATCGTCGAGCAACGCGAGGACGTCGAGGGCGTGCCCTACGACGTCACCAGCCCCAAATCCGAGCTCCACCGGCTGCTCGAAGACGCCGCCGGGGTGGCGCTCTCGGTGCAACCGTTCAGCGACCCGGAGCTCGACGCCGGTGCAAACCTCGCGGTCGTCGCGCGCATCGGGGTCGGCTACGACGCGGTCGATGTGCCGGCGCTGACCCGCCGCAAGATCCCCTTGATGATCGCCGGCACCGCCAATTCGGTCAGCGTCGCCGAAGCCGGCATCTTCCTGATGATGTCGTTGGCGCGCAAGGGCGCCCAGATGGACGCGATGGTGAAAGAGGGGCGCTGGCGCGACCGCTACAACGAGATGCCGGTCGACCTCTACGGCAAGACCGTGCTGGTGGTCGGCTTCGGCAAGATCGGCACGCGCTCGGCGAGGCGCCTCGCCGCGATGGAAACCAACGTATTGGTCTACGACCCCTACATCTATTCCGAAACGATCCGCGGCTCGGGCTACGAGCCGGTCGGCGATCTCGACGAAGCGGTGGCGCGCGCCGATTTCATCACGATCCACTGCCCGAAGACGCCGGAAACAGTCGGCCTCTTCGACGCCGCTCGGCTCGCCCGGATGAAGCGGACGGCGTTTCTGGTCAACACCGCGCGCGGCGGCATCGTCGACGAGAAGGCGCTGCATGACGCGCTCAGCCGCAACCAGATCGCCGGCGCCGCCCTCGATGTGTTCGTCGAGGAGCCGACCCCGGTCGACAACCCGCTCCTGCAGCTCAGGAACTTCATCGCCGCGCCGCACGTCGCCGGCGTGACGAAGGAGGCGGTCGAGCGCATGGCGATCACCACCGTCCACAACCTCCTCTCGGTGATCGACGGCAAGCCCAACCGCGACAACGTCGTCAACAAAGAGGTGCTGGGCTAGCGACCGGGCTCGCAGGGCTGCGATTTTCGCGAGCGCCAGTGTCGCGGGAACGATGCTGCGGATGCTGATGGCCGTGGCCGGCGCGACCGTCGCGCTGGCGAGCGGCTGGGGCATGGTCAAGACCTTCCGCGCTGGCTGGTTCATCGCCCGCGGCGGCAGGCGGTTGCAGCGCTCGACGCACCCGGTCGCGTTCTGGCTCAACGCGGCCGGAGCGCTGGTCGCGCTTCTCTTGGGCCTCGGCCTCATGATCGGCGCCGCAGTGATGCGAAACGCGCGGCCACAGATCGGGATGGAGCTTAACGCCGAAGGCAGGCTCTCCCTGGGACCCGACACCGCAGGACAACCCCCTTGGCCGCCTGCGAACGGCAAAGCCAATCGCGACAACTGCAGCAACCGGAGGCCATACTATAGTAACTAAAAGATATCGCGCGATATTTTGTTTTAGATGTATAACAATATAAAAATAGCCTGATTTGACGTAAGTACAAATACGCAGGCCTATGCCAGCCTATTGTGGGCCGGTATTTGCACCACCACTTGCCATGTTGGGTCTTATGGCCGCCGCCCGATAAGCGGCTTGGGCGGTCCTGATGAACATGGCCCGCATTCCTCGGCGACCCCCACTGCCGAGGCAACCGATGAAAGATTAAACCGATGGAACCGATGTTGAATCATTGCACGACGCCGACAAATAGTGCCGGGCGCAAAGCGCGCCGCGGGCTGACCGTCGCCGTGGCGATCCTCGCGACCCTCTCGCTGGCTGCAGTGCCGATCGCCGCCCAAGCCAGGGATGGCGGTCATGGCGGCGGTGGTGGCGGCGGTTACCACGGAAGTGGCGGTTATCACGGCGGCGGCGGTTACGGCGGGGCCGGCATCGCGCTGGGCGTGCTTGGCGGACTCGCGGTCGGCGCCGCGGTCGCCAGTCCCTATTATTCCGGCTATGGCTACTCCGGCTATGGTTACGCTCCTTATTCCGGCTACGGCTACTCCGGCTACCCCTATGCGCAGACCCCCTACTATGGCGGCTACGGTTCGTCGTATTCGCCCTATTACGGCAATTCGTATTATTACGGCGGTCGCTGATTGCAATTTGCCGTAATACCTACGCCGACGATCTGCTGACGAGGCTGGGGCCCCGGAGGATTGGGGCTTCAGCATCGCCGCGCGACTGCCCTGCGGGGCATCCAGGGCGAGCGCTTGACTTCCGGCGGCTTAGCTGGCGGGATCGCGCGCAGCTCAACCGGGGATCACGGAGGATAGGATGGCGCGCGCAAACGGGGTGAGGGAAATCTGGGCGAAGGGCGGAGCGGTCGTCAACAGCTGGCTCGGCGTGCCCTCCAGCTTCTCGGCCGAGGTCATGGCGCATGCCGGCTGGGATTCGCTGGTCGTCGACATGCAGCACGGCATGATCGACTACCAGATGATGGTGACGATGCTGCAGGGCATCTCTACCACCAACACCGTGCCCCTGGTGCGCGTGCCGTGGAACGACCCGGCGCACATCCAGAAGGCGCTCGACGCCGGCGCCTACGGCATCGTCTGCCCGATGATCAATAACCGCACCGAAGCGGAGAAATTTGTCGGCTCGATGCGCTACGCGCCGCTCGGTTATCGCAGCTCGGGGCCGATCCGCGCCTCGCTCTACGGCGGCGCCGACTACCACATGAAGGCCAACGACATCGTCGTCGCGTTCGGCATGATCGAGACCAAGGAGGCGATGGAAAACCTCGACGAGATCATGTCGGTCAAAGGGCTCGACGCGATCTACGTCGGCCCCTCGGACCTGTCGATCTCGCACGGCTACCCGCCGGGCGGCGACAAGCCCGACCAGTGGATGATGGACGCCTTGAAGAAGATCCTCGACGCCTGCAAGCGTCACAAGGTGCAGCCCGGCATCCATTGCGGCGCGCCGGAATACGCCAAGAAGATGATCGCGATGGGCTTCACCTTTGTCACGGTCGGCGGCGACACCCGCTTTGTCACGATGGGCGCCGCGGCCGCGGTCGCCGAGATGCGCGACAAGCCGAAGCCGGGCGCCAGCTCCAGCCCCTATTGAGAGCGGGCACTACCGCCGCATCGCCTCAAACAGGATCGCCTGCAGCGGTACGCGGTAGGGTTCGGGCCCGAATTCGCGATGCAGCGCCGCGGCGAGAGCGTCGAGGATCTCGTCCGGGTCGGCGCCGCGGCTGCGGATCTGCTCGAACACCGGATTGCCGTATATCAGGCCGCGGGCGAAGCCGGCGGCGTCTGCCACCAGCTTTTCGATCCGGTGGACGGCAACGCGGAAATCGGTGAACCCGGCCTCGCCCACCGCCTCCTTGATCGGGTCGAGCGCACAATAGGCGTATGGAATTTCAAAAAAGCGCGGCGGGTCGTCGGGCAACAGTTCGCCCAGCAACTCGTGAAGCACACGGCCGGGCGGGTTGTGGCGATGCGCGTCCCACACGCTGAACAGGTAGTGGCCGCCGGGGGCCAGCACCCGATGCGCTTCGCGGTAGGATTTTGCCTTGTCGGGGAAAAACATGACGCCGAACTGGCAGACCACCGCATCGAATGCCTGGTCGGGAAACGGCAACGCGGTCGCGTCGGCGGGCTGGAAGGCGATTTTTTCGGCCGCGCCGAATTTGGCACGGGCGACATCGAGCATCGGCGAGTTGAGGTCGGTCGCGGTGAGTTGCGTCGCCGCCGGCAGCAAATCCCGCAGGCAGCGCGTAACGATGCCGGTCCCGGCGCTGGTCTCCAGGACGCGCGACGGCGCGAGCGCGGCGACCTGGCGCGCCATTGCCGCGGCGAAATCGGCGAAGTACACCGGTCCAAGCCCGCGGTCGTAATTCTCCGGTATGTTGCCGGTGAAGCTCGCCGCCTGATCGCTCATCCGTCTATCCCCCCGGCACGCCCTGCGTTTCGACAAACACCGAATAGACCGACTGGCTGGCGGCCATGAAGAGGCGATTGCGCTTCTTCCCGCCGAAGCAGACGTTGGCGCAGCGCTCGGGCAGCATGATGCGGCCGACCATCTTGCCGTCGGGCGCGAAGACCGCGACCCCGTCTTCTGCTTCGCCGCCCGACCAGGCGCACCACAGATTGCCGTGCACATCGACCCGCATGCCGTCGCTGCCGCCGGGCTCGGCGCTGTTGAACTCTCGCCGGTTGGCGGTCCTGGTGCCGGCTTCGACGACATCGTAGACCTGGATCGAGCGCTGCCCCGGGCCCGGCGTGTCGATGACGTAAAGCAGCTTTTCGTCGGGCGAGAAGGCGAGGCCGTTCGGCCGCTTCATGTCGCCGACCGCGATCGTCATCTGTCCGCTCGCCGGGTCGAGCCGGTAGACGCGGAATGGCAATTCCTGCGCCACCGTGTGCCCCAGGTAGTTGCCGCGCGAGCCAGCGCCGTTGTCGCTGAACCAGATCGAGCCGTCCGACTTGACGACGACGTCGTTGGGGCCGGTCAGCCGCTTGCCCTCGAAGCGGTCGGCCAGGAGGGTGACCGTGCCGTCATATTCGGTGCGGGTCAGGTGCTGAGTGTCATGCTCGCAGCTGACGAGGCGGCCCTGGCGGTCACGAGTGTTGCCGTTGGCATAGTTGGACGGTTTGCGGAAGACGCTGACCGCGCCCGTCTCCTCCTCCCATTTCATGATGCGGTCGTTCGGGATGTCGCTCCATAACAGGTAGCGGCCGTCGCCGAACCAGCACGGGCCTTCAGTGAAGCGCATGCCGGTCGCAATCCGCTCGACGGCGGCGTTGCCGAGAATGAGGCTCTGGAAGCGCGGGTCGAGCACCTTGATGCTGGCGTCGGGATAGCGGATTGGCGCCGCGCCGGGGTCGAAGCGATCGTCTGCCATGCTCGGGGTCCTCCCTCTAATCTTCTTCGTTGTCATTCCGGGATCGCTCGGAGGGCGAGGCCCGGAACCCATGAACACGACCGGTTGCCAAGTCGGCTCAGGCAGTCCCGATCTTAAAATGTCGGTGTTCATGGGTCCCGGGTTCGCGGCCTCACCGCGCCCCGGGATGACGTGGTTGGACCTACGAATTCGGGCCGCGCTCCATCGACACCGGCTGCCAGCGCTTGAGGCCGCTCGCCGCCAATACCGCCGGGTTGACGCACGACATCGGCCATTTCCCCGACAGCGCCAGCGACAGTTCGAGGCCGACGCGGCGGCGGCGCGCCGGGTCGAACCGCGCCGTCGCCGAGGCGACATGCGCGGTCAGGATCACATTGTCCATCTTGAGGAGCGGATTATTGCCGCCCGGCGGCTCCTGTTCCAAAACGTCGAGCCCGGCCGCGGCGATCATTTTTTCGTCGAGCGCCTTGATCAGCGCTGCCTCGTCGGTGGTCGGCCCGCGCCCAGTCGAGATATAGATCGCGGTCGGCTTCATCTGGCGGAAATGTTCTTCGCGAATGAGGCGGTTGGCGCTTTCCGTCGCGGGCGAATGCATCGAGATGATGTCGGCGCGCGCCAGCAATTCGGGCAGGCTGACCGGCTCGACCCCGCGCTCGGTCATCACCATCTCCTCGAGGAACGGGTCGTAGGCGATGATGTGCAGGCCGAAGGGCTGGGCCCGCAACGCGACGGCGCGGGCGACGTGCCCGAACGCGATCAGACCCAGCGTCAGGCCGCGCAGCCGCGGTATCTTGAGCAGCGCCGGCCGGCCTTCGGCCCAGCGTCCCTCGCGCACCATGCGGTCCTGCTCGACGAGGCGCCCATGCGTCGCCAGGATGAGGCGCATCGCGTGGTCGGCGACTTCCTCGATGAAGGTGTCCGGGCAATTGGTGACTGGGATGCCCTTGGCGGTTGCGGCCTCGACATCGACCGTGTCGACCCCGACGCTGCCCAGCGAGATGATTTTGCAGCGGCCGAGGCCGGCGATCATTTTCGCGGTGATGCGGCGGCCCTTGGCGTAGAGCGCGTCGGCATCCTTCGCGGCGGCGACGAATTCGTCCTCGGATCCATTGGGGATCTCGTAGATCTCGGCGTCAAGCGGCGTCAGCGCCTCCATCTCATAGCCGTAGCCGCCGCCGGCGACACTGAAGCTGACGCCGGCCGGCGTCGCGATCCTGAACTTGGCCAAATCTCCCTCCATCGGCGAAATCTCTGGCGGATCACAACGTCGCCGGCAGGGCTTGTCAATCGCGCTGGGTTAAGCCGGGTTTGCCGCGCGGTTCGGCATACTCCCAGCCGCGCGTCAGATGGCGGCCGATCACCATCTCGTTGGCCTTCAGCCCGAGAAACAGGGAAAGGCCGAGGCCGATTACCGTCACCCATCCATCAAGCGAAGCAGCGCGCCCGCTCGGGACCAGCGCGATAACCAGCGCCACGACGTTGAAGGCGACCATCAGGGCGCCCCAAAGCGGCAGCCCAAGGCGGAACAGCGGCACGCCGAGAATAAAGCTGCCGATGAAGCAGCGCCAACTCCAGCCCGCCGGCAGCACCTTGCTGCGACCGGTCCGCGGATCGCGCAACGCGACATTCACCGCCGGCCCCGCAGCGGCGGCGCGCTCAATAGCTGGTCGCGACCTCGTTGAACATGCCCGACAGCGAGGTGCCAATAATCGTCAGTCCGCCGACCAGGACAATCGCGATCAATACCGCGATTAGACCGTATTCGAGCGCCGTGGCACCGCCAAGGTCGCCCCGCAGGCCGCTCCATAACTGCGTTAACCAGACGCATATCCGCTTTGACATGGCGGGAATGCTAGTCCACCGGAGATGATTAGAGAACCCGTAACAGTGGCGGATTTTGTAAAATTTTGCATCAACAGCTTACTCCCTTGTGAGGGGCTCAGCACCCTGCGCCTCAGCGCGGCTCGCCGACAAAACCGCGCTGGATGTCGGCGATCCTGGTGAGCGCGGCCGCCGGCAGTGGCCCCTTCTCGACCGCGCGGGCGGCGTATTCGAGCTGCTCCAGGGTCGAATAGCCGACCAGCACGGTCGACACCGCCCGGTGCGCCAGCGGGTAGCGGATCGCGGCCTCGATCAGGCTGTCGGCATGGCCCTCCGCGACGAGCGGCGCGAAGCGTCGGCCGCGTTCGACATCGCGGCGGTAATCGGCGCCGGAGCCGATCGGCGCCGGCGGCGGCGAGCCCAGCGGGTGGCGCTCCTCGCTGCCGCTGAGCGCGCCCCCGGCCAGCACGCGGATCACGATGACGCCCATGTCGGCGGCAGCGGCATGGCCAAGGAGGTCGCCGTAATCCTGGGCCGGATAGCCCGCCGGCACCGCGGCGCCAGGGCTCGGGTTCAACAGGTTGTAGCTGGCCTGCGCGGTATCGAAGGCGCGCGCATCGATGACGCGCAGCAAGGCCGCGGTTTCGCCGTTGGCGGTGATGCCGAAAAAGCGGAACTTGCCCTGCGCGCGCAGCCGCTCGAACGCGGCCGCGACCTCGTCGAGCACGCTCGCGGCGGCGAAATCGGCGCCCTGCGTCGTCCCGACGATGGCGTTGTGAAACTGAAACAGATCGACTTGCTCGCGCTGCAGGCGCTTAAGGCTCGCATCGAGCGAGGCGGCGATCGCGGCGCCGATTCGGCCGGGCTCGGCCGGCGGCAGGCGCACCTTGGTGCCGACATAGACATCCGGCTTCAGCGCCTGCAGCACGCGGCCGAGATTGCGCTCGCTTTCACCATTGCCGTACATCTGCGCGGTGTCGAAATAATTGATGCCGAGTTCGAGGGCGCGCCGCACCGCGCGTTCCTGATCGGCCGGCTCGCCCTTGACCATCAGCCCGCCGACCGCGCCGCAGCCGAAGCCGAGCGCCGATACTTCAAGGCCGGTCCGCCCGAATCTGCGCTTCTCCATGCCGCCGTCTCCCTCCTGAGCCAATCTCCTGACGGCGATAAATCCCCCGCGGCCGGCGCCTGTCAATTGCGCGGCAATGCTGACATGCTGGCGCCGCTTCTTGGGCTGAGCGGAGCGCGAACGATGGCAACCGGAAGAGCCGCGCAGGCGATCCCGGCAAACCCGGCGCTGATCGACGAACTGGTCGCCGCCAACCGCATCCTCTACGACCAGGCGGTGGTCGACGGCTTCGGCCACATCAGCGTGCGGCACGACCGGGCGCCGGGACGCTTTCTCCTGGCGCGCAGCATGGCGCCGGGGCTGGTGACCGCGGCCGACATCATGGAATTCGACGCTGCCGGCGAGCCGATCGACGACGCCGGCCGCACCCCCTATCTCGAACGCTTCATCCACAGCGAGATCTACAAGCTGCGGCCCGAGGTGCAGGCGGTCGTGCATAGCCATTCGCCGTCGATCGTCCCGTTCGGGGTCGTCGCGGTGCCGTTGCAGCCGATCTACCACATGAGCTCGTTTCTTGGCGGCGGCGTCCCGGTCTTCGAGATCCGCGACGCGGGCGGCGCGGCGACCGACCTACTGGTGCGCAGCCCGGCGCTCGGCGCGGCGCTCGCCGAAACTCTCGGGGACCGCCCGGTGGCGCTGTTGCGCGGGCACGGCAACGTGGTGGTCGGCGGCTCGATCCGCGAGGTCGTGTTCCGCGCCGTCTACACCGAGATCAACGCGCGGCTGGCCGCCGAGGCGCTGCGGCTCGGCAACGGGCGGGCCATTTTTCTCAACGACGCGGAGGCGAAGGCGGCGACCGCGACCAACCAGGCGCAGATCAGCCGTGCTTGGGCGCTGTGGCGGGCAAGAGCGCACGGCGCCGGCGATTGACCGCGCGGCCGATTCGCGCCGGCCGCATCCTCGCCTCTCCCGGAGCGCGCCGGCCGCACCGCAAGCGAGGCAGATTTTGTGGCGTATCCGAGGCGCCCCCTACATCTAGCTGCAGCGCGGCCGCCGCCTGTATAGGATCGGGCAATGCCTCCGTGGCAGGAGGATCTGGTCATGCACGCTCTGTTTCGTGGCATCTCGGTCATCCCGGTCCTGACGATCGACCGGGAGCGGGATGCGGTTCCGCTCGCCCGCGCGCTCTCCGAGGGCGGGCTTTCGGTCATCGAAGTTGCGCTGCGCACTCCGGCGGCGGTCTCTGCGATCGCCGCGATTGCCGGCGAATTGCCGCAAGTCACCGTCGGCGCGGGGACCTTACAGCGCGCCGCCGACGTCGCCGCCGCGGTGCGGGCCGGCGCCCGCTTCCTGGTCAGCCCCGGGATCACCGCCGAACTTGCCGCCTCGGCGCTGGCGAGCGAAGTACCCTACCTGCCGGGGGTCGCGACGCCCTCCGAGGTGATGGCGGCGCGCGCCCTCGGGATCTGCGTCATGAGGCTGTTTCCGGCCGAGGCGCTCGGCGGGGTCGGCTTTTTGCGCGCGCTGGCGCCGGTCTTCCCGGGCATCGCGTTCTGTCCGACCGGCGGTATCGACGAAGCCGCCGCGGCGGATTATCTCGCGCTGCCCAACGTGCCGCTGATCGGCGGCTCGTGGATGGCGCCGAAAGAAGCGATCGCCGCCGGCGACTGGCGGCGCATCCGTCGGCTCGCCGAGCGGGCCTCGGCGATCAGCCGGGCCGAGGCAGCCTGAGGCGCTCCTCCGCTCTGCCGCATTTATCGCCGCAACACAGATCGCGCTGACGCCCCGGCGCAATCGACTGCGCCGCACCGCTGCAGCCGGCAGAATACCGCCGTGAAATGCGCCGCGGCCGAGCGCTCGAGGCCCTCGAGCCAGTTTTGATCGAGAAACGAGGCGAGGGCCGGCTGGCCGAGCGCCACCTCCCACAGGATGCCGAGCAGCGAAGCGGCCGCCTCGTCGGCCTCGCGTTCCGGGAGCGGCAGCACGGCAGCGCGCTCGGCAGCGGCGCGCGCGGTCGTGTCCGGCCCCGGCCCCAGGCCGAAATCGGCGAGGCGGCGACGCTCGGGCGGGGCGAGCACGAAATGCGCCGCCTCGTGCAGGATCACATAGGCTTCGGTATCGGCGTCGAGCGCCGCGCCGTCCCAGTTGAACCCGGGTCGCGCGCCGGCCAGATGGATCGCCATCCCGCAGCCGCGTGCCAGCGCCAGCGCCTGGTGCCGGTGCTCCTCGGCCAGCGCGCCGGCGGCGCGTTCGGGCGATGTCGCGCGGATGCGCGCGAAGGCGGCGCGCGCGGCGGGGTCGTCGAGCCGCGCGTCAAAGCGGCCGAGCGCGGCGGCGAGGCGCCCGCGCGGGATCGGGGTCAGGATCATCCGTTCAGACGTTGACCGGATCGGCGCCGGGGATGGCGTAATCGCAGGATCGGTTCGCCATCAGTAGAGGATCGAGGGCAGCCAGGCGCCGCGCGGCTCGTTGTAGAGGCCGATCGTCATCAGCGTCATCGGCTGGATCATGCGCAGGCCGTGGTCGAGACACCACTGGAAGAGCTCGGTGTTGCGGCTGGGCATCAGAAAGCCGGGGCCGGCGAAGGATGGCGCCGCCGCGATCAGCGCCTTCAGATCCTCGTTGGTCTCGCCGACGGCGTGGCCAAAAAAGGCGATCTGCGTCGTGTAGCCGGTGATGCGGCCGCCGCGTTCGACGATTGCGGCTGCCCCCTGCCCGATCGCATCGCGCAACTCGCCGCCGCGCGCGTGGCCATGCACCGCGCGGCACAGTCGGTCGCACGCCGCGGCATCGGCGGCGCCGGCCGGCCGAACCGCGCAGCCGGGGATCGTGGTCGCGATCGGCGGGCCTTGCAGGTTGGCGATCGGCTCGCGGACCGCGAAGCCGAGCTTCGTATAGAGGCAAAGCGATCGGGTGTGATAGCCCGACTGCAGCAGCCGCAAGCCAGGTGCGCCGCGCTCCGCCGCGCGGTCGATCATGTGGCGCATCAGCGCCGCGCCGACGCCGCGGTTCTGCGCGGCCGGATCGACGGTGATAGGGCCAAGCCCGACAATCGGCGAGCGTTCGTCGACAAAGTTGCTGCCGGCGATGCGTCCGTCGAATTCGGCGACGACGCCGTAGACGCCGGGATTGGCGCTCAACTGCGATATGACCCCGGTCGCGACATCGCGATCGGGAAAATCGGGCGGGAAATTATGCTGCTGCGCGATTGCCGCGAAGGCATCGTGGCAGATGCGGCCGGCTTCCGGCACATCGGGCGGCTCGATGCGGCGCAGGGTCGGGACCATCGGAATTTCCTCGCTGTCGGGCGCCGAGGCGATGCTAGAGTTTAGTGCATCGCGTCCCTGCGACCAACCTGCCGGACTTCAGCCATGTCGATCGTCGATCATGAAAATGCCGTCGAGATACCGTGGCGGCCGGGCTATCGCCGCTTCACCCTCGCCGGCAAGGAGCAAGGCGTCGCCTGCTCGGCCAGCCTCAGCGTCCTCGATCCCGGCGCCGGCGCGCCGACCCATTTCCACAACAGCGTCGACGAGATCATTGTCGTGCTCGAGGGCATGCTCGATGTGTGGATCGGCGAGGAGTGCCACCGCGTCGGCGCCAACCATACGGTCGCGCTGCCGGCCGGAGTGCCGCACGGTTTTGTCGCGGTCGGCCCGGCCCCGACGCGCATCCTCGCCTTCCTGCCGCAATCAGGCGAGGCGGCGGCGACCACCTATCTCGACGGCGGCCCGCCGCTCGGCGCCGACCGCCGCTAGCGGGCCGTAACAGGATCGACCACCGCACAGCTGACAGCATAGCGCGCGGCTATGACGGACCTCGCCGCGGCTCTCCAGCAGGCGTTCGCCGCTTATCAGCGCGGCAAACTCGACGATGCCGAACGCCTCTGTCTCGCGATTCGCGCAGACGCTACGGACGAGTTCGACCTGCATCACTTGCTCGGCGCCATCTACGCCAGGCGCGGCCGGCACAGAGAGGCGCTGGCGTGCTTTGATGAGGCGCTGAAGATCCGTCCCCATTCCACGACGGCCCTATCCAACCGCGGCAATGCGCTGCAGGATCTCGGACGCAGCGAGGAAGCGCTGGCGAGCTACGACCGCGCGCTGGGCCTGCAGCCTGATTTTACCGACGCGCTATCGAACCGCGGCGTGACCCTCCGCGAGATGGGACGCATTGAGGAGGCGCTCGCGAGCTTCGAAAGAGTGGTAGCGATCCGTCCCGATTACCCGGAAGCCTTGTTGAACCGCGGCATCGTCCTCCATGAGCTGGGGCGGGTCGAGGCCGCGCTGTCAAGCTACGACAGGGCGCTCGCGCTGCGTCCCGACTTCGTGGACTGCCGATTCAGCCGCGCACTTTTGCTGCTATTGCTCGGTCGCGTTAGCGAGGCTTGGCGCGAATATGAGTGGCGCAAACGGCGCCGCGGCCGCCTTCCGCGCAACTTCTCCGCGCCGGAGTGGACCGGTGAAGACCTGCGCGGCAAACGGATTGTGCTCTACGCGGAGCAAGCCTTCGGCGACGCGATCCAGTTTGCTCGTTTCGCCCTACCGGTAGCCGCACGGGGTGCCGAAGTGATCCTGAGCGTACCGCAGCCGCTGACGGCGCTGTTGCGCTCGGTTGACGGCGTCGGCGCCGTTGTCGAAGCAGGACGGGAGCCGCGAGAAATCGACTTCCACCAATCATTGCTGAGCGTCCCTTTCGTTCTCGGACTGGGCGAGGCACAGATCCCATCGCAGGTCCCGTATCTACGCGCCGATCCGGCTCGGATTGCGGTTTGGTCTCAGCGATTGCCAGCGGAAGAGCGCCGGGTCGGCATCGTGTGGCAGGGCAATCCAGGGGCCGATTTCGACCGGCGCCGCTCGATCTTGCTCGCGGCATTCGCGCCGCTGGCCGCAGTCCCGGGGGTCAGGCTCCTGAGCCTGCAGAAGAAGGACGGGCTCGACCAGCTCGCGTCGCTGCCGGCCGACATACCAGTCGACACGCTGGGCGAGGATTTCGACGTCGGCCCGGATGGTTTTCTCGACACGGCCGCGGTGATCATGCAGCTCGATCTGGTGATTTCCGCTGATACCGCGGTCGCGCATCTCGCTGGCGCGCTCGGTCGGCCGGTATGGGTCGTCCTTGCCGACGTGCCGGACTGGCGCTGGATGCTGGGGCGCGAAGACTCGCCCTGGTACCCGACGGCGCGGCTGTTCCGCCAGCGCCGCCGGGGCGACTGGGACGAGGTGATGACGCGTGTCGCCGCCGAACTCGCCAGCTTTGCACGCGGCTGAGCCGCCGCGATCATTCCGGTAGGCCGACGAGGCGCAGGCTGTCGCGCCACAGCCGCTCGGCGAGATCGTCGTCGAGCGCGGCTGGATCGGGTTGCACCGCCGCTCTGCCGATCACATAGGCGCCGTGGAATGCCGTCGCATCCGGGGTCGTGGCAAGAAACAGCGAGGTCTCGGCGCCTTTCGCGGGGCTTACCAAAAACGGCTTCGCCAGGCGCCAGCCCCAGCCGGCGATGCGGCCGGCACGGTCGCCGATCGCGGTCGCGACCACGCCGGGATGCAGGCAGGAAGCGACGACGCCGCTGCCTGCCAGCCGCCGCGCCAGGGTGCGCGTGAACAGGATGTTGCACAGCTTGGAGCGGCCGTAGGCCTTGAGCGGGCTCCAATCCTGCGGTCCGGCGAGGGCCGCGAGGTCGAGCCGGGCGCCGCGATGGGCCTGCGATGCGACCGTGACGATGCGTGCGGGAGCCGACGCTCGCAGCCGGTCGAGCAAGAGATTGGTCAAGAGGAACGGCGCCAAGTGGTTGACCGCGATCGTCAGCTCGTAGCCGTCCTCGGACAGCCGGTAGCGTGGCGCGATCAGCCCGGCATTGTTGACCAGGAGGTCGAGCCGGTCATGCGCCGCGAGCACCCCCTCGGCGAGCTGGCGCACCGCGGCAAGGCTGGCGAAATCGGCGAGCACCGTCTCGACCGCGGAGGCGCTGCTGCGCTCGGCGACAGCGCGGCGCGCCGCTTCGACGCGGCCGCGATCGCGCCCCGCGATGATTACCCGAAACCCGGCACGGGCAAGGCCAAGCGCTGTCTCCAGGCCGATCCCGGCGCTCGCACCCGTAACGAGGGCGGCAGGCTGCGCCATCCTGCCCGCCACTCCAGATCGGGGTCCGGGGCTAGATGTCGTCGAGCCCCAGCGACCAGCGCCGGCAGATCTGGTGCGCGATCGCCACCGGGCCGGGCAGCGATATTTGTCCCGGGTCGTCCTCGCCGGCCGCGGCGCGCCCCACCATGGCGCGGATCTCGGCCCGCGAGAACCATCGCGCCTCGGCCAGCTCTTCAGGATCGACCGTAATCTCCTCGGAGAGCGCCTCGCACACGAAGCCCATCATCAGGGTCGACGGAAAGGGCCAGGGCTGGCAGGCGAGGTAGCGCACCCGGCCGACCCGGACGCCCGATTCCTCGTGGACTTCGCGGCGCACCCCCTCCTCCAGCGTCTCGCCAGGCTCCATGAAGCCGGCGAGGCACGAGAAGCGGTTGCCCGGCCGGCGCTTGTTGCGGCCCAAAAGCCCATAGTCGCCGCGCACCGCCAGCATGATCGTCACCGGGTCGGAGCGCGGATAGTGCGATGCCTTGCACTCCGGGCAGCGCCGCACCCAGCCGGCGGCCGTCACCCGGGTCGGCGCGCCGCATTGCGCACAAAAGCCGTGGCGCGCGTGCCAGTCGATCAGCGAGCGCGCTTCGGCGAGGATCGCCGCTTCGCCGGCCGGCAAGAGCGGCGCCAGCGTGCGGGCGTCGAACGGCTCGTTTTCTCCGGCGAACAAATCGGCGGCGGTGCTGGCATCGATCGCGAAATGCGGGATGCCGTCGCCGAGGCCGAGAAACACCAGCGTCGCGCCCTGTTCGATCAGCGCGCGCCACGGCGCTACCGGCCGCCAGTCGAGCGCCGGCGACGATGATCCGCAGGTCAGCGGCCGCAGATCGTGCAATGGCAACATGCGAGCCGCCGGATCGTCGAGCAGCGAGCTGATCCATTCCCGATCGCGCCGGCGCTCGCTGACACGGTCGAGCGGATTGCCGGCAAAGCAGTAGATCTCTTCCATTACTTCTTTCCGGCCTTCTCGGCGGCGTATTCGGCCTTCGAGCGGGTCAGCTTTTCGGGGTGGACGATGGTCTTGTTGACCGCGGCGCGGGCGGCGCCGAGGTTGTGAAACTCGCTGTCGACGCCGTCGCGCTGCAGCACGTATGCGGCCGAAATCGCCTTGCGGCTGATCTGGTCGGCGGTAGTGCGCTTGACGATCGTCCAATGGATGCGGCGGGTTGCGGCCTCCTCCTCGACATCGTCGAAACCGCGATCGACCACCGAATCGGTAACGTAAAGCTTGCGCTCGGCGTGACGCGGCGGCGCCCCGCGGCCACGCCCCGGCGGCCCGCCGTGTCGATCGTCCCCGCGATTATCCCGGCGCCCGCGCAGATCGCCGTCGCGCCGATTGTTCGGCGCGGCGCCAGGAGCGGCGCCCTGCCGCGCGTCCCGAGCCTCACGCGGACCAGCGCCCCGGCCGGCGCCTCGGCCATCGCTTGGGCCATCGCCTCTGGCCTCACGGGGGCGGCGCTCGCCAACCGCCCCGGTGGGCGTACCGGGCGGACCCGTGTGCCGTCGGCGGCGGGCGCGCGGCCGGGTCCCCGGCGCGGCGCCTGGTACCGCCCGCTCGCCCTCTGCCTTATCGCCATCCGCGACCGCCGGCTGCGCCGCCGAGAGCGGCGCCTGGCGGCGGCGGCGGCGCGGCGCGCGGAAGCTGCGTTGTCCCGGCGCCGCGACGCCGGGCGTCGCGCCAACGGCCGGCGGTCCGGCGGCAGGATCGGCTGCCGTACCCCCTTCGAGCGACGGTTCCGCCGGTCCTGGCAATAGTCCGGGAGCGGCCGGACGGCGCCGCCGCCGGCGACTGCGCAGCCGTAGGATCGCGCGCGGCGTCGCTGCGTCGGTGGAGGGCGCCGCGCCGGTGTCCCCATCACCGCTCGCCGAGTGCGCCGAGCCGTCGACCGGCATTGCATCGCCTGCGCTGCCGGCCGCGGCATCGCCCGGTGCCGCCTGCCCTGTCGGGCGTCGCCGGCGCCGCCGGCGACGCCGCGGCCGCGGTGCACCATCGGCCGCGTCAGACGGCAGCGCCTCACCGGCGGTGGGGGCTGCGTTCGCCCCGGCGACCGCGCTATCGGCACCGGCCGCCGGAGCCGCGGTGTCGCGCGCCTCATCGGCGGCGCCGGGAGTGAGTTCGGTGGAGTCCAGGGCCGTTCTCTCGGTTGCTTGCGCTGACGGGGCCAACTCTATCGTCCGCCCGAAACCAAGGGAAGCGCGGGCGCAGCCCGCCGGCGGCAATCGGTTGACGCCGAGGTTGCATCGAACAGCGCCGGCCGCCAGAAGCGCCGGCTTTCGGCGCAGCGGAGCATCGGCATTTGCGGCTTAGGGTGGCGACAGATAGTCTCATCGCGCGGGCGCTGGCACGACAGGAGGCGGAGATGGCGGACAGGGATGCGATCGTCGGCTACGGCGGCTACACCTACCGCGTCGCGGCCGACTGGGCGAAGCTGCCGGCCGGCTGGAGCTTCAAGGACGTCGCGGCGGTCGCGGTCGATCCGCGCGACCAAGTCTACGTCTTCAATCGCGGCGAGCACCCGATGATGGTGTTCGACCGCGACGGCAACCTGCTCTCGTCATGGGGCGAGGGCCTCTTCCACCGCGCCCACGGACTGCACATCGCGCCGGACGACACGCTTTACTGCACCGACGACGGCGACCACACGGTGCGCAAGTGCACGCTCGACGGCAAGGTTTTGCTGGAGATCGGCATCCCCGGCCGGCCCGCGCCGTTCATGAGCGGCGAGCCGTTCAACCGCTGCACCCATACCGCGCTGTCGCCCGAGCTCGACATCTACGTCTCGGACGGCTACGCCAACGCCCGCGTCCACAAATTCGCACCGAACGGCAAGCTGCTCTTTTCCTGGGGCGAGTGCGGCTCGGGCCCGGGCGAGTTCAACATCCCGCACAACATTGTCAGCGACCCGGACGGCTGGGTCTACGTCGCCGACCGCGAGAACCACCGGGTGCAGATCTTCGACGGCAATGGCCGGTTCGAGACGCAGTGGAACAATTTGCACCGGCCGTGCGGCCTCTATATGGAAGAGGGTGCGCACGGCTGCTGCTATATCGGCGAATTGGGGCCGCACCAGCCGGTCAACGCCAAGTTCCCCAATCTCGGGCCGCGCATCAGCATCCTGTCGCGCGACGGCAAATTGCTGAGCCGGGTCGACGAGAAATCCGGATTGCCGGCGCAGCAATTCAGCGCCCCGCACGGCATTTGCGTCGACCGCCACGGCGACATCTATGTCGGTGAAGTGTCGTGGACGGCATGGCAAAATTATACGCACCCCGGCCAGCCGGTGCCGCCGAGCGTGCGCAGCTTGCAGAAATTAGTGCGCGTGCCGCAGTGAGCTTGCCGCGCGGGTGGCGGAGCGCGGGGTGGACGTTGGCGAGCGCTCGATAAACCCCGGGCTTCCGGCAAGCGGTGCGGGGGTGCGCCGCAATGCGAGCGACATCGACCCCGGCGATTGGGTCGAGCGCCGGCTGCCGCGGTGGGCGCAGCCCTATGCGCGGCTCGCCCGGCTCGACCGGCCGATCGGCACCTGGCTGTTGCTGTTTCCCGGCTGGTGGGGCATCGCGCTGGCCGGGCCGCGCTGGCCGGACCCCGTTTTGCTGCTGCTGTTCGCGATCGGCGCGGTGGCGATGCGCGGCGCCGGCTGCACGCTGAACGACATCGCCGACCGCGACTATGACGGCAAGGTCGCCCGCACTCGGCTGCGCCCGATCCCGAGCGGCCGGGTGACGGTGCCTCGGGCCGTCATCTTCATGCTGGCTCAGCTGGCGGTCGGCGCAGCGATCCTGCTTGGCTTTAATCGTACCGCGATTCTGTTGGGCTTCGCGGTGCTCGGGTTGATCGCGACCTATCCGTTGATGAAGCGGGTCACGTGGTGGCCGCAATTCTTTCTTGGGCTCAACTTCAACTGGGGGGCGCTGCTCGGCTGGGCGGCGGTGACCGGAAGGCTCGCCTGGCCGCCGATGTTGCTTTACCTCGGCGGCATCTGCTGGACCTTGGGCTACGACACGATCTACGCCCACCAGGACAAGGAGGACGACGCCCGGATTGGCGTCAAATCCTCGGCCTTGGCGCTGGGACGGCGCACCCGGCCATTCCTCTTCGCGGCTTACGCGGTAGCGGTGTTGCTATGGGGCGCGGCCGGCGCCGCCGCCGGCCTCGGCGTAGCGTTCGACGCCGCGCTCGCTGCTGCAGCGTCGCAGCTGCTATGGCAGGCCGCCCACGTCGACATCGACGACCCGGCCGATTGTCTGGCCCGGTTCCGCTCGAACCGCATCGTTGGCTGGCTGATCGTCGCCGGCATCGTCGCTGGACATTTTGTCTGATGATCGATCCGACGCTTTTCGTCCGCGACAACACCGAGATCAAGACCCCGCCCCTGGTGCCGGAGATCGCACTGCACCTCGCGACCGAGGTCACGCCGATCTGGCAGGCGACCGAGGAGAGCCTGTCGCGCGGCCCGGTGCCGCCGCCGTTCTGGGCGTTTGCCTGGGCCGGCGGCCAGGCATTGGCGCGCTATATCCTGGATCATCCCGAGACGGTCGCCGGGCGTGAGGTGCTCGACATCGGCTCGGGCTCGGGGATCGTCGCGATCGCCGCCGCCAAGGCTGGCGCGGCGCGCGTCGTCGCCTCCGAGATCGACCCGTTCGCCGCCGCCGCGATCGCCCTCAACGCGCCGCTCAACGGCGTTACTATCAGAGTGGAGACCCGCGACCTGCTCGATCGCGCCGCCGCCGGCTGGGGCGCCGCGCTGGCCGGCGACATCTGCTACGAAGAGCCGATGTCGTCGCGCGCGATTGCGCTGCTGCGCCGCATCGCGGCGCGCGGCCGGCTGGCATTGCTCGGCGACCCCGGCCGCGCCTACCTGCCGCGCGCGGGGCTCGTCGAGCTCGCCCGCTACGCGGTGCCGACCAGCCGCGAACTCGAAGACCGCGAGGCGCGCGAGGGCGTCGTGTGGCAGGTACTGCCGAGTGAGGAGGGTTAGCTGACCCGACGCCGCACCATCGTCGTCGCCGCACTCGGCACCACCCAGACGCTGGCGTGGGCGTCGAGCTATTACCTGCCCGCGATCCTCGGCGCCCCGATCGCGACGGCGCTCGGCATGCCGGCCACTGTGTTCTTCGGCCTGTTCTCGGCCTCGCTGCTGCTCGGCGCGGCGATCAGCCCGTGGGTCGGCAAGCTGATCGACGACCACGGCGGACGCACCATCCTAACCATTTCGAGCGCGGTGATCGCGGCCGGGCTGGCGCTGCTGGGCGTGGCGCAGGGCGTCTGGAGCGTCGGCCTTGCCTGGTTCGTCCTTGGGATCGGGATGGCGCTCGGCCTCTACGACCCGGCCTTCGCCGCTCTGACGCGCCTCTACGGCCGTGAGGCGCGCGCCCCGATCACCGGCATCACGCTGATCGCGGGTTTCGCCAGCACGATCGGCTGGCCGGCCTCGGCGTGGTTCGAGCACGCCTTCGGCTGGCGCGAGGCGTGCCTGATCTGGGCCGCGATAGACCTGTTTATCGCGATGCCGCTCAATTGGCTCTTGATCCCGCCGGCACCGCCGCTGCCGCCGCCGCCGCCCCGCCAGCGCGACGCAATCGAGCCGCAGGCGCCGCGGGCGGCGATGCCGATCCTCGCCTTCTATTTCGCCGCCACGGCGTTTGTGACCGGTGCGATGGCGGCGCATCTGCCGCGCTTGCTCGAAGCGGCCGGCGCGACCGAGACGGCCGCGATTGCCGCCGGCGCGCTGGTCGGACCGGCGCAGGTCGCGGCGCGGCTCGTCGAGTTCGGGCTGCTGCGAGCGATTCACCCGGTGTGGTCGGCGCGCGTCGCGGCCGTGATGCACCCACTCGGCGCGGCTGTTTTGAGCGCGCTGGGGCCGGCGGGGGTTGCCCTCTTCGCGGTATTGCACGGCGCCGGCAACGGCATGATCACGATCGCCAAAGGCACGCTGCCGCTGGCGATTTTCGGCCCGGCCGGCTACGGGTTGCGAAACGGCATCCTGTCGGTGCCGGCGCGCGTCGCGCTGGCGGCGGCGCCGTTCGTGTTCGGCCTCTTGCTCGATCGGATCGGCCCGCCGGCGATCCTGCTGTCGGCCGGGCTGAGCCTGGCCGCCTTCGCCTCGCTGCTGCTGCTGCGGCCGCGCAGCGCCGCGGCCGCAGCAGCCGCCAGCGACTGATCGCCCCAGCGACTGGTCGCCAATGCCGC
>DATGFP010000011.1:0-40044 GCA_035309005.1 Allostellaceae bacterium | reverse complement strand
TCTTTGAGGCGGCAGAACATGCGCTCGATCAGGTTGCGCAGTTTGTAGGCCTGCGGATCGAAGGGATAGCGGTGCTTGCGGGTCGGATTGTTGGGGATGACCGGCCTCGTGCCGCGCTCGATCAGGAACAGCCGGAGCCGATCGCTGTCATAGGCGGCATCTGCGGCGCACAGACTGCCTGGTGGCAGCGGTTCCAAGAGGCCGCGGGCGATCGGCGCGTCGCCGCGCTGGCCGGGAGTTATTTCGAGTGCGACGGGACGACCGCAACCATCGACAACAGCATGGATTTTTGTCGTTCGCCCGCCGCGAGAGCGGCCGATCGCCTGGAAGTCGGCCCCCCTTTTCCGCCGGCCGCCGAGCGATGCGCCTTGGCGGTGGTGCTGTCGATCATCTGGATGCTGCCGGGATCGGCCGTGACCAGTGCGGCAAACAATTGCCGCCAGATCCCGCGCCGGGCCCAGCGGTGAAAGCGGTTGTAAATCGTCGTCGGCGGACCGTAGGCTGCCGGACAGTCCTGCCAGCGGCACCCCACCTTGAGCACGTGAATGATGCCGCTGATGATCCGCCGATCGTCCTTGCGATGCGCCCCCGACTGGTGCTTCGGCAACAGCGGTTCGATCGCCGTCCACTGCCGATCGTCGAGCCAGAATTCCCCCGCCATGATCCAAGCTCCCGAAGTTTCCAGCTTGAATCACGCCTCCTTCCTTGCGTCAATCGTCTGATTGGGTTTCGACCCTAGGGCGCCGGGCGCAGCCGGACCGTGCGCAGAAGCCGCCCGCTCGCCAGATCGATGACGACGATCTGGCGCTCGCCGCCCGGCAGCACCATCTCAACGGCCAGGCGATCGCTCGCCACGCTCATCGTCTCGACGCGCGCTCCGGCGGGCAGGTCGATCGCGCTCGCGGCGGCGCCCGCAGCGGGCGGTGGCGCGGTCCGCGGCTGCGACATCCGGCCGGCGATCGCGACAAACAGCGCGACAAACCCGGCGAGGATCATCACCCCCATGACGACCACCAGAAGCTTCAGCGCGCGCACCGGCTCAGGCCCGCCGCTGGCGGATGCGCGGGATGCCCGGGCCGACTGACGCTGTGCCCTCCGAAGCAGGTCCCGCGGCGCGTCGCATCGCGATCACCATCGCGGCGAGCGATGCGGGCGTGCGCCTCGATCGCGCGCTGCAGCGCCAGCTGCCCGAGCTGTCGCGCAGTCGCCTCAAGCAGTTGATGCTGGCTGGTCGGGTGACCAGCGCGGAGCGGACGCTGCGCGACCCGGCGCAGCATGCGATCCCCGGGCTGGCCGTCGTCGTCGAGCTGCCGCCGCCCGAAGAGGCGCAGCCGGCCGCGCAGCCGATCCCCCTCGACATCCGCTTCGAGGATGCGCACCTGATCGTCATCGACAAGCCGGCCGGCATGGTGGTGCATCCGGCCCCCGGCAATCCCGCGGGGACCCTCGTCAACGCGCTCTTGGCGCATTGCGGCGCCAGCCTCGCCGGGATCGGCGGGGTGCGCCGGCCGGGCATCGTCCATCGCCTCGACAAGGACACCAGCGGCCTCCTCGTCGCCGCCAAGACCGAGGCGGCGCACGCCGCGCTGTCGCGCGATTTCGCGGCCCGCCGCATCGAGCGCGCCTACAGCGCCCTGGTCTGGGGCGTGCCGTCGCCGCCCGCCGGCGAGATCGCCGGCAATATCGGCCGCAGCCCCTCAAACCGCAAGAAAATGGCGGTCGTTTCCGACGGGCGCGGCAAGCCGGCGGTAACCCGCTACCGGGTCGAGCGGCGCTTTGTGGATCACGCAAGTTTGATCGAGTGCCGATTGCTGACCGGCCGGACGCATCAAATCCGCGTGCATCTGGCGCATCTTGGCCATCCGCTGATCGGCGACCCGGCCTATGGGACGCGCGCCGGCCGCCTGCCGGTGCAGCCCGCCACAAGCCGCGGACCGGCCGGCGCGGCGATCGGCCGCTTCGCGCGGCAGGCGCTGCACGCCCGCCTGCTCGGCTTCAATCACCCGGAAACTGGACAGCTGTTGCGCTTCGAGAGCACCCTGCCACCCGATATGGTGGGGCTGATAACCAATTTAGAGCTACTTTAAACTGGACAAAACCCGACCATATAGGTAAGGCTTCCGGCGGCGCGATCATGCCGTGGATCGCCTCTCCGCGCGCGACGTTTGCTAAGCACGGCATTCATCGGAGCATCAAAAGTCGAATGGCCACGCTTTCCGTCCCGTCCGTTTCCGGCGAGGGCAACCTCACCCGCTATCTCCAGGAAATCCGCAAGTTCCCGATGCTGGAGCCGGACGAAGAGTACATGCTTGCCAAGCGCTGGAAGGAGCGCGAAGACCCCGAGGCGGCGCACCGCCTCGTCACCAGTCATCTGCGCCTCGTCGCCAAGATCGCGATGGGCTATCGCGGCTACGGGCTGCCGCTCTCCGAGCTGATCTCGGAGGGTAATGTCGGGATGATGCAGGCGGTCAAGCGCTTCGATCCCGACCGCGGCTTTCGCCTCGCCACCTACGCGATGTGGTGGATCCGCGCCGCGATCCAGGAATACATCCTGCATTCCTGGTCGCTGGTCAAAATGGGCACCACCGCGGCGCAGAAAAAGCTGTTCTTTAACCTCCGCAAGCTGAAGGGCCAGCTGCAGGCAATGGAGGAGGGCGATCTGTCGCCCGAGAATTTGAAGAAGATCGCCACCGAGCTCGACGTTCCCGAGGCCGACGTCATCAGCATGAACCGCCGCCTCGCCAGCCCCGACCATTCACTGAACGCGCCGCTTCGGAGCGACAGCGAGGGCGAATGGCAGGATTGGCTGGTCGACGAGAGCGAGAGCCAGGAGACGATGCTCGGCGAGCGCCAGGAATTGGGGCTCAGGCGCGATCTCCTCGAAAAGGCGATGACCCACCTCAACGACCGCGAGCGCCACATCCTGACCGAGCGGCGCCTCAAGGAAAATCCGACGACGCTCGAAGACCTCTCCCAGCAATACAACATCTCGCGCGAGCGGGTGCGGCAGATCGAGGTGCGCGCTTTCGAGAAGCTGCAGAAGGCGATCAAGGCCGCCGCGATCGAGCGCCGCCTCGTCACGCACTAAACGGCGCGGCGGTCACGTCGGGTCGAGTTCGGTATCCCAGTAGAGATAGTCGCGCCAGCTTTCGTGCAGGTAGTTGGGCGGGAATGCGCGGCCGTTTTCCTGCAGCATGTAGCTGGTCGGCTGGACCGGGCGCTGCCGCGGGTAGAGGCCGCTCTGCTGCGGCAGGCGGTTGCCCTTCCATAGATTGCAGCTGCCACAGGCGGTGACGACGTTGGCCCACACCGTCTTGCCGCCGCGCGAGCGCGGCACGACGTGGTCGAACGTCAAATCGTGCGAGGGGTGCGGCCGCCCGCAATACTGGCAGGTAAAGCGGTCGCGCAGAAAAACGTTGAACCGCGTGAAGGCGGGATGGCGCGCCACCTGCACGTATTCCTTGAGGGCGATGACGCTCGGCAGGCGCATCTCGAACGACGGGCTGCGCACGTAGGCGTCGTAATGGTCGATGATGTTGACGCGTTCGAGAAACACCGCCTTGACCGCGTCCTGCCAGCACCACAGCGACAACGGGAAGTAGCTGAGCGGGCGGAAATCCGCGTTGAGCACCAGGGCCGGGCAGCTGTCGAGCGAACTCGTCACCGAATTCTTCCGTTCATCAGCGCTTGCCCGCCTTAACACGCGAAGATGACGATTTGATAGCGGATCGGCAGTGCGGCGACAAGCTTTCGCGAAGGCCAACGCAACCGGTCGCGTTATTGCGCGGCAAATCGTGCTAGCGGTTGAGAGGGGCGCGCACCTCGCGACCGCAGGGGGCCGGCCTTGCTCAGTTCAGCTTTGCCTTGAGCTGTTGCAGCAGGGCGGCGGCCTGGTGGCGCGCGCTGCCTTCCGGGGCGCGGGCGATGAACTCCTGCAGCGCCTGCGTCGCGGCGCGCATGTTGCCGAGCCGGGCGTTGAGCAGCCCCGATTCGTGCCACAATTCGGCGAGGTCGGGGGCCAACAGCAGCATCGTCTCGACGACCTGCAGCGCGCGTTCGTGGCTACCGGCCTGCAGCAGCCGCGATTTGAGGTTGTTTTGTAGCCGCAGCAATACGTCGCGATCGGCGACCGGGGCGTAATGCTCGGGCGTCAGCTCGATCTCCTGGCCCGCCATCGCCTTCAACAATTCGCGCAGGCTCGCCGCATCGCACACCCGGCCGCCGTGAAACGGATCGAGGATCAGCCGCTCGGCGCCGGCCGCCAGGCGGATCAGGAAATGCCCGGGAAATGCGAGACCGACGCTGTCCCAGCCCTGCGCCCGCGCGGCGTGCAGATAGAGGATGCCCAAGGTGACCGGAAGGCCTTTGCGGCGATCGACGACCCGCATCAGGTTGGCGTTCTGCAAATCGTCGTAGGTCAATTCGTCGCCGCTGTAGCCGTGTTTCAACAGAACGATTTCGTTGAGCGCGGCGGCCCGCTGGGGCAGGGCGCCGGCGGCGCCGGGGTGGCGGGCAACGTCGCGGGCCAGCGTCGCGAGGTGTTGGCGATAGCGCGCGAGGCCGACCCGCGGCCGCTCGAACGAGGCGAGCGCCAGCGCCGCTTCACCGATCGGCAGGATCGGGGAGGACGAGACGGCAAGCGCGCGCAGATACTGCGCGCATTGCTCGCGGTCGAAGGCGTCGGGCAGGTCGGCCATTCAGGCCATGATCTTACAGCTTTTGCACCTCGATGGGAGCCTGCGGCGCGGCGCCCGGAGGGGCGCCGAAGCTGCCCGTTCCGGCCCGCGGCGGCGGCATCGCCGCGACCGGCGCGCCGCCGCGCAGTTCGACATACGAGACGACCCGCTTGACGCCTGGTACATAGCGCGCGATCTGCGTCGCGCGGTCGAGCTCGGCCTGCGAGCGCGCCGAGCCGATCAGGTATACCGACCCGTTCTCGGTATCGATCGTGTAGTTGACCGAGCGGACGGCAGGGTCGACCACCATTCCCGAGCGCACCCGCGTGGTGATCCAGGCGTCCTGGGCATCGTTCCAGGGGCCCTCGGCCGACGCCACTTCCAGTTCGTCGTAGAGGGCCCGCACATCGTGGGTGCGGCCGGCGATCTGCTCGGCTTCGGCCTTCAGCTGCGGCGAGGCGACACGGCCGGTCAACAAAACCCGGCCCTCGTAGACCGAGGTGGTCACCCCCGCCTGCAGCTGCGGGTCGGCTGTGATCAGCGCCTTTTCGATATCGGTCTTGATCGTGAAATCGCTTGCCGCGCCGTTGATGCCGCGTTCCTGGCCGGCCGCGTAGCCGCCCCCCGCGGCTGCCGCGAGACCGCCGACGACGAGCGCTCCGGCGCAGCCGCCGAGCGCCGTCGGCAGCGCCACCGCACAGCCCAATGCGAATACCAAGTGAAACCGCGCCATGTTCCCCCCAAGGCAACAGTTGTCGCGGCATTCTCGGATTTTCGATCGGCGACGCCAAGCGCGCCGACGACCCGCCCGGTCGATCGGGCGCCATGGCTGCGACGTCGCGGTGCCGGTGCCGCGCACCGCCATGCCGCCGCAACAAAGGCTTAACGGGCACCCTGCGCGATTTCGCGGCGACGCTCGCCGGCCACCGGCTCAACGATTATGGCCGCCACGCATCGAGCAGATGGCGCGGCAGGCGCAGCGGGGTAACCAGCATCACGTCGAATCGCGGGTTCAGTTCGGCGAGCTCGGGGTGCGCCGCGAGGAAGGCCGAGGCGGCGCGGGCGATGCGGCGGCGCTGGCGCGGCACCACGGCCGCCGCGGCGTCGGCAAGATCGCGGCGCGATTTGACCTCGATGATCGCGAGCACCCCGCCGCGGCGGGCGAGAATGTCGATCTCGCCCGACGGACAGCGCCAGCTGGAGGCGAGGATGCGCCAGCCGCGCAGCCGCAGGTGCCAACGGCACAGGGCTTCGGCGAAATGGCCGCGCCGCTCGGCCCGCTGGCGGTGCAAGCGGTGCTGCCCGGCCGCCCTCATCCGGGCCCGCTCTCGCGCTGCAGCAGGAGGGCGCGTTCATACAGGGTGCGCCGGGCGATCCCGGTTTCGCCGGCCAGTCGGAGGACGGCGTCGCGCACGCTGCCGCCCTCCAGCAGCGCGCGCAGCCGGCTATCGACGTCGTCGGCGACCACCGGCGCTGCCGGCGCCGGCGGCCCGACCACGATAACGACCTCGCCGCGCGGCGCGCCGTCGCCGAGGTAATGCTCGGCGAGCGCATGCAGCGGGCCGCGGCGGACTTCCTCGTGACGCTTCGTCAGTTCGCGGGCGACCGCGGCGCTGCGCTCGCCGAGGATGTCCGCCATGTCGGCCAGGGTGGCGGCGAGCCGCGGCGCGCCCTCGAAGAGGATCAGCGTCGCGCCGAGCCCCGACCACTCGGCCAGCGTGCGGCGGCGGGCGGCCGAGCGCGGCGGCAGAAAGCCGACAAAGAGAAACCGGTCGGTCGGCAGGCCGGAGAGGATCAACGCGGTCAGCGCCGCCGACGCTCCGGGTGCGCTGGTCACCGGCAGCTCCTCGGCGAGTGCGGTGCGGACCAGCTTGAAGCCGGGGTCGGAAACCAGCGGGGTGCCGGCGTCGGCGACCAGCGCCAGACGCTCGCCGCGACGCAGCGCCTCGATGACGGCCGGGCGGGCGCGCTCGGCGTTGCGGTCGTGGTAGAGCTCGAGCGGCTTCTTGATGCCGTAGCGGGCCAAGAGGCGCGAGGTCACCCGGGTGTCCTCGCACAGGATGCGGTCGACGCTGCGCAGCACCCACAGCGCCCGCAACGTGATGTCGCCGAGATTGCCGATCGGCGTCGCGACAAGGTGAAGCCCCGGCGCCAGCGCGTGCGGCGGCGCCCAGTCGGCGGCGAGGAGCCCCTCGGCCGGAGCCGAGCGCGCCGATTGCACCCGCCCGGGTTTACTTGCCCGAGGGCGATGGTTAGGGTCGCCGCCGGCAGTTGCATCGTTGCCGGAGGCCGTCCTTGCTGCGCTGGCGTGTTTCGCGGTTCGCCTCAACCTTGGCCACCTTCGCGCTGCTCGTCGGGCTGGCCGGCTGCGGCGCCGGGCGGATCGTACCGGCGCCGGTGGTCTCGCCGCAATCGCCCTTTGGCGGCGCTGAAAACCTGCCGCCGCCGCCGTCGAGCATGCCGCCGCCGGCCGCGAGCGGCCCGGTCAAGGTGGCGCTGCTGGTGCCGCTGTCGGGCGCCAACGCCGAATTGGGCAAGGCGATGCTGGAGGCGGCGCAGCTCGCGCTGTTCACCACCGGCAGTGATCAGCTGACGCTGGTCCCGCGCGACACCGGCGGCACCGCCCAGGGCGCCGCGGCGGCGGCGCGCGCCGCGATCGCCGAGAAGGCGCAGCTGATCCTCGGGCCGCTGCTCGCCGGCGAAGTCGAAGCGGTCGGCCCGATTGCCCGCACCGCGCACGTCAACGTCATCGCGTTCTCGACCGCCACCCAGCTGGCCGGCGGCAACGTTTTTCTGATGGGCTTCCTGCCGCGCCAGGAGGTGGCGCGCGAGGTTGCGTTCAGCCACGAGCGCGGGCTGAACCGCTTTGCCGCGCTGGCGCCGAATTCGCCCTATGGCCACCTGATGACCGATGCGCTGCGCGAGGCGGCGGGCGCGAATGGCGGGTCGGTTGGGAGGATCGAGTATCTCGATCCGCGCGGTTCGGACCTCGCGGCGGCGATCCAGCGGCTCCTCGGCTCGGGCGGTCCCGGCCCGGGCGCGGCGCCGCCGGCAAGTCCGGGCTTCGACGCGCTGCTGCTGCCCGAGGGCGGCGCGCAGCTCAAGGAAATCGCGCGCCAGCTGAGGGGGGCGGGGCTCGATCCGGCGCGGGTGCGGCTGCTCGGCAGCGGGCTGTGGGACGACGCCTCGATCGCCGGCGAGCCGGCGCTCGACGGCGGCTGGTTCGCCGCCTCGCCGCCGGAGCCGCGCCGCGAATTCGAAAGCCGCTTTCAGACGACCTACGGCCATCCGGCGCCCCGTCTTGCCTCGCTCGCGTTCGACGCCGCCGCGCTCGCCGCGGTTTTGGCCAAAAGCGGCGGCGGCACGCCGTTCTCCCAGGAGGCGATTCTCAACCCCAGCGGTTTCACCGGGGTTGACGGCCTCTTCCGCTTCACCCCGCGGGGACTGGTGCAGCGCGGCCTCGCGGTGCTCGAGGTCGCGCCGCAGGGCGATAGCGTGGTCAGCCCGGCGCCGCAGAGTTTCCAGGCCTTCGCGTATTGATGCGGCTCACGCCAGGAGCGCGCCGAGCACCGCATTGAGGCGCTGCCGGCCGGCCGCGGTCGCGGCGAGCCGGTCGGGGTTGAGCGTCACAAAGCCGCCGTCGCGGAGGCGCGGCAGCGCGGCGCCAAACAATTCCTCGACCCCACGCCCGGCCAAGGCTTCGAGGCGGGGGCGCGACACGCCTTCGACGAGGCGCAGCCCCATCATCACCATTTCGCCGATCGCTTCGTCGCGCCCGATCGGGGTCATCTCCTCGAGCGCCGTGCCCTGTTCCTCGATTGCGGCGAGCCAGGCTTCCGGCGCGCGCTGCTGCCGCGTCGCGAGCTTCCCCTCGCCGCGGCTCACCCGGCCGTGCGCGCCGGGGCCGATCCCGAGATAATCGTCGTAGCGCCAATAGGCGAGGTTGTGGCGGCACTCGGCGCCGGGGCGAGCGTGGTTGGAGATTTCGTAGGCCGGCCGGCCGGCCGCCGCGAGGCGCTGCTGCGTCACCTCGAAGAGCGCCGCGGCGGTCTCGTCGTCGGCCGCCAGCCGTTCGCCGCGCGCCGCCCGGTTGCCGAAGGCGGTGCCGTCCTCGATCGTCAATTGGTAGAGCGAGAGGTGCTCGCCGGCGAGGCTCAGCGCCTCGTCGAGTTCGGCCTCCCAGGCCCTGACGCTCTGGCCAGGCCGGGCGTAGATAAGGTCGAACGAATAGCGCGAGAAAATGTCGCGGGCGAGGCGGATCGCCGCCAATGCCTCGGCGCGGTCGTGCGCCCGGCCGAGAAAGCGCAGCGCCTCGGGGTCGAGCGCCTGGATCCCGAGCGACAGGCGGTTGACCCCGGCCGCGGCAAAGGCCGCGAAGCGCTCGGCCTCGGCCGAATTCGGGTTGGCTTCCAGGCTGATTTCGAGGTCGGGCGCGGCGGGCCATAGCGAAGTGGCGCGCGCGATCAGCGCCGCGACCGTCGCGGGCGGCATCAACGACGGGGTGCCGCCGCCGAAGAAGATCGAGACCAGTTCGCGCCCCGGCGCCAACGCGGCCTGGCGTTCGAGATCGGCCACCAGCGCTCGCGTCCAGCGCGCCTCGTCGACCCCCTGGCGGACATGGCTGTTGAAATCGCAATAGGGGCATTTCGACCGGCAGAACGGCCAATGAATGTAAACCGCCAGCGGCTCCGCTTTCGTAACCCCCACCCCGACCCTCCCCCGCTTGCGGGGGAGGGGGGACCGGAGTGCGGTGTCAGATCGCTCCCTCCCCCGCAAGCGGGGGAGGGCAGGGGTGGGGGTTTTCAATGAAGGGGTGGGGGCCTTCATTAAAGACATGCCGCCGACAGTTTCGCGAAGGCGTGGGCGCGGTGGCTGATGCGGTGCTTCAATTCGGGGTCCATTTCGCCGAAGGTTTCGTCGTAGCCATCCGGCACGAACATCGGGTCGTAGCCGAAGCCGCGCGCCCCGCGCGGCGGCCAGACGAGACCTCCATGCGCCTCGCCGCGAAAGGCGGCTTCCTCGCCATCCGGCCAGGCGAGCGCGAGGACCGCGACGAAATGGGCGCGCCGGTCCTCCTTTCCGCCGAGTTCGGCCTCCACCCGCGCCATCGCGGCGCTGAAATCCTTCCCCGGCCCGGCCCAGCGCGCCGAATAGATGCCGGGTCCGCCGCCGATCGCCGGCACCACCAGCCCCGAATCGTCGGCCAGCGCCGGCATGCCGCTCGCCGCGGCGGCGAGACGCGCCTTCAGCGCAGCATTCTCCTCGAACGTGATTCCGGTTTCCTCGGGTTCGGCGAGGCCCAGCGCGGCGGCGCCGATCGCCGCGATGCCATAGGGCGCCAGCAGCGCCTCCAATTCGACGACCTTGCCCGAATTATGGCTGGCGACGACCAGCCGGTCGCCGCGCCCGAGCCGCCGCAAGCCGCCCGCCGGTCCTGTTCCGCCTGTTATCTGCAAGGCCATTTCAGGCTCATCCGCGCCCAACCGTCATCTATCGAGGCACAACCTAGCAAAACAAAATGGCAATTTCATGGGTGTCGTTTCGCAATTATGCCAGGCCGAGCGCGGCGCGCTGGCGCTGCGTCAGTTCGGCGATGCCGGCGCGGGCGAGCGCGAGCATCCGGGCAAAGGCAGCCTCGTCAAACGGCGCGCCCTCGGCCGTCGCCTGGATTTCGACGATGCCGCCCGTGCCGGTCAGCACGAAATTGGCGTCGGTCATCGCCTGCGAATCCTCGGCGTAATCGAGGTCGAGCACGGCGGTGCTCTGGAACACGCCGCACGAGATCGCCGCGACGCTGTCGCTCATCGGCACCCCCGGCAAGAGGCCGGCCGCGACGAATTTCGCCAGCGCCTGATGGAGCGCGACATAGCTGCCGGTGATCGCCGCGGTGCGGGTGCCCCCATCGGCCTGGATGACATCGCAATCGATGCGGATTTGCCGCTCGCCGAGCGCGCCGAGGTCGGTGACGGCGCGCAGGGAGCGGCCGATCAGGCGCTGGATCTCCTGGGTGCGGCCGCTTTGCCGGCCGCGCGCCGCCTCGCGGTCGGTGCGGGTGTGGGTCGAACGCGGCAGCATGCCGTATTCGGCCGTCACCCAGCCCTTGCCTGTGTTGCGCAGGAAGGGCGGCACGCGCTCCTCGACGCTCGCGGTGCACAGCACATGGGTGTCGCCGAACTTTGCCAGGCACGAGCCCTCGGCGTATTTCGCGACGCCCGGTTCGAGGCTGACATGGCGCAGCGCGTCGGGGGCGCGCCCGGATGGTCGCATCACCACTCTCCACTTGCTATTCGTCACCCCCGCGCAGGCGGGGGTCCAGGAGCGGCGGGGATAATGCGGGCCGCCCTGGATGCCCGCTTTCGCGGGCATGACGAAAGGGAATCAAACGTTGGGGTCCAGTCACTAGAATAGATCGCCCTGACCGGCGAGCGGTTTCGAGCGGCGCACCGGGCGGCGCGAACCTCCGGCGATGACGCCGATCTTGCCGTCATAAAATTCCAGTTCGAGGGCGGCGCCGGGCCGCACCTTGACCGCCTCGGCGACGACGTGCCCGGTGTTGTCGAGCACCATGACATAGCCGCGCCGCAGCATCGCCTCGTGGCGCTCGGAATGGGTCGCGAGGCGGCCGGCGAAATTGTCGACCGCCGCGCGCTTCGCGGCGATGGCGCGCGCCATCGCGCCGGCGAGGCGCTGCTCGGAATCCTGCAGCCGCGCGCGCGAGCGGGCGACCTCGGCGGCGAGCGCGGCCGGCCGCAGCCCGGTTGCCGCGAGGTCGAGGCGCTGCCGGGCGGCGGCGAAACGCGCCGCGATCGCCAGGCGCAGCCGCTCGCTGCGGTCGTCGAGCCGCTGCGCCGCGGCGCCGAGCACATCCTGCGGGTCGGGCAGGCCGCGCGCCAGGCCGGCAAGCCGCAGCCGGCGCTCGGCAAAGAGGCGCGCCAGGCCGCCCGCGAGCCGCGCCCCCTTGCCGCCCAATTCGGCCACGAGATCGAGCCGCACCGGCACCGCCATCTCGGCCGCCGCCGTCGGGGTCGGGGCGCGCAGGTCGCTGGCGTGGTCGATCAGCGTCGTGTCGGTCTCGTGGCCGACCGCCGAGATCAGCGGGATCGCGGAAGCAGCGGCGGCGCGCACGACGATTTCCTCGTTGAACGCCATCAGATCTTCGAGGCTGCCGCCGCCGCGCGCGACGATGATGAGGTCCGGGCGCGGCAGGCTGTTTGCCCCGGGGCCGCCGGCCGCGATGCGGTTGAACCCGTCGATCGCCGCGGCGATCTGCGCCGCCGCGCCCTCGCCCTGCACCGCGACCGGCCATAGCAGCACGCGGCGCGGGAAGCGGTCGGCGAGGCGGTGCAATATGTCGCGGATGACGGCGCCGGTCGGCGAGGTCACGATGCCGATCACCTGCGGCAGAAACGGCAGCTTCTGCTTGCGCTCGGCGGCGAAGAGGCCCTCGGCGGCGAGACGCTGGCGGCGCTCCTCGAGGAGCTTGAGGAGGGCGCCGACCCCGGCCAGTTCGATCGAATCGACGATCAGCTGGTATTTCGAGCGGCCGGGATAGGTGGTCAGGCGGCCGTTGCACACCACCTCCATGCCGTCCTCGGGCTTCATCGCGAGGCGGATCGCGGTGGTGCGCCAGCACACCGCGTCGAGCACCGCGTCGGCATCCTTCAGCGCGAAATAGCAATGCCCGGAGGCGACCCGCTTCCACCCCGAAACCTCGCCGCGCACCCGGACATGGCCGAAGCCGTCCTCGATCGAGCGCTTGAGCGCGAGCGCGAGTTCGGAGACGCTATACTCCGGCTGGTTCGCGCCGAGAGTCGCGTTGGCGGGGGCGGGCGTGGTCGCTTGCGTGGGGGTGGCGAGCGGCAGATCGTTCATCGCCCCATATTACCGGAGCCGGAAGGGAAGCGCGATGCGGGTGCGGTGTGCCGCCACCCCATATACCCCCACCCCAACCCTCCCCCGCTTGCGGGGGAGGGGGCACGCAGGGTGCGGGCGCGCATTCCTAACCCTCCCCCGCAAGCGGGGGAGGGCAGGGTGGGGGTGAGGCGGGTGGTGACCAGTTCGAGGTTTGCCGCGATGCAGGTCGGATAATGCGCATTCTGGTCGTCGGGTCGGGCGGGCGCGAGCACGCGCTGTGCTGGGCGATCGCCGCCTCGCCGCTGGTCGACCGGCTCTATTGCGCGCCGGGCAACGCCGGGATCGCGGCCGAGGCGGAATGCGTCGCGATTGCCGCCGGCGACACCGCCGGCATCATCCATTTCTGCCGGCACGCGCGGATCGATTTCGTCGTGGTCGGGCCGGAGGCGCCGCTGGTCGCGGGCCTCGTCGACGCGCTGGAAGGGGAAGGGATCGCCGCCTTCGGCCCCTCGGCGGCCGCCGCCGCGCTCGAAGGCTCGAAAGCCTTCATGAAAGATCTGTGCGCCCGCGAGCATATCCCGACCGCTTCCTATCGCCGCTTTCGCGACGCCGCCACGGCCAAGGCCTATATCGCGCTCAACGGCGCGCCGATCGTCGTCAAGGCCGATGGCCTCGCCGCCGGCAAGGGCGTCGTCGTCGCCGCCAGCCTTGCCGAAGCCGAGGCCGCGGTCGACGCGGCACTGGCCGAGGGGCGCTTCGGCGCGGCCGGCGCCGAGATCGTCGTCGAGGAGTGCCTCCATGGCGAGGAAGCGAGCTTTTTCGCGCTGGTCGACGGCACCACCGCCCTGCCGCTGGTCGCGGCGCAGGACCACAAGCGCGCCCATGACGGCGACCGCGGCCCCAACACCGGCGGCATGGGCGCCTATTCGCCGACCCCGGCGGTGACGCCCGAAATCGAGGGCGCGGTGATGGAGCGCATCATCCTGCCGACGGTGCGCGCGATGCGCCAGGACGGGCGCCCCTTCAAGGGCGTCCTCTACGCCGGGCTGATGCTGACCGAGGCCGGGCCCAAGCTTCTCGAATACAATGTCCGCTTTGGCGACCCCGAGTGCCAGGCGCTGATGCCGCGCCTGCGCAGCGATATTCTCCCGGCGTTGATCGCGGCGCGCGACGGCATCCTCGGGCAGGTCGACCTGCGCTGGCTCGACGATGTTGCGCTGTGCGTCGTGATGGCGGCGCGCGGCTACCCCGACAACCCCCTGCGCGGCAGCGAAATCCGCGGCCTCGCCGCCGCCGAGAGCGCGCCCGACGTCAAGATTTTCCACGCCGGCACCAGGCGCGAGGAGGGCCGCCTCCTCGCCGACGGCGGCCGCGTCCTCGGCGTCACCGCCCTCGGCCGCGACCTCGCCACCGCGCGCGCCCGCGCCTACGCCGCCATCGACCAGATCGACTGGCCCGAAGGCTTCTACCGCCGCGACATCGGGCTGCGCCGGACCGGGTCGGCGATCTTACCGCCAGCTGTCGGATAACGGGCCATATCGAAAATCTGGCTCGGCGCAGCCGCTGTGCGCCTTATCGTGGCTTGGAATCTGGTCACCGGTCAGGGATCGGCCCGGCGATGCTAATCCCAATAGACGCCGGGAAAACCGTGCTGCTCGGTCATCCAAGCGATCCAGGCGCAGAAGGCGCGCACGGCCGGGGGTTCTGTTTAAGCAGCTTGCCCGATTTCGGCAGGGAGGGCGCCGGTCATGTCCTTTGCCCCGATTGCAAGCGCCCATTCGACCAGCGCGATGTAGCTCGCCTCGACAAGGCCGGGGGTCTTCTGCTCATGGTGCCAGCGGATAACCAGGTGCGGATTCCAAATCAGCGCATGGCCTAAATGCCCCACCGCACTCGGTTTAATGTCTATGAAACGCAATTCGTGGAGACGCTTCATCCGGGCCGCCCATGTGTGCTCGCCGCGCTGCCCGCCGAAACCGGCCGCGTGAGCCATGTCCCGCGGCTTCGACAAGGTGGCAAACGAATTATCCCACGTCGAGCACCACAGCGTAAGATAAGTTGACGAAAGGGGATGCCCTTTACTCATTTCATCCATTATCTTCATGATTAGAGGCATGGTCTTGGGAATTGTCGTAAATCCAGCGTGAATTCGTCTATCCCAAATCGTGGCCTCCACATTGGGCCAAAGCTGATCACGAAGCGCTAATTGCTTCTTTGCGATAGCTGATAATTCACGTCGGCTGTTCATCATTGCCCTCACTCGAATGAACGGGCCGGGGTATGGACCCCCGGCCCTGAAGCCCAACTCTGCCTGCAATGACCGTTTTGGACACGGCGACCGGCTGAGAAATGGCGACGCACCTAATGTGTTTCAAGAAGCTAGCAATTTCAATAATTTAAGTATCTATTCATTGAGCAATGGGACGACATATCTATTGTATATAGATGCCGAGATTACTTAATTTATTGCATCTCGTGCCAATCCTTTCAATATTGCTTGCAGCTACGTTACCTTTTCCCCATTTGTATCAGTGTCTTATATGTGGGCGTCGCGGTGCTCGCACGTGCTGACGTGGTGCTCTCAGCCGTACTCGCCTGTGCTCGCTGTGCTCCCGGGATGGTCCGGAAGGGGGGAGGGGTGGACGACATGGCCGGTCGAAAGGTGGCTCTGGAGAAACTCTCCAAGCAGGGTATGCGGGAGCATTTGGGCGGCGACGCTATAGGGAGATTTCGGCGGTTCGGAAAGAGCGCTGAGTTCGTAGGTTCGAACGCTCGGAAACTCGCTGCTCAGTATAATCGGGCTTGGGTCGGTGTGCATAACGGAGCCGTGGTCGTGCACGGTGACACGCTTGAAGACGTTATCGCGCAGCTCAGGGCTAAGAAGATCGATCCCAATGAGACGCTGGTCGAATTCGTCGACAAGGACGGACCCCGGATCATCCTCTGAGCAATGCTCACGGGGCGGTTTGAGAAAGAGCACGCCGATCGGCCGGTGATCGAAGGGCAACTTTCGATGCCTCAGTTTGGCATCGACGGGCAGGTTCTCTTTCTGATTGATACGGGCGCGGAGAGAACGATCCTCATGCCTGCGGACGCGATCCGGCTTGGTGTCGAGTTCGATAAGCTTAAAAATCAGGATGAGGGCATCGGCTTCGGGGGCCGCTCCACGATGTACCCGGAGCCAGCTCGTGTAGCGTTCACTGATGGCGTCGGGCTCTTTGTTTACCACATCACCCTCGATATTGCGGAGGACACCGAAGACGGTAGGCGATTGCCATCGGTTCTAGGACGAGACGTTCTGAACCGATGGCATATCGAATATTCGTTCCCGAAGGGGAAGATCGAAATCTTCACCGACGGGGCTGACGAGATTTTCGCGGTCGACTAAGGTTCAGGTACTGAGTTTTACGGTTTTACGTCGTCTCGGTCCGGTGTCGCTGACAAGGCTGCTCTAAGCTGGGCATTTCTGAGAGTGTCTGCCGAGGGTCCAACTGGGACGGGTTATATGTGATAATCTCCTTTATCCTTTGCAGGGCCTGTGCGAGGGGTGGCTCGGTGGTTCGGCGCATCCCTACCCCCGCGGCCAGTCCATCCGTATCGGGTTCTTGCCGTCCCACCCCACCGCGGCTTCGCGGACTTGATCGAAGATGCGCATGCGGGTGGGGGTGGCTTCGGCCATTTCGACGATGGTGCCGGGGTGGCCTTCGTTGAGGAAATAGATGAAGGGGCCGCGCGGGGTGTCGCCCTCCTGGCCGATCTGCCAGCCGGTCCTCAGGGCGCGCTCGCGGATCTCGTGGTAGTTCACCGGCCAGCTCGACCAGTGCTGCATGCCCTCGTGGCCGGCGGCGAGGAAATCGCGGTAGAGGCTCGGGGAGTCGCAACGCTGCTGGATCAGTTCGAGCTGTACGTCGCCGGAATTCGCCAGCGCGATCGACACCTTGATGTCGTAGCGCCGGCCCTTGTAGCGGAATTCGTCCATCGGCAGCTGCTCGGCGTAAAACCACGGGCCGACGCCGCACACCTCGACCCAATGGCGCATCGCCTTGTCGATGTCGCGCACCACGATCCCGACCTGGCGCATCGGCCCGAACAACCGGCTCATGCCAACCTCCTCCAAAGCGTGGGGAACCCTTCCCCCGAATCCGCGTAAAATAGCGGGGCAGGGGACCCGACAGGGATTATGACAGCGATCATGACAGGTCGGCGCGGGGCATGAAAAGCCGGGTTCGCGTGCACCACGAGCGGCGCATCCTGTGCGTCTTTCCGCGCTATGCGCCGTCGTTCGGAACGTTCCAGCACGCCTACCGGCTGATGGACGGGGTGCGCGCCTTCATGCCGCCGCAGGGCATCCTGGTGGTCGCCGCCTACCTGCCGGCCGAATGGCAGGTGCGGCTCGTCGACGAGAACATCGCGCCGGCGAGCGAGGCTGACTTTGCCTGGGCCGACGCGGTCTTCGTCAGCGGCATGCATGTGCAGGGGGCGGCGATCGCCGAGATCGCGGCGCGCGCCCGGGCGCACGGCAAGGCGAGCGTCCTGGGCGGCCCGTCGGTGTCGGCGTCCCCCGAGGACTACCCGCAATTCGATTACCTGCATCTGGGCGAGATCGGGGATGCGACCGACGCGCTCATTCGCGCCCTCGACGCGGACCCGCGCCGGCCCGCGGCGCAGCAGCGCTTTACGACCGAAACCCGCCTGCCCCTCGCCGATTTCCCGATGCCGGCCTATGGGCTGATCCCTGGGCGGCGCTATTTTCTCGGCAGCGTGCAGTTTTCCAGCGGCTGTCCCTATCGCTGCGAATTCTGCGACATCCCGGCGCTCTACGGCCGCCAGCCGCGCCTCAAGGAGCCGCGGCAGATCCTCGCCGAATTGGACGCGATGCTTGAGGCCGGGATCAACGGCTCGGTCTATTTCGTCGACGACAATTTCATCGCCAACAAGAAGGCGGCGCGCGCGCTCTTGCCGCATCTGGTGGCGTGGCAGCGGCGGCGCGGCTTTCCGCTGCGCTTTTCCTGCGAGGCGACGCTCAATATCGCGCTCTGCCCCGATATCCTGGAGATGATGCGCGAGGCGTATTTCTACGCCGTCTTCTGCGGCATCGAGACGCCGGAAGAGGGCGCCCTCGACGCGATGCAGAAATCGCACAACCGGGTGATGCCGCTACTGGACGCGGTCGCGACGATCAACCGCTACGGGATCGAGGTGGTGTCGGGGATCATCCTCGGGCTCGACACCGATACGCCGGCGACCAGCGCCAATCTGATCGACTTCATCGACCGCTCGCAGATCCCGGTGCTGACGATCAATTTGCTGCAGGCCTTGCCGAAGACGCCGCTGTGGGACCGGCTGGCGGCGGCCGGGCGGCTCAGCCGCGACGGCGCGCGCGAATCCAACGTCGTCTTCGCCCTTCCCTATGACGAGGTGTTGGACAGCTGGCGCCGCGCGATCCGCCACGCCTATGCGCCCGAGGCGCTCTTCCGGCGCTTTGCGTGGAACGCCCGGGCGACCTACCCCAACCGCATCCGCCCAAAGCTGTCGCGCGCCCAGCTCAACCTGCGAAACCTGCGGCGCGCCGCGGTGATCCTCGGCAAGGTGCTGGTCAATGTCGGGCTGTTGGGCGACTACCGCCGCACCTTCTGGCGCTTCGCGCTGCCGCTGCTGCGAGAGGGGCGGATCGAGGAGCTGATCGCGGTCGCGCTGGTGGCGCACCACATGATCACCTTCGCGCGCGAATGCACCGCGGGCCGGCAGAACGCCGCGTTCTACGCCGACCGCCCGAAATCAGCGGAACGCGAGCCGGCCGTCGCGGCCTGATTGATCGGCGGGCGCGCCGGGCTTATGTCCTGGCGGATGACCCCGATCACCCAGCCCGAGAGCGCGCTCGTCCTCTTTTCCGGCGGCCAGGATTCGACGACCTGTCTCGCCTGGGCGCTCGACCGCTTCGCCGCGGTCGAGACGATCGGCTTCGACTATGGCCAGCGCCACCGGGTCGAGCTCGAGTGCCGCGCGCGCATCGCCGAGCGGCTCAGCAGCGAGTTCCCGCACTGGGCCGAGAAACTCGGGCCGGACCATTTGATCGATCTCGCGGCGCTCGGGCAGATCAGCGACACCGCGCTGACCCGCGACAGCGCGATCGCCTTCGCGGCGGGCGGCCTGCCCAACACCTTCGTCCCCGGCCGCAACCTCCTCTTCTTCACCTTCGCCGCGGCGCTCGGCTACCGCCGCGGCTTGAAGCACCTGGTCGGCGGCATGTGCGAGACCGACTATTCGGGCTATCCCGATTGCCGCGACGATGCGCTGAAGGCCCTGCAGGCGACGCTGTCCCTCGGCATGGACCGGCGCTGCGTCATCCACACGCCCTTGATGTGGCGCGACAAGCGGGCGACCTGGGCGCTCGCCGAAGGGCTCGGCGGCGCCGCGCTGGTCGAGTTGATCCGCGAGGACACCCACAGCTGCTATCTCGGCGAGCGCGAGCGGCGCCATGCCTGGGGAAGCGGCTGCGGCGCCTGCCCGGCCTGCGACTTGCGCCGGGCCGGCTGGGAGGCGTTTGTCGCCGGCCGATGAGCTACGCCGTCAAGGAGATCTTTTATACCTTGCAGGGCGAGGGGGCCTTGACCGGCCGCCCGGCGGTCTTCTGCCGCTTTGCCGGCTGCAATTTGTGGTCGGGCCGCGAGGAAGACCGCGCGGCCGCCGCCTGCAGCTTCTGCGACACCGATTTTGTCGGCCTCGACGGCACCGCCGGCGGCCGGTACCCGGATGCCGCGGCGCTCGTCGACGAGATCGCGGCGCACTGGCCGGAAGGCGCCGGCGCGCGGTTTGTCGTCTGCACCGGCGGCGAGCCGCTGCTGCAGCTCGACCCGCCGCTGATCGCGGCGCTGCACGCCCGGGGCTTCGAGGTCGCGGTCGAGACCAACGGCACGCTGCCGCTGCCCGCCGGCCTCGACTGGGTGTGCGTCAGCCCGAAATCCGGGGCGAAGCTGGTCGTCACCGCCGGCGACGAACTGAAGATCGTCGTGCCGCAACCGGGGCTCGACCCGCTCGATTACGCCGGGCTCGCCTTCCGCCGCTTCTCGGTGCAGCCGATGGGCGGACCGGCGAGCCCCGGCAACGCCGCCTGGGCGATCGGCTTCTGCCTCAAACACCCGCAGTGGCAGCTCAGCCTGCAAACCCACAAGCTCACCGGCATCCGCTGACGGGCCCCCGGCGCGGCGCGAACCCGATTATTCGTCATTCCCGCGCACGCGGGAATCCCGGGGCAACCGATCGTCGCTCGCTTTGGACCCCGCTTGCGCGGGGGTGACGGGGATTTTTCTCGGTGCAGCTTGAGCTCGCCTAGATCACCGCCAGCACGTTCTCCGGCGGGCGGCCGAGCGCGGCCTTGCCGCCCGAGACGACGATCGGCCGCTCGACGATGATCGGGTGCTTCGCCATCGCCGCGATCAGGTCCGCTTCCGACAGCGCCGCGGGGTCGATGCCGGCGGCGGCCGCCTCCTTGCGGCGCACCAGCGCGCGGGCCGGCATCTTCAGCTGGGCGAGCAGCGTTTTGAGCTGGCTGGCGGTATAGGGCGTCTCGAGATATTCGACGATCTCGGGCTCGACGCCCTTTTCGCGCAGCAGCGCCAGCGTCTTGCGCGACGTGTTGCACCGCGGGTTGTGGTAGATTCGCACCGGCATGGTTTTGCCCCTTCGGATGTTCACGGCCGACGGGGTAAGCTCTGCCGCCGGGTAACGCAAGGAGGAGTTCAGTGCGGTTTGGACTATTCGGCGGGGCGCGCACCGAATTGGGCGAGCAGGCGAGCGACAGCCGGATCTACAGCGATTACATCGACTACATCTGCGAAGCCGAGGCGCTCGGCTATCACAGCGTCTTCCTGGTCGAGCACCATTTCACCGGCTTCGGACAGATTTCGGCGACGCTCGGTTTTCTTACATATCTCGCCGCCAAGACGACGAAATTGCGGCTCGGCACCGCGGTTCTGGTGCTGCCGTGGCACAACCCGGCGCTCCTCGCCGAGCAGGCCGCCACCCTCGATCTCCTGTCCAACGGGCGGTTCGATTTCGGCATCGGCAAAGGCTATCGCTGGGGCGAGTTCCACGGTTTCTGCATTCCGATGGAGGAGGCCGAGGAGCGCTACCAGGAAACCGTCGCCTTTCTGCGCAAGGCGTGGACCACCAAGGGCCGCTTCTCGCACCACGGCAAATACTGGCACTACGACGACGTGGTGATCGAGCCGGCGCCGGTGCAAAAGCCGCACCCGCCCTTATGGGTCGGCGCCCAGAGCCCGGCTTCGATCCGCTATGCCGCCGAAAATGGCTTCAACCTGTTGCTCGGGCAGGCCGGCAGCCCGGAGACGGTCGCCGAGGGGGTCGGGGTCTACCGCCGCGCGATCGAGGCGCAGGGCCGCGTCTACGACCCCTCGATGCTCGGCATCACCCGCGCGCTCCACATCGCCTATACGAGCCGGGAGCGCGAGGCGGCGCGCGAATTGCGCGCGACCTTCATGCGCAACGTCCAGCAACTCTCGCTGTCGCCGAGCGGCGAATCGCCGACGCTCGGCCGCGCGAGGAAGCTGATGTCGCGCGCCGAGATGGACGAGGCGACCGAGCGCGACGCTCTGATTGGCCCGCCCGCGGAGATCATCCAGCGCCTGAAGCGGCTCGAAGCCGGCGGCGTCGACTATGTCATGGTGATCGATGTCGGCGGCTCGCTCGACCATCTGCGCATTTTCGCCCGCGAGGTGATGCCCGCCTTCGCCTAGCGCCCCGATTGCGCGGTTTTCCGATCAAACAGCCCCACTCCCGCCATCCCGGCGCAGGCCGGGACCTAGCGCGCAGCCGTCGCGACGGTTGATGCATGGGTCCAGGCCTGCGCCGGGATGGCGGAGAGGGGGAAACGTGGCCCGTCAAACTTGGGCTAAGAGCGGAATCCATTGAAGTTCGATCGCCCTCATTTCGTCATCCCCGGGCTTGTCCCGGGGATCCACGTGGATGGCCGGGACAAGCCCGGCCAAGACGAGTAGGGGGAGATTCAACCTGATTGGACAATGCTCTAGGCTAGCCGCCGGTCGGCGCCGCCAGCGCGCCCAGCCGATAGCCCGCCCACACCGCGGCGAGGCATAGGACGACCGACAGCACGATGTTGGCGCCGGCTTCGAGCCAGTAGCCCTGGCGGGCGAGTTCGAGGGTCTGCAGGCTGAACGACGAAAACGTCGTGTAGCCGCCGCAGATCCCAACCAGGATGAAGGCGCGGATGTCGAACGACAGCGGCACCCGCCCAACGGGGGTCGTCGCGTAGGCGACCAGGCCGATCACGAACGAGCCGAGGATGTTGATGATGATCGTGCCCCACGGAAAGCGGGGACCCGTCAAGGCGGCGACGGCGTTGGTCATCCAATAGCGCGCGACGCTGCCGAGCGCGCCGCCGAGCGCGACCCACAGATAGGTCGACATCGGCGACGGTCAGCCGGCCGGCGAGGCGAAGGCTTCAGAGATCGGCGTAGACGTGGGTTTCGGCGTGGGCGCCGGGGTGGGTGACCGCGCCCTTTTCGGCGTCGCCGACGGTTTGCGCGTATTTCCACAGCGTGCCGGACTGGTAGCCGTTTTTGCGGCCGGTCCAGGCGCGGCGGCGCTCGGCCAGTTCGGCGTCGGAGAGCGCGACGTCGATCGTGCCGGCGACCGCATCGATCGTCACCCGGTCGCCGTCGCGCAACAGCGCGATCGGCCCGCCGACCGCCGCCTCCGGGCCGACATGGCCGATGCAGAAGCCATGCGTCGCGCCCGAGAAGCGGCCGTCGGTGACCAGCGCCACCTTCTCGCCGACCCCCTGGCCGTAGAGCGCCGCGGTCGTCGACAGCATCTCGCGCATGCCGGGCCCGCCGCGCGGCCCCTCGTAACGGATGACGATGATGTCACCCTCCTTGTAGCGGCGTTGTTCGACCGCGGCGAAGGCGTCCTCCTCGCAATCGAAGCACAAGGCGCTGCCCTCGAAGCGCAGGGTCTGCATGCCGGCGACCTTGACGATCGCCCCCTGCGGCGCGAGGTTGCCCTTGAGGACGACGACCCCGCCGGTCGGCGACATCGCCTGCGAGGTCGGCCGCACCACATCCTGGCCGGTCGGGAACCGCACATCGCGCAGGTTCTCGGCGATGGTCTTGCCGGTGACGGTGATGCAGTCGCCGTGCAGGTAGCCGCCGTCGAGCAGCGCCTTCATCAACACCGGCACGCCGCCGATGTCGTGCAGATCCTTCATCACATAGCGCCCGCCCGGCTTCAAATCGCCGATATAGGGGGTGCGCTTGAAGATTTCGCCGACGTCATGCAGGTCGAATTGGATGCCGCACTCGTTGGCGATCGCCGGCAGATGCAGCCCCGAATTGGTCGAGCCGCCGGCCGCCGCGACGACGGTCGCGGCGTTTTCCAAGGATTTGCGGGTGACGATGTCGCGCGGCCGCAAATTGCGCCGCACCAGCTCCATGACCGCGACGCCGGAGGCTTCGGCGTAGGCGTCGCGCGAATCGTAGGGCGCCGGCGCGCCGGCCGAGCCCGGCAGCGCGAGGCCGATCGCTTCGGAGACGCAGGCCATCGTGTTGGCGGTGAAGAGGCCGCCGCAGGAGCCCGACGACGGGCAGGCGACGCATTCCAATTCGTGCAGATCCGCGTCCGACATCTTGCCGACATTGTGCGAGCCGACCGCCTCGAACACATCGCCGATCGTCACGTCCTTGCCCTTGAAGCGGCCGGGCAATATCGAGCCGCCATACATGAAAACGCTGGGCACGTTGAGCCTTACCATCGCCATCATCAGGCCGGGCAAGGACTTGTCGCAGCCGGCGAGGCCAACCAGCGCGTCGTAGCAATGGCCGCGCATCGTCAATTCGACCGAGTCGGCGATGACCTCGCGGCTGACGAGCGAGGATTTCATCCCCTCGTGGCCCATCGCGATCCCGTCGGTGACGGTGATCGTGGTGAATTCGCGCGGCGTGCCGCCGGCCGACGCAACGCCCTTCTTCGCCGCCTGCGCCTGGCGCGACAGCGCGATGTTGCAGGGCGCCGCCTCGTTCCAGGTCGTCGCGACGCCGATCAGCGGCTGGTTGATCTGCTCTTCCGAGAGCCCCATCGAATAGAGGAAGGCGCGGTGCGGCGCGCGCTCCGGGCCGACCGTGACGTGGCGGCTCGGCATGCGCGATTTGTCGATTACCGGATGGCGCACGTCGTCGGGCATCGGCCGAACTCCTCTCGGGAACGCGTCCAGGGGGCGGCCACCGTAGCGAGCGCTCCGCGTGCGATCAATGCTTTGCTGTATTTGCGTCGCGCCGCGAGTCGGGGCAAAGTCGCGGCAACGGCTCGACGCGGGAGGCGCGGCATGGCGGCGGTGATGGAGCGGCAGGGCGTGGCGGTGCGGCCGACCGGGGCGGCGCTCGCCGCCGACATTTGGGGGCTTGATCACCGCACCCAGATCAAGGGCGACCGGCCGTTCTGAGCGGCCGGGGAAATCGGACCAGACGAATGCGATGCGGGGTGACACGGCTGGGGTTGCCGCCGGCGGTGTTGCTGGGGATATTTGTCGTCGCGGCGTGCTCGTCCTCCCCGAAGGGAAGCTCGACCTTGACCCTCAACGACCCCTACTGGGACCGGGTCAATGTCGAGGTGGTGATCACCAAGCGGGCCGATTGCGACAGCCGGGCCGACGGTTTCGTTGCGACCAAGGACCTTGTCATGCGCAAGAACACCACCGAGCGCTTCGATGTGCCGGACGGTGCCAATGTGTGCTGGCGCCACGACCGCGATCCGGACAATCCGGCTGCCGGCGCGTGGTCGGGCTGGACGCGGGCGACGATGTTTCCCGGGCAGAGCGCCGAAACCGACCTGTGACGGGTGCCCCTCCCGCGGATGCGTCTTCTAAAAGCCATTTTGCCGCCGTAGAACGAGGCCCGGACAGAACCTTGGCCGCAGCATCCACATGGTCCGCCCTTTCCTCCGTCCCGTCGCCGTCTTCACCGCCGTTCTCGCCGCCGGGCTCGCAGCGCTGTTGAGCCCCGCAGTGGCGCCGGCGCAGCAATCGGCGGCGCCGGTGCCGCTCTACCCCGGCGCCGTGCCGCGCACGTTCGACGAGCAGCCGCTGCCGCCCGCCGCATCCGCGCCGCAACCGGCGTTGCCTGCCGCGCCCGCGCCGGAGCCGACGCCGCCTGCCGCCGAGCCACCCGCCGCCGCGGCGCCGCCGGTTGCCGCGCCGACTGCCGCGCCGCCTGCCGCTCCGGCCGCGGCGCTGTCGCCGCCGGCGCAGCGGGTGTTCTGCGACCAATCGGTCACGGTGCAGTTCGCCGACCCCGACGCGGTGCCGCGGCGCTACCGGCGCTTTATCGGGATGTGGAGCGATGCCGCCTGGACGCCGCTGTTGTGCGCCGCGCTCGTTGTCGAGAATGTCGCGCCGGACGGAACCGCGACGATCGTCTATGCTTTTGGGCCGATGAATTCGGGCGGTACCGGCGGCGGCGTGCTGAACGGCACCGGCAGCATTCGCGACGGCGAATTGCGCTTCGAGAACGCCGACGGCAGCCAGTTTGCCTTCCACCCGCTTTACGCCGATCTGCAGGGCCGCCTGACGACGCCGCAGGGCCAAAGCTACGACGCGATCTTCAAGAAGACCCCGTGAGCGAAGGCGTCCGGTAAGCGCCGTGGCTAAGCGTCCCCGGCGAGTTGACGCTGGGGGGCGGCATTCCTAGATTGCGGGGGCGCACAGGTTGGGCGACACAACAGAATGAGCGAGCAGTCCGATCGCGGTCGCGGACCCGGTTCCGGCCGGGGCGACGATATGAGGGGCGGCGAGCGCCGGGCCGAGGCGCCGCCGTCGTCGCCGGTCGGCGAACTCAACGAGCGCAGCCGCGAGATCTTCCGGCTGATCGTCGACGGCTATGTCCAGCGCGGCGAGCCGATGGGTTCGCGCACCTTGTCGCGCCTCCTGGGCCAAAACCTGTCGCCGGCGACGATCCGCAACGTGATGGCCGACCTCGAAGACGCGGGGCTCCTCTATGCGCCGCACACCTCGGCCGGGCGGCTGCCGACCGAAGCGGGATTGCGGCTTTTCGTCAACGGCCTCCTCGAAATCGGCAACCTCGCCGAGGACGAGCGGCTCAACATCGAAACCCTGTGCCTTGCGCGCGGCAAGAGCCTGGCGCAGGCGCTGGAGCTGGCAACGTCGGCGCTGTCCGGCCTGTCGCATTGCGCCGGCGTCGTCGTGGTGCCGAAGCAGGAGCGGCCGCTCAAGCACATCGAGTTCGTCAATCTGGGGCCGGGCCGCGCCCTCGTCGTGCTGGTGACCGAGGATGGTTTGGTCGAGAACCGGGTCATCGAGGTGCCGCTCGGGCTGCCGCCCGCGACCCTCATCGCCGCCGCCAATTTCCTCAATTCCCGGCTGACCGGCCGGACCATCGAGGAGGCGCGCAGCGGTATCGAGGACGAGATCGGCTCGCACAAGGCGCAGCTCGACGAATTGACCTCGCGGGTCGTCGCGACCGGGCTCGCCAGCTGGGCCGGCGGCGACGGCGAAAGCGCCCTCATCGTGCGCGGCCAGGCCAACCTTCTGGAAGACGTGACCGCGCTCGCCGATCTCGATCGGCTGCGCACGCTGTTCGGGATGCTGGAGACCAAGGAGACCGTGCTGCGCCTGCTCGACGCCAGCCGCAAGGCCGAGGGGGTGCAGATCTTTATCGGCGCCGAGAGTCATTTGTTTGGCGTCGCCGGCTGTTCCCTGATCATCGCGCCCTACCAGAACAGCCGCGAGCAGATCGTCGGCGCGATCGGGGTCATCGGCCCCACCCGGATCAACTACGCCCGGATCATCCCGATGGTGGACTACACCGCCAAGGTGATCGGCCGCATCATAGGATAGAGGAGCATGAGCGAGGACAAGGACGAGGCGGCGTCAGCCGGCCCCGGCCCCGATGCCGCGAACGACGTTGGCGCCGCCGAATTTCCCGACGAGGGGTCCGCTTCGTCGCCCGAGGAGCGTCTGGCGGCGGTCGAAGCCGAACTCGCCGACACCAAGGACCGCCTGCTGCGGACGCTCGCCGAAACCGAGAACGTGCGCCGCCGCATGCAGCGCGAGCGCGACGACGCGCAGAAATACGCGGTCGGCGGCTTCGCCAAGGATCTGTTGTCGGCGGTCGACAATCTGCGCCGTGCGCTCGACGCGGTGCCCGAGGCCGAGATCAAGGATGCGCGCACCCAGAGCCTCCTAGACGGCGTCGCGGCGATCGAAAGGGAGCTCCTCGCGGCATTCGAACGCCACGGCCTCAAGCGGCTCGACCCCAAGGGCGAGCGCTTCGACCATAATTTCCACCAGGCGATCTTCGAAGCCGAGCGCGAGGGCGCCGCACCGGGCACCGTGATCGAGGTGCTGCAGCCCGGCTACGTCCTGCACGACCGCCTGTTGCGCCCCGCCATGGTCGGCGTTGCCAAGTGAGCGCGTAGCGCCGGTCCCAGGTTTTGCCGACCGATCAGCCCAATTTACGTCCATCCCGGCGCAGGCCGGGACCCACCGCCCAGCCGCCGCGATGGTTGATGCATGGGTCCCGGCCTGCGCCGGGATGGACGAATATTGGGGAGACGACCGCGCTGGCGCGAATTGGCGTCAGGCCGCTGCGGCGTCCGGCGCGGCCGCGGCAGGCGGCCGATAGCCCAGCCGGCTGGCGCGCAGCTGCACTTCGAGCGTCAGCGCGCCGTGGAACGCGCGCAGCCACGCCGCCGGCAGCTGCGCCAGGCCGGTGGTCCAGCGATGCGAGGCCTCGTCCTTGTGAAACCCGTCGCACAGCGCGGCATGGTTATGCCCGGCCTCGAGCGCGAGGCCACAATCGTAGAGCGCGAGGCGTTCGACCGGAACGCCGAGGCGGCGATTGTCGCTCGACGCGGCGACGGTTTCGGCCGGGACCGTGCTGCGCGAGGCGAGCCATGCCGTCGCGCTGCCCGCCGGGATGGCGAAGCGGTAGACGCGGTCCGCGACCGAACCCGGCCGCACGATCTCGCCGTCGACGATCAGGTGGAGATCGGGGTCGAGGTCGAGCGCATGGCCGAGCGCCTCGGCGCGTCTGAGGAGCGCGGCGCGGATCGCGGTCAATTCGGCGGCGCCGCATTGCAGCCGCGGCGCGCAGAATTGCCAGCGCGGCCGGTCGTCCTCGGGATAGAGCAGCGCGTATTGCGCGGCGTTGGCGAACTTCAGGCGGTTGTCGCAATCGACATAGCTCTCGACCGGCGCGCCTTCGGCCAGGATCACCTGATGGGCATCGAATTCGATATTGAAATATTCCACCTGCTCGACGCTCGGCGCCTGGACGATCGTCGCGCCGTTGACCAGGTGCTCGACCTGCACCAGCACGCCGTCGATCGCCAGCGCGTGGCCGGGCGACAGCCAGAGATCGCGCACCGGGACGCCGTCGGCGAGCGCCCCGGCGGCGATGCGGATCGGCAGCACCGCGCGCTTGCCGGCAATGAAGCGGCCGTCAAACCGGCGCCGGCCGATCCAGCGGATCGCCTGCGCCTCGCCCGACACCAGCATGACCAGGTCGCCGATCGCCAGCTGCTCGACCGGCACCTCGCCGAGCGCCGTCCGGATCAGCGTGCCGCGGCAGAAACACGCGGCCGTGGCCTCGCTGACCAGCGTGCCGGTGACGCCGTCCGTTGCGAGGTGGAACGTGTCGCCGGTGAAATCCGCGGCGGCGTTGAGCTGGACCGTGAAGGTGCTGGCGTTCTCGACGATCTGCAGCACATTGCCGGCCAGCAGGTTGGCGCTGCCGGCGCTGTCGAAGGCGACGTTCGTCAGGTCGAAATTGTCGCTCGCGACAAAGCCGGAAACCGTGCCGGTAAAGGCCGCAGAATCGCTGATGTCGATGGTCCAGGCGGCGCCGGCATCGAGGACGAGCGCAGCGATGTTGACGACGCTTGTCCCCAGCCCGTTGAGGATTCCGGCGCCGCCGGCCGCGAGCTCGAGCGTGTTGCTGCCGAGGCCGCCATCGACCGTGTCGCCGCTGGTATTGCCGGCGGCAAAGATAAAGCGGTCGTCGCCGGCGCCGCCGGTCAGCGCGTCGATCCCGGCGCCGGCGTCGAACGTGACGGAATGCGCCGCGACAAGCGCCGATGCGTTTATCGTGTTGCCGGAATCGCCGCCGATGACGGTGATCGAGCCACCGGGAAGCCGCCCGAAATTGGCGTCCGACAGGGTGAGATTATTGGCCCCGCCATCCGCCAGCTGGTAGGTCTGGAAGCCGCTGACGCCGAGCGGGCTCATGGTCCCGGCGGTCGTCAGCACAAGCTTGTTGGTGGTGCCGTCGCCGTTGAGCTGGGCGCCGAAAAGCGTATCGCCGCTGACCGCCGCGGCCGTGACGAAGACGGTGTTGCCGCCGGCCCCGGTGTGGACGATATCCGGGCTGCCGCTGGCCGCCTCGTCGAGGGTAATCGTGTTGCTGCCGGTGCCGACCGTGATCGTGTTGATGCCGGCGGTGGTGGTGATCTGGCTGTTGCCGTTGCCGGTGGTGATCGTGTTGCTGGGGCCGCCGATCGTCAGCTGGTCGGCGCCGTCGCCAAGGCTCAGCGTGTTGCTGCCGCCGTTGCCGAGGGTCAGCTGATCGTCGCCGTTGCCGAGCGTCACGGTATTGCTGCCGACGCCGTTGTCGGTAATCACAAAATCGTCGTCGGCGGGACTTCCGACAAAGGTCTCGCTGCCTGTCAGGAAGATCGTCTGCGTCGCCATGTTACTCTCCCGCGCCGGACGCCCGAAGGCGTCATCGCAGGCCGCCATTGGGGGCGCCCGCGTTCGCTCGATCGCCGAGCATGCGCCACCCGTTAAAGAATGTAAAATACAACTTTTAACAGACATCCGCCGCCTAGAGCGTTACCGGCCAAATTGGACCGGCATTCCCGCGCACGCGGGAATCCAGGGGAACCAACCGTCGCTTGCTCTGGACCCCCGCTTGCGCGGGGGTGACGGGGACATGTTGCGATCCAAGGGGATCAGGCTCTGGTCCAGTGCTCGGGCGAGGCGGCCGGGTTGGCGCGGCGCAGGCGGCGCTCGAGACGGGCGAACAGCATGTCGACGAGGATCGCGAAGAGCGCGACCAGCACCGCGCCCTGGATCACGTAGGGCAGCTTGTTGGCGGCGAGCCCGTCGAAGATCGGCGTGCCGAGGGTCAGCGCGCCGACCGTCGAGCCGATCGTCGCGGTGCCGATCGCGATCGTCACCGACACCCGCACCCCGGCGAGGATCGCCGGCGCCGCCAGCGGCAGCTCAACATCGCGCAGCAGCTGCCAGGGCGACAGCCCGATGCCCTGGGCCGCGTCGCGCACCGCTGGCGGCACGCCTTCGAGCCCGGCGATCGCGTTCTCGATGATCGGCAGCAGCCCATAGAGAAACAGCGCGACGATCGTCGGGCGCGGCCCGAAGCCGAGGGAGGGGACCGCCAGCGCCAGCACAGCGGCGGGCGGGAAGGTCTGCCCGACCGTCGCCAGCGTGTTGACGATCGGGCGGAAATCGCGCCCCGCCGGGCGGCTGACGAAGATCGCCAGGCCGACGCCGATCACGATTGCCGCGCCGCTCGCCGCCGCGACCAGCCCGGCATGCGATAGAAAGAGCGCGAGGAAGCTGGCGCGCGCGAAGACCGGCGGGCTGATTTCGGGGAAGGCCCAATGAAAGACGGGCCGCAGCGCCGGCATCCCGAGGAGGAGGGCGGTGAAGGCCAGGGCGACCCATGGGAGCGGGCTGGCGAGCCGCTTCATTGAGTCGTCACCGCACCAGATCGGCGAGGGTGATCGCGCCGAGCGTCCGGCCGGCCGCGTCGACCACCGCCAGCCGGTCGACATGGCGCGCCGCCATCGCCGCGAGCGCGTCGCGCAGCGATGCCTCGGCCGACAGCGGTTCGCCCGCAGCCGCTTCGCCGGGGCGCACGCGTTCGGCTATTTTGTGCAGCCCGAGGAGCTTCAGACCGCGCGCCTCGCCGCCGACGAATTGCGCGACGAAATCGTTCGCCGGCGTGCTCAGTAGCTCGAGCGGCGTGCCGTATTGCGCGAGGCGGCCGCGCTGCATCACCGCGATGACGCTGGCCAGCCGCAGCGCCTCGTCGATGTCGTGGGTGACGAAAATGATGGTTTTCTTGGTCGCCTGCTGGATGCGCAGGATCTCGCCCTGCAGCGCCGCGCGCGTCACCGGGTCGACCGCGGCGAAGGGCTCGTCCATCAAGAGGAGCTCGGGGTCGGCGGCGAGCGCCCGGGCAACCCCAACGCGCTGCTGTTCGCCGCCCGACAATTGATGCGGGTATTTATCGCGGTAGGTCGCGGGGTCGAGCCGCAGCAGTTCGAGGAGCTCGCTCACCCGGTCGCGCACCCGCGCGCGCGGCCAGCCGAGCAGGCGCGGCACGGTCGCGATGTTGTCCTCGACCCGCCAATGCGGAAAGAGGCCGGTCGATTGGATCGCATAGCCGATGCGCCGCCGCAGCGCCTCGGGCGGCACAAGGCGCACGTCCTCGCCGGCGATGCGGATCGTGCCGGCGTCGAACGGCACCAGCCGGTTGATCATCCGCAGGGTCGTCGATTTGCCGCATCCCGAGGGGCCGAGCAGCACGCAAAAGGCGCTTTCCGGCACGCTGAGCGTCAGCGCGTCGACGATGCGCGCGCCGCCGTAGGATTTGCTGACCCGGTCGAGCTCGATCATCGCCGCGCCAGCGCCGCGGCCAGCGTCTGCAGCAGGAAATCGGCGGCCAGCGCCAGAAAAATCGCCGGCAGCGCGCCCAACAGCACGAGGTCGGCGGCGCTCTGCCCGAGCCCGGTAAAGACGAAGGTGCCGAGGCCGCCGGCGCCGATCAGCGCGGCGACGACGGCGAGCCCCACCCCCTGCACCGTGACGATGCGCAGCCCGGCGACCAACAGCGGCAAGGCGAGCGGCAGCTCGATCCGCCACAGCAGCTGGCGCCCGGTCATCCCCATGCCGCGGGCCGCGTCGATCACCGCCGGATCGACCCCGGCGACGCCGGCCACGCTGTTGCGCACCACCGGCAGCAGCGCATAGAGCACGAGCGCGATGACCGCCGGCGCGGCGCCGACGCCGCCGACCCCGAGCGAGGCCAACCCGGGCGAGGCTGCCGCGAGCGCCGACAAGGGCCCGATCAGGAGTCCAAAGAGCGCGATCGAGGGGATCGTCTGGAGCAGGTTCAACACCGCGAAGATCGGCCCCTGCCAGCCCGGCCGGCGCGCCGCGGCAATCCCGAGCGGCAGCCCGACCAGCGCCGCCGGGCCAACCGCGGCGCCAACCAGCAGAATGTGGCGTTCGAGCGCCGCGGCAAAGGCCGCCCGGTGGGCGTGGTATTCGCGCGCCAGGGAAAGCGCGTCGAAGAGCCCGGCGGCGGCCATCGCGGCCATTGCCAGCGCCAGCCCGGCGGCGATCGCAAGCCGCCCCAAGAGCCCAATGCGGGCACGTTGCAGCGCATCGACCAGCGCCAGCATTGCGGCGGCGAACAGCACCCAGAACGCGACGCCGAGCGAGACCCGCGCCAAGGGCGGCGCGCCGAAAACGAGCGCCGCCGCCGCCTCGCCGGCCGCCGCCGGCACCAGCAGCAGGAGCGTCGCGGTGACGACCGCGGCGGCGCGGTGGAGGAGGCGGCTCGGCGGCGCGAACGCGGCGATCAGCAGCAATGCGCCGAGCCCGGCGATCGCCCAGCCGAAACGGCTGTCGGCCACCGCGAAGAGGCCGATCGGGCGGCCCGAAACCAGCCGGTTCGGCGCCAGCGTGACAAAGCCGCAGCCCAGCGTCGCCAGCGCCGCGGCGCCGACCAGCGTCGGCAGCACGCGGTTGTGCAGGCGCGAGCCCGGGGCGCCGGCGGGCACCGCATCAGGCGACAGCGCCGGTTCGGCGACGCTCACGGCAGGAAATGCTTTGCTTTGAGGTAATCGCGCGCCACCGCGCCCGGGTCCTCGCCGTCGACCGCGATGCGGGCGTTGAGCTCCTGCAGGGTGCGCAGCGAGAGCGACGCAAAGACCGGCGCGAGCGCCGGCGCGATTTCGGGATGCGCGGCGAGGATCGCGGCGCGCGCCACCGGCGCCGGGGCGTAGACGATCTGCGCGCCCTTGTCGTCGCACAGCGCGGTCAGCTTCAGCGCCGCGAGTTCGCCGTCGGTGCCGTAGGCCATCGCCGCGTTGACTCCGGAGGTGCCCTCGGCGGCGGCGCGCAAGGTGGCGGCGGTGTTGCCGCCGGACAGCGTCAACAGCTGGTCCGCCATCAGATGAAACCCGTAGGTCGCCTCGAAGGCTGGCAGAGCCGTCGGGCTCTCGACGAACTCCGCCGACGCGGCGAGCTTGAAGGGGCCGCCCTTCTTGAGATAGGTCGCGAGGTCGTCCAGGCATTTGGGCGGCGGAAACCCCGGCAGATCGCCGCGGATCGCGATGACCCAGGTGTTGTTGGCGGGCGCCGGGGGGAGCCACGCGAGATGGTTGGCCGCGGCGTCGAGCTGTTTTATCTCGGCGTAGCCGCGCGCTGCGTCCTTCCATGCCGGGTCGGCCTCGCGGTGGAAGAAGACCGCGCCGTTGCCGGTGTATTCGGGGTAGATGTCGATCTGGCCGGCGAGGATCGCGGCGCGCACGAGATTGGTCGGCCCGAGCCCGATTCTGCGCTCGACCGCGACGCCCGTCGCCGCGATCACCTCGGCCACGAGGTTGCCGAGCAGCGCCCCTTCGGTGTCGATCTTCGAGGCGACGACGATTTTTCCCGCGCCGGCCGCCGCCGCATTACCTGGTGCGGACAGCAGCACCACCGCGGCCGCCAGCGCGGCGGCGACGACGCGGCGCCACCCCGCGGATGTCATTGCGAGCGGAGCGAAGCAATCTCGCGCAGGGTTCGTCACAACGGGACGAGATTGCGTCGTCGCGGTGCTCCTCGCAATGACCGTGCACCGGCGCAGCGCTTAGAGCGGGATCGCCAGCAGCGTGTCGATGCGGCGGCTGTCGAGGATGACGATCTTGCTGGCGAATAGCCAGCGCGCGTCGCGGCGCACAATGCGGTCGAGGTAGCGGCCGGCGCCGAAGAGGCTCATCGCGCCGTCCTGCATCGTGCGCACCACCAGGAAACTCGCGGTCGTCTCGAGCGCCTCGCCCGCGTCGCGGTCGATCGACAGGCCGGTGATCAGGTGCCGGTAGCGCTGCGGCTCGTAGATGTTGGCCTGGCGCAGCGCGCTGACCCGGTCCTTCAGCATGTTCCGCGAGGTTGCGTAGATCAGCCCGAGCGGCCGCCCGGCCTCGTAATCCTCGGCCGAAGCGATGCGGTAGGCGCAGTCTTCGGTAAAGAACTCTGGCCAGCGCTCGAGCGCGTCGGTGTCGAGGCAGGCGGCGTAGGCGGTGTAGAGAGCCTCGATTTCCAGCCGGCGGACGACCGCGGCGAGGTCCATCGCGCCGGTCCCTCAGAGCCCCATCATGCCGCGATAGGCGTGCCAGAAGCCGCGCACCGAGGCTTCGGTCGCGCGGGTTTCCTGCGGCGCGTGCTCGAACCCGCCCATCTCGAGGACCGAGCATTCGCGATCGGCCTCGCCCCCGGCGATCGCACGCTGCACGAAGCCGCCGACCGCGCCATCCTCCATCGACACATAGCCGGCCGGGCCGACCAGATTGGCCTGCTGCAGCCGGCGCTCGGTCATCGCTTCGTCGTCGTCCTCGAAGCCGAGATAGGTCCATTGCAGCTCGGTCTCCTGCGGCCCCTTCGGCAGGATCAGGCGCAGCGCGATCGAATTATGGATCTGCTGCAGCACGAAATTGGGGAAGACGCTGAGGATCTGCAGCGTGACGCCGTCGCCGATCTCGTCGACCGATTGGAGAAAGCGCGGGTCCTGCAGGCGGTAATCCTGGTGCAGCGAAGGGATTTGCGCATAGGCCGCGTCGGAGGCGGCGTTGTCGCCACGCTCCTCGCCATAGGTGTAGCTCGCGTGATGGCCGCCGGATTCGGCGATCGCGACGCCGCCCTTGGTGGTTAGCCGGCTGATGCGGAAGGTCGTGAAAAAGCTGTGCAACAGGCTCGCGTGGTAGGTGTCCTTGGTGTTCTCGACGTAGAGCTTCCAGTTGTTGTGAAGGATCTGCGAGGTCCGGCCGAGGACCTTGGGCTTGCCGCGGATGACGCGGCCGATGCGCGAGCCGATCATGTTGCCGATATAGTCGGAGAGCGGCGGCGCGTCCGGCGACAGCGTGCCGAAGACGAGGCCGGCGAACTGGTCGGTGCGCAGCTTTTTGAGGCCGTGCTGTTCGAGGCGGAAGCTCTCGGGCATGCCGCCCTGGCCGCCGACCCCGCGGCGGAACGCGACGCTGGTCAGGTTGCCGGCGAGGTCGTAGCGCCAGGCGTGGTAGACGCAGGTCAGCCCGTCATCGCTATGGCCGCGCTCCTTCAGGCAGACGAGGTTGCCGCGATGGGCGCAGCGGTTGACCATCGCGTGGATTTCGCCGTCCTCGCCGCGCGTCACGATGATCGGGGTCTCGCCGAGGAAGGTGGTGCGGTAATCGCCCGCCGCCGGCAATTCGTCGGCCAGCGCGAGGTATTGCCAGCTGGCGCCGAGAAAAATGCGGCCGAGTTCGGCCTTGTATATCTCGGGGTCGGCGAAGACCGGGTAGGGAACCCGCGCGTTACCCTCGTTCGGCCAAGTGAGCGACATGCCTGACCCTCCGGTTCTCCGGCGCGCAGCCTCAGGGTGCGGCCTCCAGCGGCAGCGTATCATGAAATCGCCGGTAATCGATCACCCGACAGCCGTCGTCGGTCCAGCCGATCACGTCGACAAAGCGGTGGTGCCAGCGGATTTCCTGCGGCAGGTAGGAGGTGCGCGCGTAGACGCGCTGCGCGATCGTCTCGTCGATGCCGCTGGCGGTGACCACCAGCTCGGCGTTCTGTGCCTCCAGCGACGCCGCGGTGGCGCCGTAGAGCGGGCTCTCCGGGTCGATCTCGTGCATTACCGAAAAGGTCAGCGCGAAGACCGGGGTGCGGGTGCGCCCCAGCTTCAAATCGTAGAGGCGGCGGATCACCGTGCCTTCCGCGGTGCGCTCGTCGCGCAGCAGGATCGCGGCGACCTCGGCCTCGACGATCTGGTTCTTGCGCTGGTTGGCGAGGCGGAAGGAGAGGGTCGGCGCCTGGTTGTAAGGCCCGACCACCGCGACGCGGCTGAAGAGGATGCGCGCCGTCGGCCGCGAGAAGCGGGCGAATACCAGCCCCGTCGCCAGCGCCAGCAGCATCAGCCCGGCGCCGGTTTCGACCGTGACGATCAGGTTGGCGTAGAACGTCGCCGGCGCCATGACGCCGTAGCCGAGCGTCGCGATCGTCTGCACGCTGAAGAAAAAGGCATCGGCGAACGAGCCCGGGCGGGCGTTGGCGATCGAGCCGGGCCGCGCCAAATAGAGCAGCGCGAAAAGCGCGTTGGCGGCGAGGTAGAGGGCGATCCCGGCCAACAGAAAGCGCCACCACGGCAGGCGCAGCGCGAAATGATAGAGATCGCCGAGCCACGGCCGCGCCAGGCCGATCGCCCGGGTGCGGTCGGCGGTCTCGCGCACGATGAGGCGCGCCGGCTGCGCGCTGCCGCCGGGCGGCGGGCCGGGTCGCAGCGACGGCGCCGGCCGCCGCGGCGAGCGCGGCCCGGGTTGCCGACGAGTGTTCAGCGGAGCCGGCCCGCCGGCGCGGCGCGGTCTATTGTGGCCTCCTGGTGCATCGCCCGGGTGCTCCGACAGCGGTTGCCGCATCACTAGATCGCAACTCCGCAAAAAACTGGCAAGAGGCCGGGCGCCGTGTCAGCCTCATCGGCGCATCGCGGGCCGCACGCCCGCGCTTCCGGGAGTGCTCATGGCGCAGGTCATCATCCGCCGCTCGACGATCGACCTCGGCGGCCTGCCACGAACGGTGCGCGCCGAACATGCGCGGTATTTGCGCAACTGGCGCGACGTGCTAGTGACCTGCGGGCCGATCTCTAGCGGTGGGGCGCCGGCCGGCTATCTCTACCAGACCGACCTGCCGGGCAACGTGCCGGACGCGGTGGCGCGGTTTATGGCCGAGGACCCGCTGGCGGCGCACGGCGTCGTCGAAGCCGACGAAATCAGCGACTGGCACTGCGCGCTGGAGACGCGCCAGGCGAGCGCGCCGCCGCGGCCGGGCGTCCAGGGCTTTTTCTTCCATGGCATCGGCAAGCCCAACATCACCGAGTTCCGCAACACGATCGTGCCGGCGCACCGCGCCTACCTGCAGCAGAAGGATGCGACGAACTGCCTGTCGCGCGGCTACCTGACCGATAGCGGTGGCAAGGTATGGCTCGGCAGCGCAATGGTCTACGAATTCGAAGCCCGCGCCGCGCTCGACAATTTCTTCCGCGACGAACCCTATTGCACCAACGGCATCTACGAGCGGATCGAGATCTACGACTGGCAGCGCGGCGAACTCGCCTGAGGCCCCCCACCCCGACCCTCCCCCGCCTGCGGGGGAGGGGGATTTAAGGCAGGCGCGTTGTGGTAACCCTCCCCCGCAAGCGGGGGAGGGCAGGGTGGGGGTGCTGGGCTACCTCCGCCCGCTCGCCTTGAGGCCCTTTTCCAGCGCGGCAAAGGATTGCGAGGGCGCCGGCATCAGCCAGCGGAAGCCTTTCTCCACCAGCTTCTCGACATTGCCGGCGTCGACATGCGGGTGGCCGCATGGCATGCCGTGGTCCTTGCAGATCGCCAGAATATCGTCGATCGCGGCGGCGACTTCGGGGTGGTCGTACTGCCGCGGATAGCCCATGTCCTGCGAGAGATCGCCCTCGCCAATCAACACGACGCCGATCCCCGGCACCTCCTTCAGCATCTGCGGCAGGTTGCGGATCGCCCGCTTCTCCTCGCACATGATGACGACCAAGACCTCGCCCTCGGGGTTGAGCGGCCAGGTGTCGGCGCGCTTGTAGTAGTCGGGTTGGCTGATGCCCCAATAGCGCGCCGCGGTGCGCGGGGCGTCGCCGCGCTGGCCGGCCGGCTCGTAATATTTCGCCTCGCGCGGCCGCGGGTAGCGGCAGGCGGCGACCGCGTTCCTCGCCTCCTCGACCGTCGAGACATGCGGCCAGACGATGCCGTAGACCCCGATGTCGAGCACCTGCTTGGCGATGAACTGGTTCATTTCGCCGCCATTGGGCGGGATGCGCACCATCGGCGCGACAGCGGGGGCGAGGCTGCCCGATTTCAGGATCTGGGCGCGGTCGAGCATGTATTGCATGCAGTCGCGCAATTGCCGGATGTCGTAGGGGTTGTGCTCCATCTCGAAGACGACGGCGTCATAGCCGGCGGCGCCCACGGACTGCGCCGCGCCGACTTCCGCCGGCGAAAACGTGACGAAGGCCGGCTTGCCCTCGGCAAGGGCGCGGATCGCCGGATTGAGGCGGGGAATTTCGGGCATCGGGCGCTCCTGTTGTTGCGGATTATCGTGCCGGGGCGAGGAAAGGCGTGAGGTCCTCGGGCTGAGTCTCGAAGCTGTGGCCGCCCTCCGGCAAGACGATCCAGGCCTGCTTGCTGCGGGCAAAATAATGCAGCGTCGGATGCGGCCAGGAGGTGTCGTCAAGCGTGCCGGCGCGCACCCGGCGCAGCGTATCGGGCGGTGCGGTGCCGGGCTTCGGGCCGCTGCAAATCCACGAGCCGCATTCCGGGCAGACCCAGCGGATGGCCGTGCGGCCGCTGTCGGCGATACGCTCTATCGGCCGCGGCTCGGCGCCGCTCAGGCGGAAGGCGGCGTCGCTCACGACGACCGCCATCGAGAACGCGCTGCCGGTCATGCGCTGGCAGTCGCGGCAGTGGCAGGCGTAGGTCAGCCGAGGCATCTCGGTGATCTCGTAGCGCAGCTTGCCGCACTGGCAGCCGCCGGTCTGCGGAAGTTTCATCGAGTGCGCCCCTCAGAAAAAGACGCTGACGTTCTTCGCCGACATCACGTTCTGGTCGAGGACGAGGCGGCGGCGCGCGATCTTCCAGCTGTCGCCCTCGCGGCGCAGCACGTCCTGGCGGGCGCCGACGTAGAAATCCTCTTCGCTTTCGGCCCGGCTGCGGTAGACGATGAAGTTGGAATAGACCTTGATCTCGGCATCGCTGGCACCCGGCTCGATCTCGATATTGGCGACGAAATGGCGGGTGCGCGACGGTGGGTCCTCGGCCCAGGCCATGCCGGTGTCGAGCCGCGCGACGCGGGCGCTGAGCGTCGTCTTGTCCTCGTCGAGGATCGCCAATTCGTCTTCGCGCCCGGTGTCGTCCTCGACATAGCGCTCGGGGTCGAGGATCGAGATCGCCTTGCTGTGTTTGGGATAGCGGTTGCTGCGGCCGGCCATGAAATAGCGCACGTCGTCGGTGAAGAGGGTCAGCCACTGGTGAAACTGCCGCTCGTCGAGGAGGCGCGCCTCGCGATAGAGGAACTGTTCGACCTCGCGGATCACATCGGTATTACGCATATTCCCGCTCCCGCTCCGGTTCGCTCGGCGCCGGCACCTCGGCCCAACTCTGGGCCGCCATCAATTCGGCCCAGCGCCGGTAGAACCGCCGGTGGTTGCTTTCGCTGAAGCCGGCGTCGCTGGCCCAGGCGCCGAGCGCCTGATCGAAGTGGTCGTGGCCGAGCCCCATCTGGTTGTTGACTGGCATCCGGCGGGACATGACGCCGCGGCAGGTCTGGGTGCATTCCTGCCAGTTGTCCATGTCGTCCTGCTCGAAGGTCCCGCTCGGGCTGAAGCCGCGCACCCCGGCGAGCCGGAAGGCTTCCTTGACCGAAGGCGGCGCCGCCTTGTCGGCGAATACCCAGGAGGTGATTTCGGTCTTGCCGGGGCCGCGCGGCTGCCACACCCGCATCGTGCGCGAGGTGCCGCGCAACAGCGAGAAATTCGGGAAGACGGTGCCGACGATCGGGTTGATCAGCCCGGTGCGCGGCCCGAGGCGGCGGGCGACCTCGGGGCGGATCGCCTGCTCATAGGCCTGGATCTCGGCCATCGGCGCGTCGCCGAAACTGTCGGGGCCGATGCAGATCAACACATGTCCGTTGCCGGGCGAGACCATCCGGTTGCCGGTTTTCGGGGTCGCGGTCGAGCCGACGCTGAACCCGGTCGTCATCGCCGAGAGATGGCTCCACGAAACGTGGTAGGCGTCGCCGCCGAAATTCTCGGCTGGAAACTTCCAGTTGCACGGCATGACCCATTTGTGGGTCGCGACGATCTCGACGCCGCCCTCGCGGCGGTCGACGAAATTGTCGAGATACCACGCCATCTCGCCGAGGTAGTCGCGCAGCGGCGGCGCGGCGGCGTCGAACGTGGCGAACCACAGGCCTTTATACTGGTCGAGCTGCGCCACCGGCACGAGGCCCCAGCGCTCGCGCTCGAGCTCCCCGTGGTAGGCCTCTTTCAGATACGGCACGCCGGCGAGCGTGCCGTCGTTGCGGTAGGTCCAGCCGTGGTAGGCGCAGGTGAAGCTGGCGGCGTTGCCGCTTTCGGCGCGGCACAACCGGTTGCCGCGGTGACGGCAGACATTGAGAAAGGCGCCG
>DATGFP010000010.1:0-2958 GCA_035309005.1 Allostellaceae bacterium | reverse complement strand
GCCGGCCCGGCGTCCGACGCCTCCGCCACAGCGCCGCCGGGATCGTCGGCCACCGCCGCGGGCGGTGGTGCCGCGGCCGCTTCGGCCTCGCTTGAAAGGTTGGTGGAGATGTGCGCCAACAGGCGATCGCGGCGCTCCTCTGCACCGGTGATCTCCTCCTGCAAGGCCCGGGCGCCGGGTTGGTCCTTGCGCGAGCGAAACGCCGCCAGCCGCGACCGCGCGGCGGCGATCTCGGCGGTCAGGGTCTGCAGCTCCATCCATTCGAACGAACTCATCGCGGAGCCCCCCATTCACCTGCCCGAGCGGCAGCAACATCAGATGGCGCATCACCTGACGCGAGAACTTCGTCGCTGCTTGACTCTAGCGAATTGCCCCAAGAAGAGGCAAGAACAACAGCCGGTGATTTAACCAGCGTTTATGGTAAAAGTTCGATTGTATTTCCGGTTCACCAGCTCACGCGGCGTCGTCGGGCGAAGTGCGAACTTGCCGGATGAGGTCGCGAATGCGCCGCCGCTCGGATTGCGACGGCGGCCGCTGAGCCGAATTCGTCAAGACAGCGCCAACATCCTCGGAGACGTCCTCGTCCTCGGTCAGCGCGCCGAGCGATCCGAGATAGGACGGCTCGTCGAGCGCCGCGGGTTCGAGCGCGGCCTCAACCACGGCGGGCTCCTCGACCGTCCGCGGCGGCGCGCTCGCAGCGAGCATCGGCATGGCCGGGCTGGCCTCAAGCCCGAGACGGCTGGCGAACTCGCCGCTGGCGGCGGCAAGCGCGGTCTTGTGCTTGTCGGCCTCGAGCGCGAGCGGCGCCATCGCGGCATAGTCGCCCCGCTCGCGCGCCGCCATCAGATCGGCATCGACGCCGGCGAACGCGGCGCGCGCCGCGCCCGCCTCGTCGAGCAGCACGCCGAGCGCCGACAACTCGTCGAGCGACGACCCCGAGAGCCGCGAGGCGACATCGTCGCCCGCCACCTGAAACATGCCCTGCGCGCCGGCGCTCAGTTGCTCGAGCAACTCGCGCCGGGCGCCGTCGCGGCAGCGCGCGGCGATTTCGCCGGCGAGCGCGGCAATCCGGTCGAGGGAACTCAGTTCCGGCGCCTCCGCTTCGGCGAGTTCCCTCGCCAGAAGCTGCAGTGTCGGCAATTCGCTGTCGGTGACGCTGGTAGCCCGGTTCATGGCGCTTTCTCCCTAGGCGACGCAGGCGCGATGCTTGCCGCTGCCACCAAGCCTCGACCGCGCCATTCCTTGTGTTCCTTTCATCCTCACAGACAAAGCAAAAGCCAATCCGGTTAAAAACTGGTTACCTGACCGGCCTTTACGTGAAGAACTTGGTGCGAGTTGCCTGGGTATTTGTCTCAATAGAGGCGAATCGGCCGTGGCGACCGGCACGGAGGGTCCGCGTTGCCGACCGCGAGGGGGCGGAGTATCGTCGCAGATGCACAGGATAAGGAGAGCCCGGATGATCCATCACGTATCGATCCCGGCGCGCGAGCCGCGCCATGTCGCCGAGGTGCTGGCCGAACTGATGGGCGGCAAGTGCCACCCGTTCGGGCCGCTCGAAGGCGCCTTCATGGCAACCAGCGGCGACGCGCACGGCACGATGATCGAGGTCTACCCGGAGCGCGCGACGCTCGATATTCCGAAGAACGACGACCAGGTGGTGTTCGGCGAAAACGCGGCGCCGCCGCACACCTGGCCCTTTCATGTGCTGCTGTCGGTGCCGCTTGAGCCCGACCAGATCGAGGGCATCGGGGCGCGCGAGGGCTGGCGCGCCAAGACCTTCGGCCGCGGCATGCAGGGCCAGAAGCCGTTTTTCCACGTCATCGAGTTCTGGCTGGAAAACCGGCTGATGATCGAGGTGGTGTCGCCGACGATGGCCGAGGAATACGAGAACTTCCTTAAGAACGCGCAGATGTCGGCGATGAGCGACCCCGAATCGCTGCGCCTGATGCGGGCGACCCACATCAAAGAGCCCGCCTGAGGCGCAGCTCCACAGGGAGGGACCGAGGATGCCGAAGATCGCCGCCGAGCGCCTGGAAGATATCGGCCGCGCGCTGTTCGAGGCGGCCGGCACGCCGCCCGCGGAAGCGGCGCTGGTCATGCGCCACATCGTCGGCGCCAACCTCGTCGGGCACGATTCGCACGGCGTCATCCAGATCCCGACCTATATCGACCGCATCAAAGCGGGGCACATCGTGCCCGGCGCGCCGTGGGTCATCGTCAAGGAATCGCCGACGACGACGGTCGTCGACGGGCATTGGGCCTTCGGCTACGTCGCCAACGAGCGGGCGATGCGCCTGACGATCGAGAAGGCCGAGCGTAGCAACGTCGCCGCCGCGACGGTCTTTCGCCAGGGCCATATCGGGCGCCTATCGAGCTATACCCAGATGGCGGCGCAGGCCGGCATGATCGGGCTCATCACCGCCGATTCCGGGCGCTCGCCCAAGGCGGTCGCGCCGTTCGGCGGGCGCGAGGCCAGGCTCGGCACCAACCCCATTTCGATGGCGATCCCGTCAGACCTCGAAGCGCCGCTCTATCTCGACATGGCGACTTCGGCCGCCGCGGCGGGCAAGATCGCGGTGGCCGTCGCCCGCAACGAACCGGTGCCGCCGGGCTGGGTCATCGACAAGGACGGCAAGCCGACGACCGATCCGCGGCAATTGCGCCAGGGCGGCGCATTGCTGCCGCTGGGCGGCCCCGAGGGCGGCTACAAGGGGACCGGGCTCGCCGTCATGGTCGAGATCCTGTGCGGGCTCCTGACCGGGCTCGGCTTCGGGGTCGAGCCAACCGGGCGGCACAATGACGGCTGCTTCATGGCCGTCTTCAAGGTCGACGCGTTCCGCCCCTTGGCCGAATTCAAGAAGGAGGTCGGCGAATTCGCCCGCTACCTCAAGGAGACGCCGCCCTCAGAAGGCTCCTCGGGCGTCCTCTACCCCGGCGAGATCGAGCACCGCCGCGAAC
>DATGFP010000009.1:0-33326 GCA_035309005.1 Allostellaceae bacterium | reverse complement strand
GGCGGTGTTGGCGCTGTTTGCCGCGTCCAACCGCGAGGCGGCGGTGGTTGGGCTGTGGCCGCTGCCGTTTGTCGTCGATTTGCCGCTGTATCTTGTCGTCCTCGCCGCGACGCTGATCGGTTTCATCGCCGGCGCGGTCTGCGCCTGGATCGGCGGGGCGCGGGGGCGCCGCGAAGCACGGCAGCGCCGTCGCCGCCTCGCCGCGATCGAGCAGGAGCTGTCCGCGACGCAGGCGCGGTTGCCCGGGGTCATTGACGGTGCGCCCGCTCGGCCCCCCGCGCGCGGCTGACGCGATATTGCAGGTGATGCGAGAAGCCGTCGCTCCCATATCTGCGGGATGAGCATCGCGGCGAAAATTTGCGGGCTGTCGAGCGAGGCGGCGGTGGCGGCCGCGGTCGAAGGGGGCGCGGCTTATCTCGGCTTCGTCTTCTATGCGCCGAGCCCGCGCGCCGTCAGCCCGGCGCGCGCCGCCGCGCTGTGCGTCGCGGTGCCGTCCGGGGTGCAGCGGGTCGGCCTTTTCGTCGATGCCGAGGATGCCGCGATCCGCGCCGTGCTCGATGCGGCGCCGATCGACCTGCTGCAGTTTCACGGACACGAAACCCCCGACCGGATCGCCGACGCAAAGCTGCGGTTTCATCGCCCGATCATCAAGGCGATCGCCGTTGCGGCGCCCGAGGACGTGCTCGCCGCCGCGCGCTACGAAGAGGATGCCGACATGCTGCTGTTCGACGCGAACCCGCCGCGGCGGGTCGACGCGCTGCCCGGCGGCAACGGTCTCGCGTTCGACTGGCGGCTGATCGCGGGGCGCCAATGGCGGCGCCCGTGGATGCTGTCGGGCGGGCTCACCGCGCTGCTGTTGCCCGAGGCGGTGCACATTTCGGGCGCCAGCACGGTCGATGTCTCCTCGGGCGTCGAGCGCCGCCCGGGCGACAAAGACCCGGACAAGATCCGCGAATTCCTCAGGGTGGCTCGCGCCCTCTGATTGGTGCATTTTCTCGCCAGGCAAGAGGCGACGATGCAGACACCCAACACTTATCGCGGCGGACCGGACGCGCGCGGCCATTTCGGGATCTACGGCGGGCGCTACGTCGCCGAGACGCTGATGCCGCTGATCCTGGCGGTCGAGGCCGCCTATAACGCCGCGAAGGCCGACCCGAGCTTTCAGGCCGAGCTCGATTATTACCTCGAGCACTATGTCGGGCGGCCGAGCCCCTTGTATTTCGCCGAACGCCTGACCCGCCATTTCGGCGGCGCCAAGCTCTATCTCAAGCGCGACGAGCTGAACCATACCGGCGCCCACAAGATCAACAACGTCCTGGGCCAGGTCCTCTTGGCGCGGCGCATGCAGAAGCAGCGCATTATCGCCGAGACCGGCGCCGGCCAGCACGGCGTCGCCACCGCGACGGCCTGCGCCCTCTTCGACCTGCCCTGCGTCGTCTACATGGGCGCCACCGACATCGAGCGGCAAAAGCCCAATGTCTTCCGCATGAAGCTCCTGGGCGCCGAGGTCGTGCCGGTGCATTCCGGCACCGCGACCCTGAAGGACGCGATGAACGACGCGCTCAGGGACTGGGTCGCGCATGTCGACGACACATTTTACGTGATCGGCACGGTGGCGGGGCCGCACCCCTATCCGACGATGGTGCGCGACTTCCAGTCGGTGATCGGGCGCGAGACCCGCGCACAGTTGATGAAGGCCGAGGGGCGGCTGCCCGACACCCTCATTGCCTGCATTGGCGGGGGCTCGAATGCGATGGGCCTCTTCCATCCGTTTCTCGACGATCCCACGGTCGCGATGATCGGGGTCGAGGCCGGCGGCCACGGCATCGAAACCGGGTTGCACGCCGCCTCGCTCAATGGCGGGCTGCCCGGCGTATTGCACGGCAACCGCACCTATCTCTTGCAGGACGACGACGGCCAGATCCGCGATGCGCATTCGATCTCGGCCGGGCTCGATTATCCGGGGATCGGCCCCGAACATTCCTGGCTGCACGATCTGGGGCGGGTCGAATATGTCGCGATCACCGACGCCGAAGCGCTCGACGCGTTCCAGCTGTGCAGCCGGCAGGAGGGTATCATCCCGGCGCTGGAGCCGGCGCACGCCTTGGCGCATGTCGCCAAGATCGCGCCGATCCTGCCGCGCGACCATCTCCTGGTGATGAACATGTGCGGCCGCGGCGACAAGGACATCTTTGCGGTCGCCGACCACCTCGGGGTCAAGCTGTGAGCCGGATCGAGCGGCGGTTCGCCAAGCTCCGCGCGGGAGGGCGCGCCGGGCTGGTCATTTATCTGACCGCCGGTGATCCCGATCCCGAGACCTCTTTCGAGTTGTTCCGCGGCCTCGCCGGCGCCGGCGCCGACCTGATAGAGATCGGCATGCCGTTCTCCGATCCGATGGCCGATGGCCCGGCGGTCCAGGCTGCCGGCCAGCGCGCGCTGAAGGCCGGCATGACATTGCGCAAGACGCTGGCGCTGGTACGCCGGCTGCGCGCGCATGACGCGGAAACGCCCTACGTGGTGATGGGCTACTACAACCCGATCTACCGTTACGGCGCCGAAGCGTTCGCGCGCGACGCGGTGGCGGCCGGCATCGACGGCGCGATCGTCGTCGACCTGCCTCCCGAGGAGGACGAGGAGCTGGCGGCGCCGGCGCGGGCAGCCGGGCTCGACATCGTTCGCCTCGCCACCCCGACGAGCGACGCGGCGCGATTGCCGGCGATCGTCGGCGGTGCCAGCGGCTTTATCTATTACGTCGCGATCGCCGGCATCACCGGCACACGCTCGGCCGAAGCCGCGAGCGTCCACCAGGCGGTCGCCCGGCTGCGCCGCTTCACCCAATTGCCGATTGCGGTCGGCTTCGGCGTCAAGAACCCGGCGCAGGCCGCCGAAATCGCGAAGGCCGCCGATGCCGCGGTGGTCGGCTCGGCGGTCGTCGATCGCCTGGCGCTCAACCTCGACGCCGCCGGCTGCGCCAAGCCCGGCCTCGTCGAGGCAGTGCTTGCCGATATCCGCGCGCTGGCGGCGGGGGTGCGCGCCGCCCGCCGAACATAGCAATGGCGCGACGTGACGAGATGCTTTCCGGCTATCGCGGACACGTCGATGCGATCGAGCCGACCCTCTCCGGATGGGTTAGCGAGATCGCGCGCCCGGGGGTACCGGTCAGCTTGGCGCTGAGCCTCGATCGACACCACCGGATCGCGGCGATTGCCGACCGGGCGCGGCCGGACGTCGCCGCGGCGGGCCTTGCCGCGTCCGATTGCGGCTTTTCGCTTCCGCTTCCGGCCGGCTTTCTCGATGGCGCGGAGCATCGCATCGATTTGCTGTTGTGCGATGGCCGCAGCCTGAACCTTCCGGGTATGCCGGCGCGCGTGGCGCTGGGTCCGGTGCGGGCCGATCTGGTTGCGGGGAGCGCGGCGAGCGTCGAGTGCGTTCTCGACCTGCTGCGCCAAAACGATTTCGAGGCCGGCCTCGACGCAAGTCTTGTTCGCCGCGAAAATGCCGTCGCGTTCAACTCGTTGAGCGCGCCCGATCAAGGTTTTGTGTGGTACGCGCGGGCGGGCGGGCGGCTGGTCGGCTATGCTCGCCTCGATCGCGGTCGAGGCGATGCGAAGGGGCTCGGCGTCGTCGCCCTGACCGTGCTTGCGGCCTACCGTCGCAAGGGATTGGGCGAAGCATTGCTGCGCGCCCTGCTGCGCGCCGCGGCGGAGGCCGGCAGCGTGCGCCAAGTGTGGCTGTCGGTGCGTCCCGACAACGCGCCAGCCGTTCACCTTTACCGGAAGCTCGGTTTTGTCCGCGATGCAAAGCCGCCGTCTGGGCCGTGGGCGATGCCGGGGGAAATGACGATGGTCTGGATGCCGCGGTGAACTGGCTGACCAATTACGTCCTGCCCAAGATCCGCGCGCTGACGCGGCGCGATGTGCCCGATAATCTGTGGAAGAAATGCCCGGGCTGCGAGCAGATGCTTTTTCACCGCGAACTGGCGGCGAGCCTCGAAGTGTGTCGGCATTGCGGCCATCACTTCCGGATCGGCGGCGAGGCGCGGCTCAAGATGCTGTTCGACGGTGGCGCGTTCGACAAGCTTGAACTGCCGAAGGTATCCGCCGATCCGCTGCGCTTTCGCGACCGGAAACGCTACAGCGAGCGCTTGCGCGAAGGCCAGGCGGCGCTGGGCCCGGGAAGCGACGCGCTGGTGCTGGCCGAGGGGCGGATCGGCGGGACCGCTGCGGTCGTTGCGGCGTTCGATTTCGCCTTCATGGGCGGCTCGATGGGGATGGCGGTCGGCGAGGGGCTGGTCGCGGCGGCGCGGCGCGCGGTCGAGCACGAAGCGGCGCTGATCGTCGTGCCCGCGTCGGGCGGCGCCCGCATGCAGGAAGGCATTCTGTCGTTGATGCAGATGCCGCGCACGGTCATTGCCGCCGATATGGTCAAGGAGGCGGGGCTCCCCTACATCGTGCTATTGACCGACCCGACGACCGGCGGCGTCTCGGCCTCGTTCGCGATGCTCGGCGACATCACCCTCGCCGAGCCCGGCGCGATCATCGGGTTTGCCGGTGCGCGGGTGATCGAGGAGACGATCCGCGAGAAGCTGCCGGAGCGCTTCCAGCGCGCCGAATATCTGCTGGAGCACGGGATCGTCGACCAGGTTGTGCCGCGCGGCGAATTGCACGCCACGCTCGGCTGCATCCTCGCCCTGCTGCGCGAGCCCTACCGGGCGCAGGCCACGCTGCCGGCCTTGCCGAGCCCGGCGGCACAGCAGCCGGAATGACGATGCCCGCGGGCGCAACCGACCGCGTGCTGGCGCGGCTGACGCAGCTCCATCCCAAAAAGATTGACTTGTCGCTCGGCCGCATCGAGCGGCTGCTGGCCGCGCTGGGCAACCCGCACGATAAATTGCCGCCGGTGGTTCATGTTGCCGGCACCAACGGCAAGGGATCGACGATCGCGACGTTGCGGGCCTGTCTCGAAGCCGCCGGGCTGCGGGTGCACGTTTACACCTCGCCGCATCTCGTCCGCTTCAACGAGCGCATCCGGCTCGCCGGACAACTGATCGAGGAGGAGGCGCTGCTGGCTGTCCTCGAAGAGTGCGAGCAGGCCAACCGGGGTCAGGCGATAACCTTCTTCGAGATCACCACAGCGGCCGCGTTTCTGGCCTTCGCGCGCACCCCGGCAGATGTCACGCTGCTCGAAGTCGGGCTCGGCGGCCGGCTCGACACGACCAACGTGGTGCGCCGCCCGCTAGTCACCGCAATCACCCCGGTGTCGCTCGACCATCAGGCTTTTCTAGGCGACACCGTGAGGGCGATCGCCGGTGAAAAGGCCGGCATCCTCAAAGCCGGCGTGCCGGCGGTGATCGGGCCGCAGCCGAATGACGCCGAGGATGTCATCGAAACGCGAGCCTTCGAGGTCGGCGCACCGCTCTATCGCTGGCAGCGGGAATGGCGCTGTGAGCCCGAGCGGGCCGGTATGCGCTATGAGGGCGTTGGGGGACGCCATCATCTGCCGTTGCCCTCGTTGACTGGCGCTCATCAAATCGCCAATGCCGGAACCGCGATCGCGTGCCTCGAACAGCTGTCGGGGCTTTTCACCGTCACCGAAGAGGCGATCGCGAGCGGACTGCGGCGGGTTGAATGGCCGGCGCGGCTGCAGCGCCTGCGGCACGGTCCGCTGCTCGACATGCTCCCGGCGGGCTGGGAGTTGTGGCTCGATGGCGGGCACAACCCGGCGGCCGGCGAGGCCATCGCGGAGATGGCCAAAAGCTGGAGCGAGCGCCCGCTCTACCTCGTCGTCGGCATGCTCAACACCAAGGACGCGGCTGGTTTTCTGCGTCCTCTGGCGCCCTACGCGCGGCGGCTCGACGCGGTGACAATTCCGGGCGAGGACAATCCGCTGCCGGCCGCGACGATCGCCGGCGCGGCGAGCGCGGTCGGCATCGCGACGCAGGAAGCGGAGTCGGTTGGGGCGGCGCTGCGCAACATTGCGAGCGGCGAGGGGCCGGCCCGGGTGCTGATCTGTGGCTCATTGCACCTCGCCGGAATCGTGCTGGCGGAAAACGGGTAGAGCAGGGGAGGAATGACAGAATGCGCCTCACCGGCTTTGCGGCGCTCGTGGTAATCGCCGCAGCGGCGGGCGCAGCCCAGGCCGCACCGCGCGATGCCCCCGCTTGGTATCAGCGGGCGCACGAGTGGGTGCAACAGCTGCTCGGCACGCCGGCGAGCGATCGCGAGGTCATCGCGCCAGCGGCAAACATCGACCCGACGATGGCGATTGCGCCACCGCAGCCGCAGGGCACGATGCGCGTCATTACCCCGCACGGCAACGCCGGGCAGTAGCGCGAGGCTCGGCGGGGCACCGCTCCCGCGAGTTGGAGAGGCGCCCCGCCGGGTTACCGGCAAGGGCTACTTTGGCTCATCCTTTTTCTCGTCCTTGGCAGGCGGCTTGCCATGTGCGGCTGCGGCGGGAGGCGCCGCCGCCGGGCGCGGCTGCGCCACCGGCGCGGGTCGCGGCGGCGGTGGCGCGTGGACGACCGGGGCCGGCGCCGGGCGCGGCTGCACCACTGGCGCGGGTCGCGGCGGCGGCGCATGGACGACGGGGGCCGGCGCCGGGCGCGGCTGCACTACCGGCGCGGGTCGCGGCGGCGGCGGCGCGTGGACGACGGGGGCCGGCGCCGGGCGCGGCTGCACCACCGGCGCGGGTCGCGCCGGCGGCGGCGCCTGGACGACAGCAGGCGCCGTTTGCGGCTGCGCCACTGGTGGGGCATGCGCTGGCGGCGGCGGGTGAATGCCGGCGGCCGGCGCCGTTTGCGGCTGCACCACTGGCGGGGCATGCGCTGGCGGCGGCAGGTGAACGCCGGCGGCGGTCCCCGGGCGCACCCCAGGCGGCGCAGTCGGCGTCCCAGGTCGGCCGGTCGCAGGCGCGGTCGCGACGCCCGGCGGGTGGATTATCGGGGCGGTTGCCGGCGGTGCGCCCGCCGGCCGGACCACGGCCGGGCGAGCGACGACCGGCCGGACTTGCGGCGGTCTGACGCTGACCGGCGCCTTCTGCAATGTCTGCGGTGCGACGTGCAGCGCAGCCGGCGCCACGCTGGCGGCGCTGGCGAAGGCGCGTACCGGCACGACCGTCGCGGCGGCACGGTTGGCGAAGGCCTGATGCGCGAACTGCGGCGGCGGCCCAGCCGTGCGCTGACGCGCGATAACGTTGGTGATATTGGTTATTCTGGTCTCGCTGACGTTGGTGATGTTGACGTTGCGGATGTAGCGCGCGTCGCGCGTGTAGGTCGGCCAATAAACCTCGTCCGGCGCCAGCGGAAACCAGCCGACCGCGGGCCCCGGCCCGCCTCCGAAGCCGACGCCACCCCCGCCGATAAACGCCACCAGCGCCGGGGCGTAAACCGGGTCCCGCTCGAAGCGGCCGGGGACCCAGCCCCAGCGATCATTGATACGCGCCCAGCGTCCGTAGTGGAACGGCGCGAAGCCCCAGGGCTGGGCATCGACCCAGGTCCATCCCCACGGCTGCACCCAGACCCAGCGGCCGTCGCGATACGGCGCCCAATCGGCCGCGACCGAGGTCGGATACCAGACCTGCCCAAACTGCGGGTTGGCGTTCCACGAGCCATACTGGTCGAGTTCCTCGGAGCCGGTCATCGCCGGCGCCACGTAGTACGGCGTCGCCAGCCGATTTTCATGGTAGTCGCGCGAGCTGCACCATTCGGCGAACGCGTCCCGGGCCGCCGCTGCCATCGCGACGCTCAAGGGTTGCGTGCCGCTGATCACGGCGGCCTGGCCGGCGTCGATCGCGGCTTCGGTGGCGCCGCCGACAAAGCGAGCCTGTCCCTCGAACGCGGTGATCCGCGTCGGCTGGTCGGCCGCCCCGGCGTCGATATCGTAGATGCCGGGCCGCAACAGCCATACGCCGCCGCGCGCCACATCGATCTCGACGCTCTGGCCCTGGCCGAGCTGGCGCAAATGCACCTCGATTCGGCCCTGCGGTAGGCTCAGCTGCATGACCTGTTCGTCGAGCTTGACGATGTCGAGCTCGGTGTTGGGGGCGAGACTGATTGTCTCGGTCCCGACGCGGATCTCGGCCTTCGATTGTGGATCGACCCAGAACGACCCGCCGGCGGCGGCCGGGTAATTGACCGCGGCACCCGACCACTGGGTCTCGCCGGCAAGGTGGAAGGCGAGCTGGCCCTGAACAAGACTAACCCGCCCGACGCGGGCGGGCGGCGCCTCCTGGGCGAGCGCGGGAACGGCAGCGCAGAGAATTGCGGCGAGGAAGGCGGCGGCGAGGCGGTACATAAATCGACCCCTGGAATGTCCTGCTGCGACAACGGGTGAAATGTGGCGAGCTTGTGGCGGCGCCCAACCTCGCGGTGGCGAGATCTCACATGGTAAGCGGATCTGAAGCAGCCGCCGCTCGGCGGGCCGGATGGTCTCGGGCCAGACTAGCCGTGTCCCTTGCCGCCATGTCCCCCGCCGCCGCCATGCGGACCGCCGCCGCCATGTCCGCCGCCACCGCCGAAATGCGGCCCGCCGCCGCCATGTCCGCCCCCGCCCCCGAAGTGCGGCCCGCCACCACCGAAACCGCCGCCGAAATGCGGCCCGCCGCCATGTCCGCCGCCGCCAAAACGCCGCGCAGCGAAATGCGCCGCCCGGCCGCCGTGGAAATGCGCCGCCGCAACGCGCCCGCCGGCATGGCGGGTCGCGACGTGTCCGGTGAAATGCGACGTGGCGCCACGCCCGCCAAGCCGTGCCGTGGCGCCGCCCCGGACACCATGCGCGGCCGCGCCGCGTGCCACCGCGCCGGCTAGAGCTTGCATGCGGCCCGGCCCGGCGAGGCGCGCCGAGCCGCCGACATGCGCCGAGGTCGGGGGCGCCTGGGCGGTTACCCTAGCGTGCTGCGCCGCTTGCGGCGACACCCGCAGATCATTGGAGGCAACCCTTTGGGCGCTGGCGAAGCCGTGCTGCGACATCACCGTGGCGGCGCCGCGATTGGCAAAGGCGCGGTTGGCCGTCGCCGCGTCGCCGGCCGGGCGCGGCCCGAGCCGTCCCGCATCGGCCACGGCGCCGGTATTGATTGCCCGGATATAGGCGGGGTCGCTGCTGTAACTCGGCCAGTAGGCTTCGCCCGGACCGAGCGGAAACCACCCGACAAGCGGGCCGGCGAACGCCGAGGCGAGGATCGCCGCGGGGTCTGCGATGAAGGCGACCAGCGCCGGGGCGTAAACCGGAGCCCCGACAAAAGCCCCCGGCACCCAGCCCCAAGCGCCGCCGATCTGCGCCCAGCGGCCGTAATGGAACGGCGCGAAGCCCCAGGGTTCGAGATCGATCCAATTCCATCCCCAGGGCGCCTCCCAGATCCAATAGCCGTTGGTGTAGGGCGACCAGCCGGCCGGCAGGCCGCGCGGGTACCACACCCGGCCGTATTCGGGGGCGGTGCGCCAGGCGCCATATTCGTCGAGCTCCTCGTAGCCGGTCATCCGCGGCGAGACGTAGTAGGGCGCCGCCAGCCGGTGCTCGTGATAGGCGCGCGAGTGGCACCATTGGGCGAAGGCGTCGGGAACGAATTTCTCGAGTGAGGCGGTCAGCGTCTGGGTGCCGCTGATCGAGGCGGCTTGCCCGGCATTGACGCCGATATCGACGATGCCGCCGACAAACCGCGCGCGGCCGTCGACGACTGCGACCCGCGTTGCCTGCGTCGGCGTTCCGGCGTCAATGTCGTAGATGCCGGGCTGCAGCAGCCACACGCCGCCGCGCGGCATGTCGAGTTCGGCGCTTTCGCCCTCGCCGAGCTGGCGCAGCTGCACCTCGACCCGGCCCTGCGGCACGGCAAGCTGCATGACCTGTTCGTTGAGCTTGACAATGTCGACTTCGGCGTTGCCCGATAGATTGATCGTCTGGGCGCCGATGCGGATTTCGGCGCGCGATTTCGGATCGGTCCAGAACGAGCCACCGGTCGCCACCGGATAATTGACCGCCGCCGATGACCAGGTGGTCTCGCCCTTGGTGTGGAACGCGAGCTGGCCCTCGACAAAGCTGACCCGACCGACGCGGGCGGGCGGCTCCTCCTGGGCGAGCGCCGGAAGGGCGGCAACCGTGCACAGGGCAATGACGCTGAGGATAAGGCGGCGCATGGCGGTGTTGCGATCTCCGGTGGCGTGACGGCAACGCTACGGATGCGGCCCATTTTTCGAGGCATCCGCCACGATAAACGCCCGCGGCGGATTTGGTTCCCGCCGCTCGCGTCAGCCGCGCATAAGAAAGCTGCGGCCGATCAATTGACGATGGATCTGGTTGGTGCCTTCCCAGATCTGGGTGATCTTGGCGTCGCGCATCAGCCGCTCGACGCGATATTCCTTGATATAGCCGTAGCCGCCATAGAGCTGCACCGCCTCGGTGGCGATGCGCATCGCCATATCGGAGGCGCGCATCTTCAGCATCGAGGCTTCGACCGCTATGTCATCAACGCCGGCGTCGACGAGGCGCGCGACGTGCCACAGCCACGCTTCGCACATCGCCAGATCGGTGGCGAGGTCGGCGAGGAGGAACTGGATGCCCTGGAACTCGCCGATGCGGCGGCCGGATTGGCGCCGCTCGTTGACGTAGAGGACGGCGTCCGCGAAGGCGGTGCCGGCGATGCCGAGCGCGTGCGCCGCGACGCTCGGGCGCGATTTGTTGAGCGCCGCTAGCAGCAAGGGCAAGCCGTCGCCGGGCGCGCCGAGCAAATTGTCGCGCCGGACCCGGCAATTATCGAAGGCGAGCGCCGCGGTCGAGGCGGCGCGGTGGCCCATCTTGTCCTCGGTGCGCAGCACGGCGAGGCCGGGGGTACCCTTTTCGATGACGATCGCCGAGATCGCTCCTCGACCGTCGGCGATCTGCGACCATTTGCCGAAGACGAGGTAGAGGTCGGCGACATCGCCGTTGCTGATGAAAATCTTGCCGCCTGAGACGACGATATCGTCGCCATCAGGCGCGAAGCGCGTCGTCATCCCGGTCGCGTCCGAGCCGGCATCCGGCTCGGTGATCGCCAGCGCGCCGATCGCCCCGGCGGCGACGCGCGGCAGCAGGCGTTCCTTTTGCGCCTCGGTGCCGAAATCTATCAGCGGCTTCGTCGCGTGAAAATTGGTCGCCCAGATGATCCCGGTCGAGGCGCAGGCGGCGCTGATCTCTCGGACGCAGGCGAGGTAGGCGGCGTAGGAAAGGCCGGCTCCGCCGTAGGTTTCGGGCACGAACATCGCGTTGAGGCCGAGCGCGTTGATCGCCCGGATATTGTCCCACGGAAACTCACCCGTACGGTCGTACCCGGCGGCGCGCGGCGCGATCTCGTCGCGCGCCAGCGCTTTGACGCTGGCGAGCAGCAGGCGCTCCTCTTCCGACAACAGCGGCAGCGCGTCGAGGCGATCGAAGAGGGTCATCGCGCCGGCTCCCCCACCCCAAGCCTCCCCCGCTTGCGGGGGAGGGGGCTCGCTGAGGCGCGGCGCCCGCCCTGTGGAACCCTCCCCCGCAAGCGGGGGAGGGCAGGGCGGGGGCAATCGGCAGCTGAAACCACGCTGCGGTCAGCCATCCTTGAAGACCGGCTGGCGTTTTTCGATGAAGGCGGTCATGCCCTCGACGGCGTCCTTGGTCTGGAAGGCGAGGGTCGAGAGGTCGGCCTCGATCTTCAGCCCGTCGTGCAGCGGCAAATCGTGGGCGCGGCGGATCGCATCGCGCGCCAGGCACAGGACCGGCAGGCTGTAGCCGGTCATCTCGCGGGCGAAGTTCTGGCCGGCTTCGATCAGGTCGCCATCGACGATATGGTTGATGAGACCGATCCGCTCGGCTTCGGCCGCGTCGACGGTGCGGCCGGTCAGGATCAGCTCGGTGGCGCGCGCCTCGCCGACCAGGCGCGGCAGGCGCTGCGTCCCGCCATAGCCCGGGATGAGGCCGAGCTTGATCTCGGGAAAGCCGAGCTTGGCGGTGGGCGCGGCGAGGCGGAAGGTGCAGGCGAGCGCCAGTTCGAGGCCGCCGCCAAAGGCATAGCCGTTGATGAGCGCGATCGACGGCATCGGCAATTGGTCGAGCTGGGCCAGGACCGATTGGCCCAACATCGCACCAGAGCGCTGCTCGACCAGGCTGCGCCCCATCAATTCCTTGATGTCGGCGCCGGCGGAAAAGGCACGCTCGCCGGCACCGGTGACAAGCAGAGCGCGCGCGTCGCTGTCGGCAATCGAATCGAGCATCCGGCTCAGATCGTGCAGCTGCGCAAAGCTCAGCGCGTTCAGCGCCTCCGGCCGGTCGAGGGTGATCAGCGCCAATTCGTCGATGCGGCTCATATGGATCGCCATAATCAGTTCCCCTCGGTCCAGCGCACCGGCAGCGGCTGGATGCGGCCCGCCCGGGCCCATTCGACGAGCTCGCGTTTCAGGATCTTGCCGCTCGCGGTCAGCGGGTATGCCGTCATCGCGATGAAATACTCGGGCATGTCGTAACGCGACAGCCCGGCCGCGTGGAGATGGGCGAGCAATTCGTCCGCCTCCGCTCCCGCGCCCTCGTGAAAAATGACCGACAGGCAGACCTTCTCGCCGAGCCGGCGGTCGGCGACCGCGAACGCGGCGCAGCGCGCCACCGCGGGGTGGCGCATCGCCAAATCCTCGATCTTCGCCGGGTGGATGTTGTGGCCGCCGCGGATGATCAGGTCCTTCTTGCGGCCGACGATTTCAAGGCAGCCTTGCTCGTCGAACCGGCCGAGATCGCCCGACATGAACCAGCCACCCCGGTTAAACGAATCCTCGGTCGCCTGCTGGTTGTCGAAATAGCCGAGCATCAGGCAGGCGCCGCGCCCGCCGATCTCGCCGATCTCGCCAGGTGCGACCTCGATATCGGGGTTCTCCTGGTCCCACAATTTGATCTCGTAGGCGCGGCAGGCGCGGCCGCAGGTCGCGACGATGATATCCGCCGGGTCGCTCGGCAGGGTGTACTGGTGCGAGCTGTTCTCGCTCATGCCGTAGACGTTTTGCGGCGTGACGCCGTGATCGAGAAAGGCCTGCGCGACCTCGCGCGGGATCGGCGAGCCGGCCATGTAGAACACCGTCACGGCGCCGAGCTTGCCCTGCTCGCGCCGCCGCATCTCGCCGAGAATGTCCATCGCATGGGTTGGCACGCCCATCACGTAGGTGGCGCCGGTGGCGACGATCCAGTCGAGCGGCGTCATGCCGGAAGGCGGCGCGTTGACCACCAGCTCCATTCCCGCCGCCAGCGCCTGCGCCAGAGCCACGGCGGCGATGTGGTGGCTGAGCGGGCTCAGGCTGAGGAGGATCGTGCGCTCGTCGTGATGCCAGTCCGCGACCATCGCGCGGGCGTTGGCCAAGAGCGTGTTGTCGGAATGCATGACGCCTTTCGGGGTGCCGGTGGTACCCGAGGTAAACGCCAGGTATACGATCTTATCCGGGTTCGCTTCGACTGGCGGCGGCGGCGCGGCGTTGTCGGCAGCGGGGAACGCCGCCGCCGCCGGCCCATCGCCAAGCGTATAGAACCGGCGCAGGTCGGGGAGGTCGGCCGCCGCGGCAAAGATGTCGGCGCTGCGCGCGTCGGCGCCGTAGCCCGGCTGGGCGAAGAGGGCCGCGGCGCGCGTCCGGCCGAGCAGGGTGACAATCTCCGCGACCGTGTAGTGCTGGTGCAGCGACGGGTTGCACACGTACCCTTGGCGCGAGCAGGCGAGGAACACAACGACCGCCTCGACCCGGTTGGGCAGCCACACCGCGACCCGCTCGCCGCGCTTCAGCCCCGCCCTATCGAGATCGGCCGCCACGGCATCGACCCACCTGAGTAGCGTCGCCCAGGTGAGCCGTCGTGTGCCATCGCGCAACGCGAAATCATCCGGCCGCTCTGTCGCGTGTTTGCGCAGCAGCGCGTAAAGCGTGTCGGTGCGCCATGTCCCGGCGTCGTAATAGCGCCGCGCCGCCTCGGGATCGTGCAGGGTGAGAAGGGTGTTGGTCATCCCTCAATGCCCGAATTTATCCGGGTCAGGGGTGCGGCGCGCTGCAAAGGCGCTGCCCAGTTCGTGTGACTCCTCGCTGTCGAGATAGCTGCGCAGCAGGAGGTCGTGGGCGAGGCGGGCGAGGCCACCGACGCCGCCGTGACGGGCGCTGAACGCGGTCTTGATCGCGGCCAAGGCGAAGGCGCCGCGCTCGGCGATTTCCAAGGCCATCGCGCGGGTCGCGGCGGCGAGTTCGGCGTCCGGCACGACCTGGTTGATCATGCCGAGTTCCATTGCCTCGCGCGCCGAGAGCCGCGGGTTGCGGAACCAGATCTCCTTGGCTTTCTTCTTGCCCACGAGGTCTTCCAAATACCAGGTGCCGAAACCGGCGTCGAAGCTGCCCATCATCGGCCCGACCTGGCGGAAGACCGCGCTCTCCTTGGCGATCGTCAAGTCGCACATGACCTGCAGCACGTTGCCGCCGCCGACAGCGTAGCCGTTGACCGAGGCGATCACCGGCTTCTGCAGCCGCTCGATCGCTTCGTACATGTCGAGGGCCGGCAATACGCCGGCGTAGAGCTGCGTCTCCGGCATGCCGGTCTTGCGGCCGCCGATGCAGAAGAATTTGTCGCCGGCGCCGGTGATGACCAGCACGCGGGTGCGCGTCTCGCGCCGCACCAGGTTGATGCAGTCGCGCACCTCGTGGCACATCGTCTCGGTAAACATGTTGCCGTCGTCGGGGCGGTTCAGCGTCAGGGTGCCGACCGCACCCTCTTCGGCGTAGAGGATCGTCTCGTAGCCCATCGCGGCGCTCCTTTCGCGGCATTCTCTTGCAAAGCGGCCGGCGGAACCGGCAAGGTCCCGCAGCGCAATGCGGGAGGCAAAGATGATACAGGAACTGTTGCCGCAGGCGGAACGGATCGCGGCGAAGCTGAAAGCGCGCGGCGAGACGATTTCGGTCGCCGAGTCGTCGACCGCCGGGCTCGTCTCGGCGGCGCTTTTGGCGATCGCCGGCGCCTCGGCGTATTTCATCGGCGGCGCGGTCGTCTACACCCGCGCCTCGCGCACCGAATTGCTGCGGGTCACCGAGGCGGAGTTCGCCGCGATGGCCGGGATCACGCCCTCGACCGAGCCCTATGCGCAGCTCTTCGCGCGCAAGATCAAGGAGCGCCTCAACACCACCTGGGCGCTCGGCGAGACCGGCACGGCGGGCCCGACCGGCAGCCGCTACGGGCACGCCCCGGGTCATTCGTGCATCGCGGTGATCGGCCCGGTCGAGCGCGCCATTACGGTCGAGACCGGCAAGGACGACAGGGTCGACAATATGCGCGTCTTCTCGGTCGCCGCGCTTGATCTGCTTGAGAAATGCCTCGGCTGAGCGCCGGTTAGCGCCGCAGCAGGAACTCCTCGATCGGGCGGCGGCGCTCCCAACCGGCGCGCTCGAGCGCCGGCACCTCGTCGTCCGTCTCGGCGTAGCCGAGGCAGAAATACCCGATGAACCGCCACTCGGCGGGAATTTCGAGCGCCGTCGCGACCGCCGCGGGGTCGAGGATCGACACCCAGCCCATACCGATGCCCTCGGCGCGCGCCGCCAGCCATAGCGTATGCGCCGCCATCACCGCCGAATAATCGACCGTCCGCGGCATCGTGCGGCGACCGAGGCCGCGCCCCTGGGCCGTGCCGGGGTCGGCGAACACCGCGAGATGGCACGGCGCCTCGTCGAGCCCTTCGAGTTTGAGACGGGCATAGCGGCGCGCGTTGCCGGGGCCTTGAGCCGCCAGCGCGGCGGCATTGCATCGGGCGAAATTGTCGCGCACCGCGGCGCGGCGCGATTGCGTCTCGACCAGCACGAAGCGCCATGGCTGGGAGAGCCCGACCGAGGGTGCGAGATGCGCGAAACCGAGCAGCCGCTCGACCATGCCCGCCGGCAACGGCTCGCGGCGGAAGCGCCGGACGTCGCGTCGCCAGGCGAGCAGCACGCGCAGCCGGGCGCGGAAATCGGCGTCGAAATCGGGTTTAGGCGAGCCGCTCATAGAGCGCCGCCATGCGCTCGCGATAGCGTGCCACCGAAAACTTCTCGGCCTGCACCCGGCCGCGCCGCGACAGCTCGGCGCGTAAATCCGCGTCGCTCGCGATCGTCTTGATGCCGCGGACGATGTCGTCGGTGTCGTAGGGATCGACATACAAGGCGGCATCTCCGGCGATTTCCGGCAGCGAGGAGGTGCTGGAGGTCACCACCGGGGTGCCGAGCAGCATCGCCTCAAGCACCGGCAGCCCGAACCCCTCGTAAAGCGAGGGGAAGATCACCGCCCGAGCGCCCTGTACGAGCGTCACCAGCAGCGGCAGGCTGACATATTCCAGGCGATGAAAGCGGCGCCGTGGGCGCGCCTCCGAGGTCGTCTCGCGGTGCAGCTGCTGAAGTAGCGCGGCCTCGCTCTCGGTGCCCCATCCCGGAGGTCCGGCGACCACGAGCGGGATGTCAATCGCCGCGAGCTGGTAGGCGTCGATCAGCCGAGCGATGTTCTTTTTCGGCTCGAGCGCGCCGTAGAACAGCAGATAATCCCGCAGGCCTAGACCGTAGGAGCCGCGTAGCTGCTCGGCGATCAAATCATCGGAACGCCCGACGAGTTCGGGCGGAAAGTCGACCGCCTCGTAGGTATTGGTCACCCGCTCTTCGGCGACCCCGAGGAGTTGCACGATATCGCGCCGCGAATTCTCCGAGACGGTCACGATGTGATCGGCCTCGGCCGCGATCTTGCGCAGTAGCCGGTAGGTCAGCCGCTTGTTGTCGAGGGTCGTGAACGGCAGGCGCAAGGGCACCAGATCGTGGATGGTATAAATGTTGCGTGCCCCCTTCGCACGCAGCGGTAGCTGATAAGTACAATGCATGATCTCGGGCGCGACATCGAACGCCAGCTCGGCAAATCGGCCGCTCCAGGCATAGTAGTCGCGGGCGTTGCCGAACAGGTTTCGTGCCATGAAAATCTGATCGTGCAGCGGGATGCGGCCGCGGAACTGATCGGCGATCACCAGACCGCTGAGGTCGAGAGCGGTGGGCCTGACGGGGCGCGTGTAGCGCAGCTGATCGATCAGCTTGTTGGAGATCCCGCGGCTCGCCGAGATGCGGGTGGCGTTGTTGGGATCGAAGAACGCGATCTCGCGCAGCTGGGGGTTTTTGGCCGGTTCGTGGGGCGAGCTGTAGACCACGCCGACGTCGTAGCCGAGTTCGCGCACGACCCGGGTCAGCATCCTCGTATAGGTCGCGATGCCGGTGCCGCGCTCGAGCGAGAGGTTGAGGCCGTCAAAATAGATGCGCCGGCTCATCGCTTGTGGTTCGCCCCATCCGCTGGCAGCGCGCCCGGCGCGCGAGCGGCGATATCACCGCCGAAGCGTGCTTGTCGAGAGCGAAGCGGCGCAGCACGGCGCCAACTTGATCTATGTCAAACGGGCGTCACAAAAACCGCGTACGCTTGCACCAGGCGCGACAGGAGCATGCCGCCGTGAACGAGCCGGATCGACTGCGGGTGCTGGCCTCTTGGTACCGGGAATTTGCCGAGCGCACCGCCAACCCGGCGATCTGGGACGCCCGGCTGCGCACCGCCGAGGACCTCGAGGCCGAGGCCGTGCGCATCGAGCGGCAGGGGGCGCCCGACAGCGCGGCGAGCGGCCACAGTTAGGCCGGGCGCGGCCCTCAGGCGCCGTCGACCAGGACCAGTTCGGTTTCCTCCGCGGCGACGAGGCGGACCAGCGCTTCGTCGCGGATCGCCGCGCCGTCGCCGGCGGCGATGCGCACCCCGTTGACCTCGAGAGCGCCGCGCGCCGGCACGAGATAGGCATGCCGCCCGGGCCGCAGCGCGTATTCGATCGCCTCGCCGGCGTTGAGCCGGGCACCGAGAACGCGGGCATCGGCGCGGATGCGCAGCGCCTCGCTGTCGGCGGCATCGCCGCTCGCCAGGACGACGAGGCGCCCGGCGCGCCCGGCTTCGGGGAACGGCCGCGTCCCCCAGCTCGGCGGTCCGCCGCTGGTCGTCGGGACGATCCAGATCTGGAAAATGCGCGTCGTCTCGTCTTCGTGGTTGTATTCGGCGTGGCGGATGCCGCTGCCGGCCGACATCACCTGGACGTCGCCGGCCACCGTGCGGCCCTTGTTGCCGAGGCTGTCTTCGTGGCTGATCGCGCCGTCGCGGACATAGGTGATGATCTCCATGTCGGTGTGCGGGTGCGGCGGGAAGCCGGTCCCGGCGGCGATCTCGTCGTCGTTCCACACGCGCAGCGCGCCCCAGCCCATCCGCGCCGGGTCGCGGTAGTGCGCGAAGGAGAAGTGATGACGCGTGTCGAGCCAGTCGAGCTTTTCGCGGCCGAGCTCGGCAAAGGGCCGGCGTTCGATCATGTTGCCTCCAGCATTTCGGCGCACTCCGCCTGCATCAGCGGGTCGGGGTCGTGTCGGATGCGGTGCCAGATGTCGGCGCTCGCGGCGAGGCGCGCATATGCCCACGCGGCGGTCGCGCGAACCAAGGGCGAGGCGTCCTCCAACCGCGCCTCGGCCGCGGCGATCAGCGCCGGGTCGCCCGCGGCGCCGTTGCCGACCGCGATCAGCACGTTGCGCACAAAGCGCTCACGGCCGATGCGCTTGATCGCGGTGCCGGCGAAGCGGGCGCGGAAGGCGGCGTCGTCGAGCCCGGCGAGCTCAACCAGACGTGGCGCGGTCAGCGTCCTCCGCGGCAGCAACTCGGGTTCGCCGGTGCGGCTGGCGAATTTGTTCCACGGGCAGACCGCGAGGCAATCGTCGCAGCCGAAGATGCGGTTGCCGATCAAGGGGCGCAGCTCGCGCGGGATCGCGCCCTTGTGCTCGATCGTCAGATACGAGACGCAGCGCCGCGCATCGAGCTGGTAGGGCGCCGGAAAGGCGTCGGTCGGGCAACTATCGAGACAGCGCCGGCAGGCGCCGCAATGATCGCTTTCGGGCGCGTCGGGCGCCAGTTCCAGGCTCAGATAGATTTCGCCGAGAAACAGCCACGAGCCGAATTGGCGCGACACGAGGTTGGTGTGCTTGCCTTGCCAGCCGATCCCGGCCGCCTGCGCCAGCGGCTTTTCCATGACCGCGGCGGTATCGACAAACACCTTCAATCCGCCCGGCATTTCGCCCGGCCAGCGCGCCGCGATCCAGCGCGCCAGCGCCTTCAGCCGCCGCTTCAGCACGTCGTGATAATCGCGCCCGCGGGCATAGACCGAAATCGCGCCGCTGGCGTGGCTGGCGCCGGCGTCGGGCGGGTCGTCATCGGCGGCGTAGTTGAGGCCGAGCACCACCACCGTCCTTGCTTCGGGCCACAGCGCCTGCGGGTCGCCGCGCCGCGCAGCGGTATCGGCGAGCCAGCCCATGTCGCCGTGATAGCCGCGCGCCAGGAATTCGCCGAGGTCGGCGCGCGCCGCGTCGGCCAGATGGGCGGGCGCAAAGCCGACCGCATCGAAGCCGATCGCCAAGGCCTCGGCCCGGATCGCCTCGCGGATTTCGGAGGACATCGGGTCAGCCGCGGCCGCGATAGGGCGCGACGCCGGGTTCCGGCAGCCACAGCCCGGCGGGCGGCGCGGCGGTCTGGTAGAAGACGTCGATCGGGATGCCGCCGCGCGGGTACCAATAGCCGGCGAGGCGCAGCCAGCGCGGCGCCAGCGCCGCGACCAGGCGGCGCGCGACGATCAGCGTGCAATCCTCGTGGAAGGCGGCGTGGTTGCGGAACGCAGCGAGAAACAGCTTCAGCGACTTGCTTTCGATGAGCGTCGCGTCCGGCGCGTAGTCGATCACGAAATGCGCGAAATCGGGTTGCCCGGTGACCGGACACAGGCTGGTGAACTCCGGGCAGGTGAAGCGCACCAGGTAGACGAGGCCGGGATGCGGGTTGGCCACCGTATCGAGCTGAGCCTCGCCCGGCGAGGCGGGCAGCGGTGCCGGCCGTCCGAGCACCGGCGCGCTCACGCGGCGGCCTCCGGAAGCGCGAATTCGGCGAGCCGGCCGGCCACGATCGCTGCCCGCAAATCGCCCATCAGATCGGCGTAGTAGGTCAGGTTGTGCCGGGTCAGCAGCATGCTTCCGAGGATCTCGCCCGCCTTTGTCAGGTGATGCAGATAGGCGCGGCTGAAGCCGGTGCAAGCCGGGCAGCCGCATTCGGGGTCGAGCGGGGAGGGATCCTCGGCGTGGCGGGCGTTGCGCAGGTTGAGTGCGCCCCGCCGCGTCCAGGCCTGGCCGGTGCGGCCGGAGCGGGTCGGCAATACGCAATCGAACATGTCGACGCCGCGTCGGACCGCGCCCACCAGGTCCGCCGGCTTGCCGACCCCCATCAGATAGCGCGGCCGCTTCTGCGGCAGCGCCGGCACTGTCGCCTCGACCATCGCGAACGTCGTCGCCTGGCCCTCGCCGATCGCCAGGCCGCCGATCGCATAGCCGTCGAAGCCGATTTCGACCAGGCGCGCCGCCGAGCGCTGCCGCAGTTCGGGGTGCACCCCGCCCTGGGCGATGCCGAAAATTCCGTGCCCCGGCCGCGGGGCGAAGGCGGCGCGCGAGCGCTCGGCCCAGCGCATCGACAACTCCATCGACGCTTCGACCGCTTGGCGCTCGGCCGGAAACGGGGTGCACTCGTCCAACGCCATCGTGATGTCGGCGCCGAGCTGGTGCTGGATCGCGACCGAACGCTCGGGGCTTAGCAGGTGCCGGCTGCCGTCGAGATGCGAGCGGAACTCGACCCCCTCCTCGCCGATCTTGCGCAGCTTCGCCAACGACATGACCTGGAAGCCGCCGGAATCGGTCAAGATCGCGAAGGGCCAGTTCATGAAGCGGTGCAGCCCGCCGAGGGCGGCGATGCGCTCGGCGCCGGGGCGCAGCATCAGGTGGTAGGTGTTGCCGAGGAGGAGGCGCGCGCCGGTCGCGGCGACATCCTGCGGGGTCATCGCCTTGACCGTCGCGGCGGTGCCGACCGGCATGAAGGCCGGCGTCTCGATCGCGCCATGCGCGGTCTGGAGGCGCCCAGCCCGCGCCGCGCCGTCGCGCGCCACAATCTCGAAGCCGATGCCGGTCACCGTGCGGCCCGCGGTGACGCGGGCGTCGCCGCACCCCCACCCTGGCCCTCCCCCGCTTGCGGGGGAGGGAGGCGAGGGGGCGCCTCGATCAGGCAGGCGTCGCCGTAGGAGAAAAAGCGGTAGCGCTCGGCGATTGCGTGCGCGTAGGCGGCCTTGATGCGGTCGAGCCCGGCCAGTGCGGCGACCAGCATCAGCAAGGTCGAGCGCGGCAGGTGGAAATTGGTCAAGAGCAGGTCGATCGCGCGAAAGCGGTAGCCGGGCAGGATGAAGAGCCGCGTCTCGCCGGCGAACTCGCCGACCCTGCCGCTGGCGTCGGCGGCGCTCTCCAGGAGGCGCAGGCTCGTCGTCCCGGCCGCGACGATGCGGCCGCCGCCGGCGCGAGCGGCGTTGATGCGGACGGCCGCCGCTGCGCTGATCGCGCCCCATTCGGCGTGCATCTGGTGCTGGCGCGGATCGTCGGCCTTGACCGGCAGAAACGTGCCGGGGCCGACATGCAGGGTCAGCGTGACCCAGTCGATGCCGCGCGCGGCGAGGGCGGCGAGGAGGGCGGGGGTGAAGTGCAGGCTCGCGGTCGGCGCCGCGACCGCGCCCTCGACGCGGGCGAACATCGTCTGGTAGTCGTCGCGATCCCGCGGATCTCCGACGCTTGGGCGCTTGATATAGGGCGGCAGCGGCATCGCGCCGTAGCGCGCCAGCGCGGCGCGAAAGGCCTCGGCCTCGCAGTCGAACCGCAAGATCACCTCGCCCTCCGGCGTCTTCTCCACGACTTCGGCGGTGAAATCGGCGGTGAACGCGATCCGCTCGCCGGGCCGCAGCCGCTTGGCGCCGCGCGCGTAGACCCGCCAGGCGCCGCCCCCCAGATCGCGCGCCAGCGTGACCTCGATCGTCGCCATGCCGCGCCGCCCGACGAGCCGGGCCGGGATCACCTTGGTATCGTTGAATACGAGAAGATCGCCCGGAAGCAGCAGCGCCGGCAGGTCGCCGATGTGCCGGTCAGAGAGGCCCCCCTTCGCCGGCAGCAGCAGCAGCCGGGCGGCCTCGCGCGGCGCGGCGGGGCGGTCGGCGATCAGGTCGCGCGGCAGGTCGAAGGCAAAATCGTCGAGATGCATCGGGAAAAACTATACGCGATGGGGCCAATCCGCCCGCAACGCGTCATATGGGAAGCGGCGCGGTTCTTGCTATGCTGAGCGCCCGACAGGCAATGCCCCGGGAGGCTCTGATGGCTCGTCCTCTCACTCGCCGCGCTTTCGGCAAGGCCGCCGCCGGCGCGGCGATCGCCGCCGCGGTGCCACGCGCAGCGGCGCGCGCCGCCGACCAGAAGACGCTGCACTTCATCCCTCAGAGCGACGTCGCGGTGCTCGATCCGATCTGGACGACGGCCTACGTGACGCGCAACCACGGCTACATGGTGTTCGATACGCTGTTCGCGATCGATTCCAAATTCCGGCCGCACCCGCAGATGGTCGGCGAGTTCGAGGTCTCGCCGGACAAGCTCAACTACAATTTCGCGCTGCGCGACGGGCTCAAATTCCACGACGGCCAGAAGGTGCGCGGCGCCGACTGCGTCGCTTCGCTGAAGCGCTGGATGGCCCGCGATGCGCTGGGCCAGACGCTCGCCGCCGCGGTCGCCGAGATGCAGGGCAGCGACGACAAGAACTTCTCGATCCATCTGAAGGAGCCGTTTCCGCTGCTGATCGACGGGCTCGCCAAGGTGTCGAGCCTGGCGCCGTTTGTCATGCCCGAGCGCCTCGCCAAGACCGACCCGTTCCAGCAGGTCAAGGAGATGGTCGGCTCGGGGCCGTTCAAGTTCGTCAAGGAGGAGTTTCAGCCGGGCAACAAGATCGTCTACGTCAAGAACGCCGATTATGTGCCGCGGCCGGAGCCCTCCGACTGGGCCTCGGGCGGCAAGGTGGTGAAAGTCGACCGGGTCGAATGGCACGTCGTGCCCGACGCGGCGACCAAGACCGCGGCGATGCAGAACGGCGAAGACGATTGGTGGGAGAACCCGCCCGCCGACCTGTGGCCGGTCCTGGCGGCCAATCCCGACATCGAGCTGACCCCGTCGGACGCGCTGCGCGGCATGGGCTGCCTGCGCTTCAACTTTCTCTATCCGCCGTTCGACAACGTCAAGATGCGCCAGGCGGTGCTGATGGTGGCGAGCCAGGCCGATTTCATGACCGCCTTTGTCGGCGACAGGGCGAACTGGGACGTCTGCGCCTCGTATTTCACCTGCGGCGGACCGATAGCGAACGATGCCGGGTCGGCCGCGATGACCGGCAAGCGCGACTACGACAAGGCGAAGCAGCTCGTCAAGGAGGCCGGCTACAACGGCGAGAAGGTGATCGTGCTCGACGCGGTCGACCAGCCGCTGATCCATGCCGAGGCGCTGGTGGCGAGCGACGCAATGAAAAAGCTCGGCCTCAACGTCGAGCTGGTGTCGACCGACTGGGGCACCGTGGTGACGCGCCGCGCCTCGAAAAAACCGCCCGCCGAGGGCGGCTGGAACATGTTCGAGACCGGCTGGGTCGGCTCCGACCTGCTCGACCCCTCAACGAACGTGATGCTGCGAACCAACGGCGACCAGGCGTGGTTTGGTTGGCCGAAGGACGACACGCTCGAAAAGCTGCGCACCGAGTGGCTGAAGGCCAAGGACCTCGAGGATCGCCAGGCGATTGCCGCAAAGATCCAGGAGCGCGCTTTCGAGATCGTGCCCTATGTCCCGACCGGGCAGTTCGTCGCGAAGACCGCCTTCCGCAAGAACATCAAGGGCTATGCCAGCGCGCCGGCGCTCTTCATGTGGAACATCGAGAAGAGCTGAGCGGCCTGGCTTGGCGATGCGCGACAGGGGGTTGAACTTCGGGTAGATTGCCGGCCGGCAGATTGACGCCGCCCGGGTGACGCGTGCTGGTCCACAGCCTGTTCGATCTATTGGCGGCGCTGACGGGGCTCCTGGTCTATCGCCTGCTCCCGGTGGCGGCGCCCGGCGCGCCGGCGCAGCCGTGGCTGGTGCATCCGCTCTACATCGCCGCCGGGTCGGTTGGCGCGACGCTCGGCGCCTACCTCGCCGGTTCCGCCAATTTGTGGCTGAGCGGCGTCGCGGGCGTCGGCCGCAGCATCGAGGGCGCGATCGCCGGCGGCGTCATCGCGATCGAGATGCTGAAAAGGCGCCACGGCATCCGCTTCTCGACCGGGCTGCGCCTGGTGGCGCCGCTGGCGGCGGCAATCGCGGTCGGCCGCATCGGCTGCTTCCTCGCCGGCCTCGACGACGAGACCTACGGCACGCCGACGGCGCTGCCGTGGGGCGTCGATTTCGGCGACGGCGTGCCGCGCCACCCGGTGCAGCTTTACGAATCGGCGACGATGGCGGCGTTTTGCGTGGTCTTCGTCGGGCTGGCGCGGCGCGGCAACGCGACGCTGCTGCGCACCGGCTTTTACCTCTTTGTCGGCGTCTATGCCGGCCAGCGCTTCCTGTGGGAGTTCCTGAAGCCCTACGGCACGGTTGTCGGACCGTTCAATCTCTTCCATCTCTTGTCGCTGTGCTTGATTGCCTACGCCCTCCTATTTTCTTGGCAGGAGATCCGCCAGCCATGCCCGGCCTTTCCATCGCCGAGCCGGTGACGCGCGCCCCGAGCGCCGCGCCGCGCAAATCCCGGCCCTACATCTTTCTCGGCCAGACGACTTCGCTGTGCGAAACCTGCCTCGCGCTGATCCCGGCGAAGATCCTGGAGGAGGGCGGTGCGGTCTATTACCAGAAGCGCTGCGCCGAGCACGGCGTGCAGAAGACGCTGGTTTCGAGCGAGGCCGCGTACTGGAAGCGCTGCCGCGATTTTCTGAAGCCGGGCGACGTGCCGCTCAAATTCCACACCCGGATCGACCAGGGCTGCCCCTACGATTGCGGCCTCTGCCCCGACCACGAGCAGCACAGCTGCCTCGCCCTCATCGAGGTCAACGAGCACTGCAACCTGACCTGCCCGACCTGTTTCGCCAGTTCGTCGCCGGCCAAGACCGGCCAGCGCAGCCTCGCGCAGATCGAGGCGATGCTCGACCTCCTGGTCGAGAGCGAGGGCCAGCCCGACCTCTTGCAGATTTCCGGCGGCGAGCCGACGCTGCACCCGCAGATCCTCGACATCCTGCGCGCCGCGAAAAGCCGGCCGATCCGCCACGTGATGCTGAACACCAACGGCATCCGCATCGCCGGCGACCCCGATTTCGTCGCGGCGTTGGCTCAGATGAAGCGCGCGTTCGAAATCTACCTGCAGTTCGACGCGCTGTCGGAAGGGGCATTGCAGACGATCCGCGGCGCCGATCTGCGCCGGGTGCGCGAGCGGGCGCTCGACGCGCTCGACCGCGCCGGGATCTCGACGACGCTGGTTTGCGTCATCCGCAAGGGCGTCAACGACGGCGAGATCGGCGACATCCTGCGCCACGCGCAGCAGCACCCTTGCGTGCGCGGCGTCACCTTCCAGCCGGTGCAGGACGCCGGCCGCAACGACGGCTTCGAGCCGCAGCGCGACCGAATCGTGCTGTCGGAAATCCGCCGGGCCATCATCGACCAGTGGGGCGTCTTCGGCGACGACGATCTGATCCCCTTGCCGTGCAACCCCGAGGCGATCTCGATCGGCTACGGCATGCGCGTCGGCGGGCGGGTCGAGCCCTTGACGCATCTCTTCCCGCAGGAGGTGCTGGTCGCGGCGGCGCCCAATTCGGTCACCTTCGAGGCCCGGCCCGAGATGCGCAAGCTTTTGGTCGAGCTCTTGTCACTGTCCTGCGCCGGGCAGCAATCGGCCAATGTGCTGCGCGAAATCCTGTGCTGCCTGCCCCTGGTCGAGGTGCCGGCCGAGATCGGCTACGACCGCATCTTCCGCGTGACCGTGGTCAGCTTTCTCGACCGCTTCAATTTCTGCCTCGCCGGCGTCAAGCGCTCGTGCATCCATTTCGTCACCGACGACGGCCGCATCATCCCGTTCGACACCTACAACATGTTCCACCGCCCGGGCCTGCCCGCCCTGGCAGGGGCAAGAAAATGAAGGCGGCGGCGGGCTGCACCGCGGCGTTGCTGCTTCTGGTGGCCTTCTTCTTTCTGTTCGTCGGAGGCGTCTGCGCATCGTCGAACGGGCACGGAGGGTCAGGAGAGACCCCTGGTCTGGCGTTGGCAATGGAGGTGATCGGCGCCGTCCTTCTGCTGCTTGCCGGATTGATGCTCTGGGCCGTACTCCGCAACCCGCCTCCCCCAGATTCCGGCGGTTCTCTGCCACCACCCGTCGATCCGGAAGCATGACAGGCCGGCGGCTGCTTTCTGTTTTTCGGCGTGACGGTTTTGCCGCCGCTGGCCCTGGTCGGCATGATCATCCTAAGCTTCGTAGTGTGGCTCTTTGCCATCGCCAGCTTCGTAGTGTGGCTCTTTGCCATCGCCCTCTGCAAGCCGCAACCCGCTCGCGGCAGCGAGGCTCCGCCATCCTCGCCGGATGCGGAACGATGACGCGGGGCGGGAGGTGCGGATGAGCGGCGGCCAGATCGCGGCGCTGATTGGCGCCATCGTGCTGCTGCTGCCCGGCGGCGGCTTCGTGCTGTTCGGCGCGACGGTTTTCCCGCCGCTGGCGCTGGTCGGCGTGATCATCCTGGGCTTGGCGGTGTGGCTGTTTGCCATCGCATTCCGCAAGCCGCAACCCGCCGCCGCCGGCGAGGCTTCGCCATCCCCGCCGGATGCGGAACCATGATGCAGGGCGGGAGGATCGGATGAGCGGCGGACAGATCACGGCGTTGATTTTTGCCCTGTTGCTGCTGCTGCCGGGCGGCTGTTTCCTGATCCTCGGGATCAGCCTGACGACCGACCGCCAGTTTGCCGACATGGCGTTTGTCGCGCTGCCGATCGCGGCCGCGATCCTGGCGCTGGCCGGCTTTCTGTTCTGGGTCGCCTTCCGCCGCCGCCCGCCGGCCGACGACAACGCGCCGCCGCCGCCCGACATCGCCGCCTGAGACCCTGCTATTTGCCGAGCAGTTTGGCGCCGGGCGGGGTCGGCACCTCGAAGGTGTTGAGGGTCACGGAGACAAAGGAATAATACCCGATGAGGCCGGCGAGATCGACGATTCCCTTGTCGCCCCAACGCGTGACGACGCGCTGGTAGGTCTCTTCGTCGACCCGGTGGTCGGCGTAATAATCGCGGCAGAAATCGTAGACCAGCTGGTCGTCGGGATCGGCGAAAGCCGGCGTGCGGCGCTCGCCGATCGCGTCGATCTGTTCTTGCGAGAGGCCGGCCTGCAGCCCGAGGCGGACATGCGCGGCCCATTCGAACTGCGCGGTCCAATAGCGCGCCGTCATCAGGATTGCGATCTCGGTCTGCTTCGGGGTGAAATCGGTGCCGAAGCGGACATGCGCACCCAATTTGTGGGCGTGCTCGGCGAGGCCGGGGCTCTGCAGCCAGACATGCACCGGCGGCGGCACCGAGCCGCGCGGGCCCGCCTTGCATTCGTTGAAGACGCGGCGCTGCGTCGCGTCGAGCTGCGTTTCTTCCATCGGCTGGTAGCGCGGCATATCGGCTCTCCCGGGTTGGCATCGTGGCGGCGGGATCATACTGTGCCGCGCCGCATGGCCAAGGAGCGTGAGGATGCAACGGCGCAGGTTGGGCGAATTGGAAGTCTCGGCGGTCGGCCTCGGCTGCGCGACGATGACGCCGTTTTACGACCAGCCCGATCCCGCATCGGGGATCGCGACGATCCACCGGGCGCGCGAACTCGGCGTCGACCTCCTCGACACCGCGGACGGTTACGGCGCCGGCCGCAACGAGGAATTGATCGCCCGCGCCATCGCCGGCCACCGCGGCGACTATGTGATCGCCAGCAAGTTCGGCAATGTCGGCCTCCTCGGCAATCCGCGCTTCGCCGACGGCCGCCCCGACTATGTCCGCGACGCCTGCGAGAAAAGCCTGCAGCGCCTCGAGACTGATGTCATCGACCTCTATTACATCCACCGCGTCGACCCGACCGTGCCGATCGAGGACACGGTCGGCGCGATGGCCGAGCTGGTCCGCGCCGGCAAGGTGCGCCATCTCGGCATTTGCGAGGCCGGCGCGGCGACGATCCGCCGGGCCCATGCGACCCATCCGATGAGCGCGGTGCAGGTCGAATATTCGCTGTGGTCGCGCGATGTCGAAGCCGAGATCCTGCCGCTGTGCGAGGAACTCGGCATCGGCTTTGTCGCGTACAGCCCGTTGGGGCGCGGCTTTCTCACGGGCGCGGTGACCAGCCTCGACGCGCTGCGCGAGGGCGACGCGCGGCGCAACATGCCGCGCTTCCAGGGCGATAATTTGCAACACAATTTGGCGCTGGTCGAGGAGGTGAAGGCGCATGCCGCCGCCGAGCGCTGCACCCCGGCGCAGTTGGCGATCGCCTGGGTATTGTCGCGCCGGAAGTTCATCGTGCCGATCCCCGGCACCAGCCATGTCGAGCGGCTGGAGCAGAACGCCGCCGCGGCGGGCCTGCAGCTCTCCGCCGATGCCCTCGACGCGCTCGACCATGTCTTCGCGCCGGGCGCCGCCGCCGGCACGCGCTACCCGGCGGCCCACCTGGCCCGGCTGCTGATCTAACGGACCGACACCGACAGTCGGTTCCCATATCGTCATGCCCGCTTTCGCAAGGGTGACGGACTCTCACTGTAAGCGTCATACTACTCGCGCGCGATCTGGCGCGCCGAAGGTTGACGCGGCGGGCCGGCGGGCGCTTATTTGAACTATCCGCCGATTGCCTTTGCCGCGAGGAGTTTGTCCATGGCCGCGCAGCCTTTCGCCGGGGTGCTGGTCCCGGTCCTGACCCCCTTCACCCGCACTGGCGAGCCCGATGCCGGGCGGTTTGTCGCGTTCTGCCGCTGGCTCTTGGACCAGGGCGCCGACGGGCTGGCGATCTTCGGCACGACCAGCGAAGCCAATTCGATGTCGGGGGTCGAGCGCATGGAGTTGCTCGACCGCCTGATTGCTTCCGGCATCCCGGCGGCGAAGCTGATGCCCGGCGCCGGCGCCTGCTCGGTGACCGAGGCGGCGGCGCTGTGCCGCCACGCCGTCGGGCACGGCGTGGGCGGCGTCCTGATGCTGCCGCCCTTCTACTACAAGGGCATGGACGACGACGGCCTCTTCGCGTTCTTTGCCGGCGTTATCGACCGGGTCGGCTCGGCGGCGCTGCGGATGTACCTCTACCACATCCCGCCGCAGACCATCCTCGGCCTGTCGCTCGACCTCGTCGGCCGCCTGATCGAGGCCTACCCGGAAACCGTTGTCGGCCTCAAGGACAGCTCCGGCGACTGGAACAACACCGCCGCGCTGATCGAACGCTTCCCCGGGTTCGCGGTCTTCCCGGGGTCGGAAGTCTTTCTGCTCGACGGCTTGCGCAAGGGCGGGGTCGGCTGCATCACCGCGACCGGCAACGTCAACGTGCCCGGCATCCGCAAGGTCTACGAGAACTGGAAGACGCCGCAGGCCGACGCGCTGCAGGCCGAAATCACGCTGGCGCGCAAGACGATCCAGGCCTACCCGATGGTGCCGGCCCTGAAGCGTATCGTCGCGCATTTCCATCATGATCCGGCGTGGGCCGCGGTGCGCCCGCCGATGGTGCCGTTGAGCGAGGCGCAATCGGCCGCGCTGATCGCCGACCTGGCGAAGATCGGCTTCACCCTCGGCGAGCGCCCCCGCGAGGCCGCCGAATAAGCGAGGTAGCTCACCGCGGGATTGCTTCGCTGCGCTCGCAATGACAGCGCTTTTTCGGTCGTCATTGCGAGCGAAGCGAAGCAATCCCGTCAACAAGGAGGAGCCGCGATGGCGGCGGAGTCGATCCCGGCACGCACTCCCGAGCGGCAGGCGTTCTACGAGAAGCTCGCGCCGCTGCACCTGGCGCCGCTGTGGGAAAAGCTGCACCACCTGGTGACGCCCGAGCCGGTGACCGACAGCCTGCCGCACCTCTGGCCCTACCGCGAGGTGCGGCCGCATCTCTTGCAGGCGGGCGGCCTCATCACCGCGATGGAGGCGACCCGCCGGGTGCTGATCCTCGAAAACCCCGGCCTGCACGGCAAGGCGCAGATCACCGATTCGTTGTTCGCCGGCCTCCAGCTGATCCTGCCGGGCGAGGTCGCGCCGGCCCACCGCCATACGCAATCGGCGCTGCGCTTCATCATCGAGGGGAGCGGCGCCTACACCGCGGTCGACGGCGAGCGCACGGTGATGGAGCCCGGCGATTTCGTCATCACCCCGTCGTGGACCTGGCACGACCACGGCAACGACAGCGCCGAGCCGATGGTGTGGCTCGACGGGCTCGACATCCAGATCGTCCGGCTGCTGGGCGCCAGCTTCGCCGAGCCCGGCGCCGCCGACATGCAGGCGGTGACCCGCCCCGAAGGTGACAGCGCCGCGCGCTTCGGCCACAACCTGCTGCCGGTCGACTGGAAGCCCGAGGTCAAGACCTCGCCGGTGTTCAATTATCCCTATGGGCGCAGCCGCGAGGCGCTGGCGGCACTGGCGAAAAACGCCGCGCCCGATCCCTATCACGGCCACAAGCTGCGCTATGTCAACCCGGCGAGCGGCGAGCCGGCGATGCCGACGATCGGCACCTTCATCCAATTGCTGCCGCAAGGGTTCGCCAGCCTGCCCTACCGCTCGACCGACGGCGCGGTCTATGTCTGCGTCGAAGGTGAAGGCGAAACCAGGGTGAGCGCCCCGGGGGTAGGCGACACGGTATTGCGCTGGGGGCCGCGCGACATCTTTGTCGTGCCGGGCTGGATGGCGCACACCCATCATGCGGCGAAGGAGGCGGTGCTCTTCAGCTTCTCCGACCGGCCGGTCCAGGAAAAGCTCGGGCTGTGGCGCGAGGCGCGCGGCAACGCTTAAGCAAATGCAAATTGCCTTGCGCCAGCATCGTCGCCCCCACCCCAACCCTCCCCCGCTTGCCGGGGAGGGAGGGGAGAGAGGCTCGCAGCGCGCCGCGTTCGTCCCCTCCCCCGCAAGCGGGGGAGGGTTAGGGTGGGGGAACGCGGCGATGGTGCGATTGAGTGGGGCGGCATGATTCATCCGGTGATCCTGTCGGGCGGCAGCGGCACGCGGCTGTGGCCGATGTCGCGCTCGCTTTATCCGAAGCAGCTCCTGGCGCTGACCGGCGCGCGCAGCCTCTTGCAGGAGACCGCGCTGCGGGTCGCGGCCGACGCCGGGTTCGCGCCGCCGCTCGTCATCGCCAACGAGGAACACCGCTTCATCATCGCCGAGCAATTGCGCGAGATCGCCGTCGCGGCCGAGGCGCTGATACTGGAGCCGGCCGGCCGCAACACCGCGCCGGCAGCGGCGATCGCGGCGCTGCGCCTCGCCGCCCGCGAGCCCGACGCCTTGATGCTGGTGCTGCCCTCCGACCACCAGATCACCGATCTCGCCGCCTTCCGCGCCGCGACCGAGCGTGCCGCGGCCGCCGCGCGGGGCGGCCATCTGGCGACCTTCGGCATCGCCCCGGAGCGCCCCGAGACGGGCTTCGGCTACATCGCCCGCGGCCAGCCGATCGCCGGGTGCGCCGGCGCCTTCGCGGTCGCCGCCTTTGTCGAGAAGCCTGACCCCTCGACCGCCGCGCGCTACCTCGCCTCGGGCGATTATTTCTGGAACAGCGGCATCTTTCTCTTCCCGGTGGCGCTCTACCTTGCCGAACTCGAGCGGCTGCGCCCGGAGATCGTCGCCGCCTGCAAAAAGGCGCTGGAGGGCGCGCGGGCCGACGATGATTTCATCCGCCTCGACAAGGCGGCCTTCCTCGAATGCCCCGGCGATTCGATCGACTACGCGGTGATGGAGCACACCGGCCGCGCCGCAATCGTGCCGGTCGCGATGGGGTGGAGCGACCTCGGCTCGTGGGACGCGCTGTGGGAGATGAGCGCGAAGGACGCCAGCGGCAACGCGCTCGCCGGCAATGTCGTCGCCGAGGCGACCAGCAATTGCTACCTGCGCTCGGAAGCCGGGCTCGTCGCGGCGGTCGGGGTCGCGGACCTCGTCGTGGTGGCGACCGACGACGCGGTCATGGTGGCGCCGCGCCACCGCACCCAGGAAGTGAAGCAGCTGGTCGCCCGCCTCCTCGCCGAGAAGCACGACGAAGCCGACGCGCTCTCCACCGTGCACCGCCCGTGGGGCACCTACCGCAGCCTGCACCACGGCCATCGCGTCCAGGTCAAGCACATCATGGTGCGGCCCGGCGCCAAGCTGTCCCTGCAGATGCACCACCACCGCGCCGAGCACTGGGTCGTCGTCCAGGGCACCGCCAAGATCGTCCGCGGCACGGAAGAAATAGTGCTGACCGAGGACCAATCGACCTACATCCCGTTGGGCACCGCGCACCGCCTGGAAAACCCCGGCAAGATCCCGCTGCACGTCATCGAAGTGCAATCGGGCAGCTACCTCGGCGAAGACGACATCGTCCGCTTCGAAGACCATTACGGCCGGCAGTAGCGAGCCCGCCCTTTCTCCTCTACCGCCATCCCGGCGAAGGCCGGGACCCATTTATCAACCGCTGGGCTGCTGAAGAATGGGTCCCGGCCTGCGCCGGGATGGCGGTTCCTTTTGCTCGCGTTACACCTCGGTCTTCGCGCCGGTGCGGCTGGTGATCAGGCCGTAATGTTCGATGCGGCGGTGTTTGGCGAAATTGAAGACGGTGCGCTTGAGATAGTCGCCGAGGTCGAGGTCCAAGGTCGTCGTGATCACCTCGTCCGCTTCGCTGAGCGCCCGCGCCGCGATCTCCCCGGTCGGCGCGACGATCGCCGAGCCGCCGATCATCGGAAAACCGTCCTCCGCGCCGCATTTCGCCGCCGCCAGCACCCAGGCCGCGTTCTGGTAGGCGCCGGCCTGCAACGACAGCAAATGGTGGAACATCCGCAGGTGCTCGGGCTCGCGGGAGTGGATGTTCTGGATCGGCGTATTGTAGCCGAGCGCGACGATCTCGACCCCCTGCAAGCCCATGACCCGATAGGTCTCGGGCCATCGCCGGTCGTTGCAGATGCACATGCCGATCACCGCGTCCTGCATGCGCCACACCCGGAAGCCCTCGTTGCCGACATCGAAATAGCGCTTTTCCAGATGCTGGAACGGCGCCTCGGGCAGGTGCTCGGAATGCCCCGGCAGGTGGATTTTCCGGTAGCGCCCGACGATGTTGCCGGCCGGGTTGACGAGGATCGAGGTGTTGTAGCGGCGGGTTTGCCCGTTCTCCTCGGTTAGCTCCGCGTAGCCGAGGTAGAAGCCAATGTCGAGTTCGCGCGCCAGCTCGAACAGCGGCTGCGTCTCCGGCCCCGGCATCTGCGCTTCGAAAAA
>DATGFP010000008.1:0-14464 GCA_035309005.1 Allostellaceae bacterium | reverse complement strand
GCCGTTTCCGGCGCATCTGCCGCGCGAGCGCGTCGTGCCTCCGGCACCGACCTCGATCGTCTCGTCGGTTGAGTTACGTGGGCTGGGCAGCAAACCTCCGCTCGAACAGGATCGCCTCATCCTAATTGCGGAATGCGATATCGAAGGCAATGCCGGGCAGGCCCGTCATGGCAATTTTGAACTCAACGGGTACGATCTGATTTTTATCGAGCCATGCCCTCATTTCGGCCATTGTCTCGGCGAGCGCGACTTCGGGCTTTTCTATGCGGGTTGTAAAAAAAGGTTTTAGCGCCATTCAACGCTCCTTCGGTGCCTGAAAGGCGGGAGCATGTTCTATCAGTTGGGTGCCGAGCCTCTTTGCCAGGATGGCAGCCAATGATCCGACGCTACTCGCTCAATTGTGAGGCGGACAGCGTCGGAAAGTACCTAGCCGGGGTCGAAACACCTAACCCACTACCGATCGATTCCAACGATCTGTGGAGGGTGAACAATGGCTACGGGTCTGGCCCAGACCCACATCTTGCGCCATCAACGGATATTGAGCGATCTTGGACCACTGACGAACTGACGAACGGATTTGGTGTCCGACGCGCACAATATCGACCCGGCCCGCTATCGGCGCGCGGAGCCGCAGCGTTTCTGGCAGGTGGCGGACGAGATCGTCGACAATGTCGTCGCCACCAACATCCTCGCCGCCGACCGCCTGAGCCGCCGCGTCGCGCCGGCGATGATCGAGGCCGGCTGGGGCCGCATCGTCAATATCACGACCAAGCTCGACACGATGAACCGGATCGGCACACATCCCTACGGCGCCACCAAGGCGGCTTTGGAAATGGCGACCGAGGTGTGGGCCAAGGACATCGCCGGGACAGGGGTGACGATCAACATCGTTAACCCGGGCGCCGGCGCCAACACGCCCGGCATGGCCGAGGAGATGCGCGAGATGAGCCGCGACGGCCGCGCCGCCCGCCTCGTCGAGCCCGACGAGATGGTGCCGCCCTTGCTCTACGTCGTCTCGCGCGGGGCCGACCAGGTCAACGGCTACCGCTTCGACGCCAATTTATGGGACGCCGCGCTGGCGCCGGCCGACGCCGCCCGCCGCGCCGGCCGCCCCGCCGGCTTCGAGATGCACCCGGCCGAATAGGGCCGCGCTGCGTCAAATTCAGACGATTTGGAGCCCGAGGAGGCGGACCATCGGTTCGAAATCACGGTCGTCATGCAGGAGGACGTGCCCGCGCTCGATGCAAAACGTGCCAATGATCAGATCCACGGTTTTGCGGATCGTGATCCCGCTGGCGCGCAGCGCGCGGTAATTGGCTGCGGCCCTGACGGCCAGGTCGGGGTCGAGCAGCGAGACGACTTCGAAACGCCGCAGCGCGCGTTCGACCAGGCGCGCCTCTCGCTCTGATCGCAGCCCTTGCAGCACCTCGCACAGGATCAGATCCCCGACCAGAAGGGGCCGCTCTCTAATCAGTTCGCGCAGCCGACGCACCGCGCCGGTCGCGGCGGCGTTCAGGTGATCGATCCACACCGAGCTATCGACGAGGATCACCGCGCTCCCCAACCCCCAGCCTTGCTGTCGCCGACCTGCTCGGCGATGCGGCGCCCTTCGTCGGGCGGCGGCCGGGCCGCGCGGCGGTCCCCTCGCGGCTCTGGTCGAGGTCGCCCTCCCAGTGAACCTTGCCGGCAAGGCGCAGGATCTCTTCCTGCTCCTTCAGGCGAATAACCAATTGCAAGCCCGCCTCGACCACCGCCCGCTTGGTCCCAAGGCCCGAAAGCCGCTGCGCCTTTTCCATTAACCTGTCGTCGATCTCGATGTTGGTGCGCATCGCCGCCCGAGCCATGAGTGTGTATTATCAGCGAATATAATACACATCAAAGGCGGCTCCGGCAACGCACCGACTACCCGCCGAGCGAGACGCCGACGAGGCGGCCGATGCCGTAGGTGACGGCAGCCGCGGCGTAGCCGATGCCGAGCTGGCGCGCGCCGGAAAACAATAGGCCCCGGCCGGTGAAGAGCGAGGTGCCGGCGCCGATCAGCGCCAGCGCGACGCCGCTCGCCGCGAGGCTGGCGGCGAGCGCGGCGCTGCCGCCGAGCCAGAAGAACGGCGCCACCGGGAAGATCGCGCCAGCCGCGAAAAGGCCGAACGAGGCGCCGGCCGCGGTCCACGCCGAGCCGCCCAGTTCCTCGGGGTTGATCCCCAATTCCTCGCGCACCAGCGTGTCGAGCGCGCTGTCCTTGTTGGCCATCAGCCGACCGGCCAGCGCCCGCGCCGCGGCTTCGTCGAGGCCCTTGGCCTGGTAGATCAGCACCATCTCCTCTTCTTCTTCTTCCGGCATGCGCGCCAGTTCGTCGGCCTCGACGTCGATCTGCTGCTGCGCCAGCTCGCGCGAGCTGGTCACCGACAGCCATTCGCCCATCGCCATCGAGCAGGCGCCGGCGACCAGGCCCGCAAGCCCGGTCAGGAGGAGCGTGCTGGCGCCGACCTCGGCGCCGGCCACCCCCATGACGAGGCTGAGGTTGGAGACGAGCCCGTCATTGGCGCCGAGCACCGCGGCGCGCAACGCGTTGCCGCCGCCGCGGTGACGCCCTTCGAGCCGCGCCAGACTGCTGCCCGAGGCGCCGCCCGGCATCGCCGACGCCATCGCCTCGACGACCCGGTTGTGCGAGCGCTCGGCCGCCGGCAGCCCGCCGGCCACCGCCTCGGGTTGCGTGTCGTAGGAGCCGCTGTCGCGCTGTTCGAGGGTGCTCAGCGTCGGCAGCACGAATTGCGGCCCGAAGCGGCGGGCGAGAAATACCAGCGCGCGGGTGCGCCAGCCCGGGCGGCGCGCCAGAGCGGTCGCGCCGATCCGCGCCAGCTGCTTGCGCCAGAATTCGGCGTGCGCCTCCTCGACCGCGGCGAGGCGGCTGTAGACCTCGCTCAGATGCGGGTCCTTTTCCGCCTCGGCCATCGCCCGGTAGAGGGCGGCGCTGTCGACTTCGCCCTGCAGGTTGCTGCGGTAACGCGTCACCGAGCCGTCGTCGACCATCGCCATTCTCCACCGACCCGGAAATTCTACCACGACCGTCGCGTCCACTTCGCGCGCCTGCTAAGAGTGCGACCCTTCGGCGGCCAATTCGCGGAGACCTCTTCAGTGGAACAGCGCAACCTCGGCCGCTCCGGCCTCATCGTCTCGGCGGTCGGGCTCGGCTGCAACAATTTCGGCGCCCGCTGCGACATGGAAGCGACGCGCGCCGTCGTGCATAAGGCGCTCGACCTCGGCATCACCTTCTACGACAACGCCGACACCTATGGCGGGGCCGGCTCGGCCGAGGAATACCTCGGCAAGGCGCTCGGCGCGCGGCGGCGGGACATCGTGCTCGCCAGCAAATTCGGCCGGCCGATGGATGCCTCCGGCCGACTGCAGGGCGCCTCGCGCCGCTACATCGTCGCGGCGGCGGAAGCCAGCCTCAAACGCCTCGGCACCGACTGGATCGACCTCTATTACCAGCACATCGCCGATCCCTTGACCCCGATCGAGGAAACGCTGCGGGCGCTCGACGATCTCGTGCGGCAAGGCAAGGTGCGCTACATCGCCTGTTCGACGCTGGCCAACTGGCAGGTCGTCGAGGCGCAATGGACCTCCAAGCATCTCGGCCTCGACGCCTTTATCGCCTGCCAGGAGCGCTACAGCCTTTTGGAGCGCGAGGTCGAGGCGCAGTTGATGCCGGTCGTCGAGGCTTACGGGCTGGGGCTGGTCCCGTTCTCGCCATTGGCCAACGGGCTCCTGACCGGCAAGTACCGCCGCAACGCGGCGCTACCCGAGGGCGCCCGGCTGACGACGACGGCGCGCGCCGCCGAGCGCTACCTGACCGAGCGCAACTGGCAGCTGACCGAGCGCTTCGCCGATTTCTGCGCGGCGCGCGGCCGCACCCTGCTCGATCTCGCGTTCAGTTGGCTGTTGCACCGTCCGGCCGTCGCCAGCGTCATCGCCGGCGCGACGACGCCGGAGCAGGTCGAGGCCAATGTCAAGGCTGCCCGCTGGGCGCTGTCGCGCGAAGACATGGACGAGGTCGACCGGCTGACGGCAAACTGACGAGATCGCCAATCTCGTCACCCCCGCGCAGGCGGGGGTCCCGGGGCCGCTAACCAAAGGCGCCCGACAAAGGAATTGGCCCTGGATTCCCGCTTTCGCGGGAATGACGATGCGGTATGTTCGCCCGCAATTCGCTCGATCCACACACGGAGGGACACCATGGACGTACGATTGGACGGCAAAAGCGCGATCGTCACTGGCGGCAGCAAGGGGCTCGGCCTGGCGATCGCCCAGGAATACGCGCGCTCGGGCGCCGATGTGGCGATCCTCGCGCGCGACCAGGCGACGCTCTCCGACGCCAAGGCGCTGATCCAGCGCGAGGCCAAGGGCAAGGTTTCGGCGATCAGCTGCGACGTGTCGAAAATGGCGCCGATCAAGGCGGCCTACGACCAGATCATGCGCGAATTCGGCAAGATCGACATCTACGTCAACAACGCCGGCCAATCGACCCGCGGGCCCTCGGAGACCTTGACCGACGAGCAGTGGCAGGCCGATCTCGACCTCAAGCTGTTCGCGCAGATCCGCTTCTGCCGACTTCTGTTCCCGCAGATGAAGCAGCGCAAATGGGGCCGCATCATCAGCGTCCTCAACATCGGCGCCAAGGCGCCGGGCGCCGACAGCGCGCCGACCTCGGTCAGCCGCGCCGCCCAGATGGCCTTCACCAAGGCGTTGTCGATGGAAGGCGCGCCGCACAACGTGCTGGTCAACTCGCTGCATGTCGGGGTCATCGTCTCGGACCAGATCGTGCGCCGCCATCAGCGCGAGGGCGCCAACGTGTCGTTGGAGGATTTCATCGCGCAGGCCGGCCGCGCCGTGCCGATGGGCCGCATGGGCCGCGCCGAGGAATTCGCCAATGTCGCGACGTTCCTCGCCTCCGACGCCGCTTCCTACGTCACCGGCTGCGCGATCAATGTCGACGGCGGGCGCTCGCCGGTGGTGTAGGGCGGCGCTTTCGGCGCCAGAAAGCAGTTTGGCAGGGGATCCGCGGGCGTCCGCGCCTGTACCGCAAGGGGCGCCCGCGGTCCGCCGAGGAGGCGAGGATGGCCGCAGATCCGCTCAGCGACGACCGCGAGCTCGCCTACCGGCGGCTGATCGAGCTCGGCATCGCGCTCTCGGCCGAGCGCAACCACCATCGCCTGCTCGAAAAGATCCTGCTCGGCGCCAAGGAGCTGACCAACGCCGATGGCGGGACGCTCTACCTCGTCACCGAGGCGGGCGGGTTGTGTTTTATGATCATGCGCAACGACACGATGGGGATCGCGCTCGGCGGCACCACCGGGATCCCGATCCCGTTCCCGCCGGTGCCGCTGCACCTGCCCGACGGCACGCCCAACCACAGCAATGTCGTCGCCCATGCGGCCGTCACCGGCAATACGATCAACCTAGCCGACGCCTACCACACCCCGGGGTTCGACTTCAGCGGGCCGCGCGCCTTCGACGCCGAGACCGGCTACCGCTCGCAATCGTTCCTGACGGTGCCGTTGAAGAACCACGACGGCGACGTGGTCGGCGTCCTGCAACTGATCAACGCACGCTCGCCCGATGGCGGGACCGTGCCGTTTTCCGCCGGGATCGTGCCGCTGATCGAGGCGCTCGCCAGCCAGGCGGCGGTGGCGCTCGACAACCAGATGCTGATCGACGCGCAACGGAACCTCTTTCGCGCGGTGCTCAAGGTTTTCGCCGGCGCGATCGACGCCAAATCGACCTATACCGGCGGCCACTGCCATCGCGTCCCCGAGCTGACCAACATGATCGCGCGGGCGGCCGCCGCCGCCGCCGAGGGCCCGCTCGCCGACTTTCACCTGAGCGAAGAGGAATGGTATGAGCTCGAGGTCGCCGGTGGGCTGCACGATTGCGGCAAGGTGACGACGCGCGAATTCGTCGTCGACAAGGCGACCAAGCTCGAAACGATCTACAACCGCATCCACGAAATTCGCACCCGCTTCGAGGTGGTCAAGCGCGACGCCGAGATCGACTACCTGAAGGGCGTCATGGCCGGCGGCGACGAGGCCCTGCTGCGCGCCCAGCGCGACCAGCGCTTGCGGCAGCTCGACGACGATTTCGCCTTTGTCGCGGAATGCAACCTCGGCGGCGAGTTCATGGCGCCGGAGCGGGTCGCCCGGCTGCAGCAGATCGCCGAAATCACCTGGCGGCGCACGCTCGACGACCGGCTCGGCCTGTCATGGGAGGAGAGCGCCCGCCATCCGGGCGAGGAAGCGCTGCCTGTGGTCGAGCATCTGCTCGCCGACAAAGAGAGCCACATCATCGCGCACGATACGGCGCCGGTCGCCCCGGACAACCCGTGGGGCTTCGTGATCAAGCCGCCGCCCCACAAGGCCAATCTTGGCGAAGTCTACAATCTGTCGATCCGCCGCGGCACGCTGACCGCCGAAGAGCGCTTCCACATCAACGACCATATCGTGCAGACCATCATCATGCTGGAGGCGCTGCCGTTTCCCAAAGGTCTGCGGCGCGTCCCGGAATGGGCCGGCGGGCATCACGAGAAGATGGACGGCACCGGCTATCCGCGCGGGCTCAAACGCGATGAAATGAGCATTCCGGCGCGGATCATGATGATCGCCGACATCTTCGAAGCACTGACCGCGCGCGACCGCCCCTACAAGAAGAAGAAGATGCTGTCGGAGTGCATCGACATCATGGCGAGCATGAGCCGCGAGCGGCACATCGACCCCGACATCTTCGAACTGTTCCTGAATTCGGCCGTCTACCGCGACTACGCCGAAAAGTTCGTGGCGGCGGACCAGATCGACACGGTCGACGTCGCGCGCCACCTCGGCACCCTGCATCCAGCCGAAGCGTCGCCGGCATAGAGCAGTATCAGTTGAGGATGGCCAGTATCGGCTGAGGTTCGATCACCCCACAATCGTCATCCGGGGATGACGATTGTGGGCGATTCAACCCGATCGGACGGCGCCCTAGCGCAGTTCGGGGACGATCCAGAAGGCTTTCTGGCCGCGCGCGACGCGCTCGCAATTGTCGAAGGCGTTGCGCCAGCGCTTCCAATGGTTGTCCCAGGTCGGGCCGGCGGCGTGCGGGCTGAAGATCGCGTTTTTCAGCGTGAACAGCTCGTGGTCCGGCTTGGGCGGCTCCTCGACCATGACGTCGAGGCCGGCCGCCATGATCACTTCATCGCGCAATGCCTTGTAGAGCGCGACCTCGTCGACCACCGGGCCGCGGCAGGTGTTGATCAGGATCGCGGTCTTTTTCATCAGCGACAATTCGCGCTCGCCGATCAAATTATGCGTCGACAGGTCGAGCGGCACATGCAGGGACACGATGTCAGAAGTTTTCAACAGCTCGGGAAACAGCGCGAAGCGCACGCCGAGCGCGTCTTCCTGGTCGCCGGTCAGGCGGTTGACGTCGTAATACTGGATACGCATGTCGAACGCCTTGGCGCGCCGGGCGACCTTCTTGCCGATATTGCCGAGGCCGACGATGCCGAGGGTCTTGTCCTCGAGCTCGTAGAGCTTGGCCGCGTTGAAGTCGTTGCCGCGCCAGCGCCCCGAGACGACGCCCTCGTGCAGCCAAATGAGGCGGCGCGACACCGCCAGCATCAGCATCAGCGCGTGCTCGGCGACGGCCGTGGCGTTGGCCCCGCCGTTGTTGCAGATCGGCACGCCGGCGGCGCGCGCGGCGTCGAGGTCGTAGGTGTTGTAGCCGGCGCTCAACGTCTGGACCAGCTTCAGCTTCGGCGCCTGGCCATAGAACTCCGGACCGTGCTTGTACTGGCCGGCGCCGATATAGAATTCAGCATCCTTCAGCAACTCCCAGAATTCCGGGCGGCCATGCGGCGCGCTGACCAGCTCGTAGCCGTCGGGGATCAGATCGTGGGCGATCTCGAGGGTCTCCTCGGAATGGCCGGCCGGGGTCAGGATGCGGTGGGGCATTGCGGCGTCTCCTCTGCGCGGGGTTGTCGTCCGGGCCGGCATCGTAGCGAGAGCGGGCGAGGGGCCCCAAGCGCAAAGTCAACCCGGTGGCGCACTTCCTGTCAGCACCGTGAACGCCCGGGGGCTTCGCCCGAGATAGCACCACCAAACGTTCCTTGGCCGCCGATGCCCCCAGCCGCTGATGTCTTGCCGATAAGGCCAGCCCCGGCCTCAGTTCTTCGGGTGATAAGGTCAGCCAGCGGACGGGGCGACTCCTGCCGTTGGCTGTCAATCCAATCCCAAATCCATCCGGGGGCCCAGCCAAAACGATCCGTTGGATCGAGCGCAATGACTAAGATTTGGTCTGCCAAATTGGTGGTGTGTAAAAGGGTCTCGTAGATCTTTTTGGATGAATATGTCGACGACAGCAGCCAAGTAAGGCCGTTAACGCGAATCCAATCACCCAGCGGATCAAGTGCACGATCCACAATCCCAAAATCTTGCGGAAATTCCTTCCACCTGAGTCCGATGTAAAATATACGGCGTGATATCATTTCTCCGGCTCCTCTACCGGCGACGGTATTGGGTTGATGGGCTGCGAAGGCGGCAATTCCGCCACCCCCTTGGCAGCCATGTCCTGCTGACGATATTGGATGATCTCGGCACCTTCCAAGAGGGCCTGTTCGGGATGGCGATGCGCGAACCACAGCATCGCGCCAAGATACAAAAGGAACGCCAGGAGCAGCATCGCTGCGAATGCGAATAGAAGATCCGGAGCGAGCCGCAACGCGATACCGCCGAGCACCAGAAAAACAATTCCCGCCACAATGCTGGTTTTCCCGACTACGCCATGAGCGAGCCGGATATGACCCAGAGCCTGCATCCGGGCGAGTAGCGTGCGTGCAAGATCGTCATCGGCCACGATCTATACGGTAACACGATCCGCTACCCCGGCGTTGTCGAAATGGAGCCGGCCCAAGCGCCAAATTGGCATTGCCGCAGGCGGATTGCGCGGGCTTGCGACCGGGCGGGCGAGGGCGGATGCTGCCGTCGCCAATTTTCGGAGGCAAGCGATGCCCGTCACCTTCCTGATGCTGCCGCCGCAAAGCGAGAGGACGCGCGAGTGGGCGCAGCGCCTCGCCGACGCCAACCCCGGGCTCGAAATCATCGCGCCCGAGACGATGGCGGGGGCCGAGCAGGCGATTCCCACCGCCGAAGGTGCCTTCGGCACGATCCCGCCGGCGCTTCTGACGCGCGCCGAGCGCTTGCGCTGGCTGCAGGCGCCGCAGGCGGCTCCGCCGGCCGGCTATTACTACAAGGAGCTGATCGAGCACCCGGTCGCGATCACCAATTTCCGCGAAATCTACAACGACCATATCGGCGCGCATGTGATGGCCTTTGTGCTGGCCTTCGCGCGCGGCCTGCAAACCTACCTGCCGCAGCAGCAGCGCCGCGAGTGGAAAAAGCTGCCGCCGGACAGCGGCGTCGTCCACCTGCCGGAGGCGACCGCGCTCGTTGTCGGGGTCGGCGGCATCGGCGCCGAGGTGGCGCGGCTGGCGAGCGCCTTCGGAATGCGCGTCATCGGGGTCGACGAGCGCCGCGCCGTGCCGCCGCCCGGGGTGGCCGAACTGCACCGCGCCGCGGATCTCGATCGGCTGCTGCCGCAGGCCGATTTCGTGATCATGACCGTGCCGCACACCCCCGAGACCGAGGGCTTGATGAACCGCGCCCGCTTCCAGCGCATGAAACGCGGCGCCTTCTTCATCAATATCGGCCGCGGCATGACGACGAGGCTCGACGACCTCGTCGCGGCGCTCAAAGCCGGCGAGGTCGCCGGCGCGGCGCTCGATGTGTTTGAAAAGGAGCCGCTGCCGGCCGACCACCCTCTGTGGACGATGCCCGGCGTCTTGATCACGCCGCATACCGCCGGCTACGGCCCCTATCTCGAAGACCGCCGCTTCGAGGTGTTGAGCGACAATTGCCGGCGCTTCCTCGCCGGCCAGCCATTGCGCAACCTCGTCGATAAGTCGCGCTGGTTCTGACCCTCTGCAATCAGAAGCAGAGTCCGGAACTCGCGCAATTATTTATCGTTGACTGGTCAGCGCATCAACAGCCGCGAGCTCGCTCGGGCCATTCCTGTTGATTCGTCAATCCACCAGCAGGAGAAACCCAGTGAAGACAGCTTTGTTCAGTGCGGTTGGGGCGTTTGCGCTCGCCGCGGTCGCGTTTTCCGGCGGCGCCCAGGCGCAATGCGTGTGGACCGGGTATGCCTGGTCATGCGGCGCCCAGCCCCCCGCCTACGCGCAGCCCTATAGCGGCGCCTATCAATACCCCGGCGACCAATACGCTCCCGGCTACGGTAACCCTTACGGCTACCAGCCCGGCTGGTCGACCCAGTATCCCGGCCCGCGGGTAAGCGGCCACTAACCGAGCGGCGCGGTCGCTTCCTCCAGCCAGCGCGCGGTGCCGCGGTCGACCAGCGGCGCCAGTGTCTCGCGGACCCGCGCGTGGTAAGCGTCGAGCCAGGCGATCTCCTCATCTTCGAGGAGTTCGGGCACGACGAGGCTGCGGTCGATCGGCGCCAGGGTCAGCGTCTCGAAACGCAGCATGTCGCGCTCGCCCGCCTCGGCCCGGCTATCCTCGGACGGCTGCACGACGATCAGGTTTTCGATGCGGATGCCGTAGGCGCCGGTTTTGTAATAGCCGGGCTCGTCCGACACGATCATTCCCGGCAATAACGGCTGCGCGTTCGGCGCCTTCGAGATGCGCTGCGGCCCCTCGTGCACCGAGAGATAGCTGCCGACGCCGTGGCCGGTGCCGTGGTCGTAGTCGAGCCCCTTCTGCCACAGCGCGCGGCGCGCCAGCGCGTCGAGATGGGCGCCGGTCGTGCCTTTCGGAAAGCGCGCGGTGGCGAGCGCGATGTGGCCCTTGAGGACCCGGGTAAAGCGGTCGCGCATCTCCTCGCTCGGGGTGCCGATCGCGACAGTGCGGGTGATGTCGGTCGTGCCGTCGAGGTATTGCGCGCCGGAATCGAGCAGGAAGAGCGTCCCCGGCTCCAGCCGCTTCTCCGATTCCGGGGTCGCGCGGTAATGCACGATCGCGCCGTTCGAGCCGGCGCCCGAGATCGTCGGGAAACTGAGGTCGCGAAAATTCTCGCCCTCGCGGCGAATGGCCTCGAGCCGGTCGCTGGCGGCGATCTCGCGCAGTTCGCCCTTTGGCGCCTCCTGCGCCAGCCAGGCCAGAAAGCGGGTGACCGCGGCGCCGTCGCGGCGGTGCGCGGCGCGGGTGCCGGCGACCTCGACCGGGTTCTTGCACGCCTTCGGCAACAGGCACGGGTCGGCGGCGCGATGGATGCGCGCGCCGGCCTCCGTCAGCCGGTCGAATATCCACGACGCGGCGGTCGCCGGGTCGACCTGGACCGGCGCGCCGGCAGCAGCGAGGACTTCGAGCGCCGCGCCGAGCCCTTCCGGCGGCTCGATCCTCACCGCGTTGCCGAGGTGGCGTTCGAGGCCGCGGGTGAGCTTGCGGCGGTCGATGAAGAGCGTGACGCCGCCATCCTGGCGCAGAATCGCAAACGATAGCGGCAGCGGCGTATGGGTGACGTCGCCGCCGCGGATGTTGAGCAGCCAGGCGATCGATTCCGGCATCGTCAGCACCGCCGCCGCGACGCCCTCCTCGGCCAGCGCGCGGCCGAGCCGGGCGCGCTTCGCCGCCGCGCTCTCGCCGGCGAAGGCATCGGGATGCGGCACCACCGGCGCGAGCGGCGCCGCCGGCCGGCCGGGCCAGACGTGATCGACCACGTTCGCGACCGGCTTGAGGCTCGCCCCGGCGCGCTCGGCCCCGGCGCGCAGCCGCTCGACCTCCTGCGGGGTGTGCAGCCAGGGGTCGTAGCCGACGCTGGCGCCCTGCTTCAGCGCCCCAGCGAGCCAGTGCGCCGGCGGCTCGTCGATCAGATGGCGGATTTCGAACGCTTCGCCGTCGATCTGGGCTGCGGCCTGCAGCGTGTAGCGGCCGTCGACGAAGAGGGCGGCGCGGTCCGCGAGCACGATCGCCATGCCGGCCGAGCCGGTGAAGCCGGTCAGCCAGGCGAGGCGCTGGCCGCACGCCGGCACATATTCGCCCTGGTGCTGGTCGGCGCGCGGCACGATGAAGCCGTCGAGCCGGCGCGCCTTCAGCCCCTCACGCAGCAGGGCAAGGCGTGCGGCGCGCGGCAGCCGGGCGAAATCCTCGTTGCCGAGGCCGTCGCGGTAATCCTCGGCGAGATCGCGGCGCATCGCTTCCAGCGCCGCGGCCAAGGCCGGCGGCGTCGGGTCGGCGACCAGCGCATGCCAGCTCGTGCCGATCTCGGGCGGCGCCGCCAGGACGCCGGCGATCAGCCCGGCGACCGCGTCGGGGTCGAGCGTCGACCCGGCTGCCTTCAGCAATTGCGCCAACTGGCGCGGGTCCGGCGGTGCTGCCGTCATCGAGAGGCTCCTGTCGCAAATTTCAATCAGTCTAGCGCGCGGCGGCGCGTCAAACGAGCTTTGTTGCAGTGCCAAAACATGGCGGAGATGTGTCAGCGGGCCTGACCTTAAAACATGGCTGATCTGCACATTTCTGCGTGGATAGACCTCCGATAATCCCCATTTTGTGCAGTGCACCAATGGGTGAGGAGTAAAAACGATGTCGCTGATCAATCTCTTTGTCGGGCTGCGGTCCGCGTTCGCCAATTGGCGGAACCGGCAGCGCGCCTACGATGAGCTGACGGCGCTCGACGACCGCTCGCTGGCCGATATCGGCATCCACCGCTCACAGATCCCGGCCTTGATCATGAGCTTCGAGGAAGCCGCCAGGCTCGAAGCGTCGCCAGTCGTCGGCCCCGCCACCGCGCTCAGCCGTTCCGCCGGCCTGGCGCCCGGCCACCGCTAACCCCCGGCTGATTACCGGCACATTATCAGGGTCGACCATCCTTCGATGACGATGCGGCGCGTGAGGGCAAGGCCCTGTGCCCGATGCGCCGCGATTACCAACCCCTCCTGCCGCTCCAGCAACCCCGCCAGTACGGCAACCCCGCCCGGCAGCAGGACGCTCGCCAAATCGCGCGCCATCAGCGCCAGCGGGCGGGCGAGAATATTCGCCACGATCAGGTCGTAGCGCGCGCGGCGCACCGCGCGGCTGCGATAGCCCGGGGCGCAGACCAGCCGGACCCGCCCGGCGAGGCCGTTGCGCCGCACATGATGCGCCGCGACCCCCACCGCGGCGCAATCGACATCGCTCGCCAGCACCACGCGATGCAGCAGCTTGGCGGCGGCGATCGCCAGGACGCCGCTGCCGGTGCCGATGTCGAGCGGCCGGCGACAGCGGCGGCGCCGCGCCAGCGCGTCGAGCGCCAGTAGAACGCCGCGGGTCGAGGGGTGTTCGCCGGTGCCGAACGCGGTCGCCGCATCGATCTCGACGCCGATCGTCCCGGGTGGCGCGGCTCCCCGCCAATGCGAACCATGGATAAAAAAGCGCCCGATCCGCAAGGGCGGGAAAGCGCGGCGGTTTTCCGCCAGCCAGTCGCGCGCCGGCAAGCGCTCTTCGCCGATGTTGATTAGCCGGCCGCCGACAGCGGCCGCAATCAGCCGCAGCCGCACCTCCAGCGCCGCATCGAGCAGACGCGCCCGCGGATAGGCCTCGACCCGCCACAGCGCATCTGCTTCGCTGGTCTCGAAGGCGCTGACCGCCCCGGCCAATTCGTCGAGCGCCGCCGCGACCGCCAGCGCCGCCTCGGCGCCCGTGATCTCCGCCGTGATGCGCAAGGGACCGGTAATCGCGCGGTGGTCAGGCGCGCTGGACAAAGGCGTCCATCACCTTCTTGTCGCCGGCGTGCTCGAAATCGATCGCCAGCTTGTTGTCCTCGACCGTGCGCACCGTGCCGTAGCCGAATTTCTGGTGAAACACCCGGTCGCCGACCGTGAAGCCGCCGATTTTCGGAACCTCCTGACCGCGGCCCATGCGGTCCACCTGGGGCGGCCGGGCGCTCTCGATCAGCGGCGGCCGTCGCGTATTGCGGGCGTCGCGCGCGTGCTCCCAGGCGGCGCCCCAGCCGGGCGAGGTGGCGCCCCAGCCGGACGAACTGGCGGCCGCGCCGCCCCAGGTGGGCGCCGCGCCGAGGCCCATCTCGCTGACCAGCTCGATCTGCCCTTCCGGCAATTCGTCGATGAAGCGCGAGCGCGCCGAGCTCTGCCATTGCCCGTGAATGCGCCGGTTGGCGGCAAACGACACAAAGGCCTGCCGGCGCGCCCGGGTCAGCCCGACATAGGCGAGGCGGCGCTCCTCTTCGAGGCCCTTCAGACCATGCTCCTCGACCGAGCGCAGGCTCGGGAACAGCCCCTCTTCCCACCCCGGCAGGAACACCACGTCGAATTCGAGCCCCTTGGCGCTGTGCAGCGTCATCAAATTGACCATGTCGCCGGCGCTGCCGGCGGCGTTGTCCATCACCAGGCTGACATGCTCGAGAAACCCGCCGAGGTTCTCGA
>DATGFP010000007.1:0-17423 GCA_035309005.1 Allostellaceae bacterium | reverse complement strand
GTCCTGGTCACGCCCCTCTGTTCCCGATCATCCGTGGCGGCGTGCGATCATATTGAAAGCGTGCTTAACAAACGTTAAAGCCGGCGCCGCCCGGCCGGAAGGGGCTTGCGCGGGGCGGCGGCGCCTCAGGGCGGTGCGGTGCGGCGATAGACGAGCGCGTGCGGGTCGGCGTAGGCGAGGCGCCAGCCGGGCAGAAGGGCGATGTCCCGGGCGGCGCCGCTGTCGGGCGAGAGCAGCGCCCAGGCGATCCGGTAGCGCGAGAGAATTTCGCCGAGCGCCGGCTCGTCGCCGCGTTCGGCCGCGTTGTCGCGCGCCAGAAAGGCGTTGCCGTACATCTCGATGCGGCCGTCGATAAAGCTCGGCACGCCGCGGAAGAGGAGATAGCCGCCAAACCCCTCGCTGTTGAAGACCGGTCCGCCGAGCCCCAGCCGCTGCGCCGCCGCCAGCGCGGCGCCCGGGGTCACCGCGTCGTCGGGGCGCACGATCGGGCGCAGCGCGGTCGGGAGCGCCAGCGCCGCCGCCAGCGCCAGCGTCACCCCTACGGCGGGCGCGCGAGGCGGGCGCGCGAGGCGGGCGAACCAAAGCGTCAGCCCCGAGGGTTTGTGCTGCCCGGCCAGCGCCGCGAGGCCGCGCCCCAAGGGCGCCGCCACCGCCAACGGCCCGACGATCGCCAGAAGGTCGGCGTGGCGGACATGCTGCAAGCTCATGTGGACGAGGCCGAGCAGCAGCAGCAGGCGCGCCGGCGGCAGCCGCACGCCGGTCGCAAAGGCGACGAAGAGCGCGCCGAGGAGCCACAATTCGAGCGCGGCTGCGTGGTGGAAATCGGGGGCGAGCCATTCGCTGAAACTCGCCTGCAGCGCCGGCATCTGGCTCAGCCGGACGAGCTGCACCAAACCCTCGGCGCCGAACGGCGTCAGCAGCGCGGCGCCCAGCGCGAGGAGCACGAAGGCGGCCCAGAGGCCCGCCTCCGCCCGGCGCGAGCGGCCGGCGCCCGGCCACAGCACCGCTTCGCCGCCGAGGAAGGCGGCGAGCGCCAGCCCGAACAGGAAGCTGCCGTGCAGATTGGCCCACAGCACCATCGCCGGCAGCAGCCGGAAGGGCGGCGGGCGGTCGGCGTCGCGCGCCGCCAAGAGCGAGCCCGACCACAGGACGAGAAGCGGCAGGGCCAGCGCGTGCGGCCGCGCCAGCGCATGCGGCAGCAATAGCGCGGCGCCGGCCGCCGCGGCGATCAGCGCCGGCAGCGGCTCGAAGCGGCGCAGCAGGAAATGAAGCAAGACGCCGACCGCGAGCGCGACGCTCAGCGCCGTAACGATGACGACGCCGCTCCAGCCGAAACCGCCGTAGACCCCGGCGTAAACGATCTCGGCCAGCCATTCGCCGCAGATCCACGGGGCCCCCGGCATGCTGTGCGAAAAGGGGTCGTGCAGCGGCAGCGCCGCGTGCGCCAGCATCCAGCGCCCGGCGGCGATGTGGAGGTAGGTGTCGGGGTCGTTGAGGAGCGCCATTGGCGTCGCCAGCAGGCGGGCGAGGACCAAGAGGAAGAGGATCAGCGGCCAGCTCGGGATGGCGCGCTCGAAGGTGATTTCGAGCGGCAGGCGAGAGGCTTGCGACGGGGTCACCGCCGGGTCCTCGCCAGCTGCGGGGATGGGGTCGGCGCGGCCGGGCTGATGACCGAAGCCCGCGGCGCGCCGGCGAGGCTCATCGCGATAAAGCCGAGGATCAAGAGCGGGGTCAGCGCGCCGAACGGGGTGACGAGCGGCGGGTTGAAGATTTCCGCCAGCCAGAGCGCCAGCGCCAGCGTCCATTTGGCCAGCGAGGCGTCGCCCTGGGCCGCCGCCGCGCCGGCCCAGAGACCCGCGGCTGTCGCCAGCAGCACGGTGTCGGCGAGCGAGGAATGCGGCGCGGCAAAGACCGTCGCGGCGAGCAGGATCGCGATTTTCTGGTCGGTTGGCAGAGGGAGGCGGAAGGCGCGATAGACGAGGCCGGCGCCGAGCAGCGTGCCGAGGACTTGCAGCGCATTGGCCAGGCCCTGCGACGCCCCGGCCGAGACGAGGCAGGCGTAGAGGCTGTCGCCCCACAGGCGGCCGAGCTCGACCCACTGTCCGTGCCGGTCGCCGTAGCTGCCGCGCGCGAGCTCGATCCAGTGGCGCCAGGCATCGAGGCCGAAGACGGTGGCGCTCGCGAGCGCCAGCCCGGCCGCCGCTATGACGGACCAAAGAAGCGCCCGCCATTGCCGCGCCGCGGCGAGCGCTACCGGGACCAGCAGCCAGAATTGCGGCTTCATCGTCAAGAGGCCAAGGAGCGCGCCGCCGAGCGCCGGCCGCGTCGTCACCAGGCGCAAGCCGCCGACCAGCAGCGCCGCGGTCAGGAAGGCGTTCTGCCCCATCCCGACATTGATCGCGGCGGCCGGTCCGAGCAGGGCGGCCGCGACGACCAGCGGGCGCGCTCGCGGCCGATCGGCGCCAAACCACAGCGCGGCGGCGAGGAGCGCGGCGGTCGCGATCTGGAACGCGATGTAGGCGGTGGTGAACGGCAGCGTGCCGAACGGCGCCACGATGAAGAGATAGCTCGGCGGGTAGACCCACGGGCGATAGGGCATCGGCTGGGTTAGCCAAGGGGCGAAGGTCGTGTTGAGGTAGGCGGTGAAGCGCGCGCCATCGAACAGGGTGGCAAGATGGCCGTCGATGAGCCGTCGGGCGCCGCCGTAAAACACCATCCAGTCGGTGCCGAGCGCGTTGAGGTTGTAGCCGATCGCGCCGGGGTGGCTCGGCGTCAGCAGGACGACCGCCCAGCCGTAGAGCGCGGCCAGCGTGGCGATAACCAGGATTACCGCGGGAATTTGCAGCCTGCGTAGGGGCATCATCGCCGCCCCAATAAAGCGGGTGAATGATTGTCGTATGGTTAATGAGGCGGCCGCCGGCGAGCGGCCGCGGCACTGCCCCGCGGCGCCTACTCCGGCGCCTATTCCTCGGCGGCGATGTCGCCCGGGGCGGCCATCATCGCATCGGCGACGAGGCCGGCGTTTTCGCGGATCGCGCGCTCGATCAGTTCGCCCACCTCGGCATGGTCCTTCAGGTAAAGCTTGGCGTTTTCGCGCCCCTGGCCGATGCGCTGGCCGTCGTGCGAGAACCACGAGCCGGATTTCTCGACGACGCCGGCCTGCACGCCGAGGTCGATCAATTCGCCGCGCTTGGAGATGCCCTCGCCGTACATGATGTCGAAATCGACGACCTTGAACGGCGGCGCCATCTTGTTCTTGACGACCTTGACCCGGGTCTGGTTGCCGATCACCTGGTCGCGGTCCTTGATCGCGCCGATGCGGCGGATGTCGAGCCGGACCGAGGCGTAGAATTTGAGCGCCTGGCCGCCGGTCGTGGTTTCGGGGTTGCCGAACATGACGCCGATCTTCATGCGGATCTGGTTGATGAAGATCACCATGCAGCGCGAGCGCGAGATCGAGCCCGTGAGCTTGCGCAGCGCCTGGCTCATCAGCCGTGCGTGCAGCCCCATGTGGCTGTCGCCCATCTCGCCCTCGAGTTCGGCGCGCGGCACCAGCGCGGCGACCGAATCGATGACCAGCACGTCGATCGCGCCGGAACGCACCAGCGTATCGGCGATCTCCAGCGCCTGCTCGCCGGCGTCGGGCTGCGAGATCAAGAGGTTGTCGACATCGACCCCGAGCTTTTTGGCGTAGGCCGGGTCGAGCGCGTGCTCGGCGTCGATAAAGGCGCTGGTGCCGCCGCCCCGCTGCGCCTCGGCGATGACGTGCAGCGCCAGCGTCGTCTTGCCCGAGCTCTCGGGGCCGTAGATTTCGATGACCCGGCCGCGCGGCAGGCCGCCGATGCCGAGCGCGATGTCGAGGCCCAGGGAGCCGGTCGAGACCACATCGACGTCGGAAGCGGCCTCGCGCGAGCCCAGCTTCATGATCGAGCCCTTGCCAAAGGCGCGCTCGATCTGCCCCAAGGCCGCATCCAACGCCCGCTGCTTATCCATCATGTCCTTGTCCAAAAGGCGCAACGCGGTCTGCATGATCCGGTCCTCCGTTTATTTCACACCGTGCCCGGCCACGCAACGCGCGGCGGCCCGCAATGTACACGGTTTGTTCCAGAATGCAACCCCCCCATGCAACCCCCACGCAACCCCCAGGCAATTTCGGCGCAACTCCCTTGGAGCAGCGGCGGCGCGCGCAGGCTTGATTCGCCGCACCAAAGCCCCATGCTAAGAACACTCTTTGACTTTGCCCCTTGCCGCGGAGCCCCTGCGATGTTCATCCAGACCGAGCAGACCCCGAACCCGGCCAGCCTGAAATTCCTGCCGGGCTGCGCTGTCATGCCGGCCGGTATGCCAGCCGGCACCGCGAATTTCCCCGAGCGCGGCGCGGCTTCGCGCTCGCCCCTGGCCGAGCGCCTGTTTGAGCTGCCCGAGGTCACCGGCGTCTTTCTCGGCGCCGATTTCATCACCGTGACGAAGAACGGCGACAGCGACTGGCCGCAACTGAAGCCGGCGGTGCTCGCCGCGATCATGGAGCATTTCACCGCCGGGCGGCCGGTAATCATCGCGGAGGCAAGCGGCGCGGCACAGGGCGCGGCGGTCGAGGAGGAGAGCGAGATCGTCTCGCAGATCAAGGAACTGCTGGAGACGCGGGTGCGCCCGGCCGTCGCGATGGACGGCGGCGACATCACCTTCGAGGATTTCGAGGACGGCATCGTCTATCTGCACATGCAGGGGTCGTGCTCCGGCTGCCCGAGCTCGACCGCAACGCTCAAGGCCGGCATCGAGAACATGCTGCGCCACTACATCCCCGAAGTCGTCGAGGTGCGCGCCATCTGAGCGCTGCAGCCGGCCGGCCGAGCGCCGCGCGCCGATGCACCGCATCGTCAGTGACGCGGCGCTCGATGCGCTGTTTCGCGCGGCGCACTCTCATTACGCCTGGCTGGAGCGGCCGGTCGGCGACACCCTGCTGCGCGCCCTTTATGAGCTGGTGAAGCGCGGCCCAAGCGGGGTGGCGCGCCCCGCCCGCCTGGTGTTCGTCAGATCGGCGGAGGCGAAGGCCCGCCTCGCCGGCGCGGTGCCGGCGGCGCTCAGCGCCGGCCTGGCGCGCGCGCCGGTCGCCGCGATCGTCGGCTGCCCGCGCGAGCCTGGGCGGCTGGCGGCTGGCGGGCGCGAGGGCGGGCTGCAGGCCGCCTGTCTCATTCTTGCGGCGCGCGCGCTCGGGCTCGATTGCGGGCCGTTCTGGGAGTTCGACGCCGGGATTGTCGAGGCCGCGTTCTTCCCCGACGGTACGGTCGCCGCGATCGCGCTGTGCGCGCTCGGCTATGGCGACGAGACGCAGCCGGCGCCGGCGGAGCCGCGACAGCGCTTCGACGAGGCGTGCGCGATCCTGTGACGACATCGCCGCGCTCCGGCGCGATCGCCACCGCGCCGTCATCTGCCCTTGCGCCCGCCACAATTCTCGCCTTCGAGACCGCCGGCTCGAACTGCTCGGCGGTGGTCGCGCGGGGCGGCGTCGTCTTGGCCGAGGAGCGGCGGCCCCTGCGCCATGGCCATGGCGAAATGCTGCTGCCGATGATCGAGCGGGTGACGATCGCGAGCGGCTTGCCGCGCCGGGAAATCGACACGGTCGCGGTCGCGGTGGGACCGGGCGGGTTTACCGGGATCCGGGTCGGCCTCGCCGCGGCAAGCGGCATCGCGCTGGCCCTCGGGGCGCGGCTCGTCGGGGTCAGCAGCTTCGAAGCGGTCGTTGCCGGCGTGATCGAGCGCGACGATGGCGTCGGCCGCGGCAGCCTCCTGGTCGCGCTCGACAGCCGGCGCGCCGATTTCTACGTCCAATTGTTCGCCCTCGATCATGCGGCCCGGTGCGCCGCGGCGCTGGCGGCGCCGCAAGCGGTGCTCCCGGACCGTCTTACCGAGTATCTGGCCGGCTATCTGGCCGAGGTCGGCGGCGGCGCGCCGCTGCTGATCGCCGGCGACGCCGCGGATGCCGCCGCGGCGGCGCTCGAGCCAGGCGCCGCGTTGCGGGTTGCCCACCATTCGGCGCCGGACGCGCTGGGCGTCGCGGCCGCGGCGCGGCAGCGGCTGCACGCCGCGGACGCCGGCGAGCCGGTGCGGCCCGTCTATCTGCGGCCGCCCGACGTGACCCTGCCGGCGCGCCGCCGGCCGCTTCCCGCCGCCGCGCCGTGAGCCTGGAGATCGGCCCGGTGCCGGCGGGCGCTGCGGCGCCGCTGGCGGCGCTGCACGGCGCCTGTTTCCCGGAGGACCCGTGGGACGCCGCCTCGCTCGCCCGCATTCTCGCGCTCTCCGGCGGGTTCGGCTATCTCGCGTGGGAGGGCGAGGCGCCGGCCGGTTTCCTCCTGGCGCGCGACCTCGGCGGGGAAATCGAAATCTTGTCGTTGGGCGTCCTGCCCGAGCGCCGCCGGCGCGGTATCGGCGGCGCCCTGCTCGCGGCGGCGACCGCCGAGGCGGCGCGGCGCGGCGCCGGCTCGCTGGTGCTCGAGGTGGCGGTCGGCAACGCGGCGGCGCGGCGGCTCTACGCGGCCGCCGGCTTTACCCAGGTCGGACGGCGGCCGCGCTATTACCGCCATACCGATGGCGTGGCGGACGCCTTGGTGTTGCGCCGCGTCATTGCCGGCGACGCGTTGCCCGGGTGAACCTCCAGAGCACCTGCGCGACAGTGGAGCCGCAGCTTCCGCTTGATACGCCCGGTAAAAAACCAGCCAATCGCTTATTGCACCGCCAGCAATCATTAATTATATTTTCTGATCAGTACGATGCCAGGAAGAGCGTCATGGAAAACACTGAGCAATTGAACGATTTGTTAGAGCTGACCACGGAAATCGTGGCCGCGCACGTGTCCAACAACACGGTGGCGCTGAGCGATCTGCCGCAGCTGATCAACCAAGTCTACAACTCGCTGGCCCATATCGGCACCGCGCCGGCGGTGCCGGCAGTGCGGCCGCAGCCTGCCGTCAGCATCAAGAAATCGGTGCAGCCCGAATACATCGTCTGCCTCGAGGACGGCAAGAAGCTGAAGATGCTGAAGCGCCATCTGAAAACCGCCTACGACATGTCGCCCGAGGCGTACCGCGAGCGCTGGGGCTTGCCGTCGGATTATCCGATGGTCGCGCCGAGCTATGCGCGCCAGCGCAGCCGCCTGGCGAAGGAGATCGGCCTCGGAACGCGGGCGCGCCGGGCGCGGGCCTGAGGCGCGAGACCGGGAGAGAGACCGGGGCGCGCGACCGTCGCCGCGACGGCCGCTCGCGGCGATAGGCTGGCCGGGCCGGTTGGGCTATAATCGGATGGTAGGCTCCGCCCGGACCCTGATGCGATGACCTCCCGCCTCGAGCAGCTCTGCCTCGACAAAGGGTTAAAGATGACCGAGCAGCGCCGCGTCATCGCGCGGGTGCTGTCGGATTCGGCCGACCACCCGGATGTCGAGCAGGTCTACCGCCGCGCCACCGTGATCGACGCGCGGATCAGCATCGCCACGGTCTACCGCACGGTGCGGCTGTTCGAGGAGGCCAATATTCTCGCCCGCCACGATTTCGGCGACGGCCGCTCGCGCTATGAAGAAATGCCGAGCGATCATCACGATCACCTGATCGATTTGCAAAGCGGCCGGGTTATCGAGTTCCGCAACGAGGAGATCGAGAAGCTGCAGCAGATCATCGCCGACCAGCTGGGCTACGACCTGGTCGGCCACCGCCTCGAACTCTACGCCGTGCCGCGCCGCGGCAAAGAAGCGCCGGGCCGCCGATAGTGGCGTCGCTTCAGGCCGCGCGGCGCTGCGCCCCGGTGCGTCCTTCGGCAGGCGTCGCGTGATCGCCGGCGCCGCGGCCGGGGCGGCCGGTCTTCCGGTGGAGCCGCAATCCTCCCGCGCAACGCCGGCGGCGCCCGCCCGCATCGTTGACATCGTTTCCGGGCCGCTGCAGGTGCGGCTGGCGGAAAGCGCCGCCGACATCGAGGCGGCGCAGGCGCTGCGCTACCGGATTTTCTATGAGGTCATGGGTGCGCAGCCGCTCCCCGGGATGGAGCAGCAGCGCCGCGACCACGACCGCTACGACCAGATCTGCGACCATCTGCTGGTGCTCGACCACAGCCGCGGCAGCGGCGCCGAAGCCGTCGTCGGCACCTACCGGCTGATCCGCCGCAGCGCGGCGGCGCGGTGCGGGGCGTTTTATTCGGCCGCCGAATACGACATCGCGCGGCTGATCGCCTATCCCGGCGAGATCCTCGAGCTCGGGCGCTCCTGCGTCGATGCCGGATATCGCGCGCGGCCGGTTATGCAGCTGTTGTGGGGCGGCATCGCGGCCTACGTTTTTCACTACGACGTTGCGCTGATGTTCGGCTGCGCCAGCCTGCCGGGCACCGACCCGCAAGCGTTGGCGGCGCCGCTGTCATACCTTTATTACCACCACCTGGCGCCGCCGGCGCTGCGCGCGCGCGCGCTGCCCGAGCGCTTTATCGACATGCGCCGGCTCGACCCCGGCGCGCTCGACCCGCACCGCATGCTCGCGGCGCTGCCGCCGCTGATCAAAGGCTATCTGCGGCTCGGCGGCTTTGTCGGCGACGGCGCCGTCATCGACGAGCAGTTCAACACCACCGATGTCTGCATCGTGGTCAAGACCGACCTCGTCGCCGAGAAATATTCGCGGCATTACGAACGGCAATCGAAAGAGACATGGGCGGCCTAGAACGCATGGGCTCGCCGACGCTGCGGGTATGGCGGCTGTCGCTTTATCTTGGCTGGACCGTCGCGCTGATGCCGGTGCAGGTGTTGGGGCTCGTGTTGCGCCGCCCCTGGGTCGCGACCTTCCCGTGCTTTTATCACCGCGCCTGTTGCCGCATCCTCGGGCTCCGGGTGCGCCGGATCGGCCGCCCGGTGAAGGTGCGGCCGGTGCTCTATGCGGCCAATCACGTCTCCTATCTCGACATCACCGTGCTGGGGTCGCTGCTGCCGGCCTCCTTTATCGCCAAGCGCGAGGTCGCGCGCTGGCCGCTGTTCGGCTGGCTCGCCAAATTGCAGCGCTCGGTCTTCGTCGACCGCCGGGTGCGCAGCACGCCGCAGCAGCGCGACGCGATCGCCCGCCGGCTCGCCGCCAACGAGGCGCTGATCCTGTTCGGCGAGGGCACCAGCGGCGACGGCAACCGGGTGTTGCCGTTCAAGAGCGCGCTGTTCGGCGTCGCCGACGGCGGGGGAAACGGCCCGGTGATGGTGCAGCCGGTGTCGATCGCCTATACCAGGCTTGACGGCATGCCGATCGGGCGCCGGCTGCGGCCACTCTTCGCCTGGTACGGATCGATGGCGATGGCGCCGCATTTATGGACCGTGCTGGGGCTTGGCACGGTCGAGATCGTCGTCGAATTCCACCCCGCGACGACGCTGCCGGAATGCGGCTCGCGCAAGGAGCTGGCGCGCTATTGCCAGGAGCGCGCCGCCCGCGGCCTCGCCAGTGCCCTCAGCGGCCGGCGCGGCGGCGCGCGCGATGCGCCGGCCGGCGCGGCGCCGGCGCTCGGATGAGCCCATTGCAGCGGCGAGGTCCATGACAAAACAGCTCTTCATCAAGACTTACGGCTGCCAGATGAACGTTTACGATTCGGCGCGCATGGCCGAATTGATGGCGCCGCTCGGCTACGCCGCCGCCTCCGGCCCCGAGAGCGCCGATCTCGTGATCCTCAACACCTGCCATATCCGCGAAAAGGCGGCGGAGAAGGTGTTTTCCGAATTGGGCGGGATCCGCCGCCTGAAGGAGGCGCGGCAGCGTCGCGGCGGCCGCATGATCGTCGCGGTGGCGGGTTGCGTGGCGCAGGCGGAGGGCGCCGAAATCCTCGCGCGGGCGCCCTTTGTCGATATCGTCGTCGGGCCGCAGGCCTACCACCGGCTGCCCGACATGGTGGCGCGCGCCGGGGCGGGACAGGTCCAGGACACGAGCTTCCCGCCTGAGGCCAAATTCGACCACCTGCCCGAGAGCCGCGAGGTCGCGGGGGTCAGCGCCTTTCTGACGGTGCAGGAAGGCTGCGACAAGTTCTGCACGTTCTGCGTCGTGCCCTATACGCGCGGCGCCGAATACTCCCGGCCGGCCGGCGAGATCATCGCCGAGGCGCGCCGGCTGGTCGCCGGCGGCGCGCGCGAGGTGACGCTCTTGGGGCAGAACGTCAACGCCTATCACGGCGCGGCGCCGGATGGCGGCAGCTGGGGCCTCGGCGATCTGCTGCGCGCGCTGGCCGAGCTTCCGGGGCTGGCGCGGCTGCGCTATACGACCTCGCACCCGAAGGATGTCGATGACTCGCTGGTCGCGGCGCACCGCGAGGTGCCGCAGCTGATGCCGTTCCTCCATTTGCCGGTGCAGAGCGGCTCCGACCGGGTGCTGGCGGCGATGAACCGGCGCCACGGCGCCAGCGACTATCGCCGCACCGTCGAGCGGCTGCGCGTGGCGCGGCCCGATCTCGCGCTGTCGTCGGATTTCATCGTCGGCTTTCCCGGCGAGGACGCTGCGGATTTCGCCGCGACGCTCGATCTCGTGCGCGACATCGGCTTTGCCCAGGCCTTTTCGTTCAAGTATTCGCCGCGCCCCGGCACCCCGGCCGCCACCGCCGCGGACCAGGTGCCGGAGCCGGTCAAGGTCGAGCGGCTGGCCGCCTTGCAGGCGCTGCTCGGCGAGCAGCAGCGCGCCTTCAACGCGGGCTGCGTCGGGCGCACCTTGCCGGTCCTCTTGGAGCGGCCCGGGCGGCATCCGGGGCAGCTGGTCGGCCGCAGCCCCTACCTGCAAAGCGTCCATGCCGAGGCGCCCTCCGAGCGGATCGGCGAGATCGTCGCGGTGAGGATCGCCGCGGCACGGCCCAACAGCTTGGCCGGCATTGTCGCGCCGCCGGGAAGGGCCGCATGAGCGAGATGCCGCCCTCGATCGAAGCCGCCTACGCCGCGGCCGGGCGCAGCCAGCTCGAATTCGACGACAACCTCTTGCTGCCGGCGCTCTACGGCGAGCGCGACCAGCATCTCGACCGCATCGAGCGCCAGCTCGGGGTGTCGCTGGTGCCGCGCGGCAACCGGCTGTCGATCGCCGGGCCCGCCTCGGCCACCGAGGTGGCGCGGCTGGCCCTCTCGCGGCTCTACGAGCGGCTGACGCGCGGTCAGGAGATTGACCTCGCGGCGGTCGAGGCGGCGCTTCGGCTGGCGCAGGCCGAGGTCGAAGATAAGAGCCTGAGCCTGTGGCAGGAGGATGCCGGGTTTCGCACGAGGAAGCGGCGCATCGGGCCGCGCTCGGCGGCGCAGGGCGTCTACGTCAAGGCGATGCGCGAGCACGAGCTGGTGTTTGGGCTGGGGCCGGCCGGCACCGGCAAGACCTACCTCGCGGTCGCCGCGGCGATCGACCTCTTGATGGCCGGCAAGGTCGAGCGGATCATCCTGTCGCGCCCGGCGGTCGAGGCGGGCGAGCGATTGGGCTTTCTGCCCGGCGATTTGCGCGAGAAGGTCGACCCCTATCTGCGGCCGATCTTCGACGCGCTGGGCGATATGGTGCCGGCCGACCAGTTGCAGAAGAGGCTCGGCTCGGGCGAGATCGAGATTGCGCCGCTCGCCTTCATGCGCGGCCGCACGCTGGCGCGCGCTTTCGTGATCCTCGACGAGGCGCAGAACACGACGCCGGTGCAGATGAAGATGTTCCTGACCCGGCTCGGCGAGGGCTCGCGCATGGTGGTGACGGGCGACCCGACCCAGGTCGACCTGCCGCCCGGCAGCCGCTCGGGCCTTTCCGACGCGCTGGAAGCGCTGCGCGGCGTCCACGACGTCGCGATCGTGCGCTTCACCGAGAAGGACGTCGTGCGCCACCCGCTGGTCGCCCGCATCGTCGGCGCCTACGAGGCGCGCGACCGCGCCGCGCGCGGCGACGAGGGGGCGGGATGAGGTGAACGATGCCGCCTCCGTAGGCGTGTCGCTGTGCTGCGAGGACTGGCTTGCCGCCTGCCCCGATGCGGCCGGGCTCGCCGAAGCGGCGGCGCGCGCCGCCCTGGCCGGCGCGGCCGGGCGGCTTGAGAGGGCGCCGCTCGTCCTCGACCTGGTGCTGACCGACGACGCCGAGCAGCGTCGGCTCAACCGCACGTACCGCGGCACGGATGCCTCGACCAATGTGCTTGCCTTCGCGCTTGCCGATCCGGGCGCAGCCGCGCCGGCGGGGGCGCCGATCCTGCTCGGCGACGTCGTGCTGGCCTTCGAGACGGTGGCGCGCGAAGCCGCCGAGCAGAAGAAGCCGCTCGCCGACCATCTGGTGCATCTGGTGGTGCACGGCGTATTGCACCTGCTGGGGTTCGATCATCAGGGCGCCGCCGAGGCCGCGATCATGGAAGCGCGCGAAGCGGCGATCTTGACGGGGCTGGGGGTGCCGGACCCCTATTGCGATACCATGTGAACCCAAAGCCGGAACTGCTTCGATCGATGAACGCCACCGAGCCGCCCCCTAGCGACGGCCAGCCGGAGCATAGCCCGCCCGGCAATGGCGGCGGGTCGCTGGCGCGCCTGCGCATGCTGTTGCGCCTATTGCGCCGGCCGCGCGGACCGCGCGGCTCGCGCGAGACGATAGACGCGCTGGTCGCCGCCGCCGATTTGGAGGGGCTCGACCCGATCACCCCGCAGGAGCGGTTTCTGATCGGCAACATCCTCAAGGTCCACGACCGCAACGCCGCCGACGTCATGGTGCCGCGCGGCGACATCGTCGCCCTCGATGCCGCGCAGCCGTTTTCCGAGCTGGTCAAATGCATGGTCGAGCAGGGCCACTCGCGCGTCCCGGTGTATCGCGAGAGCCTCGACGACGTGATCGGCTTCGTCCACGTCAAGGACGTGCTGGCGCCGGTCGCCGACCGCCGCCCGGGCAGGCTCGAACGGCTGCTGCGCAAGGTGCTGTTTGTCGCGCCGTCGATGCCGATCCTCGACCTCCTGGTGCAGATGCGCCAGGCGCGCACCCACATCGCGATGGTGGTCGACGAATTCGGCGGCATCGACGGGCTGGTGACGATCGAGGATTTGATCGAGGAGATCGTCGGCGAGATCGAGGACGAGCACGACGAGCCCGAGGCGCCGAGCCTGATCGAACGGCCGGACGGCAGCGTCATCGCTGACGCGCGGCTGCCGATCGAGGCGCTCGAGGAGCACCACGGCACGCGGCTGCGCGCGCTCGGCGAGGAAGAGGCGGTCGATACGCTGGGCGGGTTGGTGTTCACCCTGGCCGGGCGGGTGCCGAAGCGCGGCGAGATCATCGAGCACCCCGGCGGCCTCGAATTCGAGGTGCTGGACGCCGATCCGCGGCGGGTCAAGCGGTTGCGGGTGCGCGGGCTGCCGGCCGCCGGCGGCGCCGCCAAGGGGCCGGAGAATGCCTGAGAGCTCGGCCTTGCGGGCGCATCCCGGCGCCCGTACCGAGACGCCGCTGTGCCGGCTGGCGCAAGAGATCGCGCTGCTGACCGGCTGGCGGCGCCGCGGGCTGGCCGTGCTGCTGGGCGCGCTGCTCGCCGGCGCGCTGCCGCCGTTCGACCTGAGCCCGCTGATCTTTCTTGCCTTTCCCGGCCTCCTGTGGCTCGACGACGGCAGCGCCAGCCCGTGGGCGTCGGCCCGCCTCGGCTACCTCTTCGGGCTCGGCTTTTTCGTCGCCGGGATGTACTGGATCGCGGCGGCGCTGTTTGTCGACATCGCGAGCTTCTGGTGGGCGCTGCCCTTTGCCGTGCTCGGCGTGCCGGCGGTGCTGGCGCTGTTCCCGGCGGCGGCGCTTGGCGCGACCGGCCTCGCGGCGCGGCGCCGCAACCTCCCGGCCGGGGCGCGAATCCTCATGTTCGCGGTCGCCTGGGGCGCCGCGGAATGGCTCCGTGGGCACATCTTCAGCGGGCTGCCGTGGAACCTCGTCGGCTATGCCTGGGCGGGGGCCTTCCCGGGGGCGCTGGCGATGCTGCAGAGCGTCGCCTGGGTCGGCATCTACGGGCTGAGCTTTGTCAGCGTGCTGGCGGCCGCGCTGCCGGCGCTGCTCGGCGCCGCCTCGCTAACGCCGCTGCCGCCGCTGCGGCGCGCCGCGCCGGCGCTGGGCGCCGCGCTCTTGATCCTGGTGCCGGCGGCGGCCGGCGCGATCCGCCTCCGGCTGCTGCCGCCCGAGGCGACCGCGACCTGGCTGCGCCTCGTCCAGCCGTCGGTGCCGGAGACGCTGAAATGGGACCCGGCGGCGGCCGAAACCAATTTCCACCGGCTGATCGAACTGAGCGGCGCGCCCGCCAAGCAGCCGCTCGCCGCGGTCCTCTGGCCGGAGGCGGCGACCCCGTTTTTCCTCGGCCGCGACGCGCAGCACCGCGCCGCGATCGCCGCGGTCGCGCCGCCCGGCGGCTACGTCCTGACCGGCGCGCTGCGCGCGACGCCGCCGGCGGTCCGGCCGATCCAGATCTGGAACAGCGTCGAGGCGATCGACCCTCTGGGCGCGATCCGCGCTCGCTACGACAAGGCGCATCTCGTGCCGTTCGGCGAATACATGCCGCTCGACAGTGTGCTGCCGCTGAAGAAGATCACCCCGGGCAGCATCGATCTGAGCGCCGGGCCGGGGCCGCGGACGATCGCGCTGCCACGCCTGCCGGCGCTCTCGCCGATCGTCTGCTACGAGGCGATTTTTCCCGGCGCGGTCGTCGATGAGGCGCAGCGCCCGGCGTGGATCCTCAACGTCACCAACGACGCGTGGTACGGCCGCAGTTCGGGCCCCTACCAGCATTTCGCGATCGCCCGCACCCGCGCGGTCGAGGAGGGCCTGCCGCTGGTGCGCGTCGCCAACAACGGCATCAGCGGGGTCGTCGACCCGGTGGGCCGCATCGTGGCGCGGACCGGCCTCGACGACGTCACCTATGCCGACGTCGCGCTGCCCGCCGCCGCGCCGCCGACGCTCTACGGCGCGGTCGGCGATTGGCTCTTCCTGGCGATGCTGCTGCTCGGCCTCGTGCTCAGCCTCCTGCCGCCGCTGCGGCCGCGCCGCTAGCGCCTCGCGACCCAACGCCGAACCCACCTATCGCAAGTTGCAGCGCGGCGTTGACGGCATACGGCGGTATGCGATATGACCCGCGCTCTGCAAATGCGGGCAAGCATGTCGATTACCCAGCGAAGGGGCCGCCCCGGGCGCCCCAAAACCGAGACCCCCAACCCGATCGATGTTCAGGTCGGTTCGCGCGTGCGGCTGCGCCGCAACATGCTCGGGCTGAGCCAGGAGCGGCTCGGCGACGCGATCGGCCTGACCTTCCAGCAGGTGCAGAAATACGAGCGCGGCGCCAACCGCATCGGCGCCAGCCGGCTGCATGAATTGAGCCGGGTCCTCGACGTGCCGGTCTCATTCTTTTTCGACGATGTCGATCCGGTGCGCGCGCCGGCGATCCCCGGCGGGTTCGCCGAGCCGCCGGCCGAGGGCTTCGAATCCGACCCGCTGCGCAAGCGCGAGACGATCGAACTGGTCGAAGCGTATTATGCGATCGAGGACGCGGCGGTGCGCCGCCGCCTGTTCGAACTCGCCCGCACGCTCGCGGCGGCCGGCGAGCCGCCGCTGCGGCGCCCGCGCAAACGGATCTCGCGGCAAGATCCCGCTTGACGCTCGCCCGCCGGCATTCGACAAGGTGCCGCCGACCGAGGACACCGTCGCGATCGCGTCGCGTCCCGCCGAGAGCTTGGCGCCTGCCGTAACGTGAGGGGAGAACATCTCTTGCCACAGCACGATTTCGTTTTCACCAGCGAGTCGGTATCGGAAGGCCATCCCGACAAGGTCTGCGACCGCATTTCCGATGCGATCGTCGACACCTTCCTGGCGGCCGAGCCGCAGGCGCGCTGCGGCGTCGAGACCCTGGCGACGACCAACCACATCGTGCTCGCCGGCGAGGTCCGCGGTCCCTCCTCGATCACCAAGGAGACGCTGATCGACGTCGCGCGACACGCGGTGCGCGACATCGGCTACGAGCAGGAAGGCTTTCACTGGCAGCGCGCCCATGTCGATTGCCTGATCCACGGGCAATCGACCGACATCGCCCAGGGGGTCGACGCCGCCGGCAACAAGGATGAGGGCGCCGGCGACCAGGGCATGATGTTCGGCTATGCCTGCAGCGAGACCCCGGAACTGATGCCGGCGCCGATTTTCTACGCGCACGCGATTTTGCGCTCGCTCGCCGAGGCGCGCCATTCCGGCGCCGCGCCGCTGCTCGGGCCGGACGCCAAGAGCCAGGTGACGCTGCAATACGTCAAGGGCAAGCCCGTGGGCGCGACGGCGGTGCTGGTCTCGACCCAGCACGCCGCGACGATCGGCCAGGACGAGGTCAGGGAGATCATCCGCCCGCATGTCGTCAACGTCTTGCCCCAGGGCTGGATGTGCGACGAGGCGCATTTCTACGTCAATCCGACCGGGCGCTTTGTGATCGGCGGCCCGGACGGCGATTGCGGCCTGACCGGGCGCAAGATCATCGTCGACACCTATGGCGGGGCGGCGCCGCATGGCGGCGGCGCGTTCTCCGGCAAAGACCCGACCAAGGTCGATCGCTCGGCCGCCTACGCGGCGCGGTACCTGGCGAAGAACGTCGTCGCCGCCGGCCTGGCCGAGCGCTGCACGATCCAGGTCGCTTACGCAATCGGCATCGCCAAGCCACTATCGGTCTATGTCGAAACCGACGGTACCGCGACCGTCGACGAAGACCGGCTGTCGCGGGTATTGCAGGAATTGATGGACCTGTCGCCGCGCGGCATCCGCACCCATCTCGGCCTCAACAAGCCGATCTATGCGCGCACCTCGGCCTACGGCCATTTCGGCCGCGCCCCCGACCCCGACGGCGGCTTCTCATGGGAGCGTACCGACCTCGTCGACCAGCTGCGCCGCGCATTCTGAGGCCTGAAACTCCGCCGCCGCACCGCGTCTACGGCCGCCGCCGCGGGCGGCCGCTGCGGCGAGGCCGTGAGCGGCTCCGCGACACGCTGCTGCCGGAATTGGCGATCGCGCTGCCCGAGCACGGCGAACTCGCCCCCAGCACCCTGTTTCCGGCGGCGCCCGAGGCAGTGTGGCTCGAAATCGGGTTTGGCGGAGGCGAGCATCTCGCGGCCCAGGCCGAAGCGCACTCGGGCGTCGGCTTTATCGGCGTCGAGGTGTTTGAAAACGGCGTCGCGCGCCTCGTCGGCGACATCGCGCGGCGCGGCCTCGGCAACGTCCGCATCTTCGCCGACGACGCACGGCTGTTGCTCGACTGCCTCGCGCCGGCCTCGATCGGGCGGGTGTTCATCCTGTTTCCCGATCCCTGGCCGAAGCAGCGCCACCACAAGCGCCGCCTTGTCGCGCCGGCGACGCTCGACCGGCTCGCTGCGGTCATGCAGCCGGGCGCCGAATTGCGCCTCGCCACCGACGACCGCGACTACCTCGTCTGGATGCTGCAGCACGTGACCGCGCACCCGG
>DATGFP010000006.1:0-1563 GCA_035309005.1 Allostellaceae bacterium | reverse complement strand
TGGTCGAAGGTGCGGGTGTGCACCCAGAGGCGCGCCAGCGGCCGCTCCCAGGCGCGCTCGATCGCCGCCTGCAGCAGGAAGGGCCCCAGCCCCTTGCCGATGAATTCGGGGACGAGCCCGAAATAGCACAGCTCGGTCTCCTGCGCCGCCGCCGCGTCCAATTCGAAATAGCCGGCCGGCACGCCGCCGGCGTAGAGCACGAAGATTTCGGTGGTCGGCGCCTGGATCGCCGCCGCCAGCGCCGCGTCGCCGAGCTGGCGGCGCTCGTACCACAGCCACGGCGTGCCGACCGTCTCGTAGAGGTAGCGGTAGAACGAGACGCTGCAATTCTCGGCCCGCATCAGCGCGAGCTTGACCCCGAGCGGGGCCGGCAGGCGCGGCGTCTGCGGCCGCGCCCGCATCTCCAGATAGGTGATGACGTCGTCGATCAGCGCCATCGCGCGCGGCTCAGCCGCCGGCCGGGCCGGTCTCTACGGGGGTGTCGCCGGGCAGCCCCCATTCCGACCACGACCCATCATAGACCGCCGCCTCGGGCCCGCCGATCAGATGGAGCGCGAAGGCCAGCGCGCAGGCCGTCACCCCCGAGCCGCAGCTCGTCACGATCGGCCGGTCGAGCTTGACCCCGGCCGCCTCGAACAGCCGGCGCAGTTCGTCGGCGTCCTTCAGCTGATGGGTTTGCGCGTCGGTGACGAGGTCGAACGGCAGGTTGCGGCTGCCCGGGATGTGGCCGCTGCGGCGGCCCGGCCAGGTCTCCGGCGCGCTGCCCTCGAAGCGGCCGGCGGCGCGCGCGTCGATGAGCTGCTCGCGCGCCGAGGCGATGTTGGCGCGCACCGCCGCCTTGTCGCGCACCAGCGCCGGGTTGAAGCGGGCGGTGAAGCGGCGCGCCGGGATCGCCGGCGCGGCGGTCTCGAGCGCGCGGCCCTCGGCCTTCCACTTCGGGAGGCCGCCGTCGAGCAGCGCGACGTTGGCGTGCCCGAACAACCGCAGCAGCCACCACGCCCGCCCGGCCGAGGAGAGGCCGTTGGCGTCGTAGACGATAACCCGGTCGTCGTTGCCGACGCCGCGCTCGGCCATCTTGGCGGCGAAGCGCTCGGCCGAGGGGATCATGTGCGGCAGGCTTGTGCCCGGCTCGGCGACGTCGTCGATGTCGAAGAACACCGCGCCCGGGATGTGGCCGCTATCGTAATCCTCGCGCGCGGTCGGGGTGATGCCGGGCTGCTTGAACGAGCTGTCGAGCACCCGCACCTGCGGGTCGCCCAAATGCGCCGCCAGCCACGCGGTATTGACCAGCGCCTCGGGATGGACATAAGGCATCAGAACTCCTCTAACCCTGGAAAACTGAATTGGTCATTCCCGCGAAAGCCCCCTTGCTTCCCCTCCCCCGCAAGCGGGGGAGGGTCAGGGTGGGGGTGCGAAGGCGATGTTGATCCGGCGGTTCTGCCGGCCCTTGTTCTCGATCTTGCCGAGCGTCACCGGGCCGATCTCGGCGGTGTTGCGGATATGGGTGCCGCCGCACGGCTGCAGGTCGATCAGCCCCTGCGGCCCGGCGATTTCCAATAGCCG
>DATGFP010000005.1:0-35458 GCA_035309005.1 Allostellaceae bacterium | reverse complement strand
CCGGGTTCGCGCTTATCTGCAGGTGCAGCAGGGCTGCGACCATCGCTGCACCTTCTGCATCATCCCCTATGCGCGGGGCAGCAGCCGCTCGGTGCCGCCCGAGGCGATCGTTACGCAGGCCCGCGCGCTGGTCGCCGGCGGCTGCCGCGAGATCGTCCTGACCGGCGTCGACCTGACCGCCTACGGCGCCGATCTGCCGGGCTGCCCGGGGCTCGGCGCGATGGCGCGCCGGCTCCTGGCGGCGGTGCCCGAATTGCGCCGGCTGCGGCTCTCCTCCCTCGACCCGAGCGAGCTCGACGCCGACCTCTGGGCGCTCCTTGCCGACGAACCGCGCCTGATGCCGCATCTCCACCTGTCGCTGCAATCGGGCGACGATATGATCCTGAAGCGCATGAAGCGGCGGCACAGCCGCGACCAGGCGATCGCCGCCGCGCGCCGCGCCCGCGCGCTGCGCCCGGAGGTCGCGATCGGCGCCGATTTGATCGCCGGCTTCCCGACCGAGAGCGAGGAAATGTTCGGCCGCAGCCTTGCTCTCGTCGGCGAATGCGCGATCGCCTTTCTGCATGTCTTTCCCTATAGCCCGCGGCCGGGGACGCCGGCGGCGCGGATGCCGCAGGTCGATCCCGCGGTGGTGCGCGAGCGCGCCGCCCGGCTGCGGGCGGCGGGCAGCGCCGGGCTCGGCACCGAGCTGGCGGCGCGGGTTGGCTCCGAGAGCGAGGTGCTGGTCGAGCGGCCGGGCATCGGGCGGGCCGCGTTCTACGCCGCGGTCGCGGTCGACCGCGCGCTGGCGGTCGGTTCGGTTCGCCGCATGCGCCTCGTCGCGGCGAGCGCGACCGGGCTCGCCGGGGTCGCGGCGCCATGAGGTTCTGGCGGCGCGGCGTGCCGAGCGACGATGGCGCCGACAGCGACGCGGCTGCAGCGACCGAGCCCGAGGCCGCTCCAGCGCCGCCGCCGGCCAGCGCGGAACCCGGCGGCTGGTTCGGGCGGCTGCGCGCCGGGCTGTCGCGCAGCTCGGCGCGGCTCAACGAGGGCATCAACGCGATCTTTCTGCGCCGCCGGCTCGACGACGCGGCGCTCGCCGAGCTCGAGGAATTGCTGATCGCCAGCGACATGGGCACCGGCGTCGCCGGCGAGGTCGTCCTGGCGCTGCGCCGCGCCCGCTTCGACCAGGAAGTCTCGCCCGAGGAGGTGCGCGCGGCGCTGGCCGACGAGGTCGTCCGACTGGTCGAGCGGGTGCAGTTTCCGTTGCGCGTCGACCCCGAGAAAAAGCCGTTTGCGATCCTCGTCGTCGGGGTCAACGGCAGCGGCAAGACGACGACGATCGGCAAGCTCGCGCGGCAATACCGCGACGAGGGGCTCAGCGTCATGCTGGCCGCCGGCGACACGTTCCGCGCCGCCGCGGTCGAGCAGCTGCAGATCTGGGGCGAGCGCGCCGGCTGCCCGGTCGTGACCCGCCCGACCGGCTCGGACGCCGCCGGCCTCGCCTACGACGCGCTGGTGAAGGCGCGCGAAGAGGGCGTCGATGTCCTCTTGATCGACACCGCCGGGCGGCTCCACAACAAGGCCGATCTGATGGCCGAATTGCAGAAGATCGTCCGCGTTTTGAAGAAGGTCGACGCGGCGGCGCCGCACGCGGTGCTCTTGGTGCTCGACGCGACGGTCGGGCAGAACGCGCACGCGCAGGCCGAGATCTTCCGCTCTGTGGTCGGCGTCACCGGCATCGTGATGACCAAGCTCGACGGCACCGCCAAGGGCGGCGTCCTCGTATCGTTGGCCGAGAAATACGGCATCCCGATCCACCTAATCGGGGTCGGCGAGGGGGCTGAGGACCTGCGCCCGTTCGAAGCCCGCGCCTACGCCCGCAGCCTCGTGGGGCTCGATGCGTAGCTTGCGCGCTACTCGCGTTGCGGCGCGGCGGGGTCGGGCGGCGGGGCGAAGCGGGTGGTGAAATCGCCCGAGCGCTGCGCCTCGCGCTCGTGGTGCAGCGCCCAGCGCACCGACGGGAAGGCGATCTCGCCCCACGGGATCTCATCCCAGCCGAAGAGCGCGACCTCGAGGCTTTCGGCGCCCGCCGCGACCCGCTCGTCAATGAGCCGGGCGCGGTAGATCAGCTGCACCTGGCTGATCCGCGGGATGTCGTAGATCGCCAGCAGGCTCTCGATCGCGATTTTCGCCTGCGCCTCTTCCCAGGCCTCGCGCTCGGCGCCGGCGCTGGTCGCCTCGCCCAGTTCGAGATAGCCGGCCGGCAGGGTCCAATAGCCGCGCCGCGGGTTGATCGCGCGCCGGCACATCAGGATGCGGCCCTCCCAGCGCGCCACCGCGCCGACGACGATCTTGGGATTGTCGTAGAGGATGTAGCCGCACTCGGCGCAGATCATCCGCTCGCGGTTGTCGCCCTCGGGGACGCCGGGCACCGAGGGGCCGCGCGGCAGGCCGGGCTCGCTCATGCCCGAAACGCCCGGTCTAACGCCCGGCCCGACCCCCGGCCCGCTATACGTTTGCGCTGCAACATCGGCCCGATAATGACACTAGAAAATCGTCATTGCGAGCGCAGCGCGGCATCCCCTCGCCCGGCTATGGCAAAAATCACGCCGGAACCGGGATCGCCCGCTGGTTGTACATGCGCTTCCTGATCGCGGCGCGCTCGGCGTCCGAGATCGTCGCCGGATCGGGCGGCAGGTCGGCGCCGACCGCCATCCCGCGCTGCACCGCCGGGCGCGCGCCCAATTCGTCGAACCAGCGCTTGAAATGGGGGAATTCGGCGATGTCCTGGCCCTGCGCCTTCCAGTTGACGGTCCACGGATAGCAGATCATGTCGGCGATCGTGTATTCGTCGCCGGCGACATAGCGGCTCTTGTGGAGCCGGTTGTTGAGGACGCCGTAGAGCCGGTTGGCTTCGTCGGTGAAGCGGTTGACGGCATAGGTCAGGTCGCCCGCCTCGGGGCCGGCGCGGCGGAAATGGCCGCATTCGCCGAGCTTTGGCCCCTGGTTGGCCATCTGCCAGATGACCCACTCGGTGACCGCGTACTTGCCGCGCAGATCCTGCGGCCAGAAGCGCCCGACCTTCTCGGCGATATACATCATGATGGCGCCCGATTCGAAGACCGAGATCGGTCCGCCGCCGCCCGCGGGGGCGTGGTCGACCATCACCGGCATCCGGTGGTTCGGGTTCATCCGCAGGAACTCGGGCGTGAACTGGTCGCCGCGCTGGATGTTGCACGGGACAATTCTGTAGGGAAGAGCGCATTCCTCGAGCAGGATCGTGACTTTCTTGCCGTTTGGCGTCGGCCAATAATGCAGATCGATCATCGCCAATCCCTCGTTCTCTTGGCTGGACGGGTGTGCGCCGGGTCGCGCCCGGCCCAATTGTGCCGCCGCACAGTAACGCATGGGCCGAGGCTTGCCTAGATTGGCCCCCCAGATTACGGCATGCCCATAGACCGCGGATTTTTTGTATAATCGGCGGGTAGACCACGAATGGGCGGGCGCACGGGGCGGAGGCGATGTCCGAAAGCATGTTTGCGGTTGGGCATGAAGGGGGCGCCGCCCCGACAGCTACCCAACCGCTCAAGGTCGGCGTGCTGGTCGACCTCACTCTCTCGGCCGGCGCCGGCGGCCATGTCAAATGCTGGCAGCGCATCGCCGAAGCGGCGGTCGACTATCCCGACCGGCTCGACCTGACGGTGCATTTCAGCGGCCCCGAGCCCCGCCGCATCGAGCTCTCGCCGAGCGTGCGCTACCGGCTGCTGCCGCCGGTCTTCAGCACCGCGCGGCTGATCCGCGAGCTGCCCGACCATACCGACCTGGCGCCGTGGCATCCGCGGCTGGCGCGCGCGCTGCCGGCCTACGATTTGATCCACACGACGGACGCGTTTTTCTGCTACGCGCGCACCGCGACCCGCTTCGGCCGCCGGCACGGCGTCCCGGTGGTCAGCTCGATCCACACCAACACCCCGGAATACGCCCGCATCACCACGGCCAAGCTGCTCGAGCGCCTGCTCGGGCGCGGGCTCGCCTACCACGCCGCCAACGACACCTTGGCGCTGCCGGGCTGCGTCAAGGGGCTGCTCGAACGCCGGCTCGACCGCCACCTCAACCGGGTCGCCGCCGCGATGGAGAGCTATGGCGGCGAGTTCGACGCCCGCTACCGCAGCCGCCATTGCGGCGTCGCGTTGCGCCGCGGGCTCGATCGTGCGCTGTTTTCGCCGGAGCGGCGCGACCGGGCGTGGCTGGACGCCCGTTTCGGGCTGCCCGCCGGCCAGCTGATCGCGCTCTACGCCGGCAAGCTCAACGCCGGCAAGAATGTGCCCCTCCTCGCGCCAATCATCGCCGCGGCGCGGCGGGCGGGGGTGCCGGTGCACCTCTTCTGCGCCGGCAGCGGGGCGGAGCGCGGGATGCTCGAAGCCGCGCTCGGCCCGGCGCTGACCTGCGCCGGCACGCTGAGCCAGGACGAGCTGGCGCGGGCCTATGCGTCGGCCGATCTTTTCCTTTTTCCCTCGGCGATCGACGAGGCCGGCAATGCCGCGGTCGAGGCGCTGGCGTCGGGCCTGCCGGCTTTGCTGGCGGCCGGCAGCGGCGTCGCGACCCGCTTCGCCGATTGCCCGGGGCTGCGCGTCCTGCCGGGCGACGACCCGGCCCCCTGGGCCGCCGCGATCGGCGAACTCGCCGCCCGGCCGCGGCGCCGCGCCAAGATGAGCCAGGCTGCGCGCGCCACGGTCGCGGCGCGGGTCCCGAGCTGGGGCGAGGTCTTGACCGAGGATTTGCTGCCGGTGTGGCAAGCGGCGGCCCAGCGCCGAGTGGCCCAACAGCGGGCGGCGTAGCGGCGGGCGTGATGCCGGGGCCGCGGATCCTGGTGCTGGCGCCGCATCCGGACGATGAGATCGTCGCCTGCGGCATCGCGGCGCTGCGGGCGCGGGCGGCGGGCGCGCGGGTCTTTGTGCTCTATCTGACGAGCGGGGTGCCGGAGCCGGCTACGCTGTGGCGCTGGCAGCGCCCGCGCCACGCGGCGCGCGTCGCCCGCCGCCGCGCCGAAGCCGAGGCCGCCGCCCGTTTCCTCGGGCTGGAGCCGGTCGGCTTCCGCGACACGCCCTCGCGCCGCCTAGTGCATGAGCTCGACCGCGCCGCCGGCGACGTCGCGGCGGCCGTCGCGTCGTGCAGCGCCGAGACGCTGTGGGTCCCGGCCTTCGAGGGCGGCCACCAGGACCATGACGCGGCCAACGCGCTCGCCGCCAAGCTGGGGGCGCCACTGCCGGTCACCGAATTCGCCGCCTATAATTTCGCCGGCGGCAAGGTCACGGCAAACCGCTTTGCGAGCCTGCGCGGCGGCGAAGTCGCGATCGCGGCGACCGAGGCCGAGGCCGAGCGCAAGCGCCGGGCGCTCCGATGCTATGCCTCCGAGCGGGGAAATCTGCGCCATCTCGGCGCGACCCTTGAAGCCTGCCGCCCGCTGCCGGCGCATGATTACGCGGCGCCACCGCACCCCGGGCGCCTGTTTCGCGAGCGCTTCCACTGGGTCCCGTTCCGCCATCCGCGGGTCGATTTCGCGCCGTCCGCCGAAATTTACCGCGCGATCGGCCGTTGGGCCTCGGCCGGCTCGGCGTAGCGCCGGCGGCGCTCGACAACCGCCCAGGCGGCGAGCCCCGGCAGGCCGACCGCGAATTCGCGCGCCCGCTTGACGAGGCCGAGCGCGAGCCCGGTCGCCGCCGGGAGGCCGGTCAGCGCCGCCAGCGCGACGAGCGAAGCTTCCTGCGCGCCCCAGCCGCTCGGGATCAGGAAGGCGGCGCTGCGCGCGGCGAGGCTCAGGCTTTCGAGCAGCGTCGCTTCGGCAAACCCGGTCGGCGTCCCCATCAGCCGTAAGGTCAGCCACAATTCGCCGGCATGGCCGAAGAAGCTCGCGAGGTGCAGCGCGAGCGAGCGGGCGAGGGCGGCGCGGCTGGTGGCGACGAGGGCGAGCGCGCCCCCGAGCGCCTGCAGCGCGAGCGCGATGCGGCGCTGCCCGAGGCGGGCGGCGGCGCGCTCGGCGGCGGCCAGCAGCCGGCGCCGCACCAGGAGCTCCCAGCTTAAGAGCGCGAACAGCGGCACCAGCGCCGCGCAGAAGAGGGCCGGCCACCACGCGGCGGCGGCGCTCAGCCGGGCGAGCAGCACCAAGCCGAGCAGGGTGAAGAGGATCTGCGCGAAAAGGCTTAGCGCGAAATCGACCGCCACCGAGGCCGCCCCGCGGGCCGGCGCCGCAACCCGGCGCTGCAGCAGCCGGGCGCGCACCAGATCGCCGCCGATCTGCGCCGCCGGCAGCGTCGTGTTGATCGCTTCGGCGATCCAGCGCAGCGGCAGCAGCGCCGCGAAACCCGGCCGCTCGCCCTGCGGCACCAGGCAATACCAGGCGGCGCAATCGATGAGGATGGTGGCGCCGCGCGCCGCGACGATCGCGGCGAAGCCCCAGCCGATCCGCATGAGGACGCCGAGGAGCGCCGCGGTGTCGGCGTGCGCCACCAGCCAGAGGACGACCGCGACGCCGAGCCCGAGCCCCAGGAGGCGCAGCGCGAGTTTCACGCCGGCGCGCGCCCGCCGCCGATCGCGTCGAGGCAGCCCTGCAGGATATAGGCGGCGGCGACGCGGTCGACGATCGCGGCGCGGCGCTTCCGGCTCATGTCATGCGCGATCATCGCGCGGGTGACCGCCGCGGTCGACAGCCGCTCGTCCCACAGCGCCGCCGGCATGTCGCGCACCGCCAGGATGTTGCGGGCGAACTGCCGCACCGACTGGGTCATCGGGCTGTCGCCGCCCGACATCGCCAGCGGCAGGCCGATCACGAGGCCGCCGACGCCGTGCCGGTCTATCAGCGCCAGCAGCGCCGCGGCGTCGTCGCGGAAGCGGCCGCGGCGGCGCAGCGTCTCGAGCGGGCTGGCGATCACAAGCCTCGTGTCGGAGAGCGCGACGCCGATCGTCTTGGTCCCGACATCGAGCCCCAGGAGGCGCAAGCCGGGCGGCACCCAATGGCGCAACTCTCGCGGGTCGTCGACGAGCATGGCCGATCCTACTCCCGGGCGCCGCCCAGGGGAGATTGCAGAATTCGCCCGTTCGCGCCATCTCTGAGCGAGCTTTGGGTCACCGCTGACGAGAGAAATGGGATGGCGCTGGATAAGGCCGAAGTCGCGCATATTGCCGCGCTCGCGCGCATTCGACTCGACGAATCCGAGCTCGAACCGCTGGCGGCCCAGTTGACGCGCATCCTCGGCTGGATCGAGCAGCTCGCCGAAGTCGACACCGCCGACGTCGCGCCGATGACCAGCGTCGCGGCGGCGGGCCTGCCGATGCGCGAGGACGCGGTGAGCGATGGCGGGCGCCGCGACGCGATCCTCGGCAACGCGCCGCGCAGCGCTCCCGAGGGGCCGGCACGGGGGTTTTTCGCGGTGCCGAAGGTCGTCGAGTGAGCGCGCTGGCGGCGCTGACCGGGCTGACCGGGCTGACCCTGGCCGAGGCGCGCGCCGGGCTGCGCGCGAGGCGCTTCTCGGCGCACGAATTGGCGGCGGCCTATATCGCGGCGATGGAGCAGGCGCGCCCGCTCAACGCCTACATCACCGAGACGCCGGAGCGCGCGCTTGAGATGGCCGCCGCCGCGGACCGGCGTATCGCGAAAGGCGAGGGGCGCCCGCTCGACGGCATCCCGATCGCGGTCAAGGACCTCTTTTGCACCGCGGGCACCCTCACCACCGCCGCCTCGCACATCCTCGACGGGTTCACCCCGCCCTACGAAGCGACCGTCACCGAAAAACTGTGGGAAGCCGGCGCGGTGCTGCTCGGCAAGACCAATCTCGACGAGTTCGCGATGGGCTCCTCGACCACGACGAGCTTTTACGGCCCGACCGAAAACCCCTGGCGGCGAGCCGGCGACAACCGCCCGCTGGCGCCGGGCGGCTCGTCGGGCGGCTCTGCCGCGGCGGTCGCGGCGCACGCCGCGTTGGGTGCCACCGGCACCGACACCGGCGGCTCGATCCGCCAGCCGGCGAGCTTTTGCGGCATCGTCGGGCTGAAGCCGACCTACGGGCGCTGCTCGCGCTGGGGCGTCGTCGCCTACGCCTCCTCGCTCGACCATCCGGGGCCGCTGGCGCGCAGCGTGCGCGACGCGGCGATCCTATTGGGCGCGATGGCCGGCCACGACCCCAAGGATTCAACCTCGGCGCCGCTGCCGGTGCCCGATTACGAAGCGGCGCTCGGCGGCGGCATAAAGGGCCTCAGGGTCGGCATCCCGCGGGAATACCGCGCCCCCGGCATGCCGGCCGAGATCGAGGCCCTATGGCAGGAGGGCGCCCGGTGGCTGCGCGAAGCCGGCGCCGAGCCGGTCGACGTGAGCCTGAAGCTGAGCCGATACGCGCTGCCGGCCTATTACATCATCGCCCCGGCCGAGGCTTCCTCGAACCTGGCGCGTTATGACGGCGTGCGCTTTGGCCTGCGGGTGCCGGGCGACAGCCTCGACGACATGTACGAATTGACCCGCGCCCAGGGCTTCGGCGCCGAAGTAAAGCGCCGCGTGCTGATCGGCACCTACGTGCTGTCGGCCGGCTATTACGACGCCTATTATCTGAAGGCGCAAAAGGTGCGCGCCTTGATCGCGCGCGATTTCACCGCCGCCTTCGAGCGTGTCGATTGCCTCCTGACCCCAACCGCGCCCTCGGCCGCCTTCGCGATCGGCGACCATAGCGACGACCCGATCGCGATGTATCTGAACGACGTCTTCACGATCCCGGCCAACCTCGCCGGGCTGCCGGCGATCTCGGTGCCGGCCGGCCTCTCGGCCGACGGCTTGCCCTTGGGATTGCAGGTGATCGGCCGCGCCTTCGACGAGGCAACGGTGCTGCGGGTCGGCGAAGCAATCGAACGCGCCGCCCACTTCACCCACCGCCCGAGCTTCATCGCCGGGATGGGCCAGTGAGATCCAATGGCGGCGCGGCTGCCGGCAGATCGCTTGCCAAACCAACGAAGCCGCCGCACGGCTGTACGTGCAACGGTCGCGCCGATGCCGACGATAGCATGCCAGGCAATCTCAGATCGGAAGCCCTATTGTTTGCCTTCGCGACGGTGACCGCCGCCGATTGCGTGATTGCATCCAGAGATGGCAAGCGGGAGGCTACGCGAAGGCTCGCCATGAAGCGGAAGCACGTCAAGTGCCGCTGCACCGAATGACGACGGAGCAAACGTCGATGTCTGAATTTCGACCGGGTGATCGGGTAATCCTGACGTCGGCGCCGGCGTCGCTACTGCGCGGCTTACCCAAAGAGGACCAAAAGGCAATCCGATCGATGGTCGGTCAGCCCGTCACCCTGGCCGGCTTTAGTTATGGCCAGGCCGAATTGGAATTCATCGACGCTCAGGGTGACGACCACACGATCTGGGTTGAGACCGCGTTGATAAGGGCTGCGTGATGTCGGCGCCAAGCCTGATCGAAGGCCGCACCGGCCGCTGGGAAATCGTCATCGGGCTGGAGGTGCACGCCCAGGTGACGGCGCGGGCGAAATTGTTTTCGGGCGCCGCGACGGCGTTCGGCGCCGCGCCCAACACCCAGGTCTCGACGGTCGACGCGGGGTTTCCCGGCATGCTGCCGGTGATCAACCGCCGTGTCGTCGAGCAGGCGGTCAAAACCGGGCTCGGCCTTGACGCCGAAATCAACCTCGTCAGCGTCTTCGACCGCAAGAATTATTTCTATCCTGACCTCCCGGCCGGCTACCAGATTTCGCAGTACCAGCAGCCGGTGGTCGGGCGGGGCCGCGTCGTCCTCGACATGCCGGACGGCAGGGCGCGCACGATCGGCATCACCCGGCTGCACCTCGAGCAGGACGCCGGCAAGAGCCTCCATGACCAGCACCCGCGCGAAACCTATGTCGACCTCAACCGCGCCGGCATCGGGCTGATGGAGATCGTGTCCGAGCCCGATTTGCGCAGCGCCGAGGAGGCCGGCCTCTATCTGCGCAAATTGCGCTCGATCCTCAGATATCTCGGCACCTGCGACGGCAACATGGAAGAGGGCTCGCTGCGCTGCGACTGCAATGTTTCGGTGCGCCATCCGGGTGAGCCCTTGGGCACGCGCTGCGAGATCAAGAATTTGAATTCGGTGCGCTTTGTGATGGCCGCGATCGACTATGAGGCGCGCCGCCAGGTCGAATTGATCGAGGCGGGCGGCGCGGTCGAGCAGCAGACCCGGCTCTGGGACAGCGGCCGCGGCGAGACGCGGCGCATGCGCTCGAAAGAGCACGACCACGATTACCGCTATTTCCCCGACCCCGATCTCTTGCCCCTGGTGCTGGAACAGGCCTGGCTCGACCGGCTGCGCGCCGAATTGCCCGAATTGCCCGATGCGAAAAAGGCGCGCTTCATCGCTGACTTCGGGCTCTCGGCCGAGGATGCCGCGGTGCTGGTCGCCGAGCGCGCCACCGCGGAATATTTCGAGCAGGTCGCCGCGGGGCGCGATGCCAAGGCCGCGGCCAATTGGGTGATGGGCGATCTCTTCGGCGCGCTCAATAGGCTCGGGCTTGGGATCGACGGGTCGCCGGTCGCGGCCGAGCGGCTCGGCGCCCTGATCGACCTGATCGCCGACGGCACGATCTCCGGCCGCATCGCCAAGGACGTCTTCGCCGAGATGATCGAAACCGGCGCGGCGCCGGGCGCGATCGTCGACCAGAAGGGCCTGCGCCAACTCAGCGACGGCGGCATGATCGAAGCCGCGGTCGAGGCCGCGCTGGCGGCCCACCCGGCGCAGGTCGCGCAATACGCGACCAATCCGAAGGTTCTCGGCTTCTTCGTCGGCCAGGTCATGAAGGCCACCGGCGGCAAGGCCAACCCGGCAATCGTCAACCAGCTGTTGACCCGCAAGCTGGCGGGCTGAGCGGGCCGCGGCGGCGCGGCGGCGCGAGGGCTGGAGCGCCTGCTGATTCCCATCAGGAACAGGCGCTGGAGGCGGCTCGGCGCCGGCCGCCGCTCAGCGCCGCGCCAGGCGGTGGATCGCGCGCAGGTTGCGGTACCGCTCGGCGTAGTCCATGCCGTAGCCGACCACGAAATCGTCCGCAATGTCGAACCCGACATAGGCCACCGGGAGATCGAGCGCGGCCGCCGCCGGCTTGCGCAGCAGTGCGCAGAGCGCGAGGCTCGCCGGCGCCTCGCGCCGCAGCCGGTCGAGGACAGCGCAGGCGGTCAGGCCGGTGTCGAGGATGTCCTCGACGACAATGAGGTGCCTGCCCGCCACCGCGAGAGCGTCGCCGCCGCCGAGCGTCACCGCGCCCGAGGATGTCGCGGCGCCGCGATAGGACGAGGCGGCGAGAAAGTCGAGCGTCGCCGGCGTCTCAAGCCGCCGCAGCAAATCGGCGGCAAAAACCGCGGCGCTCTTCAGCACCGCGACGAGCCCCAGGTTCTCGCCACGGTAATCGGCGTCGATCGCGCGCGCCAGCGCGGCGACGCGGGCGCGGATGCGCCGCTCGGAGATTAACGGGCGGGAGATCAACGGGCGGGAGAGCGGCGGGCGGAGGTGCGCTGGCATGGCCGCCATCATGCACCCGGGGCGCCGGCGGCGCCTATGGGCGGCGGCGCTCTCGCCCGGCCGGCGACGGGCTGGACAGGCGCGCCAGACGCTTCTATAAGCGCGCGTTCCCGGCGCCCAGGTAGCTCAGTTGGTAGAGCAACGGACTGAAAATCCGTGTGTCGGTGGTTCAACTCCGCCCCTGGGCACCATCTTTCGATAGTTTGCGGGAAATGCCGCTCCGGCTTGACAGCGGGCGCGCAGGGCGCGCCGCTGGGTGAGCGCGCGAGGGCAGGAAGGCAGGTGGCATGCCGGTGGAGATGATCGGCTGGATCGCGCCGCGGATCGCCTCGGAGCTGGTCGCGCCGTCCGGCCCCCCGTTCGATGCCGGCGTCGTCGCCGAGACCGCGCGCATTCATCAGCGCGCCGGCTTCGACCGGGTGCTGATCGGCTATTTCTCGGATGCGCCCGACGGGTTTCTCGTCGGGGCGCACGCCGCCGCGGTGACCGAGCGGCTGGGGTTTCTGCTGGCGCATCGGCCGGGGTTTGTCGCGCCGCCGCTTGCCGCCCGCAAGCTGGCGACGCTCGACCAATTGAGCCAGGGCCGCCTGGCGGTGCACATCATCGCCGGCGGCAGCGACGCCGATCAGGCCAAGGATGGCGACTGGACCGACCATGCGGCGCGCTATCGCCGCACCGCCGAATACGCCTCGCTGTTGCGCCGCTGCTGGACCGAGCCGGAGCCGTTCGACCACGCCGGCGAATTCTACCGGACCCGCGGGACCTATGCGGAAATCCGCTGCCGGCAGCTGCCGCACATCCCGATATACGGCGGCGGCGGCTCCGACGCGGCGATCCGGGCGCTGGCGCCCTACGTCGATGTCTACATGCTGTGGGGCGAACCGCTGCGGGAGACCGCGCTTTTCATGGACCGCGTGCGGCGCGAGGCCGCGCTCTCCGGCCGCGCCCCGAGCTTCAGCCTGTCGACGCGGCCGATCCTGGGCGACACCGAGGGCGAGGCCTGGGACCGCGCCCGGGCGATCCTCGACCGGGTGCTGGCCAATCGCCGCGGCGCGGCCGCGCCGCAGCGCCAAAACGTCGGCTCGCAACGGCTGCTCGCGGCCGCCGCCACGGCCGAGGTGCACGATAGCTGCTTGTGGACGCCGCTGGCGGTCGCCACCGGCGCCCAGGGCAATTCGACCGCGCTGGTCGGCACGCCCGAAACCGTCGCGCGGGCGATGCTCGAATACTATAAGCTCGGCGCCACCAGCCTATTGATCCGCGGCTACGATCCGCGGCCGGACGCGGTTCAGTATGGCGAGGAGTTGATCCCGCTTCTGCGCGCGCTGGTGGCGGAGCATGACGCCGCCGGCGGCACGCACGCCGCGCCCCGATAGGGAGAGGACCGGACGAATGGCCGATCTGCCGCCGCTGAACGGCCTTCTCGACGAGGCGCGGGAATTGTTGCCGGCCGCGATCGCGTTGCGCCGCCGCATCCATGCGAAGCCCGAGCTCGGGCTGCAACTGCCGCTGACCACCGCGGCGGTGCTCGACGGGCTCGCCGGCCTCGATGTCGCGATCGGCCGGGGGCCCTCGACCTCGGGCCTTGTCGTGTCGCTGAGCGGCACCAGGCCCGGCTCGCAAAGCGGCCGCACGATCCTCCTGCGCGGCGACATGGACGCGCTCCCGATGCCGGAGGAAACCGGGCTCGATTTCGCCAGCGAGATCGCCGGCCGGATGCACGCCTGCGGCCACGATTCCCATACCGCGATGCTGGTGGGGGCGGTGCATCTCCTGCATCGCCACCGCGACGAACTCGCCGGCACCGTCAAATTCATGTTCCAGCCGGGCGAGGAGGGCCATGCCGGGGCGCGGCGGATGATCGAGGACGGCCTCCTCGACGCCGACCCCAAGCCCGACGCCGCCTTCGCGCTGCACATCTTTCCCAATTTCAAGGCGGGCGCGATCGCCAGCCGGGCGGGTGCGATCCTGGCGTCGGTCGATACTTGGCGGATCCAGGTCAAGGGGCGCGGCGGTCACGCCTCGATGCCGCATCTGGCGGTCGACCCGGTGCCTGTCGCCTGCGAGATCGGCCTCGCAATGCATGCGATGATCACCCGCCGGAGCAATATCTTCGATCCGGCGGTCCTGACCTGCGGCAAGATCGCCGCCGGCACCGCCAGCAACGTGATCCCGGAGACGGTGGAGATGCTCGGCACGTTGCGCACCACCTCGGAAGCGGCGCGTGACACCGCGCGCGAGGGCATCCGGCGGGTCGCGACGAATATCGCCGCGGCACATCTGTGCGAAGCCTCGGTCACGATCAACCGCGGCTACCCGGTGACGCTCAACGACCCCGCCTTTGTCGATTTCGCGCGTGGCGTTGCGACCGATTTGATCGGCGCCGACAACTACATCCCGATGCCGGCGCCCTTCATGGGAGCGGAGGATTTCTCCTACGTGCTGCAGCGGATGCCCGGCTGCATGATGTTCCTTGGCGTCATGCCGGAGGGCTGCGACGACCACGACCATGTCGCCTCCTGCCACTCCAACCGCATGATCCTCAACGAAGACGCGATGGCCATCGGCATCGCGATGCACGCCGCAATTGCCCGCCGCTTTCTGGCCGAGAGCCCGCCGGGATGACGGCCGGGGCCATTTTGCGGCGGCGGGGCGCAGCCGGATGAAGCCCTTTCTGCTCGTCGCGCTGCTGCTCCTGGCGCCGGCTGCCGCGGCCGCCGGGGTCGACTGGTCGAAGGCCCGGCCGGTGAGCGTGGTCACCACCGAATACCGCTTTTCGCCAAACCGGCTAAGCTTCCGGCGCGGCGCCGCCTATCGCCTGCACATCGAGAACCACGGCACGGAACTGCACGAGTTCACCGCGCCCGAATTCTTCAAGGCGGTCCAGATGCGCGATCCCGGCGTCTTGAATGCCGACCGCACCGAGATCGCGATCCCACCCGGAAAGACCAAGGATTTCTTGTTCGTGCCACAGCGCCAAGGGCGTTTTCCGCTGCGCTGCGCCGACCACGATTGGGCCGGCATGACCGGCGAGATCACGGTGAAATAGGGGCCGCGGGTTGCCGCGCCGCTGCCGCGCCCCTATCATCGCGGCTTGGCAATAGGGTGGGGATCGTCATGGCAAAGCGGCGCAGCATCGAGGTTTCCGGCGTCAAGCACGTCAACCCGATCCCGGCCGCCTGCCGCAAGGGTCCCTTTGTCGTGTCCGGCGCGATCTCCGGCGCCGATCCGCAGACCGGCGACATCCCGCCCGACCTCGACGGGCAATGCGTTGCGATGTTCGCCAATGTGCGCCGGCTGATGGAAGCGGCCGGCGGCACGCCCGACGACATCGTCAAGATGACGGTGTGGATCGCCGACCGCTCGTTGCGCCCGACCCTCAACACATACTGGGTTGAGATGTTTCCCGACCCGGAATCGCGGCCGGCGCGGCACACCGTCGCCAGCGGCCATCTCGCGCCGCCGATGCAGATCCAGTGCGACCTGCTCGCCGTGATCGGCGAAGGGTGAGGAAAAGCGCATGAAAATCGCCGCCATCCGCACGATCGCGCTGTCCTGCAAGGTCGACCCGCCCTATGCCAGCGCTTCGGGCGTGCAGTCGCGGCGCGGCGGCCTCCTTGTCGAGGTAGAGACCGACAGCGGCATCGTCGGGATCGGCGAAGCCGGGCTCGGCGGCGGCGCCACCGCGACGGTCATCGAGAAGGATCTGGGGCCGCTGCTGATCGGCCAGGACCCGCTGCTGATCGAGGGCTTGTGGCAAAAGATGTTCGCCCGCACCCGGCAATACGGGCGCCGCGGCGTCGTCATGCACGCGATCAGCGGCATCGACATCGCGCTGTGGGACATCGCCGGCAAAATCGCCAAGCTGCCGGTCTATAAGCTGCTGGGCGCCTGCCGCGACCGGGTCGAGGCCTATGCCAGCGGTGGCTTCTACCAGGAGGGCAAGGGGGTCGACGGCATCGCCGGCGAGGCGGAGGGCTACCGCGCCCGCGGCTTCCGCGGCATGAAGATGAAGATCGGCCGCAACCCGTCGACCCAGACCCACCTGCGCGAACTGATCGGCAACAAGGGCTTTTGCGAAGTCGATCCGGGCGAGGATCTCGCGCGGGTCGCGGCGGTGCGCGAGGCCTTGGGGCCGCACGCCAAGCTGATGGTCGACGTCAACTGCGCCTGGAGCCCGGCCTTCGCGATCGAGATGGGCCGCGCGATGGAGCCCTATAACCTTTATTGGATCGAGGAGCCGGTCGCGACCGACGACATCGAGGGCAGCGCCCGGGTCGCCGACGCGCTGGCGACGCCGATCGCCGGCTACGAGACCGAGATGGGGCTTTATGCCTTCCGCGAGCTGATCGGCCGCGGCGCCGTCGACATCGTGCAGCTCGACGTCGCGTGGTCGGGTGGGTTTTCCGAAGGGCGCCGCATCGCCGCCTACGCCCAGGCGCATCACCGCATGGTGGCGCCGCACGCCTTCGCCGGCGCCGTGCTGCTGGTCGCCTCCCTGCATTTCGCCGCGGCGATCCCCAACGGGCTGGTGCTCGAATGGGACCAGAACCCGAACGCGATCCGCGACGAACTATTGCAGGAGCCGCTGCGCCTCGAAAGCGACGGCACCGTCAAAGTCCCCGAGCGGCCCGGCCTCGGCATCGAGCTCGACCGCGCGGCAATCGACCGCTACCGCGTCGGTTGATGCCTCACTCAGCCTCGTCACCCCCGCGTAAGCGAATGCGGGGGTCCAGGGACGCGTTCCGACATTTGCCCCTGGATGTCCGCTTTCGCGGGCATGACGGGAGGTTTGGGTGAATACGCTCTTCACGATCGGCTACGAGAAGGCGCGGCTCGCCGATCTCGTGGCGACGCTCGGCGCCGCCGGCGTCGCGACGCTGATCGACGTGCGCGACCGGCCGATCTCGCGCCGCCCCGGCTTTTCCAAGCGCCAGCTCTCGGCCGCAATCGAGGAAGCCGGCATGCGCTATGTCGGCCTGACTGCGCTTGGCACCCCGCCCGAGGGGCGCCTCGCCGGCCGCCGCGGCGATTGGGACCGCTTCTGGCATATCGTCGAGGACCGGCTGACCAGCGCCGAAGCCGAGCTGGCGCTGGCGCAGGCCGCCGTGATCGCCGCCGCGGCGCCGAGCTGCCTCTTATGCTACGAAGCAGACTGGCGCGGCTGCCACCGCCGCCGGATCGGCGACATCCTGACCGAACGCCGCGGCTTCGCGGTGCAGCACCTGAGCGTCGCCGACGGCTCCAACTGACAGGCCTCACTCGTCGGTGACGCCGGCGCGCTGCTGCTTGAGGCGGGCGCGCTGCGCCTTGTCGGCGAGGCGGCGCCGGCGCGAGGCGGCGGTCGGACGGGTCGGCCGGCGCGGCGGCGGCGGGCTCGCGGCGCGCCGGACCAGCGCGACGAGGCGGTCGAGCGCGTCCTGGCGGTTGCGCTCCTGCGAACGAAAACGCTGCGCCGTAATGACGAGGACGCCGTCCTGCGATACCCGCCGGCCGCCCAATCGCTCGAGCCGCTGGCGGACCGGTTCCGGCAGCGAGGGCGAGCGGCGCACGTCGAAACGCAGCTGTACCGCGCTCGATACCTTGTTGACGTTCTGCCCGCCCGGCCCCGAGGCCCGGATGAAGCTTTCGCCGATTTCGGCATCGTCGAGGGCAATGGTTTCGCTGATCGGGATCATCGGGTCTGCCCAAAAAGATTAGCACTTTGCGCCGGCCGCGCTGGTGGTGTAAGCCAAGAGGGTGCGCCGCCCGGTCACCGCTCGGCGAGGCGGGGGCGCGACCGGATCATTTCAGGAGCGAACATGCCGAGGCTCAATTACACGGCGCCGGCGACGGTCGATGAAGCGGTCAAGGCTTTGGCCGGCGCCGCCGGTTTGGCGAAAGTGCTGTCGGGAGGAACGGACCTCCTGGTGCAGCTGAAAAGCGGGCGGCTGAAGCCCGATCTGATCGTCGATACGAAGCGCATCCCGGGGCTCATCGGGATCCGCGAGGAGGGCGAGTTTTTCGTGATCGGCGCGGCGACGCCGGGCGTCATGATCAGCGCCAACGAAAAGCTCGAACATGCTTGGCCCGGCATCGTCGAGGGGGTCGACCTGATCGGGTCGACGCAGATCCAGGGCCGCTGTTCGATCGCCGGCAATCTGTGCAATGCGTCCCCCGCCGCCGACAGTGTGCCGCCGGTCATCGCGGCGCGCGGGGTCGCGGTCATCGCCGGCCCAAGCGGCAAGCGCGAGGCGCCGGTCGAGGCGATCGTGACGGGGCCGGGGCGCACCTCGCTCGCCAAGGGCGAGTTTGTCGTCGAGTTCAAGATCCCGAAGCCGAAGCCGCGCCAGTCGGACGCCTATCTGCGCTTCATTCCGCGCACCGAGATGGACATCGCGGTTGTGGGCTGCGCCGTCAACGTGACGCTCGACGCCGGCGGCACCTGCACCGATGCGCGCGTCGTGCTCGGCGCTGTCGCGCCGACCCAGCTCGTCGTCGCGGACGCGGCGAAGGCCCTCATCGGCCACAAGCTCGATGCCGCGACGCTGGCGGCGCTCGACGCGGCGGCGCAGGCCGCCTGCAAGCCGATCAGCGACAAGCGCGGCACGATCGAATACCGCACCAAGGTTGCCGGCGTCCTCGCACGCCGGGCCGCCGCCATCGCCTTCGAACGCGCCGCGGCGCGCGCCTAGTTTCAGGAGACTGCATTATGAGCAAGCATCACGTCACAACGGTCATCAACGGCGAGCCGGTCGAGTTTTTGTGCGAGGCACAGCAGACCCTGCTCGATGTGTTGCGCGACGAACTCAACCTGACCGGCTCGAAGGAAGGCTGCGGCTCGGGCGATTGCGGCGCCTGCAGCGTCATCGCCGACGGCAAGGTCGTTTGCTCCTGCCTGATGCTCGGCGTCGAGGCCGAGGGTAAAAGCATCACCACGGTCGAGGGCGTCGCGCAGGGCGACAAGCTGCATCCGGTGCAGCAGAAGTTTTTGGAGCACGCCGCGCTGCAATGCGGCTTCTGCACGCCGGGGTTCATCGTCGCCGCGAAGGCGCTGCTCGACGAGAACAAGAACCCGACCGAGGAAGAGACCCGCTATTGGCTCGCCGGCAATCTGTGCCGCTGCACCGGCTACGACAAGATCGTCCGCGCCGTGCTCGATGCGGCCGCGGTAATGCGCGGCGAAAATCCGCGCTCGCCTGCCGCTTAGCAATTACGCGTCACCCCCGCGAAAGCGGGGTCCAGGGCGAGCGACAACGGAGGTGCGCAATGAGCTATCTCGACAAGGCGACGCTGAAGGTCGTCGGCACCCGGCCGATCCGCCCGGACGGCGTCGACAAGGTCACCGGCCGCGCCAATTTCGGTGCCGACATGGTGATGCCGGGGATGTTGTGGGGTCGCATCAAGCGCAGCCCGCATGCCCATGCCCGCATCGTCTCGATCAATTTCGACAAGGCGCTCGCGCTCCCGGGCGTCAAGGCGGTGATCGCCGGCGGTGATTTCCCGGAGGTGACGCCCGACCGCGCCCATGTCGGCGCGGCGCCGGCCAATCTGCGCGATCTGTCGCGCAACGTCATCGCCCGCGGCAAGGCGCTCTACGAGGGCCACGCGGTGGCGGCGGTCGCGGCGACCTCGCAGGCGATCGCCGAGCAGGCGCTCGACCTGATCGAGGTCGAGTACCAGGTGCTGCCGCATGTGATGGACGTCGAGGCCGCGATGGCCGACGGCGCCCCCATTCTGCATGACGACATGTTCACCGCCGGCGTCGAGCCGAAGCCGACCAAGCCCTCCAACGTCTCGAAGGTCGTGCGGTTCGCCAAGGGCGACGTCGAAGCGGGGTTTGCCGAAGCGGACGTCGTCATCGAGCGCCGCTACACGACGCAGCCGGTGCACCAGGGCTATATCGAGCCGCACGCGTGCGTTGTCTCGGTCGGCGCGGACGGCCAGACCACGATCTGGAGTTCAAGCCAGGGCCAGTTCATGGTGCGCGCCTATACCTCGCGCATCGTCGGCGCCGACATCGCCAATATCCGCGCGATCCCGGCCGAGATCGGCGGCGGGTTTGGCGGCAAGACGATCGTCTACCTCGAACCCTTGGCCTACATGCTGTCGAAGAAATCGGGCCGTCCGGTCAAGATGGTGATGAGCCGCGAGGAAGTGTTCCGCGCCACCGGCCCCGCGCCCGGCGCGATCGTCGAAGTCAAGCTCGGCGCCAAGAAGGACGGCCACATCACCGCCGCGCAAAGCATCCTCAAATACCAGGCCGGCGCCTTTCAGGGCTCGCCCGTGCAGCAGGGCTGCATCTGCGGCCTCGCGGTCTACGATTTTCCCAACGCGCTGACGGTCGGCTACGACGTCCTCAGCAACCGGCCGAAGACGGCTGCCTACCGGGCGCCGGGCGCGCCGATCGGCTCCTATGGCGTCGAAAGCTGCATCGATGAACTGGCCGAGGCGCTCGGGATCGAGCCCTTGAAATTGCGCGAGATCAACGGCGCCAAGGACGGCACCAAGGCGACGCACGGCGTCACCTGGAACAATATCGGCTACCAGAAGACGCTGGAGGCGGCGCGCGCCAGCGAGCATCTGAAGGCGCCGCTCGGCCCCAACCAGGGGCGCGGGATCGCCTCGGGCTATTGGCACAACGCCGGCGGCGAGTCGAGCGCGGCGGTGCACGTCAACGAGGACGGCACGGTGACCGTCACCGAGGGCCATCCAGACATCGGCGGCTCGCGCGCCTCGATGGCGATGATGGTGGCCGAGGTGCTCGGCGTACCCTTCGAGAACGTCCGGCCGGTGGTCGGCGACACGACCTCGATCGGCTTCAGCGCCTCGACCGGCGGCAGCCGGGTCACGTTCGCCGGCGGCATGGCGGTGACGCAGGCGGCGCAAAAGGTCGTCGAGGTGCTGAAGCAGCGGGCCGCCGTGATCTGGGACATCAGCCCCGAGGCGGTCGAGTGGCGCGACGGCAAGGCCTATCCCGCCGGCGCCAACGCCGGCAGCTTCGAGCCCCTGGACCTGGCGACGATCGGCAACCGCTCGGCGCGCACCGGTGGCCCGATCTCGGCCGAGGTGCAGATCAACGCGCAAGGGCAAGGGCCCGGCTTCGCGACGCATATCTGCGACGTCGAGGTCGACCGCGAAACCGGCCACGTCAAGATCCTGCGCTACACCGCGATCCAGGATGTCGGCCGCGCCATCCACCCCTCCTATGTCGAAGGGCAGATGCAGGGCGGCGTGACCCAGGGGATCGGCTGGGCGCTGAGCGAGGAATACATCTACGACAAGAATGGGTGTCTCGAGAACCCCGGCTTCCTCGACTACCGCATCCCGGTCGCCTCCGACCTGCCGATGATCGACACGATCATGATCGAGGTGCCGAACCCGCGCCATCCGTTCGGCGCGCGCGGCGTCGGCGAAGTGCCGCTGGTGCCGCCGATGGCGGCGGTCGCCAACGCGATCTTCAATGCGACCGGCATGCGCCTGCGCGACCTGCCGATGTCGCCGCCGAAACTGCGTGCGGCGTTCGACGCCGCGGCGCTGCCGCGGGCGGCGGAATAGGGATGACAGATAATTCAAACGTTTTAGTCATGGAGTAGAGCATGACGTATCTCGACAAAGCCTCCCTCAAGATCGTCGGAACCAGGCCGATCCGGCCCGACGGGGTCGACAAGGTCATTGGCCGGGCCAATTTCGGCGCCGACATGGTGATGCCCGGCATGCTGTGGGGCAAGGTCAAGCGCAGCCCGCATGCCCATGCCCGCATCAAGTCGATCAAGATCGACAAGGCGCTGGCCTTGCCGGGCGTCAAGGCGGTCGTGACCGCGGCCGACTTCCCGATGATCCCGTCGGAGGAGGCATTCGTCGGCGAGGGGCCGATGAACTTCCGCGATCTTTCCTATAATTGCATGGCGCGCGGCAAGGTGCTGTACGACGGCCATGCTGTCGCCGCGGTCGCCGCGACCTCGCCGGCGATCGCCGAGGAGGCGACCGACCTGATCGAGGTCGAGTACGAGGTGCTGCCGCACGTCATCGACGTCGAAGACGCGATGAAGCCCGATGCGCCGGTATTGCACGACGATTTGTTCACCCAGGGGGTCGACCCGAAGCCGGCCAAGGCGTCGAACATCGCCAAACGCGTCGGCTTCGCGAAGGGCGACATCGCGGCGGGCTGGAAAGAGGCCGAGATCACCATCGAGCGCCGCTATACGACCCAGCCGGTGCACCAGGCCTATATCGAGCCGCATGCCTGCGTCGTCTCGGCCGGCAATGACGACCAGTGCACGATCTGGAGCTCGAGCCAGGGGCAGTTCATGGTGCGCGCCTATTGCGCCAAGCTGCTCGGCATCGACATCGCCAACATCCGTGCGATGCCAGCCGAAATCGGCGGTGGCTTCGGCGGCAAGACCCTCGTCTACCTCGAGCCGGTGGCGCTGGCGCTGTCGAAGAAGGCGGGCCGCCCGGTGAAAATCGTGATGAGCCGCGAAGAGGTGTTCCGCGGCACCGGCCCCGCCGCCGGCGGCGTCATCGAAGTCAAGCTCGGCGCCAAGAAGGACGGCCGCATCGTCGCCGCCGAATTGCTGGTCAAGCTGCAAGCCGGCGCTTTTCCGGGCTCGCCGGTCGGCCCGGCCTGCATGTGCGGGCTGGCGATGTACGATATCCCGCACGTCAACATCGTCGGCTACGACGTCGTCAGCAACCGCCCCAAGGTCGCGGCCTACCGCGCGCCCGGTGCGCCGAACTCGACCTTCGGGGTCGAGAGCTGCATCGACGAATTGGCGCTGGAACTGAAGATGGAGCCGCTGCGGCTGCGCGAGATCAACGCCGCCAAGGACGGCACCAAGGCGGCGCACGGGCCGACCTGGGCCAATATCGGTTTTTCCCAGACGCTCGAGGCGGCGCGCGCCAGCGGCCATTTGAGCCGGCCGCTCGGCCCCAACCAAGGGCGCGGCATCGCGACCGGTTTCTGGTTCAACATCGGCGGCGAGTCGAGTGCGGCCGTGCACATCAACGAAGACGGCACCGCCACCGTGGTCGAGGGCAACCCCGACATCGGCGGCACCCGCGCCTCGATGGCGATGATGGCCGCTGAAGTGCTGGGCATTGCCTATGAGCGGGTGCGTCCGGTCGTCGCCGACACCGCCTCGATCGGCTTCAGCTTCCTGACCGGCGGCAGCCGCGTCACCTTCGCCACCGGCATGGCGGTGACCCAGGCGGCCGAGAAGGTCGTCGTCGAACTGAAGAAGCGCGCCGCGATGATCTGGGACATCAGCCCCGACGCGGTCGAATGGACGGACGGCAAGGCCTACCCGGCCGGGCCCAACGCCGGCAGCTTCGAGCCGCTGTCGTTGCAGGAGATCGCGCTCAAATCGGGCCGCACCGGTGGACCGATCTCGGCCGAGGTCGCGATCAACGCGCAGGGCGCCGGCCCCGGCTTCGCGACCCATATCTGCGATGTCGAGGTCGACCGCGAAACCGGCCACGTCAAGATCCTGCGCTACACCGCGATCCAGGATGTCGGCCGCGCCATCCACCCCTCTTATGTCGAAGGGCAGATGCAGGGCGGCGTGACGCAGGGGATCGGCTGGGCGCTCAACGAGGAATACGTCTACGACAAGGAAGGCCGCCTCGATAACCCGGGCTTCCTCGACTATCGCGTGCCGGTCGCTTCCGATTTGCCGATGATCGAGGCGATCATGGTCGAGGTGCCGAACCCGCGCCATCCGTTCGGCGCCAAGGGAGTGGGCGAGGTGCCGATCGTGCCGCCGATGGCGGCGGTCGCCAACGCGATCGCCGACGCGATCGGCATTCGCATGCGCGACCTGCCGATGTCGCCGCCAAAGCTGCGCGCCGCGCTCGACGGGCACGAGCCGCCGCGGCTCGCCGCGGAATAGGGTGCCCAGGGTCGTTCTCGCGGGGGTGGCTGCCCGCCGGTTCACCGGCGGGCAGAGCGAATTCGAGGTCGAGGCCGACACCGTGCGCCGGATGATCGTCGAGCTCGATCGCCGCTTTCCCGGGCTCGGCCAGCAGATCGACGAGAGCATGGCGGTCGCGATCGACGGCGAGATCTTCCAGGACGCCTACATGGCGCAGCTCAACCCCGACAGCGAAATCGTGCTGATCCCGAAGATCGGCGGCGGCTAGCCGCCGCTGTTTCGGGCACCGGCTCGCTTAACGGGCCGGATAGCAGCCGCCGCTGTAAAGGACGTATCCGGGCGCGCAGGCCGGCGCCGGCGGGACGCTGGTGCCATAGACCGGTGCGCCGGCTACCGCATTGGCGGTTCCGGCGATGGTCCCGGTCGCGGCGCCGATCGCTCCGCCAACTACCGCACCGACCGGACCGCCCGTCGCAGCCCCGCTCGCGGCACCCGCCGCCTCGCCCGACACCGCGCCCGACACCGGATTCGATGGCGCGTAGACCGCGCCGGCGATCGGCTGACACACGCCGCCCGATAAGCCGTAGCCTGGCGGACAAGCCTGCGCCATCGCGACGCTCACCGGTAGGGTCGCCAGGGCGGCAACGACCGCCATCGTGCGAAACTTGTTATTCATCGGAAACTCCAGGATTTGAAGCAGAGGACGGCAGGCAATCGGCGACTGCCCCGCAAGCGAAACACCTCGCTCGAAGGCGATGTTCCGCCGAGCAACCGGGTTTCTCCCGAGATGGCCCACAACGCCGGCGGCGCGGCGCCTCCAGGCTTGCCCGGCTGCGTGGCTCGACCGACAATCATCCTAGCGCGCCGTAATCGCGGGCGGGATGTGTGGGGAGCGGCCTGGGATGACGTACGATTACATTATCGTCGGCGGCGGCTCGGCCGGGTCGGTGATGGCCAACCGGCTGTCGGCGAAGAGCTCGAACCAGGTGCTGCTGTGCGAGGCCGGCCAGGACACGCCCGACGGCAAGGTGCCGCCCGAGATCCTCGATTCCTACCCCGGCACCGCTTATTTCGACCCGCGCTTCCACTGGCAGGAATTGAAGGTCCACACCGAGATCGTATCGCACAATCGCCGCGAGGAGCGGCCGGCCCTGCGCAAATACGAGCAGGCGCGGGTGCTCGGCGGCGGCTCGTCGATCAACGGCCAGCTCGCCAACCGTGGCGCGCCGACCGACTACGACGAGTGGGAAGCGCGGGGAGCGCGAGGGTGGAACTGGAACGCGGTGCTGCCCTACTTCAAGAAGGTCGAGCGCGACATGGATTTCGACGGGCCGCTGCACGGCAAGGAGGGCCGCATCCCGGTACGCCGCATCCTGCCCGATCTGTGGTGCGGCCATGCCAAGGCCGTCGCCGAGGCATACAAGGCCGCGGGCTACGACTTCATCGAGGACCAGAACGGCGAGTACCGGGACGGCTATTTCCCGATCACGATCTCCAACCTCTACGATCGCCGCGTGTCGGCGGCGATCGGCTATCTCGACAACGGCACCAGGCGGCGCGCGAACCTGACGATCTCGGCCGAGACCCAGGTCAGCGAGCTGCTGTTCGAGGGCACGCGCTGCGTCGGGGTCAAGGCGCTGGTGCAGGGCCGCGAGACCGAATTGCGCGTAAATTCAGGCCATGGCGAGGTCATCGTCTCCTCGGGCGCGATCCACTCTCCGGCGCATCTGCTGCGCGCCGGCATCGGCCCCGCCGGGGCGCTCAGAGATCTCGGCATCGAGGTCCGCGCCAATCGGCCGGGGGTCGGCCAGCGCCTGATGGACCACCCCTCCGTTTCGGTGTCGTCGTTCATGAAGCCGGACTCGCGGCTCAACGGCAAGACCCGCCGCCACATCCTCCTGGCGCTGCGCTATTCCTCGGGAATTGATGGTGTCGCAGCCGGTGACATGTTTGTCGCGGTGGTCAGCAAATCGGCCTGGCACGCGGTCGGCGAGCAGATCGCCTCGCAGCTGATCTGCGTCTACAAGACCCTGTCGGAGACCGGCCAGGTGCGGCTTGCCTCGGCCGACTGGCGGGCCGAGCCGGTCGTCGAGTTCAACCTTCTGTCCGACCGGCGCGACCTCGACCGGCTGATGGACGGCTTCCGCCGCGTCGGCGAGATGCATCTGCGCGGCGCGCTGGGCGAGGCGGTCAGCGACCCGTTCCCGGCGAGCTACAGCGACCGGGTGCGCCAGATCGGCGTCGTCAACGACAAGAACCGCCGGCTGACCGGCCTCGTCGCCAAATTCCTCGACGGGCCCGATTGGCTGCGGCGCTGGATCATCGACCGCTTCATTGTCGAGGGCTACCGCTTCGACCAGCTGATGACCGACGACGAGGCCTTGGAAGCCTTCATCCGCACCGCGGGGATCGGGGTGTGGCATGCCACCTGCACCTGCCGCATGGGCGCCGACGATGACCCGATGGCGGTGACCGACAATGAGGGGCGGGTGCGCGGCGTCTCGGGGCTGCGCGTCGTCGACGCCTCGCTCTTCCCGTGCGTGCCGTGCGCCAACACCAATTTTCCGACCCTGATGACCGCCGAGAAGATCAGCGACGCGATGCTGGCCGCTTCATAAGCCCGAATCGCCTTCCCTTAAGTGTCATGGCCGGGAGTTTCCCGGCCATCCACGTGGATGCCCAGCACAGGGCCGGGCATGACGGTTGGGGTGATCGGAGCTCATGCGCTCCGCTTTTTCGATATCGCTTGTTGAGCACTGAGCTCCTCAGCCAATTCCACGAACTTGATCAAGAAGCGACGCATGTCGTCTACGGTGATCAGCGATCCCCAAGTTCTTTTTCCTCTGTTCTCGTTCCAAATCCGGAGTGCCCGGATCTCGCCAGCCTGACCTGGCAGGAACTGTGCATTCCCATGTGCAACGGCATTGCGCATCAGCCCGACCAGATCGCCTAGCGAATCGGGATCGCGATCCTTTGGTCGTTCCTTGGTAATATTCGGCCACCCTGCCGCGGCAGCCTCGGCAAGGGATTTGGTACACAGTTCGGCCCGATAAGCCTCCCACGGGTGACAAACGGCTCCCAAGAATGAATTAATTAACTGCGTCACTTCGTAAGGGCCATTTCGGTCCTTGTGCACCTCGATGAACTGTAAATTCGCTATCGTCCGGCGCATGAGATCGCGAACGGGTTCAAAGGGCATCATTGGCGCTGCGCTCCCAGCTGTTCGGCACCCCGGATTGCGCGCCACAGGCGCTCGGGGGTCGCCGGCATCGGCACGTCGCGGACGCCGAGCGGCGCGAGCGCGTCAACCAGCGCGTTGCCGACCGCCGGCATCGCGCCGACCGCGCCCGCTTCGCCGGCGCCCTTGACGCCCAATGGGTTGGTGCCGGTCGGCACCGGGTTGCTCTCGCAATCCATCGCCGGGATGTCGCCGGCGCGCGGCATCGCGTAATCCATGAAGGAGCCGGTGACCAGTTGGCCCGAGCCGGCGTCGAAATGGATGTCCTCCATGACGATCTGCCCGATCCCCTGGGCGATGCCGCCGCGGATCTGGCCTTCGAGCAGCAAGGGGTTCATCACCGTGCCGACATCGTCGACGACGCTGTAGCGCAACAGTTCGATGTCGCCCGTTTCCGGGTCGATCTCCAATTCGCAGATGTGGACGCCGTTGGGGAAATTCTGCTCCTTGGCGCTGTAGGCCGCGGCGGCGACAAGGCCCGGCTCCATGTCCGGCGGCAGGCTCTTCGGTTCCCAGGCCTCGGTGGCGATGTCGCCGATCGACAGCGCGCGGTTCGAGCGCGGCGCGGTGAACATCCCGTCCTCGAACGCCACCTCGGCGATGTCGGCGCCGAGCGCGTGGGCGGCGATCGCCCGCGCCTTGGTAAGGATCTTCTCGGCCGCCAGATGCACCGCCGAGCCGCCCAAGGTCGCCGAGCGCGAGCCGCCCGAACCCTCGCCGATCGCCACCTTGTCGGTGTCGCCCTGGATGTAGGTGACCTGGTCGGGGTGGATGCCAAGCCGGTCGCACATCAGCTGCTTGTAGACCGTTTCATGGCCCATCCCCTGGGTGATCGAGCCGGATACCAGGGTCGCGGTGCCGCCCTTGTCGAAGCGGATCTCGGCCGCCTCGAAGCCGCCGGCGGCGGCGCGCTCGATCGTGTTGGAAAGGCCGATGCCGCGCAATTTGCCGCGCGCTTTCGCCTCGGCGCGGCGTCGCTCGAATCCGGCGAAATCGGCGAGATGCAGCGCGAGGTCGAGGTTCTTGGCGAACTCGCCGCAATCGTAGGTAAAGATGAGCCCGGTCTTGAACGGCATCGCCTCGGGCGGGATCGTGTTGCGGCGGCGCAACTCGATGCGGTCGATGCCGAGTTCGGCCGCTGCTTCGTCGACCATGCGCTCGATGACATAGGCGAATTCCGGCCGGCCGTTGCCGCGGTAGGGCCGCATCGGGTTGGTGTTGGAGAAGACCGCTGTCACCTCGGCGAAGATCGCCGGGGTGCGATAGACGCCGGCCAGGGTGCCGAGGTTCATCACGAAGACGTTGGACCCTTGCTGCGCGTAGGCGCCGACCGCCGCGACTGTCTTGACGCGAAAGCCGAGGAAATGCCCTTCGCGGTCGAGCGCCAGTTCCGCTTCGGTGACGTGGTCGCGCGCCTGCGCGTCGGAGAGGAACGCTTCGGAGCGGGTGCTCGTCCACTTGACCGGCCGGTTGAGCAGCCTGGCGGCGAGCAGCACCAGCGCGACCTCGTTGTAGATCGCCGACTTCATGCCGAAGCTGCCGCCGATGTCGCCGCAAACGACGCGCACCCGGCTCTCCGGCACGTTGAGGATCTCCGCCAAATCGGAACGGTAGGTGTGGGTGCGCTGCAGGGTCGTGTAGATCGTATATCGGCCGTCCGAGGGGTTGTAGTCGCCGATCGAGCCGCGCGGCTCCATCGCGGCCGCCGTCACCCGGTTGACGACGAGGCGGCGCTTGACGACCCGGTCGGCGCGGGAAAACGCGGCTTCGACCGCCGCCTTGTCGCCGACCTCGTGCACAAAGCAGATGTTGTCGGCGCAATCCTCCCACACCAGCGGCGCGCCGGGCGCGAGCGCGCCCTCGCTCGAAACCACGGATGCCAAGGGCTCGTAATCGACTTCGATCAACTCGGCGGCGTCCATCGCCTGCGCCTTCGTTTCGGCGACGACGAACGCGACATAATCGCCGACCCAGCGCACCCGATCGCTGACCAAAGCGGGAAAGCGCGGCCGGTACATCGCCGCGCCGTCGCGCCGCTTCATGCCCTCCGGCACCGGCAGGTCGCCCCAGCCCGAGGCCACCCAATCCTCGCCGGTCAGCACCGCCAGCACGCCCGGCGCCGCCTTCGCGCGGGCAACGTCGATCGCCCGGATCCGCGCATGCGCGTGCGGCGAGCGCAGCACATGGCCGAACACCATGCGCGGCAACACCATGTCGTCGACATAGCGGCCGCCGCCGCGCAACAGGCGCGGATCCTCGAAGCGCGCTACCGCCTGGCCCAAGGCGAATTCACCCATTGTCGATCTCCCCGGCAAGCATTTCGCGGCCTGCAACTCCGATTGAGCAGGGCATGCCCTGCAGGTAGAATCCACGCTTGGGTTATCGGAGGCGAGCCGGTTGGACGGCAGTCTAGACAAGCCGCAGGCGCTCGGCGAGCCGCCAGCTTCGCCGCCGCCCGGGCAATCGGCTGATGCGCCAGCCGCGAAGCCCGCCTATCCGCCGGCCGCCGCAACGCCGACCCAGAGCGGCCCCAAGGGGCTGCGCTACGATTTCAACGAAGGTTGCCGGGTCATGCTGCCGGAGAGCGACCACCCCTGGCGCGTCCGGATCTCCGATCTCGACACCGGCAACATCCTCTACGAGACCGAAATCAAAGCCGGCCGGGTTGCCAGCACCAAGCGCTATTTCGTTCGCTTCGGCCTCGAAATCTGGCAGCAGGGAGAGAGCCTGTTTACCCACGATTATTCCGCCGCGGAGCGGCCGGTGCTGATCCAGTTTCCGGTCGGCACGCTCGGCGACACGCTCGGCTGGTTTCCCTACGCGGTCAGGTTTCAGGAGCGGCATAACTGTCGGCTTACCTGCGCGATGGCCGAGCGGCTGATCCCGCTGTTCCGCGCGAGCCATCCCGGCATCGAATTCGTGACGCACGAGGCGGTGGACCCCGAACGCTATTACGCGACCTACAGTATCGGGCTGTTCTTCGACGACAAGGATCGCATCTTCCAGCCCTGCGATTTTCGCCAGGTCGGGCTGCATCGAACGGCCGGCTACATCCTCGGGGTCGATCCGACCGAGGCGCCGCCGCGGATTGCGCTCGCCGATGATACCCGCCCAGTGGCCGAGCCCTATGTCTGCATCGCGGTGCAGAGTACGACGCAGAGCAAATGCTGGAACAACCCGCATGGCTGGCACGAGATCGTCCTGTTCCTGAAGACGGCTGGTTACCGGGTCGTCTGCATCGACCAGAAGCCGGTGCACGGTTCGGGGCTCGTGTGGACCCACATCCCGCATGGGGCGGAAGACGAAACCGGCGACCGCCCGCTGCTCGAACGCGCGCGCTGGCTGCGCCATGCCGATTTCTTCGTCGGCCTGTCGAGCGGGCTGGCGTGGCTCGCCTGGGCGGCCGGGGCGCCGGTCGTGCTGATCAGCGGTTTCACCCACCCGACCAACGAATTCACGACCCCCTACCGGGTCATCAACTATCACGCGTGCAACAGCTGCTGGAATGACCCGCGGCATCGCTTTGACCACCGTGACTTCTTGTGGTGTCCGCGCCACGCCGAGACGCCGCGCCAGTTCGAATGCACCCGCCTCATCACCGCCGAGCAAGTGAAGCAGGTCATCCGGAAAATCCCCGGATTCGGGCTGCAGCGTCGCGCTTAGCGCGCTTGCGCCGGCACGCCATTTCGTTTCCTCTCGGTTGATGAAGGGGCCCTACCTTGCCGCGCGGCTCGCGGCGCGCGTGCCGGTCTTCTACGGCTGGATCGTGCTCCTGTGCCTGTGTTGCGCCGGGTTTTCGCGGCAGGGGCCGGCGGTCGCCACGCTGTCGATCTTCGTCGAGCCGTTGACCCGCGAGTTCGGCTGGTCGCGCACGGCCTTGTCGGGCGCGGTGTCGCTGGGCGGCGTTCTGGCGGCGATCACCGCGCCGCTGATCGGCCCGGTGCTCGACCGGCGGGGCTCGCGCCTGGTGCTGTGCGGCGCCGTGCTGATCAACGGCGTCGCACTGATGCTGCTGTCACTGACCAACTCGCTCGCCACATTTTACCTGCTGTTTTGTGCGGCGCGGATGAACTGGGCGGCGGCGTTCGATCTCGGTCTCTACGGCACGCTCAGCAACTGGTTTGTGCGGCGCCGCATTTTTGCCAGCGGCATCGCAACGCTGGCGCAGCAGATCGGGCTTGTCGCGATGCCGCTGATCGCGCAATTCGCCATCCTGCGCGACGGCTGGCGCAGCGGCTGGCTGGCGATCGGCGTGGTGACGCTGGTCGTCGGTCTTGTGCCGACGTGGCTGCTGTTGGTGCGCCGGCCGGAGGATCTCGGCCTGTCGCCCGATGGCGGGCCGTCCGCCGCAAGCGGTGAGGCGGCGACAGAGGGGCGCATTGCGGTCGAGCCGGCCTATTCGCGCCGACAGGCGATCGGCACTGCCTCCTTCTGGTTCCTGTTGCTGTTTACCGCGTTGGTCTACCCGGTGCAGGCCGGCGTCAGCCTGCACCAGGCGCCCTATCTGATCGAGCGCGGCATCGACCCGACGATCGCCGCCACGATCGTCAGCGTCTTCTCGGCGATGTCGGCCGTCGCCACGGTGGCCTGCAGCCTGCTCCCGCCCGCGATCCCGGTCCGCTACAAGCTGGCCGCGACCGGCGCGATCGTGGCGCTCGGGGTCGCGCTGATGCTGGCGGTGGCAACGGCCGCGCAAGGCTATCTGGCGGCCGCGGTTTTTGGCTTCGGTATCGGCGCGGTCTTGACGCTGGTGCCGGTTGCCTGGGCCGATTATTTCGGACGCACGCATTTCGGCGCGATCCGCGGCATCGCGCTCTCGGCGCAGGTTTTAGCGCAGGCCGCGGGGCCCCTCATGTCCGGTGCATTGCGCGACATGACCGGCGACTACCGGCTGTCGCTGCGCTGCTTTCTCGCTTTGGCCGTGCTCAGCGTCGTAGCGGCGCTGGCGGCGCGGCAACCGATGCTGCGCCGCGAGCAACCCTCCCAGGCTGGCGCGGCGCACCCCTCAGGAGACTAGCGGCGCGGCGATGCCGAGCTGGTCGGCGAGGCGCACCAGCTGCGCGACGCCGGCCGCCTGCATCTTTCGCATGACCTGCCGGCGATGCATCTTGATCGTCATCTCGCTGACCCCGAGTTCGCCGGCGATCTGCTTATTGAGCCGACCGGCGACGACGAGCGCCATCACCTGGCGCTCGCGGGCGGTCAGCGAGTCGTATCGGTTGCGCAATTCGGCGAGCTGCATCTCGCCGGCGCGGCGGGCGCGATCGCGCTCGAGCGCGGCGCCGACCGCGTCCAACAGATCCTGGTCGCGAAACGGCTTTGTCAGAAACTCGACGGCGCCAGCCTTCATCGCGCGCACCGACATCGGGATATCGCCATAGCCGGTGATGAAGATGATCGGTAGCTGCATCTTGGCCGTTGCCAAGTCGCGCTGCATGTCGAGGCCGCTGCGCCCGGGGAAGCGGACGTCCAAGACGATACACCCCGGCCGGTCGGGACGCTGGCTTTGCAGAAATTCCTGCGGCGAGGCAAAGAGCTCGACCGCGAAGCCAACCGACTTGAACAGCTTGTCCAAGGCGCCGCGGATCGACTCATCGTCGTCGATGACGACGATGGCGGGCGGCTGCTCGCTGGTGCTTCGGCTTGGCTGGTGCTGTTGTGGCATGTGCGCTCGATTCAACATGCTTTATGGCCGATAGTCCCGCCCATAGCGGGCAAATACGGCGTTGAATTCGCGCACCGCGGCGCGCGGTCCTTGCGGATGTGACCATATTGCGCCGATCACCGCCAGGAAATCGGCGCCGGCCTCGACCAGCGGCGGGCAATTTTCCTGGGTGATGCCGCCGATCGCGCAGCACGGCACCACAGTCGTTTCCGACCAGTCGGCCAACAGTTCCGGGCGGGCGCGGTATTTGGCGCCGGCCTTGGTTGCGCTCGGAAAGAACGCGCCGAACGCGACGTAATCCGCGCCAGCCTCGGCCGCGACGACGGCGCGATGACGGCTGTCGCCGCAGGTCACCCCGACGATGCGCTCCGGCCCCAGCCGCCGCCGCGCTTCGGCATAGGGCATATCCTCCTCGCCGATATGCACCCCGTCGCAATCGAGCTCGGCGGCGAGATCGGGGCGGTCGTTCATGATGAAGGCGACGCCCTTTCCTTGGGCGAGCGGCTGCAGGATTCTGGCGGCGCGCCGGACGACGTCGTCACCCACATCCTTGAGGCGCAGCTGCAGGCATGCAACATCGCCCCCGGCGAGCGCCTCCTCGAGGTCCTTGGCAAAACGGTCAGGGTCGAGCGCGGGCGGCGTAATCAGGTAAAGCCGCGTCGTCGCCCGCGTTTCCTGTTTGTCATTGCGAGGAGCCGAAGGCGACGACGCAATCTCGATGGGCTGTCGCATCGTGGTCATGGGATTGCTTCGCTATGCTCGCAATGACGCCGGGACCCGGGTCAATCCTTTCCCAGGTAAATCTTGATGATCCGGTTCAGCATGTCGAGCGCCTCGGCCTTCGGCCGCTGGAAGGTGTTGCGGCCGATGATCGAGCCGTTGCCGCCGCCCTGATAGACCGCCCGCACCTCGTCGAGCACGCCGTCGAGGTCCTTCGCCTCGCCACCCGAGAAGACGACGATGCGCCTGCCGTTGAACGCCGACTGCACGACGTGACCGATGCGCGCCGCTGGGGTCGAGATGTCGATCTGCTGCTTTTCATACACCGTCTTTGCTGCGGCGAGTTCAAGGTGGGCGGTAGGCGGTTTGACCTTGATGATGTGGGCGCCGAGCTGGGCCGCGAGCTGCGCGGCGTAGGCGCAGATGTCGATCGCGGTCTCGCCCTCGCGCGACAGGTTGCCGCCGCGCGGATAGGACCAGATCACGACGGCAAGGCCGACCGATTTGGCCTCGCGCCCCATCTCGGCGATTTCCTCCATCATGTCGTAGGCGGCGTCCGAGCCGGGATAGATCGTGAAGCCGATCGCCGAGCAGCCGAGCCGCAGCGCGTCCTTGACGCTGGCGGTGACCGCCTGGCTGGCGTTCTCCTTCGCCCGCGACATGCTGTTGGCGCTGTTGGCCTTGAGGATCAGCGGAATCTGGCCGGCATAGGTCCCGGCGCCGGCCTCGATAAAGCCGAGTGGCGCGGCGTAGGCGCTGAGCCCGGCTTCGATCGCCAGCTGGAAATGGTAATGCGGGTCGTAGGCCGCCGGGTTCGGCGCGAAGCTGCGCGCCGGGCCGTGTTCGTTCCCCTGATCGACCGGCAGGATCAACAGCTTCCCGGTGCCGCCGAGCTTGCCGTGCATCAGGATGCGGGCGAGGTTGGCCTTGGTCCCGGGGTTGTCGCTCTCGTAGTTGCTGAGGATCTTGTGGACCTGACCGTTGATCTTCATCGCGGCGCTCCTCATGGCGGGCGAGGGGGGAACACCTTTTAGCAAAACACCGCCGACGAGGCGAGGACGTCGGCGCAATGCCGGCGCAGGGCCTCGGGCGAATCAAGGAACGCAACCGCCAGATCGAGCGCGGCGACTGGCTGCCGCGGGACCAGCCTGACGCCGCATTGTCGAGCGATGTCGGTGAGGCGATCGGCGATCTCCGCCCGGCCGGTGAAGACGACGGCCTCGATCCCGGCGCGGATCGCCGCCTGGGCCGCGCCGGCGTCATCGCCGCAATCGAGGAGGCAAGTGCTGTGCGCGGCCGGAACCGCGGCGCGGGCCTGCGCGATCAGCGCGCCGAACCAGCCAGGGCCGGCGGCGCGCCCGGCGCCGGGCGCGCTGGCGAGGATGACCGAACGCCCCGCCGCGACCGCCGCGCTCAGCGCCGCGACCGCGTGCGCCAGCGAATGGACGATGATGACCGGTGCGCCTGCGCCCATCGCACGGTACCCGAGTTAATCGCGGCCCGCCGGTCCGGAAGGGCCGGCGGCTCGAAGAGCTTAAGCCGCCGCGCGGCGTTGACCTACGGCCGTTGCGCGATAATTCCGCGCAATGCGGCAGCCACGCGCTCGAACACCTCGCCCCAATCCCCTGGTTGCAGCTGCCGGAACAGCCGCGCCGTCGGATACCACGGCGAATCCGCGCGCTCCAGCATCCAGCGCCAGTCGGGGACATGTCTGAGCACCACCCATACCGGGCGTCCCAGGGCGCCGGCCAGATGCGCGATCGACGTATCCGACGTGATCACCAGATCGAGATTGGCGATGATCGCGGCGGTGTCGACGAGGGCGTCGGGTCCAGCATCGACGTCCGTGCCAAGGGTCTCCACCGTCATTTCGGCCGGCAGGGTCGAAAGTTGCTCGAGGCCATGCGTCCGCTGCAGCGAGATCAAACGCGCACCATCGATCGCCGCGAGCGGGCGAAAACAGCGCAGCGGGATCGAGCGGCCGAAATCGACTTTGGCCGACGGGTTGCCCTGCCAGCAGATGCCGATCTTCAATCCGGAATCGCCGATGCGCTGCCGCCACTTGGCGAAAAGCGGCTCTTCCGGCCGCAAATATGGAACATCTGACGGCACGGTGGTCAGCGTCGTGCCAAAGGCCCAGGGCAGGCTCATCAGAGCAATCTGATAGTCGAAAGCTTGGCCCGGGGGCGGCGTATCGCAAAATTGAACGGTCGAAGCGAGGGAGCGCAACAATCTGTGCATCGAAGAGCGCACCAGGAACGTGATTTCGGCCCCCAATGCGCCAAGCAGCGGCAAAAACCGCGAGAATTGAATGATGTCGCCGAGACCCTGCTCTTCATAGACGATGATGCGTTGCTTCCGAAGGTCCTGGCCGTGCCAAACCGGATATCCGGCGATCAGCCGCCGCTGTGGTGCGCCCGCGCGGCCCCAGCGGTGCTCGTGGCCCGCCCAACCGGTGG
>DATGFP010000004.1:0-14386 GCA_035309005.1 Allostellaceae bacterium | reverse complement strand
GCGCGTCGAGCGTCAAGATCGCCTGCCGCACCGAGCCGTCGGCATTGGTCGATTTGACATCCATCTGGATCGCGTAATTGACGCCGTTGATGCGCGCCACCAGCGTGTCGGTCGGTTTTACCGCCCCGGCCTTGAACACCTGGCCAAAGGTGACGTAACCGCTGTTCTCGGCGGCCGTGCCGGCATTCTGCAGGCGCACCCCGACGATGTCGCCGGTTTGCGAAGGTTGGAGCAGCGTCGGGGCGATATCGACCCCGGTCCCACTGGAGCCCGCCCCACTGGAGCCCGTCCCACTGGAACCCGTCCCACCGGACTGGCTCGTCGGCGCAGTCGTCGTGGTCCAGCCGCCGCTGACCCACTCATACCACTGCCCCTGCGCGTTGTCAGCGTAGAGGTTGCCCTGGTTGGCGACCTCAAGTTCGGTCCCCGACCCGTCGGAAGCCCAAGCGCCGTTGAGCAGAATGAGGTTGCCGGAGGAGTTTGTGCTCGCACTGAACGTCCAGGTGCCGGCGCTTGTCATCAGGCTGCCGCCGCCGCCCGGCATTAGGGTCGACCCGTCCGGCGACAATGCCGGCGGGCTGTCGACCGCCAGGATCGCAGTCCCAACCGCCGCCAGCCCGACCGGATCCGCCACCTCATAGGTGAAGCTGGAACTCAGGTTCGCAGCCCCGGCGGTCGGCTGGAACTCAAGCCCGGTAAGTTGTGCGACCGACAGTCTCTCGCCGGCGCTGACCGCGGTGACGCCGTCCGACAACAGGACCGTACCGTCGTTGGGCAAACTCATCGCCACGACGATCAGTTGCGAGGCCGAATAGGCCTCGTCGGTCGGCGCTTTGATCCCGATCGGCGCGGCCGCACCGTTTTCGGCCGCGGTAAACGCCGCCGCGGTCGTCACCGGCAGCGCACCGCCGGTCCAGGGGTGCGTCGTGCTGAGCGCCGGTTCGGTGGCGAGCAGCGTGTCGCCTGTCTGAGTATTGGCGCCGCTGACGATCTGGTTCGAGGTAAGGCCGTAGAACTGGTCGCTACTGAGCTGCGCCACCGCCGACGTCTGGTTGCTGACCGCCAGGGCCGAAGCGGAATTGAGATCGTTGAGGATGGCATCCCCGGAGACGCTCAGCTGCGTGCCCTTGAGCAGCGAGCCTTCTTCGCCGAAGGCGATGATGATCGGGTTGTCAGAATTCGGCCCCTGCTCGACCACATCGTTATTGATCGTCGCGTTGCCGCCGTTTGGCAGGTCGATGCTGTAGCTGCCGGTGCCGGCCAGATCGTCGATCCGCGAATTCTGGATGACCGTGGTGTTGGCGCGGCTCTTGACCTCGTGGCCGATCGCCGCGTCATGGAAATAGCTGCCCGAAATCGTCAGGGTGCCAATATTGCCGACGTAGAGATTGTGGGTGAAGCCGTAGCCGGCTGAATTGGGGTCGCTGACGCCGTTATAGGCGAACTCGCTGTTGTTGATGGTGATGCTGCCGGCCGGGTTGGCTGCCGCCAGCAGGCCCTCCTGGTTATTAAAGAAATAGTCGTCGTTGAGGGTGAGGTTGCCGGTCTCGTAGCGGATCCCGGCGCCATTCGCGTCGCTCGGGGCGGCCAGCGCGCCGGAGAACGCGAGGTTGTCGACCGTCACGTTGGCGTCGGTCACCAGAATGGCCTTGCCGTTCGGGATCTGCTCGGTGCAGACCAGGTTGGCGATGCCGCCGACGCCTTCGATCGTGATGTTGGTGGTGATCGTCGCGAAATCGTTGATGTAGGTGCCGGCCTGAACCTGGATGACGTCGCCGTTGTGAGAGGCGGCGATGGCCGCGGCGAGCGTCGCGTATTGCTTGCCCTGGCCGACCGTCAGCACAGCCCCCTTGACCGTCAGCGTCGCCGTGCCGGTGGTCTTGAGCAGCGCCGGATCGGACACCGTATAGGTCAACAGCGAGGTCTGCCCGGCGGCGGTCGCTAGTGGTTTGAAGTCGAGCCCGGTGAGCTGCGCGACGCTAAGCTTCTCGCCGACCGTCACCGCGGTCTTGCCGTCCGACAGCAAAACCGTGCCGTCGGTCGGCAGCGCGGTGATGATGATAGTGAGCTGGGAGGCTGAATAGTTTGGATCGGTCGGGGCCGCGATCCCGATCGGCGTCGCCACGCTGTTGTCGGTGATGCTCAGCGCGGCGGCCGTGGTGACCGGCGGCATCGTGTCAGGCCCGATGGAGAGCGTCGCGGTTCCCGTCGCGGTGCTGTGCGAGGGGTCCGTCACACTGTAGGTGAAGGTCGCGCTTTGTCCGAAGATGCCGGAAGTCGGCTTAAACTCGAGCCCGGTTAGCTGCGCGACCGTCAGCATTTCACCGACGAAGACGGCGGTGACGCCGTCCGCCAAAAGCACGGTGCCGTCGGTTGGCAAGGACGTGACGGTGATGGTGAGTTGGCCGCTCGAATACCGCGTATCCTTGGGCGCGACGATGCCGATCGCAGTCGGGCCGCTGTTTTCGGCGACGGTCAGTGCCGCAACCGTAGTCGTCAATTTGCTGTTCGCACTCATCAGGTGTCCCATTGCAGTAGCAGGTAAGGCGTAGGGCGTGGCGAGGCACGAATAACCAAATTTATTTTATTAAAATGAAAGAGTCTTATGAAATCTGTATTGTGACAATTCTCTAAGACAAGATCTCGTGCCTAAGATAAACCACGACCGTTGCCAGGCATGTTGATACCTAGTCTGTTTGCGCGAGCGCTATCGTCAGCTAATGTTTGATGCGTCGGGCGGGCTCGAAGGGAGCGAGCCTTGCGCCGATTTCAGATCAAAGTTTGCCTAGACATTGATCTAAGTCCCCCCAATTGACGTTGTGATTTAAAGGTTAATGTAACAGTTTGCGTCTGTCAAGCGCCCGGATCGACCCTCGGGCAACCGGAGGCAACCGCTCTGAAATCTACGGATACCTTTGACATTTTCAAGCGGTGGTGCGTCGACTCCTGGCAATTGGCGAGGAATTGGGAAATCGATAAAATTTTAAGCGGGATGAAGGCATCCTTTCGCCCATATTCCGATAAATTCTGTAACGATCGTTGCTGCGCCCCGGTCACGCAAACCTCCGGCGCGGCGGCGCGGCCGGTCTGAGGGACGGATGGCTATGAGCCGTCGGCTTCGGAGTCTATCGGGTGGGTGCCCCACGTCGGGCGATGTGCGATGCACCACGGTGTGCGTCGGGACCGGTCTCGGCCACCGATTCGAGCGATTGCTCGAGCCGGCGCAACACACCGGCGGCTTCCGCCAGATCGCCGTCAATCAGCGCCCGATCCGAGCCCTGCTCCTGCTGCCGGCGATAAAGCGCGATCAGCAGTCGCCGCAGATGGTGGCCTTTCTCGGTTAAACGGAGCGCGTTTGAGCGCCGGTCGCGGGTGCGGCGCTCGCGCGTGATCAGGCCCCCATCGACGAGCCGCTTGACGCTGTAGGACGGGTTTGTGCCGGGATACCAGCCGCCGGCGACCAACTCGGTCGGCGACATCGCGAGATGACCGATCTTGAGCAGGATCAGCGCCTGTGTCGGATTGATGCCGTGAACCGCGAGTTGCTCGAGCTCGGCCTTGACGAGATGCAGGAATCGCCGGTGAATCCGGTCGGTCAGTGAGATCAGCTCGAGAAATTCTTCATCCACAGCGCAGCCCCCGCGGAGATCGGCGGCACCGGATGCGGCGAGTTGCCGCTACGCCTCGTCCGCGGCTCGGATCTATCCGGCGCCTCCCTCCAGACAGCAAACTTTGTGCCGTAATGCTAGATGGTTTTAAATAATAGGATTTATGTGTCTTGCAATTTTTGCCGGTTCACCTTTGTAAAAGTTTTTGACACCAAATCAGTGTGTAAGATTTACCGACAATCTAAAATTTTTGAGACATTCCATGGATCGGATATTGATGAATTACGTTTGAAAGGGCGCGACAGTGGGTGTTCTGCATGACAATGTATCTGGTTACCGGGGGCTGCGGCTTCATCGGCTCGCATTTGTGTGACGCGCTGATCCGCGACGGCGCGAGCGTCCGGGTCCTCGACAATTTATCAACGGGATCGCCGGATAACATTCCGGCCGATGTTGAGTTGATGCGCGGCGACGTCGCCGATGCCGCCGCCGTGACGGCGGCGATGAGCGGGGTCGACGGGTGCTTTCACCTGGCCGCGGTGGCCTCGGTCGAGCGCAGCCGGCAGGACTGGCTCGGCGCCCATCGCACCAACGTGAGCGGCGCGGTGGCCGTTTTCGATGCGGCGCGACACGCCGGCCGGCGGCACCCGGTACCGGTAGTCTATGCCTCCTCCGCCGCGGTCTACGGCGATTGCGCCAGCCTGCCGATCCGCGAAGATGCGGAAAAGCGACCCGCGTCGGCCTATGCCGCCGACAAATACGGCTGCGAGCTGCACGCGCGAATCGCCTCCGAGCTGCACGGCGTCCCCGCGATCGGGCTGCGCTTCTTCAATGTATACGGGCCGCGACAAGACCCCAAATCGCCCTATTCCGGCGTCATCTCGATCTTCTGCGACCGGGTACGGCGCGGCCAGCCGATCGACGTCTTCGGCGACGGATCGCAGACCCGCGACTTCATCTTTGTCGAGGACGCGGTGGCGGCCCTCGTCGCCGCGATGCGGCGGCGTCCGGCCGCCCCTGCCGTCTTCAACATCTGCTCGGGGCGCCAGACGAGCGTCGTCGAACTGGCGGAGACGATCAGCCAAGTCTGCGGCCGGTGGCCGGACATCCGCCACCGCCCACCCCGCCCGGGCGAGATCGTCCATTCGCTCGGCGACTGCTCGGCGGCGCGCCGGCTGCTCGGGTTGCCGACAGCGACCGAGTTGCGGATCGGCTTGTGGGCGACGCTGTTCTGGATGGAATCGCTCGGCACGCCGCGCCTCCCGTGCGCCGGCGCCATCGACGAGGCGACGGTCGAGCCGCATCTCGAACCCGCCTGAAGCATACCGGCGGTGCCGCACCTGAGCCTCCATTCCTCGCTCGATCGGCTACCGGCCGATGCGAGTCGCATTTTCGACGCCGCGCGCCTTGATGATTTTGCCCTCGGCAGCGAATGGTTTCGCAACGTCGTCGAGAACGGGCTGCCTCTACAGGCGAAGCCCTGCTTCGCCGTGGTGTCGCAGGGTTCCGCAACGGCGGCGATCGTGCCGCTGGTGCAGCAGCCCGACGGCCGGCTGGGGAGCCTGACGAACTGCTATACCTGCGTTTATACGCCACTGATTGCGGGCGGCCTGCCGCTCGCCGAAACCGCCAGGCTGCTGGGACGCGAGCTCGGGCGGTTTTGCGCCGGCTGCTGGCCGATCGTGCGGCTCGATGCGCTGCCGCCGGAATGGCCGGCGCTCGAGGCCTTTGTCGCTGGGCTCGGCGAGGCGGGGCTGCTGGTCCGCCGCTTCGCAAATTTCGCCAACTGGCAAGAAGCGGTCGCCGGCCGCTCGTGGGAGGCATACCTCGCGACGCGGCCGGGAATGCTGCGTGAATTGTTGCGCCGCAAGGCGAGACAGCCGCGCAGCCGCGCCGCGATCGAGTTCGAGACAATCCGCGAGCCCGGTGAGGTGGCCCGCGGGCAGGCCGCCTACGAAGCGGTCTACCGGCACAGCTGGAAGCCGCAAGAACCGTGGCCGCAATTCAATCTCGGGCTGATGCGCGAGGCCGCCGCGCTGGGCGTCTTGCGGCTCGGCATCGCGTGGCTGCGCGGCGAGCCGATCGCCGCGCAATTGTGGACCCTCGCTGGCGGCCGCGCGACGATCATGAAGCTGGCGCACGACCGGGCGCACGATGCCTCGTCGCCCGGCACGCTGCTGACCGCGAAAATGGTCGAGACGCTGATCGAGGAGGGCGTCGAGGCGATCGATTTCGGCCGCGGCGATGACCCTTATAAGCGCATGTGGGCGGCCGAGAGGCACCAGCGCATCGGCCTCATGTTGATGAACCCGCGCCGGCTGCGGGGCCTCACCGCGTTGGCCCGACACGACGCCGGGACCGCGTTGCGAACCCTTCGCCGACACGCGCCGCCACAGGGCGCATCGCCCTGAGGAGAAGTTGTTGCGCATTCTTTACAGCCACCGCATCCAGTCGCGCGATGGGCAAAGCGTTCACCTCGACGAGATCGTCGCGGCGCTGCGCCAGCTCGGGCACGATGTCGTCGTGGTCGGTCCGCGGCTTTACGAGAGCGCGGGCTTCGGCGGTGAGAGCCGGCTGGTGGCGGCGCTGCGCCGGCGCGTGCCGCGAGCGCTCCTCGAACTGGCCGAACTCGCCTACAACATCCCGGCCTTTCTTAGGCTGCGGCGGGTCGCGGCGAAGTTCCAGCCCGACCTGATCTACGAGCGCTATAACCTTTATTTCCTGGCCGGGATCCTGCTGCGGCGGTGGCGCGGCGTGAAGCTGTTTCTCGAGGTCAACGCGCCGGTTTGCGAGGAGCGGGCGCGCTATGGCGGGCTCGCATTGCCGCGCCTCGCCGGCAGCTTGCAACGCTGGGTATGGCGCTCGGCCGACCGCACCCTCGTCGTGACCGACGCGCTGAAGCGGATCGTAATCGCCGCCGGGGCCGCGCCAGAAACGGTCAGCGTCGTCCCAAACGGCATCGACCCGCGGATGTTCCCGGCCGAACCCTACCGCGCGCGCCGCGGTGCCCCGGTGACGATCGGCTTTATCGGATTTGTGCGCGACTGGCATGGCCTCAATGAGGTCATCGACGCCCTCGCCGGCGAGCGCGACGGCACGCCGGTCGAGCTGGTCATTGCCGGCGAGGGGCCGGCGCGAGCGGGATTGCAGCGCCGCGCGGCGGCGCTCGGCATCGGGTCGCGTGTGCGCTTTATCGGGCTCCAGCCGCGCTCGGCGATCGCGGCTTTGATCGGGCAGTTCGACATCGCGCTGCAGCCGCGGGCGGTGCCCTATGCCTCGCCATTGAAAATCTTCGAATACATGGCCTGCGGCCGCGCCATCGTGGCGCCCGATCAGCCCAATATCCGGGAGATCCTGACGGACGGGGAAACCGCCCTCCTGTTCGATCCCGACGCGCCCGGAGCGCTGTGGCAGGCCATCCGGCGCCTGGTCGACGATCCCGCGTTGCGCGAGCGGCTCGGGCAGGCGGCGCGGCGGGCGCTGGAGGCGCGCGACTATACCTGGCGGCGCAACGCACAGCGCATCGTCGCGATGGCCGGGGAATTGCACGACCGGGACTCCGCCGAGATCGCGCCCGATCGCGTCGGGTCGCTCTGACCCGGAGGTCAGTGCACCGAACCATCGCCGGACAACGCCTCCACGCTGCCCTGAAAACTATTGCCGCTCAACACCGCAGGGGTCGCGGTCAGGTTTCGCACGAAGATCGTCCGGTTCGGCAGATCGTTGCGGAACTTGTTGCCGGTGATACGCAATTCCGCCGTCGGCTGCGTTACGCCCTCGCCGCCGATCACGATGGCCGCGGCGTGGTTGCTCGATTTGGCGCCTTTCTCCAGCGTGTTGTTTTCCATGACCAGCGAGCCGCCGTTCGAGATGTCGACGAGATAGCTCGAGGTCCCGTCCGGACCGTCCTCGATCGTGTTGCCGCGCAATACCGTGCGCAGCGCCCGCGATTTCACCGAATGCCCGACATGCGTGTCGTAAAATTTCGAGCCGCTGATCCGCAACAGCGCGATATGCCCGACATAGATCCCGTGGGCGCAGGCTTCTTCGCATTTGCCGTTGTCGTCGAACTGGCTGTTGCTGATCGTAACAACGCTGCCCGGGTTGTCGCCCGCGAGGATGCCTTCCTCGTTGTTGACGAAGCGGCTGTCCTCGACCGTCAGGTCGCGGCCTTCGGCGCGGATGCCGGCGCCGTTGGCGTCGGGCACTCGTGCTCGGGTGAAGGTGATGTTGCGGATCGTGATGTCGTTGCCGCGCGTCACGAAGAGCGCCTTGCCCTCGCAGGTCTTGTCGGTGATTACGACGCCGGGGCCGGCCCCCGAGATGGTCAGGCGATCGGCGGTCCACACCGCGCAGTCGAAATACTGCCCGGGCTGAATGACGATCGTATCGCCGGGCTTCGCCACGGCGGCGGCGGCGCTCGGCATCTTGAGCGGCTGCCCGGGGCCGACCGCGAGCACCTTCGCCCTGGCCGCGCTGGCCGCGCTGGCGAGCGCTACGGCAAGCGCGAACGCCAGCGATGCCATGCCAAATCGTCGCCAATGCAGCCGCGTCGACGTGTCGCTCATTTGTGCTCTCCTGCTGGGGATGTCGGCTGCAACGTGCGGGCATACTCGCGATAATCGGCGATCCGGGCGGCGATGCCGGCGCAGCCCGCGACCGGGTAGCGGGACGGCCCGGCCGCCGCCGCCATCTGCCGCAGATAGGGGCAGAAATTTTCGCGCTGCGCCGACAGCGTCAGCCGCGGCGGGGGGCCGGCCGCCGCCGGCTGAAACGTCTTCCCATCACCGGCATCGACGATCGAAGCCGGCGAGCCTGGCAGGTCGGCGAGCAAATTCCGCCCGAGGATGAGGCGCGCCCCTTCGGTCGCGGCCAGTTCGCCGGAGATGATGCTGTTGTCGTCGACAATCGCCGAGGTCTGCGGCGAGCGGGCGAGAATGCCTTCCGTGTCGATCACAACATTGCCGGCGAGTTGGCTGTTGCTCGCCTTGTAGAGATTGATGCCGAAGCCGGTCGGACAGTCGACTACCAGATTGCCGCGGATCAGGCCGTCGCGGTGCTCGGTGGCGCAGTTCGTCTCGCAGAGGCCGGGATCGGTGCCGCTGCCGCCCAGCGATATTCCGCGGGTGAATGGCGCGGGCGGCTGGGTCAGGGCGCAAATCACGATGTTGCGCTCGATGACGCCGTGCGACGAATTGCCCTTGAGGAAGATCGCGTAGCCGAAATCGTCGGCAATGCGGGGCGGGTGCGCGGCCGTCTTGCCGAAATCGGCGATCAGATTGTCGCGCACCACCCAGCGCCGGCCGCCGACCACATCGACCGCGGCGAGCGGCGCTGCGATGGCGCGAAGGTGGGTGTCGAACAACGTGTTGCCATCGATCGCGACGTCACGCGGATAGCGGCCGTGCTCGCCGTTGCCCTTGATCTGCGCGTTGAAGTCGCGCAGCCGGTCATGGCGGATGACGGTCCGGTCGGCGCCGCCGACGATGTGGAAGGCATGCTCGCATTGTGCGTCGACGGCGCAGACGCCCGCGATGTCGAGATTTTCGAACACCCAGTCGGACCCGGCGATCTTGAAGAGCTCGCTGGCGCGGGTGCGGATTTCTACCGTACCGGCGCGTGCCGCGCGCACCGTGATCGGACGCCCCGGCCGTCCGCTCTGTGCGATCACCGTCCGGGGCAGCTCGTAGGTGCCGGGCCGGATCGTGATGACGTCACCGGGCTGCGCGGCGGCGATCGTGGTGCGCAGCTGCGCCGCGGTCGCGGCCTCGCGTTGACGCGCGGCGACAGTCGCCGGCAGCGCCATTGCCAGCGCCAACGCGATCGCCGCAATCGGGCGCGCCTGGCCTTCCACTCGCACTGTGCCTCCACTGGTTCCGGCAGCGCCGAAGGGGGAACGCTGCGGCGAGCGTCGGCGTTCATTTTCGTCGGCGTAGATGGCAGCGGCCGCCGGGAGATAGGTCGGGGGACAGAGGTAATGTGCGGTATCGCCGGGATCTTCACCGCAGGCGCCGAGCCGATCCCGCAAGCGACGTTGCGGCGGATGACCGCGGCGCTCGCGCATCGCGGCCCCGACGGCGAGGGCTTCCACATCGAGCCCGGCATCGGGCTCGGCCACCGCCGTCTCGCGATCATCGACCTCGCCGGCGGCCAGCAACCGATGTTCAACGAGGACGGCTCGGTCGCGATCGTATTTAACGGCGAAATCTACAACCACGCCGCGCTGCGCGACGAGCTGCGCGCCCTCGGGCATATCTTCCGCACCCGCAGCGACACCGAGGCGATCGTCCACGCCTGGGAGAGCTGGGGGCCGGGCTGCGTCGAGCGACTATCGGGCATGTTCGCGTTCGCGATCTGGGACCGCAACCGCCAACAGCTCTTTCTGGCGCGCGACCGGCTCGGCAAGAAGCCGCTCTATTATACCAGCCTCGCCGACGGCACGCTGCTGTTCGCGTCCGAATTGTGCGGCCTCTTGGCGCATCCGAGTGTGAAGCGTCGCCTGTCGGCGCCGGCGATCGACGATTTTTTTGCCTTCGGCTATGTGCCCGACCCCGATTGCATCTATGACGGCATCCGCAAGCTGCCGGCGGCGCATCACCTGCTGCTGGCGCGTGGGGCGGGGGCGCTGGCAGCGCCGCAATGCTATTGGCGACCGCATTTCGCGCCGCAGCCGCATGACGAGGCCAGCGCGGTCGCGGCGCTGCGCGGGCATCTGGCGCGCAGCGTCGAGGACCGCCTGATCGCCGACGTGCCGCTCGGCGCCTTTCTTTCGGGCGGCGTCGATTCGAGCGCGGTCGTCGCGACGATGGCGAGGCTGCGCGCCGACCCGATCGCGACCTTCACGATCGCCTTCGGCGGCGGCGCCGACGAGACGCCCTACGCCGCGGCGATCGCGGCGCGCTATGCCACGGCGCAGCACACCGAGCAGCATGCGGCGCTAGACTACATCGCGGCGGCCGGCGAACAGGCGGCCTTGTTTGGGGAACCGTTCGCTGACAGCTCGTCGGTCCCGACCTACCGCGTATCGCAACTGGCCCGGCGGCATGTCACGGTCGTGCTGTCGGGCGACGGCGGCGACGAAATTTTTGCCGGCTATCGGCGGTATCGCTGGCATTGCATCGCCGAAGCGGTCCGCGCCTATCTGCCGAGCCGCACGCGGCGGCGGCTGTTCGGCGAGTTGGCGCGGCTCTATCCCAAGCTCGACCGAGCGCCGCGCTGGCTGCGCGCCAAGCACACGCTGTCGGAGATCAGCCTCGACAGCGCGCTCGGCTATTACCGCACGGTGTGCAAGCTGCACGACGAGGCCCGCGGGCGGCTCTTCTCGCGCCGGATGCGCAGCGCCATCGACGGGCATCGCCCGGCCGACCGCATCGCCGACGCGATGGCGGAAGCGGACACGCCAAACCCGCTGTTCCAGGCGCAATACGCCGATCTGAAGACCTATCTGGTCGGCGACATCCTGCCCAAGCTCGACCGCGCCAGCATGGCCGCGTCGATCGAGGCGCGGGCGCCGCTGCTCGATCACCGCCTCGTCGAGTGGGCAATGACATTGCCGCAATCGCTGACCCTGCGGCGCGGCACGGGGAAATACCTGCTCAAGCGGGCGATGGAAGACCGCGTGCCGGCGGCCAACCTCTATCGCCGGAAGCAGGGCTTCGCGACCTCGCTGGCGCCGCAATTCCGCGGCGCCGGGGCGGCGCGGGTCAGGGCGCGCCTGCTTGGCGGCGAAATCGCCGACTCCAATCTCTTCGACCTCGATGCGGTCCGCGATTTGGTCGAGGCTCATGCCAGCGCCGCCGCCGACCACAGCGCCGCGATCTGGGCGCTCCTCGTCTTCCAGGGCTTTCTGGCGAATTCGAGCGAGGCTGCCACATCTCGGGCGGCGGCCTAGGAGAGGGTGTCGGCGGGCTTTACATTCGCCGCCGGTCGATCCTCCGGCAGCTTACATTCTCAGCATAATATCAGGCGGTTATAAGCCTGGCACGGCGCTTGCTGAGGTAGGGTAAGATTTGGCACAGGAGCGTTCATTATGCGTAGAACTTCACTGGCCGGGATTGCGGGAGCGGCGGTGGCGCTCGCATTCGCATCGGCTCCCGCGAATGCTCAAGTTGTCGACCCGCAGATCTTCATCCAGCAATCCGGCACCAGCCCGGCGGGCGGCGACCCCAATACCATCACCGATACCAGCGCCTTCACCGTCGGGGTGGCGGGCGGCGCCTTCACGCTGCAGAACCCGCTCCTGATCATCGTCGGCGTTTACGATGGCAGCGGCACCCCGACGATCAGCTTCACCGGCGGCGTCAGCACCCCGACGATCGGCACCTACGGCCTCACCGCGACCACCGCCACCTTTACCGCGGCGTCCACCGGCACGGCCTACGATCAGCTCGGCCTGAGCGGCGGCGGTTCGCAGTCGTTCGGCAACTGGGCGGCCGGTGACGTGGCGAACGGGCTTGCCGCGCCCACCAGCTTTACCCTCTATGCCTTTGCGCTCGACACCAATCTGGCGTCGGGCAGCCCGATCACCATCGGCGAGAGCGGCGCCGCGGCGGGCTCGTACATTCTCGGCGCCTCGTGCGAGGACGGCACCGGCAGCAGCAGCGGCTGCGCGACCAACGGCGACATCGGGCAGACGCCCTTCACCAACACCGGTTTGGTCGGCGGCAGCGGCCAGCCGATCCCGGAGGTTCCGGAGCCGGCCAGCCTCCTGCTGCTGGGGACGGCGCTCGCCAGCTTCGGCCTCTTGGGTCGGCGCCGCCGCCAGGTTTGACCCGGCGCCCGGCGATCTGACGACACGCCGCCCGGGCACTCCCCGGGCGGCGTTTATTTTGTCCGGACGATTTGGGGCAGGCGCGATCAACTCGTTGCGCTGCGCCACCGAACCCGCGACGATGTTTGCCTCTTGATCGCGGGGGAATTTCTGTGGAGATCGCTGAATCGCGCCGCGGCGAACTCGTGGTGTTGCGGCCGGCGGGCCGCCTCGACAGCGTGACCAGCGGCGAGTTTCAAACGAAGCTCGTCGCCGCCGTAAGCGGCGCCCCGGCCGATGTCGTCGTCGATTTTTCGGGCGTCGACTACATTTCAAGCGCCGGACTGCGCGCCTTGATGACGGCCGCCAAGCGGAAATCCCCCGATTGCCGCATTGCCGTCGCGGCGCTCAACGATTTCGTGCAGGAAATCTTTACCATCAGCCGCTTTCTGCATGTCGTGCCGATTGCTGCGCGCGTCGAGGACGCGGCCGGCGTGTGGGATGTGGCGGCCCGCGCCACGCCGGCGCCGCGGATCGAGGCGCCGGCGGTGGCACGCCGCAATTTCGTCCGCATCTGGGGCAGCCGCGGTTCGCTGCCGGCGCCGCTCAACGCGGCCGCGGTGCGCGCCAAGATTTCCGACGCCCTCTTGGCGGCGCGCGGCCGCAGCTTCGCGACGCCGGCGGCGATCGCCGATTTTGTCGACCGCGAGCTGCCGTTTGCCCAGCACGCAACCTTTGGCGGCAACACCAGCTGCGTCGAGATCGCCTGCGGCGGCGACGAATACGTGCTGTGCGACCTCGGCACCGGGGTGCGCGAGTTCGGCAACCGCATCCTCGCCGAGCACGGGGCGGCGCGGAAGCATTGCTTCAACGTGTTCCTGTCGCACGTCCATTGGGACCACATCATGGGGTTCCCGTTCTTTGGCCCGGCCTATATCCCGGGGAACGTCATCCGCATCCACGGCTGCCACGCGGTTCTGCGGGAGGCGCTGCAGCGGCAGCAATCGGACCCCTCGTTCCCGGTCGACTTCCGTTCGCTCGGCGCGACGATCGAGTGCGTGCCGCTGGAACCGGGCGAGACTTACGACGTGGCCGGCCTCAGCGTCACCCCGATCAAGCAGTTCCACGCCGGCGATTCCTACGGCTACCGTTTTGCCACCGGCGGCGGCACGATCGTCTATTCGACCGATTGCGAACACAAATACCAGGCCCTCGACGAGAGCTATCCGTTCATCAGTTTCTTCCGCGACGCCGACATCCTGATTTTCGATGCGATGTACTCGCTCTCTGACGCGATTTCGGTGAAGGAGGATTGGGGCCATTCGAGCAATATCGCGGCGGTTGAGTTGGCGCAGCTGGCGGGGGTGAAGCGGCTCGTGTTGTTTCACCACGAGCCGGCGTATGACGACCGGATGATCGAAACGGTGCTGCGCGAAACGATCCGCTTCGAGGAGCTCAACCGCGGCGGCCACAAGGTCGAGGTGATCGCGGCCTATGACGGGCTTGAGCTAGCGCTTTGAGCGGCGGCGCCGCGGTGGGCCGAGCCTTCGCCTATCTCGCCGCGCCCGGCCGTGTGCTGGCGCTGGGGGTGCTCGGCCTGCTGCTGCTCATTCGCGGCGTCGATCCCGGGCCGCTGCGCGAGTTGCGTCTGCGCGGCTTCGATCTGGCGCAGCGTGCCGCGCCGCGGGCGCCGGTTGCGGCGCCGGCCTATGTCGTGGCGATCGACGAGGCGAGCCTCGCCCGCTACGGCCAATGGCCGTGGCCGAGGAGCCTCGTGGCCCGTCTGGTGCGGCGCATCGCACAGGGCAAACCCCGCGTCATCGGCATCGACATCCTGTTCGCCGAACCCGACCGCCTGTCGCCCGACCGCATCGGCGGCATCGTGCCCGACCTGCCGGCCGCGCTCGGCGACGCGCTCGCCCGGTTGCCGTCGAACGATGCGCTGCTCGCCGAGGCGATCGGCGCGAGCCCGACCGTGCTTGGGCTCGCCCCCAGCAACGAAGCGGAAGCCAAATCCGCCGGGCCGCTG
>DATGFP010000003.1:0-1545 GCA_035309005.1 Allostellaceae bacterium | reverse complement strand
GGCACGCCGGCGAGCGTGCCGTCGTTGCGGTAGGTCCAGCCGTGGTAGGCGCAGGTGAAGCTGGCGGCGTTGCCGCTTTCGGCGCGGCACAACCGGTTGCCGCGGTGACGGCAGACATTGAGAAAGGCGCCGACCTTGCCGGTGCTGTCGCGCATCACCAGCACCGGGTCCTCGCCCATCGTCGTGGTGAAAAAATCGCCGGGCAGCGGGATCTGGCTGTCGTGGCACAGATAAAGCCAGCAGCGCGCGAAAATCTGCTGCAATTCCTGCTTGTAAAGCTCCGGCTCGATAAAGATGCGCCGGCTGACAAGGCCGCGCTCGCTGTCGACCAGGCCGCTGACATCGGTTGCCATGAACAGCTCCCTTATTATCCGTCATTCCCGCGCAAGCGGGAATCCAGGGGCAGAGAAAGGCTCGCTTGCCCTGGACCCCCGCTTTCGCGGGGGTGACGGCGAGTTGATGAGCAGTGGCGCATCGTCGATTTCCGCTCGTCCGGGTGCGCGATGCTCCTAGCCGGCGGCCGCCATCAATTGCGCCCAGCGGCGGTAGAAGCCGCGGTGGTTGCTTTCGCTGTAGCGGTAGTCGCTGGCGACCGCGCCGAATTCCGGGTCGAAGCGCTCGCGGCCGGCGCCCATCTCGTAGTTCAGCGCGTGCCGCCGCGCGACGACGCCGCGCCCGGTCTGGGTGCAGCCCTGCCAATTGTCCATGTCGTCTTGCTCGAAAGTGCCGCCCGGCCCGAAGACGCGCGCGCCGGCGAGGCGGATCGCTTCCTTGACCTCGGGGGGTGCGGCTTTGTCGGCGTAGACCCAGGCCCAGCATTCGGTCTTGTCGGGGCCGCGCGGGTGCCACACCCGCAAGGTGCGCGAGGTCGGCCGCAGGATCGAGAGGTTCGGGAACACCGTCGCGGCGACCGGGTTGCCGCGGTCGATGCGCGGCCCGAGGCGCTGGCGCAGTTCGGGCCGGATCCGCTCCTCGTAGGCGAGCACCGCCGGATTGGGCATGTCGGCCGGCATGTGCGGACCGGTCATCATCGCGCTATGGCCGTTGCCCGGCGACAAGGCGCGCCCGGCATTGTCGGGCTGCGTGCGAAAGTCGCCGCCCGACCCGGTCTGGACCGCCGAGAGGTGGCTCCAGTGCACATGGTAGCCGTCGCCGGCGAAGTTCTCGGCCGGGAACTTCCAGTTGCACGGCATGATCCATTTGTGGACGCCGCCGATGATCTCGATGCCGCCCTCGCGGCGGTCGAAGAACATGTCGAGATACCACGTCATCTCGCCGAGGTATTCGCGCAGCGGCGGCGCGGTGGCGTCGAAGGTGGCGAACCACAGGCCTTTATACTGGTCGAGCTGCGCCACCGGCACGAGGCCCCAGCGCTCGCGCTCGAGCTCCCCGTGGTAGGCCTCCTTCAGATACGGCACGCCGGCGAGCGTGCCGTCGTTGCGGTAGGTCCAGCCGTGGTAGGCGCAGGTGAAGCTGGCGGCGTTGCCGCTTTCGGCGCGGCACAACCGGTTGCCGCGGTGACGGCAGACATTGAGAAAGGCGCCG
>DATGFP010000002.1:0-4472 GCA_035309005.1 Allostellaceae bacterium | reverse complement strand
CGGCATGCGGGCGAGACGCCCGCGGTTCATCATCATTGAAAGGAGGCCTTCATGCTCGATGTCGTCATCACCGGCGGGACGGCGGTACTGCCTTCGGGAGCGCAGCAAGTCGATATCGGCGTCCAGGGCGAGACGATCGCCGCGATCGGCGCACCGGGCAGCCTCGCCCCGCTGGGCGGGCGGGTGGTGAATGCCAGCGGCCAGGTCGTCATCCCGGGCGGCATCGACCCGCACGTCCATTGCCGCTGGCCGATGCCGACCCCGGGTCAGACCCAGCACAATCTGACCGACGGTCCCGACCGGGTGAGCCAGGCGGCCCTCCACGGCGGCACCACGACGATCCTCGATTTCGCTCTGGTCGACGGCGACAACACGGTGCAGCAGGCGATCGAGCGGCGGCAGAAGGAGTGGGCCGGCGACTGCGCCTGCGATTATGCCTTCCATACGATGGTGCAGGGCGCGCTGGAGCACACCGTGCCTGACCAGCTCGCCGAGGCGGTCGCCGCCGGGCACCCGACGGTCAAGATGTTCACCACCGACATCACCCCGTCGCGCAAGGGCCGCATGGTGCCGTTCGGCAGCATCATGGAAGTGCTGACGGCGCTCGCCAAAGCGGGCGGGCTCGCCGCGATCCACGCCGAGGACAACGACCTCGTCATGCATATGTACGAAAAGCTGACGCGCGAAGGGCGCACCAGCTTTCACAACATGGCCGAGGTCCACACCACCTTAAGCGAAGATTTGGCGTTCAACCGGGTGATCCGCCTCGCCTCCAACATCGAGGGCTCGGCGCTCTACATGCTGCACACCTCGGCGGCGACCGGGGTCAAGGCGATCGCGACGGCGCGCGCTAATGGCGTGCCGATTTACGGCGAGACCCTGCACCAATACCTGCTTTACAATTCCGAGGATTACAAAAAGCCGAACGGGCAGATCTACCACACCTATCCGTCACTCAAATTCGCCGAGGACCAGGCCGCGTTGTGGGCCGGCACCGATTACGGCGCGATCCAGACCGTCGCCACCGACGAGATCTGCTGTCCCCTGAAATACAAATTGCAGGGCAGCCGGATCGACGACACCACCGGCGGCAATGCCGGGGTCGAGCCGCGGGTGTCGCTGATCTACACCGAAACCGTCGAGAAGCGCGGCCGCAGCCTGGAGAATTTCGTCGGCCTCATCTCGACCAACGCCGCCAAGATCATGGGGCTCTATCCGAGGAAGGGGGCGCTGGCGGTCGGCTCGGACGCCGACATCGTGCTGCTCGACACGCGTCGGCGCCACGTCGTCAAGGCCGCCGAGATGCACGAGGCCGATTATTCGCCGTGGGAGGGCCGCGACCTCGCGTGCTGGCCGTCACTGACGATGCTGCGCGGCAAGATCGTCGTCGAGGGCGGCGCTCTCAAGGGCGACCTCAAGGACGGCCAGTTCCTCACTCGCAAGGTGCCGGACGAGATCCGCTCCCGTCCGGCGGTGTGAGCGGCAGCTGCGTCCGTTCAGCTTTGTCTCGGCGGTTCGATCGGCATCGTTGCGATATCGGCCCAGGCGATCGGCGCGCCGGCCTTCTTTGCCGCCTCGTCGGGCGTCAGCGTCCGGTCCCAATCGACCGCCAGGAAGCGGCGCCCGCTGACGCTTCCGGCCCCCTCGGACACAAGCCATACGAGCGGCGCCGCCATGATTTCCGGCTGGATCATCTGCTGCCGGTCGAAACCGGCTTCGAGCGGCACCATCGCGGTGTTGGTCACCCCGCCCGGCACCAGCACGTTGACGGTGACGCCGCTGCCATCGAGGTCCTTCGCCATGATCGCCGACAGGGCTTCGAGCGCCGCCTTCGAGGGCCCGTAGGTCGGCGAGCCGCTGCGGATCATCGTGCCGAGGCTCGTCGTCACGTTGACGATGCGACCCCACTTCGCCTCCAGCATGCCGGGGATCAGCATTTGCGCCAGGATCAGCGGCGCGGTCGTGTGTACCGCCACGAAGCGCCGCCAGTCCTCGGGGTTGACCTCCCAGAAGCGGATCGGGCGCTGCCAGTTGTCGCGCCGCAACGTTGCCTGGCCGATCCCGGCATTGTTGACGAGGATGTCGACGTGGCCGAACCGGACGCGCGCCGCGGCGACGATATCGGCCACCCGCGCGTCGTAACTGAGGTCGGCCTCGATCGTCAGCAGCGCCGCCTCGCGGCCCAAAGTCCGGGCGCTCGCGGTGAGCTGCGCGAGCCCCGCCGGCATCAGGTCCACCGCGGCGACGCGGTAGCCGGAGGTCAGCAGGCTCTGCACAAGTTCGCGGCCGATGCCGCCGGCCGCGCCGGTCACGATCGCCACCCGCTGCGCATCGCTCATCTTGGCCTCCCAGAGTTCGCCTCTTTCCCGCCAAATTGTCATTGCGAGCGCAGCGACGCAATCCCGGCGCGCCGCGATCGTCCCGTAACGGCAGCGCCGTCGAATAGCCGGCAGACGGCAGGGCCGATCGGGGTTACACTTCGGCGGCACGAAATTGGCGGTTGGCCGGCGAGGTCGTTGCGTGAGTGGGGCCGAGGATACGTCGCTGTCGCCTGCGCAGCCGGCCGCGGCAGACGAGCCCGCGGCGCGGCCGGGGGCGCCGCCGCGTCGGCGTCTGTTTCATAAATACGCCGCCCTGCTGATCGCGCTGGTCGGCGGCGCGCTCTTGATTACCAGCGCCGTCGATTTCTGGTTTTCCTACCAGGAGAACAAGGCGGCGCTCATTCGCGTGCAGCAGGAAAAGGCGCAGGCGGCGGCGCAACGCATCGAGGAGTTCGTCGGCGAGATCGAGCGCCAGATCGGCTGGACGACGCATGCGCAATGGGCATCCGGGCCGCTCGACCAGCGCCGCCAGGATTATTTCCGGCTGTTGCGCCAGGTGCCGGCGATCACCGAATTGACCGAGCTCGACGGCGAGGGACGCGAGCAGCTCGAGGTCTCGCGCCTCAAGATGGACGTGGTCGCCAGCGGCACGGATTTGTCGCAAAGCCCGGCCTTTACCGGGGCGAAGGCGGACCGTATCTGGTTCAGCCCGGTCTATTTCAGGAAGCAGTCCGAGCCCTACATGACGCTGGCGATCGCGCGCGACGGCAAGAACGCCGGCGTCACGGTCGCCGAGATCAACCTCAAGCTGATCTGGGACGTCGTCACCGCGCTGAAGATCGGCGAGGGCGGCTATGCCTACGTCGTCGATGGCCACGGCAAGCTGATCGCCGATCCCGACATCAGCCTCGTGTTGCGCGATACCGACCTCTCGAAGCTGCCGCAGGTCGCCGCCGCGTTGACCCCGAGGCCCGGGGCGCCGCCGGGAGTGCCGACGGGAACGCCGCCGGGAACGCCGCCGGGGGCTGCGGTCGGAGCGTCGGCGAGCGTCGCGCGGAACCTCGCAGGCAATTCGGTTCTGACCGCGCATGCCGCGATCGGTCAACTCGGCTGGCTAGTGTTCGTCGAGGTACCGCTGCGCGAGGCTTTCGCGCCGCTCTACGGCGCGGCATTGCGCACCGCGCTGCTGCTCGCCTTCGGGCTCATCGCCGCGGCACTGGTTGCGCTCTGGCTGGCGCGCCGCATGACCGGGCCGATCCGCGCCATCGCCGAGGGCGCGGAGCGCATCGGCCGGGGCGACCTCGACCGCCGCATCGATATTCGCACCGGCGACGAGATCGAGGCATTGGCCGGCCAGTTCAACCGCATGGCCGGCGACCTGCAACGTTCCTATGCCGAGCTCGATCAGCGCGTCCGCGACCGCACCGCCGAATTGTCCGAAGCCCTGGACCAGCAGACCGCGACCGCCGAGGTGCTGGGGGTCATCAATGCCTCGCCCGGCGACCTCGCCCCGGTGTTCGACGCGATGCTCGAAAAGGCGACCGAGCTATGTGATGCGTCGATCGGGACGCTTTGGCTTTTTGACGGCGAGCACATAAACCCCGTGGCGATGCGCGGCGCGCCGATGGGATTGGCCGATTTCCTCAACCGCGGACCGCACAGGCCGAACCCCGTTCAGCAGCGGCAGCTCCGCGGCGAAGGGACAATCCATTTGGCGGATCTCAAGGCGACGGCGCTGTACCGCGACGGCGACCCTTTGGCCCGTGCGGTGGCCGATCTCGGGGGTATCCAGACCGTCCTTTCGGTGCCGCTTCGCCGGGAAGATCGGGTGCTGGGGTTGTTCGGCGTGTACCGACAGGAAATACGCCCTTTCTCGGATATACAAATCGCTCTTATCGATAACTTCGCGGCGCAGGCGGTCATTGCGATGGAGAACGCGCGCCTCATCACCGAGACGCGCGACGCCTTGGAGCAGCAGACCGCGACCGCCGAGGTGCTCGGCGTCATCAATGCCTCGCCCGGCGACCTCGCCCCGGTATTCGACGCGATATTGGAGAAGGCGCACGCATTGTGCGGCGCGGCCTATGGGCACTTGGTAACCTGGGACGGAGAATGCTTCGAAGCGGTGGCGGTACACGGGGAAATGGGAGG
>DATGFP010000001.1:0-41674 GCA_035309005.1 Allostellaceae bacterium | reverse complement strand
GACGCCCGAATTGAGGTAGCCGCGATTGACGTAAAGCAGGGTCAGCCGGCGGCGGATGTCCTCGATCGTCGCCAGCGAGACAGCCTTCTCCAAATACGGCTGCACGATCTTGTCGATGTCGGCTTCCCCGAGCACCATGTTGCCCTCGAGCCTCACTCCGCGCAGCACGAAGCTCGCCACCGTCGACAGCGGCTGCGCCGCCGGATTCGCCGCCGGTTGCGCCCCCGGGTTCGCGGGTTGCGCCGCCGGTTGCGGCCCGGAGTTCGCCCCAGCGTTCGCCATGGGGGGCTGCGGCGGCCGGGCCAGCTCGAGCGGCGGCAGTTCCGGCGCCGCCCCGCCGCCGCGCCGCGGCCCGAGCAACCCGCCCGACCCGGTCGGCAAGGCCTGCTGCGCCAAGGCCTGCTGCGACAAGGCGTCGCCAGCGGTCGCGACCAGGCCGACCAGGCCGACCAGCGAGCGAATAAGGCTGCGGTCCATCAACCCCGACACTATCAGGCTTGCTCCCGCCCCGCCAACCTCCCGGGCTGCAACCTCGCGGCCCGCGCGTCAGGTGACGAAGAAGAGGTGAGGGGCGGTCAGCGCGGGGTCGCCGGTCAGTAGGTCTCGGGTTCGAATCCCGAGGGGCTCACCAATCCATCCGATCTCTTGCGGCGCGGGCCAGGTCACGTTGAGAGCCATGGCGCGGCCCTGGCTCCCTCGTGGCTCAGGTGTAGATCTTCAGCAGTTCGCCGTGCGCCCATTTGACGGCGTCTTCGGCCGCCATGCCCTGGACCGCCTTGGCGTACATGTCGACGATGATGAACTTGCTGATGGTCTCCGCGGCCGCTCGGCCGGCGCGGCCGGCATAGCCGGCGAAGCGGCCGCTTTCGGCCGCGGTGCGGAACGGCGCCATGACCGGATCCACTTTCCACAGCGGATCGTTCTCCCACATTTTCGTGCTGCCGACCGAAAACCCCTGCTGCGAGGTGAACCATTCCCCGTAGACTTCCTTGGTGTGGAACCAATGCAGGAAGTCCATCGCCGGCTTGTGGTCGGCGACGTAGCTCGGCACCAGGTTCGAGAACGGCACGTGATAGCTGAACTGGCCGGCCGGGCCCTTGGGCAGCGGCGAATGGAATATGTCGTCCTTCAGCGGCTTGCCGGTTTCGGTCATGTAGGTGTCGGCCTTGCTCCTGGCCAGCAGATAGATCGACGCGCCGTTGCTGGTCGAACTGATCGTGTTGGCGAGAAAGGCGCGGTTGTTGCCGGCGTCGTCCCACGACATCGCGCCTTCGTCGAAGGCGTCCTTCCACATCGCGACGGCGAATTTGACCGACTCGATCGTCTCCTTGCTGTTTAAGACGACGGTCTTGCCGTCGGCCTCGACCTCCTTGCCACCCCACGACCATAGATAGGGATACCAGCCTGCCGGCCCGTCGCCGAAGGCGTGCGCCAGGGTCTGGCCGAACGGGCGGCTTTTCGCCTTCATCTTCTTGCCGACCGCGCGGTATTCCTCCCAGGTCGCCGGGAACTTGTCCGGCGTGACCCCCTCCTCGGCAAACCACGAAGTCCGGTTGGCGTCGAGCACGCCGAGGATGGTGTACGGCATCGCAATCCACCGCTTGCCGTTATTGGCGACATCCTTGGCGGTGTCGAAATAGCCGCCCTGCGCCTTGCCGACTTCCTCGGCAAGGTCGCTCATGTCGGTCAGGCTGTCGGCGTAGAGTTGCGCCCAATTGCTGACCGCCATGATGATCTCGGGGCCGGTCTTGGCTTGGATCGCCGAGGTGATGCGGGCCTGCACCCCGTCGCCGTTGATCGTCTCCACCTCCAGCGCAATGCCGAGCGCTTTCTTGCACGCGTCCTTGATCTTGCCCTTGAGCAATACGTCGGACGCCGGGACGAAATCGACAAATTTGAGCCAGTGCAGCGTCGTGCCCTGGGCATAGGCCGGCGCCCGCCCGGAGGCGAGGATGCCGGCGAGGCCGCCCGTGGCGGCGGCGAGCGTGCCGGCGCTGGAAGTTGCCAAGAACCGGCGCCGATTGATCCGCATCATGTCGTGTCCCCTGCTTGTCGGGCCCGGCCCGGCTGTCGTTGCCGGGCGGGGCATGTTGGTTGAAGCGCGTGTCAGGCGCCGTAGACCTTCACCAGCTCGTCATGCGCCCATTTGACCGAGTCCGCGGCCGCCATGCCTTGGATCGCCTTGGCGTACATGTCGACGATGATGTATTTGGTGCGCACCTCGGCCGCCTTCTGGTTGGGCGGGCCGGCATAGCCGACCATCCGCCCGGTCGACGGGATCTCCTTGAACGGCGCCAGCACCGGATCGATCGCCCACACCGGGTCGTTTTCGTAATCCTTGGTGGCTCCGCAGGTGTAGCCCTGCTGCGACTTGAACCATTCCTCGAATACCGGCTTGGTGTGGACCCACTTCAGGAAGTCCTTGGCCATCTTCTGGTTCTTCGAATAGCCCATGACCATGTCGGTGAACGGGCCGGGCTCGTTGAAGTGGCCGCCTTTGCCGGCTGGGATTTTGGCGTGCAGGATGTCCTTGAACATCGGCTCGCCCTTCTCGGTCTGGTAGGAGTCCGGCTTCTTCTTTGCTTCGATGTAGATCGAGGCGCCGTTGTTGGTAGCGCTGATGCTGCCGGAGAGAAAAGCGCGGTTGTTGCTGGTGTCGTCCCAGGCAAGCCCGCCCTCGTCCATCGTCTCCTTCCACAGCGCGACCGCGAACTTGACCGATTCGACGGTATCGGGAGTGTTGAGCGCGACGGTTTTGCCGTCGGACTCGACCTCCTTGCAACCCCACGACCACAGATAGGGATACCACCAGCCCGGCGCGTCGCCGAAGGTGTGCCCGGCGGTCTGGCCGTAGGGATGGCCGGCCTTTTTCAATTTCTGGCCGGCGCTGCGGTATTCGTCCCAGGTCTGCGGGAACTTGCCGTCGAAACCTGCTTCGGCGAGCCATGATTTGCGATAGGCGACTAGGCCGCCGCCGACCGCCCACGGCACGCCGATCCACTTGCCGTCATGGGTTCCGACGACCTTGCACAAATCGTAATAGCCGCCGCCCGACTTGCCGATCTCGTCGGTGACGTCGCTGACGTCGGCGAGGCTCGTCGCATAGAGCTGCGGCCAGTTAGCCAGCCCCATGATGATGTCGGGGCCGGTTTGCGCCTGGATCGCGGAAGTGACCCGCGCCTGGATGTCGTTGGCGTTGATGGTTTCGAGACGCAGCGTGAAGCCGAGCGCCTTCTTGCATTCGGCGGTGATCTGGCCCTTGAGCACAACGTCGGAGGCCGGCACGAAATCCGACCAGCGCACCCAGTGCAAGATTTGCTCTTGCGCATAGGCGGGCGCCCGGCCGCTCGCCAGGATGCCGGCGAGGCCGCCGGTGGTGGCCGCCACCGCGCCGGCGCCGGAAAGCTGCAACAGTCTGCGGCGATGAATCTGTGCCATGGTCTCCTCCCAAGCTTTGTCTGGTTGAAGCAGCCCCGCGGGGTTGGGCCCGCGCGGCCGGCGGCGGCTCAGATCGCCGCCTCGGTCTCGTTGTCGAAGAAATGCACCCGGTTGGGGTTGAGCGCCAGGCGCAGCGTCTCGTGCACCTTGGCGGTCGAGGTCGGCTCGACCGAGGCAACCATCGTCGCGGGGCCGACCGCGACATCGAGCAGGATCTCGGAGCCGAGCCGCTCGACGACTTCAACTTCGGCGGCGAAGCTCAGATCCGGGGCCTCGCCATTGGCGGCGATGCCGAGATCCTCCGGCCTGACGCCGAGCGTCACCTCCCGGCCGGCATAGCGCCCCATTCGGTCGGCCAGCGGTGCCGGCACCTTGATGCGGATGCCCTCGGCCGCGGCCCACAGGCCGCCATTCTCGGCGGCGAGACGAACCTCGATAAAGTTCATCGCCGGCGAGCCGATAAACCCGGCGACAAAACGGTTGGCCGGCTCATTGTAGAGCTCCATCGGGTCGCCGACCTGCTGCACCTTGCCGTCGCGCATGACGACGACGCGGTCGCCGAGCGTCATCGCCTCGACCTGGTCGTGCGTCACATAGATCGCGGTGGTGCCGAGACGTTCGTGCAGCTTTTTCAATTCGACCCGCATCTGCACCCGCAGCTTGGCGTCGAGGTTGGATAACGGCTCGTCGAACAGGAAAACCTGCGGGTGGCGCACGATCGCGCGGCCCAGCGCGACGCGCTGGCGCTGGCCGCCCGACAACTGCCGCGGCTTGCGTTGCAGCAATTGCTCGATGCCGAGGATTTCGGCCGCCTCTTGCACCCGCTTGGCGATCTCCGGCTTCTCGAACTTGCGCATTTTGAGGCCGAAGGCCATGTTGTCGTAGACGCTCATATGCGGGTAGAGCGCGTAGTTCTGGAACACCATCGCGATGTCGCGGTCCATCGGCGGCAACTCGTTGACGATCTTCTCGTCGATCGAGATGTGCCCCGAGGTGATGCTTTCCAGCCCCGCCACCATGCGCAGCGTCGTTGTCTTGCCGCAGCCCGACGGCCCGACCAGCACGACGAATTCCTGGTCGCGGATGTCGAGGTTGACGTCGATGACGGCGTGCACCTCGTCGTACTTCTTGTTGAGGCTGCGCATTGCGACGCGGGCCATAATTCTTACCCCTTCACTGACCCGGTGATGCCGGAGACGTAATACTCGACAAAGAACGAATAGACGAAGGCGACCGGGATCGACCCCAACAGCGCTCCGGCCATCAATTCGCCCCAGTAGAACACATCGCCGCGCACCAGTTCTGACGTCACGCCGACCGGGATCGTCTTCTGCTCGGGCGAAGAGAGAAAGACCAAGGCGTAGATGAACTCGTTCCACGACAGAGTGAACGCGAAGATGCCGGCCGACAAAATCCCCGGGATCGCTACCGGAAAGATGATGTAGAGCATCGCCTTCCAGCGCGGCGCGCCGTCGATCCGGGCGCATTCCTCCAGCTCCTTCGGGATCGACTTGAAATACCCCATCAAGAGCCAGGTGCAGAACGGGATCAGAAAGGTCGGATAGGTCAGGATCAGCGCCCACGGGGAGTCGCCGAGCTTGAAGTTGCGGATGATGTCGGAGAGCGGAATGAACAAGAGCGTCTGCGGCACCAGGTAGGTAATGAAAATCCCGGTTCCGATCGTGCCGGCGAAGCGGAACTTGAGCCGCGACAGCGCATAGCCGGCCAATAGCCCGCAGAACAGCGAGATCGCGGTCGCCGCCAGCGAGATTATCATCGTGTTCAGCATCCAAGTGCCGAACAGCGTCGTCGTCAGCAGGTCGCGGATGTGGTCGAAGGTTGGGTGGGTGGTCCAGAACGGCGCGTAGTTGGCCGCGTTCCACGGCCGGTAGAGTTCCTTGTCGGGCCGCACCGTCGTGATGACCATCCAGTAAAACGGAAACAGCAGCGCGACGACGAACCCGGTCACCGGCACATAGAAAAAGACCCAGCGCCGCCAGGATGCTCCTTCAATCATGGCTCAGAGGGTCTCCGTCCGGCGGATGTAGACAAGCTGCATGATCACGACCAGCAGCAATATCGGGAAGATCGCCAGCGAGATCGCCGCCCCCTGGCTCAACAGCCCGGTGCCGATGCCGAGCTGATAGGCGTAGGTCGCGAAGAGCTGCGTCGCGTTGGCCGGGCCGCCGCCCGTCAGCACGTAAACCAGCTGGAAATCGGCGAAGGTCTGGATCACCGAAAACAGCACGATGACCAGGGTCACCGGCAGCAGCAGCGGCCAGGTCACATGGCGGAAGCGGGCCCAGGCGCGCGCCCCGTCGATCGCCGCGGCCTCGTGCAATTCGGGGCTGATCGTCTGCAAGCCGGCGAGCAGGCTGATCGCGTAAAACGGCACGCCGCGCCACACGTTGACGATGATCACCGAGACCATCGCCAGGGTGGGGTCGCCCAGCCAGTTGATCCGGCCGTGGATCACCCCGATGTGGAACAGCACATAGTTCAACACGCTGAAGGTCGGGTCGAACATCCATTTCCACGCAAACGTCGACAGCACGGTCGGAATGATGAACGGCAACAGGATAAAGGCGCGCATGAACGCCTTTCCCTTGAAATGCCGATTGAGCAACAAGGCGAGCCACAGGCCCAGCAGCAGTTTGAAGACCGTGGTGACGAAGGTGTAGAGGCAGGTGTTCCACACCGCCTGGCGGAAGATGTCGTCGTTCCAGATCTTCTGGAAATTGGCGAGCCCGACGAACTTGCCCGGGACGCCGACCGTGGTGTCGGTCACCGACAGCTCGATGCCCTTGACGAACGGATAGGCGATGAAGAGGCCGAGCAGGATGACCGTCGGCAGCATCAGGCACAGCGCCAGCCAGCGCTCGTCCTCGAGCAGGCGGGTGATCGGGCCGCGCCGCGGCACGCGGATGTATTGTCGAGGAGCGAGGACCTCGGTCGTGGCCATGGGCGATTCCTTCCAGCGGCTCGCGGCGGAGCCCGGTCGGGACGTTGCGGGTCCCTTGCGAAAATCTTTAGGCCCAACCGGGGCGACGCACAAGGGTCGCCGGCAGTGCGCCGGGTGATGGCCGCGTTGCGGAATCCGGTAGCCGGGTGGCGCTCGGCGGCGGCGCGCGCTGCGGCGGTGCGCCGCTGACTTTCCCGTGCGCCGGATTTTTATCGGGTACCTCGCCCACCAGTTCGGGTATTGAGCGCCACGGGGCGCCCGCGCCGCTACCATCGGCGCGGCAAGTGAAGCGCGATCATCGGGGCGAGGGGCGAGGTCGGGCGGCTGATGTTCGGGATCGAGAACAGCGGGTCGGCGCTCGATCCGATCGCCCACGTCATCCAGGTGGCGCTGACGCCTGTCTTCCTGCTGGGCGGGATCGCGACTCTGCTCAATGTGTTTTCGACGCGGCTGGCGCGGGTCGCCGATCGGGTCGAGGCGGTCTCCAAGGCGCTCGACGTCGCCGATGCCGCCGAGGCAGGCGCGCTCTCGGCGCAGCTCGCCCAACTGCATCGCCGCTCGGTGGCGCTCGATGTGGCGGTCATCCTCGGCGCCATCGGCGGCGCGGCGACGTGCGGCGCCGTGCTCGTGCTGTTTGTCGGCGCGTTGGGCGAGGCGGCGATCGCCTCGCTCTTGATCGGGCTGTTCGGCCTCGCGGTCGGGTGTGCGCTCGGCGCCATCTGCGCCTTCACCGCCGAGATGCTGATGGCCGGCACCGGCATCCGGGCCGAGGTCGCGGCAAGCCGGCGCACCGCGGCGCGCCAGGAGGATGCCGCGGAAGGGGGCGCGCCCGAGGGCGAAGCCGCCGACCCGCCGCAACCGACTTCGCTCGCCGACCCCGCCTCCTGACGCCGCTTCCGCGGCGGGTGGTCGCGCGCCGGGTGGCCGGCGCTAGCGCACCGGGTTGCCGGCCGGCGGTGCGGCGGCGGCGGCCGGCAGCGCGGCGCGCGCCGCATCGAGGGCGGCCAGCTGCTTCGCGACCAGCTCCGCCGGCACTCTGATCGTCTTGCGCGCCCCCGACTTCGCCGCGAAGGCGACGGTCAGCCCGGCGGGGCTCGCCCGCAGCATCGCCTCGGGCAGTTCGGCGGCGAATTCCTCAGCGTAGGAGCAGCCCTTCTCGCAGGTGATCTCGTTGTCGCTGATCGCGACAAATTTCAGCGGCCGGCCCTGGCTATCGCGCGCCGCATCCCAGTCGCGTTTGGCGCCGAAATAGCTGTCCTCGACGTAGAGCTGCGATACCCGCTCGCCGGTCCTGGTGTCGAGCCAGCTGCGGAGCGCGTAGAAATTGGTCCCCGGCACACCGAGAAACGGCTCGGCATGCGGGCGGCGCGGACCGAGGAGGGCGATGAACTTGCCGCCCTGCTCGGCCGACTGCATCACCGCGTCGGCCAGCGCCGGGTTCGGCGGCGCGCTTGCAACGCTGCCGCAGGCGCAAAGTGCCGCCAACAGCGCCGGCGCCAGCAGGCGATATGGTTTCATGGCGGCTCAGCCCAGCCGGGTTGCGTTGTTTTCGCCGAGCGCCGGCGCGGCCTTGGCGAAGGGCGGCCGGGCGCCGTCGAACGACAGCGGCAGGCCGACGAGCCCGAGCGCGCTCCCCGGCTTTTGCTGGATCATGCCGAGCGCTTGCGTCTGCGGGTCGGCGACGACCTGGTCGAGCGTGTTGATCGGCCCGTTCGGGATGCCGGCGGCTTCCAGCCGCTCGGCCCAGTCGGCCCGCCGTCGCGTCGCGAAGATGTCGGCGAGGATCGGCACCAGTTCGCCGCGGTGGACGACGCGGTCCTGGTTGCTGCGAAAGCGCGGGTCCTCGGCGAGACCCGGCCGGCCGATGACCGCGGCGAGGCGGCGGAAGAGATTGTCGTTGCCGGCCGCCACCATCATGTAGCCGTCGGCCGCGGCGAACGCCTGGTAGGGCACGATCATGTCGACCCCCGAGCCGTGCCGCGCCGGGATCTCGCGGTTCGCCAGAAAGCCGGCGAGGTAGATGCTCATCCAGGCAAGCCCGGTCTCGTAGAGCGACGTATCGACGATGCCGCCCTTGCCGGTGCGGCCCCGTTCCTGCAATGCGGCGAGGATGCCAATGACCGACCACATCCCGGCGCCCATGTCGATGATCGAGGCAGGGACGCGAACCGGCGGGCGACCATCTTCGCCGAGGAGGCTCATCAGGCCGCTATAGGCCTGCATCATCGGGTCGTAGCCCGGCCGCTCGCGCAGCGGCCCGGTGGCGCCGAACGCGCCGAGGTTGCAGAAGACCAGGCTCGGTTTCGCGGCGACGAGTTCGGCGGCGCCGAGCCCGTAGCGGTCGAGCGCGCCCAATTTGAGGTTGTGCAGCACGACGTCGGCGCGCTCCAGGATCAGCGCGCGCAGCCGCGCCGCATCGGCGGGATCGGCGAGGTCGATCGTGATGCCCTCCTTAGCGCGGTTGACCGCGTGAAAGCACGTCGCCGCGCCTTCGAGGAAAGGCGGCCCCCAGCCGCGGCAGGCATCGCCCCCCTTGGGGTTCTCGACCTTGACGACCTCGGCGCCCAATTCGCCGAGGATCATCCCGGCATAGGGCGCCGCGATCGAGTGGCCGATCTCGATCACGACGAGGCCGGAGAGGGGCTGATTGCTCGACATCGCTGCACCACACAGACACGAGGACAGGGAGGAGGTTATAGGGAATCAGGAGCGGTCGGGCGATGCCAAAGGAAAATCGTATTCCCGGCCGGCGCGCAAAAGCCGCGATTCACCGGCGGATGAACCGTGCGGAATGATGACCATCGGGACGCGCCGCGATATGGTTCAGGCTAAATCAGGGGAGGAGACGACATGAAAAAACCACCGGAAGAATTTGTCGCGGCGGTCGGCGCGCGGCTGCCGCGGCGCGCGCTGATGCGCGGCGCCGCGCTCGGTTCGGCGGCGGCGCTGCTCGGCGCCGCGCCGCGAGCGGCCAGGGCGGCCGATGCGCCGCCCTTTCCCGAGCATCCGCGCTGGAAGTTCGTGTTCGTCAACCACGTGACGACCAACGCGTTCTTCGTGCCCTGCCAATACGGCATCGCCGACGCCTGCGCGCTTCTGGGCTGCGACTACCAGTGGACCGGCTCGGAAACCTCCGACGTCGCGCAGATGGTCAACGCAATGAACGCCGCGATCGCCGGCAAGGCCGATGCGATCGCGGTGTGCATCGTCGACCCGCACGGCTTCGACCGCCCGGTGGCGCACGCGTTGGAGACCGGCATCCCGGTTTTCGCCTACAACGCCGACGCGCCGCATGGCAGCGGCAACAAGCGTCTCGCCTATATCGGCCAGGACCTCTACCTGTCGGGCCAGATGATGGGCGAGCGCATCGTCAAGCTGGTCGGCGAGGGCGAGGTGGCGATCTTCATTGCGACGCCCGGCCAGCTCAACCTGCAGCCGCGGGTCGACGGCGCGATCGACGCGATCAAGAAATCCGGCGCCAAGATCAACGCGACGATGATCGCCACCGACCCGACGGTGAACAACTCGCTGTCAAAAATCCGCGCCTATTACCTCGGGCACCCGGGCGTCAAAGGCATGTTCGGCGTCGGCGGCGGCGACACGATGAACACCGGCCTCGTGATGCGGCAATACGACCTCGCCAAGAAGGGCGTGCACGCCGGCGGCTATGACCTCTTGCCGCGCTCGCTCGAAGCAGTCAATGACGGGTTTCTCGATTTCGTGATCGACCAGCAGCCCTATCTCCAGGGCTTCTACACGGTGATGGAGATGTTCGCCTTCAAGGCCTCGGGCGGCCTCGTCGGCCCCGCAGACATCAACACCGGCCTCAAATTCGTCACCAAGGAGAGCGTCGCGCCGTATCTCAACACCAAGACCCGCTACGAAGGCAGCGCGAAGGAAGCGCAAATCGTGCCGCGCAGCGGCGCGATCGGCGGCTGAGGCGGTGCGTCCTTCGAGGCCTCGCTTCGCGAGGCACCTCAGGATGACGTAAGCCTTTGATGAATAGAGAAAACAGTCGTTATCCTGAGGAGCGACCCGAAGGGCCGCGTCTCGAAGGACGCACGGCGCGCTCGCCACACGCCTCGCAGATGCTCAAGCGGCTGCACGGGCTGCTGCTGCGGCCGGAGGCGAGCGTCGTTGTCGTGTCGGCGGCGCTCATTGTCTATTTCGAGCTGGTCAACCGCAACTTCATCAGCAACGACAATCTGGAGACGCTGTCGCAATTCGTCGCGGCGCCGGTGATCATCGCCTGCGGGGAGATCATGCTGCTGATTTGCCGCGAGATCGATCTCTCGGTCGGGCAGGTGTTCGCGCTGGCGCCATTCGTGATGGGGTTTGCCCAGGCGGCCGGATTGCCGACCGTCGCGGCAATCGGCGTCGCGGTCGCGGTCAGCGCGCTGATCGGGCTCCTGATCGGACTGATCACGATCGGGCTCAGCGTGCCGTCGTTCATCACGACCTTGGGCATGCTGTTCCTGATCAACGGCGTCACGCTGACGATCTCGCGCGGCTTCCCGGCCAACATACCGGGCGGCGCCACGCTGACCGGGGTCATGGGCGCCTGGGGCTATGCCGAGATCCTGTGGGCGGTGGCGATCGTCGCGGTGATGCACGTCGTGCTGCGCCATACACGCTGGGGCCTGCATACGGTGGCGACCGGCGGCAATATCGTCGCCGCTGCCGAAGCCGGCATCCGCATCAACCGCATCAAGATCGGCAATTTCGTGCTGACCAGCACGCTGGGCGGGCTGACCGGGCTGATGGAAGCCTTTCGCGTCGGCTCGGCCGATCCGCTGGCCGGCGGCAGCAACATCATGTTCTTGGGCGTCGCCTCGGGCGTCATCGGCGGCACCGCGATCGCCGGCGGCGCCGGCACGATCATCGGCGGCCTCGTCGGCGGCATCATGCTCGGCGTCTTGCAGGACGGCTTTACGCTACAGGGCATCAACGCCTTCATGTTCAACATCATCATCGGCGCCGCGATCCTGATCGCGATGGTCGCCAACATCCATCTCGCGCGCTGGCGGGCCCGCGGATGACCGCCGGCGGCGAAGCCATCCGCGCCGATGGGCTGGTCAAGAATTTCGGCCACGTCACCGCGCTCAGCGGCGTCTCGATGCACGTCTCGCGCGGTGAGACGCTCGGCATTCTCGGCGACAACGGCGCCGGCAAGTCGACGCTGATCAAGATCCTGACCGGCTATCACCAGCCCGATGCCGGGCAGGTGTTGGTCGACGGGCGGCCGGTGGCGCTGGGTTCGGTCGGCGAAGCGCGCGCGCTGGGCATCGAGTGCGTCTACCAGGATCTGGCGCTGGTCAACGGCCTCAGCGTCTACCACAACATGTTTTTGAACCGAGAACTTCTGCGCCCCTGGCCGCTGCGCCTGCTCGACCACGCCGCGATGCGGCGGCAGGCGGCGCGCGCGCTCGCCGATATCGGGGTCGACGTGCCATCGGTCGAGGTCGAGGTCGGCGCGCTGTCGGGCGGTCAGCGGCAGGCGATCGCGGTGGCGCGGGCGGTGCATGGCGAGGCGCGCATCCTCTTGCTCGACGAGCCGCTGGCGGCGATGGGGGCGCGCGAGGCGCGCCTCATCATCGATCTCATCGAGCGGCTGAAGGCGCGCGGCGACATCGCGATCGTGATGATCGCGCACAATTATGCCCAGACGCTCGAAATCTGCGACCGCATCATGCTGGTGCAGCACGGCGAAGTGACCTTCGAGAGCGCCGCCGCCGCCACTTCGGCGGCCGAGCTCCTCGAGATCGTCCGCCGCGAATACCGCGCCGCGCGCGCCGGCTAACGCGTGGCTCGCGATCTAACCCCCGGCAAGCCCGAGAAACACGACTATCGCGCGGTTCAGCCGCAGCATGTCGGTATCGGCGAGGCGCCCGAGGCGGCGCCCGAGCCTTGTGCGGCCGATCGTGGCGATCTTGTCGACCATCAAGCGTGACGGTAGCTCAAGTCCGTTCTCGGGGCGCGGCTCGATTGCCAGCCGAAACAATGGCGCATCTGTCGGGTCGGTGGTGAAGCCGCATACCGTGATCGACGCCGTCACGTCGAAGCGATCGTCCTGGACGATTACCACCGGGCGCGGCTTGCCGGCGTAGCCCGTTCCGCCAGAAGCGGTCCAGACCTCGCCTCGCCTCATCGATCGGTCTGATCGGAAATAGCGTCGACAAAGGCTTGGTCATCGGCCTCGTATGGGCTGGACGCAATCGCGGCCGACTGGCGATGCGCTTCGGCCGCGAAGGTCGGCGCGCGCACGTCGGGCACCCAAAGCTGAATAGGGCGTAGCCCCTGCTTGCGCAGCCTCTCGCGATATCCCTTGACGCGTTCGCGGCTCGCTGGCGTCCGTGCCGATGATGTCGCCATGGTCATTCCTCTATGGGTGACATGTAACATTTCGCGGCGGTCGTTTGAAGCGCTCGAATTGGTCGACCGATGCGTCCATTATATTTTAGGCGCAGCACGGGGAGAGGAGCGGGCGATGCCCTATGGCGAGCAGGCGGGAGAGCCGGTGATGCTGGCGCTCGGCGAGGATTATTCCGAGCTGCGCCAGTCGGTGCGCAAGATCTGCGAGAAATACCCCGGCGCCTATTGGCGCGGGTTGGAGGACGCGCAGGAATATCCGAGCGCGTTCATCGCGGAATTGACCGAGGGCGGCTTTCTCGCCTCGCTGATCCCCGAGGAATATGGCGGCTCCGGGCTGCCGCTGCGCGCCGCCGCGGTGATCCTCGAGGAGATCAACGCCAGCGGCTGTACCGCGAGCCAGGGCCACGCCCAGATGTACATCATGGGGACGCTGCTCAGGCACGGCAGCGCCGAGCAGAAGGAGCGCTATCTGCCGAAGATCGCCTCGGGCGAACTACGCCTGCAGGCGTTTGGCGTCACCGAGCCGACCAGCGGCTCCGACACGACCAAGCTGAAGACCCGCGCGGTCAGGGCCGGCAACGGCGACCATTACCTTGTCAGTGGCCAGAAGGTGTGGACCTCGCGCGCGCGGCACTCGGATTTGATGCTGCTGCTGGCGCGCACGACGCCGGTCGAGGAGGTCAAGCGGCGCACCGACGGGCTCTCGGTGTTTCTGGTCGATCTGCGCGAGAGCGTCGGCCACGGCCTCGAAATCCGGCCGATCGAAGCGATGATCAACCACAACACCAACGAAGTCTTCTTCGACAACCTGAAAGTGCCGGCGGAAAACCTGATCGGCGAAGAGGGCAGGGGCTTTCGCTACATCCTCGACGGGATGAACGCCGAGCGCATCCTGGTCGCGCAGGAATGCATCGGCGACGGCCGCTGGCTCCTCAAAAAGGGCATCGACTACGCCAACGAGCGGGTCGTGTTCGACAAGCCGATCGGGCAGAACCAGGGGGTGCAGTTCCCGCTGGCGCGCGCCTACGCCGAACTGGAAGCCGCCGACATGATCTGCCGCCGCGCCGCTGCGCTCTTCGACGCCGGAAGGGAATGCGGCGCCGACGCCAACATGGCGAAGCTCCTCGCCTCGGAAGCGACCTGGCACGCCGCCGACGCAACCTTCCAAACCTATGGCGGCTTCGCCTTCGCCAAGGAATACGACATCGAGCGCAAATGGCGCGAGGTGCGGATCTACCAGACTGCCCCGATCTCGACCAATTTGATCCTGGCCTATATCGGCCAGCACGTCCTCGGCATGCCGCGCTCGTACTAGCGGCGGGCCGGCGGGCGGAGATCGATCCGCCCGCCTTGCCCCTCGCCGGTCAGCCGGTCGGCTGCTCGACGACCACCTCGATGCGGCGGTTCTGGGCGCGGCCCGCCGCGCTGTCGTTCGGCGCGATCGGGTGCGTGTCGCCGCGGCCCTTGGCCGACATGATGGCCGGGTTGATACCCTTCGAGCTCAGATACCTGACGACCTCGTTGGCGCGCTTCGAGGACAGGTCAAGATTGTCGACGATCCCGCGGCTCTTCAGCTTGGCGCCGACCGGCTGATTGTCGGTGTAGCCGTAGACGACGATCTTGCCGTTGGTCAGCCCCTGCAAGGCCGGGACGATCGAATCGAGCTTCGCGTGGCCGACTCGGCTCAGGTGATAGCCGCCGCTGACGAAGGTCTGGTCGGCCGCCATCGTCAACAGGCTGCGCTCCGACATCGTCTGCGGCCCGACGATCGGCGGCGGCGGCGGGGGGGGCGGTGGTGGTGGCGGCGGCGCTGGCGCGCATGCCGCCAGGATCAGCGCGGCAAACGACAACGCCGCGGTCGCTATGGTCCGGCCCTTGATCATCTTTGCTGTCCTCCCCTCGTCAACGTACCCTCATATCGCCGGCAAGCTTCCCACAATTGCCGTTTACACTCAATCGGCAATAGAAATGGCCGGCGTGCGCCGCGCCCGCTAATTGCCCCGGTGCGCCAGCAGCGGCCGGATGTCGGGGAGGCGGTCGAGCGCCATCGCGGTGTTCCACAGCGCCGCGCCACGGTCGGCGAGCGTGCCGCAGCACGCCGCGAACTTGGCGCGCGCCGCTTCCGGCGATAGCGGGCGGGCCGGGCTGCCGAGTACCTGCGCGATGTCGCAGGCGAGGCTGGTACCGTCGGCGAGGTCGAGTTCGACGCGCTGCGGCAGCAGCGTGTTGGGGTCGGGGTTGCCGTCGTCGATCACCGCAAGGCGGCCGGCAAGGGCGAGGGTGACGGGATCGCCAAGCGCTTCCGGCGTAAAATCGTCCAGAGCGACCGTGCCGCGCCGCAGGCAGACCGCCCCGACATAAGAGAGGCACAGCCGAGCATAGGCGATCGTCATCGCGTCCTGTGGCGGCCGGCCGACCAGCCGGTGGGTCAAGGGCGGCACGCGGAAGCGCCCGGCGCGCACGCTTTCGGCAGCGATCCGGTGGGCCGCCACCAGCCGCTGCAGCCCATCGATGCCGCCATGCGTCGCGCGGCCCGAGGGGAACGGCTTGTGGCTCAGTTCGCCGACCCGCCAGCGGCGGCCGAGCGCCTCGAAGGGCGCCGCGTCGGCGACGCCGTCGAACAGCGCGAAATAGCCGAAGGGACCCGAGATCGGCGCCCGCGGCCCGGGCATGCCGCGCCGCGCCAGCTCGACCGCGCTCACCGCGGCGCGCGCCGCAAAGCCCATCTGCATCGCCAGCTGCGGCGTCGCTTCGAGATGCGCCTGCATCGTCCCGGCGCATTGCCCGTAGTAGATGCCGAGCGCGTCGCGGGTCTGCGTCTCGTCGAGCCCCGCCAGCAGCGCGAGCCCGGCCACCGCGCCGAAACCGCTGCAATTGGCCGGGCGGAAGAAGCGCATCGGGGCGCGCGAGCACAGCCCGAGGCTGACCGCGACGTCGATGCCGGCGACGACCGCGCGCAGCACCCTCTCGCCCGGGGTCCCGCCGCCGCGCTCGGCCCAGCCGAGCAGGCACGGCAGCACCGCCGACATCGCGTGCACGACGGCTTCCTCGTGGACGCAGTCGAATTCGAGCGCGTGCATCTGGTAGCCGTTGACCATCGCGGCCTGGCCGAGCGGCAGCTTCTCGCCACTGCCCCAGACGCTCGCCTCGGCCGCGCCGCCGGGCGCCGCAGCCATGTCGAGCACCTCGCGCCGCCACGGCGCCGCGGCGCCAGCGATGCCGACGCCGAGCGAATCCGCGATGAACGCCATGGCCGCGCGCCGCGCATCCCGCGGCAGTTCGCCGCTCGCGACGCGCGCGATATGGCGGACGACCGCGTCGACGACCGGGTCGGACATCCGCGCCGTCAGTCGATCGCGGCGTGCACCAGATTGGCGATGCGGTCGAGCCGCGCCGAATGCCACGGGTCGGGCTGCACGTAATTGCTGAGGTAGGTAAACGACACCCCGCTCGTCGGGTCGGCCCACGAGTAGGAGGTGCCGGCGCCGCCGTGGCCGAAGGTCTGCGGCGCGGCCAGCGTGCCGAGGCCGCGGATCTTGTCGCTATCGCCGCGGATATGGGGGCCGAGGCCGCGATGCATCGGGATGCCGCCCATCGCATCGTCGCCGCGCTCGCCGGTGTGGCTCTTCGTGACATAGGCGACGAGACGCGGCGACAGCAGCCGCGTATCGCCGAGCCGGCCGTTCCCCAGCAGCATTTGGTAGAATGCCGCCATGCCACGCGCCGTCGCGTAGCCGCCGCCGCTCGGCAGCCCAGCGGCCTTGAACTCGGGCGAGTTGTCGCGCGCCTCGGGGCCGTAGGTGTCGGCGCAGCGCGCCTGCGTCTCGCGCGGCACGCCGACGAAAATATCGTGGTCGAGGCCGAGCGGCGCTAGCACGCGGTCGCGGATCACCTCGCGGTAGTCGCGGCCGGTGACCGCCTCGATCACCATTGCCTGCGTCAGATGCGCCGCGCGCGGGTGGTATTGCAGGCGGCTGCCGGGCGTCCAGTCGAGCGAGAAGTCGCACACCTCGGCGCGCATTTTCGCGTGGTCGGCCCAGGTCTCGCGGCTGACGTCGCCCGAGGGGAAGCCGCCCTGATGGGTCATCACCTGCTGCAGGGTTATGTCGCCCTTGCCGCGGGCCGCGAACTCCGGCAGGTGGTCGGCGATTTTGTCCATGAACGACAGCCGGCCCTCTTCGACCAGCGTCCACACCGCCGCGCTCGTCAGCACCTTGGTCTGGCTGAACAAGAGAAACAGCGTATCACCCGACGCCGCCGCCCGACCGCCCTCGGTCTTGGCGTCGCCGTAGCTGCGGAACAGCGCGAGTTTGCCCCGTCGCGCCAGCGCGATCTGCGCGCCGGGGTAGCGGCCCTCCTCGATGTGCTCGCGGATCAGCCGGTCGAGGTGTTCGAGCGGCTTCAGCGCGAAGCCCTGCGCCGCGGGATCGCTCGAGGACAGCGGATAGGTGTCGGCCATCAGATTTCCTCCGGTTGAAAATTCGCGATGAACTATTGGACGCTGGCGAGGCGTGCCAGGGCGCCGACATCGGCGACCGCGTCGAGGCCCTCGATCGTCGCGCGCAACTCGCGGGCGCGCGGCGCGCCGAGCGCCGGCCCCGCCAGCGCGTCGAATTTCGCCGCGAGCCGCTCGCCCTGGCTCGCGACGTCGGCCGCCGGGATGCCGGCGTCGTGACTGGCGCGCACGACGCGGCCGTCGCTGAGCGCGATCTCGATCTCGGCGGCGGCCTGCGGCCAGTCGTCCTGGAAATCTAGGGTCAGCTTGCCGCGCAGCGCGACCAGCGCCGGGTCGGTGGCGGTCGCGGCGCTGTAGGCTGCGAGGCTCGCGGTATCGATGCCGGCCAGCGCCATCGCGACGGTCTGGCGCAGGCTGAACTTGGCTTCGAGCCCGTCGGTCGGTGAGGGAATGTTGCATACCCGGTCGCAGCTGCGGTCGAGCTTCAGATTGATGCGCTGGATCGCTTCGGGGCTGACGCCGTGCCGCTCGCGCGCCGCACGGGCGCTTTCGATGGGGCCATGCGTCAGGTAGCAGGCGGCGTGGTACTTGAACAGGCTGGCGCGGATGTGAAAGCCGCCCGGCGGCTCGGCGAGCGCCTTCTCCGGGTGGAAATCGGGGCCGTGCGTCAGCGCGAAGCCCTGCTCGCATTCGAGGAGGTCGGGGCGGCTCGAAAAGCCGCGCGCCGCGAGCCGCGCCGCCAGAAGGCCGCTCTGCGCCGCCTTGCCGGCGTGAAACGGCTTGCACATCGTGCCGAATTGCGATTTGAGGCCGGCCGCCTGCGTGCCGGCGATGCCGAGCGCCTGCGCGGTAGTCGCGCCGTCGAGGCCGAGGAGGCGGGCGCACGCGGCGGCGGCGCCAAACGCGCCGACCGTGCCGGTGGCGTGGAAGCCGAGGTTGTAATGCCCGGGCTTCATGGCCGATCCGACGCGGCAGGCGGTCTCGTAGCCGGCGACGAAGGCGGCGATGATTTCGCGCCCCGGGCTGTGCCGCTCTTCGGCGAGCGCCAGTAGGGCCGGCAGGATCGCGACCGACGGATGGCCCGGCATCGCCAGGTTGACATCGTCGTAATCGAGCGCATGGCCGATCGCGCCGTTGACCAGCGCCGCCGACAGCACCGGCAGGCGCGCGGCGCTGGCGATCACGGCCGCCTGCGCGGCGCCGCCCGCCTCGATCAGTTCGTCGAGCAGGATCCGCGCCAGCGGATCGTCGGCGCCGGCCAGCGCGACGCCGTAATAATCGAGGACGCATTGCCGCGCCAGCGCGCGCACCTCGTCGGGCAGCGCGTCGTAGGTGAAGGCCGCCGCGCTTTCCGCCAGCCGCCGCGTCAAGCCCTCGGTCTGGCCGAGTGTCGCGCCATCCATGCCGCCCTCCTCGTAAATCGCCGTCGCGTCGCCACAGCATAGGACGAGGCAGGCCCGGCATAAACGCCGATGATTGGATGGCGGGAGCGGCCGGGCGAGCCTACATTCGGGCGATGAGCGTCATCGTCCGTTTCGCCCCCTCGCCGACCGGCTTCCTCCATATCGGCGGCGCCCGCACCGCCCTCTTCAACTGGCTCTTCGCGCGCCACCACCAGCTTTACGGCGCGGGTGGCGACAGCAAGTTCCTGTTGCGCATCGAGGATACCGACAGGGTGCGCTCGACCCCCGAGGCGGTCGCCGCGATCATCGACGGGCTCTCCTGGCTCGGCCTCGAATGGGACGGCGAGATCGTCTACCAGTCGGCGCGCGCTACGCGTCATGCCGAGGCCGCCCGTCAGCTTCTAGAGTTGGGCCGCGCCTATCATTGCTATTGCACCCCGGCCGAATTGGAGGCGATGCGCGAGCGGGCGCGCGCCGAGAAGCGCTCGGTGCGCTACGACGGCACCTGGCGCGACCGCGACCCCGCGGAAGCCCAGGAACTGATCCGGGCTGGCATCGCGCCGGTCATTCGCCTGAAGGCGCCGCAAGCCGGTGCAACGACGATCCGCGACCTGGTGCAGGGCGAGGTCACGGTCGCCAACGCCGAACTCGACGATCTGATCCTGCTGCGCGCCGACGGCACGCCGACCTACAATCTCTCGGTCGTCGTCGACGACCACGACATGGGGGTCACCCATGTGATCCGCGGCGACGACCACCTCAACAACGCCTTTCGCCAGACCCAGATCTACCGCGCGCTCGATTGGGCTGTGCCGCAGTTCGCGCATGTCCCGCTGATCCACGGCCCCGACGGCGCGAAAATGTCGAAGCGGCACGGCGCAATCGGGGTCGAGCAGTATCGCGAGCTCGGGTATCTGCCGGAAGCCCTGCGCAACTACCTGCTGCGGCTCGGCTGGAGCCACGGCGACGACGAGATCATTTCGACCGACGATGCAGTGCGGTGGTTCGACATCGCCGATGTCGGCCGCGCGGCCGCGCGCTTCGACAAGGCAAAGCTCGACAATGTCAACGCGCACTACATCCGCGAGGCCGACGATGACCTGCTGCTACGGCTCATGACCGAGCGGCTGGAAGGCGAATTCGGCCGAACGCTGTCGCCCGTAGAGCGCGAGCGGCTCACAAAGGCGATGCCGGGCCTCAAGCCGCGCGCCAAAACGATCGTCGAACTCGTCGAGAAGGCAAGAAGACTTCTGATTCTTTCCAGGGACCAGCGGGCCAATACACTGCTGGATCAGGACCAGGGCCAGCATTTTACTGTCTTCTCTCGCCCGACAGGTGTTGAGGTAACACGCGGAGGGCTGTTGCCTCAAATTAAGACGGTTCTTGAGTCGATATCGGCGGAAGAGTGGCCAGTAGATACGCTGGTTACGCCGACGCCGTTGAGCGAACCTCTTCGGAGACTCGCGAGATCTTGCGACGTCCCGTTCGGTCGCATTGCTCAGCTTCTCGGGGCTGCGGTCTACGGATCGCCCGAGACGCCCGGCCTCTATATCGTATTGGTGGCGCTCGGCCGCGATGAGACGCTGGCCCGCATCGCCGATGCCGCGTCCGGCCGCACTCAGAGGGAATAGGTGCGGCGCGCGCTACGCCTGCTCGGCCGCGAGAAACCGCTCGGCGAGGCGGACGAAGAAGCTGACGCCGACCGGCAGCGCGCTGTCGTTGAAGTCGTAGCGCGCGTTGTGAAGGAGGCAGCCGCCCTCGCCCGGGCCGTTGCCGAGCCACACCATCGCGCCGGGCCGCGCCAGCAGCATGTAGGAAAAATCCTCGCCGCCGAGCGATGGCGCGACATTGCGCTCGACCCGCTCCTCGCCGCAGATCTCGGCCGCGACCGCGGCGGCGAAATCGGCCTCGGCGGCGTGGTTGATCGTCGGCGGGTAGCCGCGCCGGTAGGAGAGTTCGGCGCTGGCGCCGTGCAACGCGGCGGTGCCGTGCGCGATCTCGCCCATGCGCCGCTCGAGGAGGTCGCGCACTTCGGGGCGGAAGCTGCGCACCGTGCCGCCGATGTGCAATTCGTCGGGGATCACGTTGTAGGCCGAGCCGCCGCGCATAAAGCCGATGCTGATCACCGCCGGGTCGACCGGGTCGATGTTGCGCGACGGGATGGTCTGCAGCGCCATCACGATCTGGGCGCCGACGACGAACGGGTCGCTGCCGAGATGCGGATGCGCGGCATGCCCGCCAGTGGCCTTGATTCGGATGTCGAAGCGGTCGGAGGCGGCGAGCATCGGGCCGGTTCGCAGCGCGATGTTGCCGATCGGAATCCCCGGCTTGTTGTGCATCGCAAAGACCGCATCGCAGGGAAACTTGTCGAAGAGGCCCTGCTGCACCATGACCCGGCCGCCGCCATAGCCTTCTTCGCCGGGCTGGAAGATGAAGTGGACCGTGCCCTCGAAATTGCGCGTCGTGGCGAGCTGGCGCGCGGCGCCGAGCAGCATCGTCGTGTGCCCGTCATGGCCGCATCCGTGCATCTTGCCGTCGTGTTGCGAGCGGTGGGCGAACTCGTTCAGCTCCTGCATCGGCAGGCAGTCCATGTCGGCCCGAAGGCCGATCGCGCGCAGCGAGTTGCCGCGCCGGATCGTGCCGACGACGCCGGTTGTCGCCAGGCCGCGATGCACCTCGCAGCCGTATTCCGCGAGCTTTTTGGCAACGATGTCGGAGGTGCGCTCCTCCTCGAAGCCGAGTTCGGGGTGGGCATGGATGTCGCGGCGGATCTCGGTCAATTCGCCCAGTTGGTCGAGCACCTCGGGAATGATCGGCATGGCGGCTCCGCGAAATGGCGCACGGTTGGTCGCAACTCTGCACAGGTTGTGCCTAACAATTTCTGTACCATACGGGCCGGCGCGGCCCGGGCCAACCCGCTTGCAGACCTTGATCGATGCGTCAATCGGCTCGGTCCGCCATCGCTGCAGCCGCGAGACGGTTGTCGACGCATTCGGCGAACGGCACCGCGCGTTTCAGAAAGCCGCTGCCGAGGAGGGCGCGCCGCAGCCGCTCAAAGCCGTCCTCGGCGAGGACAGGGTCGCCTGCCCATACGCCCTGTGCCTGGTAGCGCGCCAAGGCTCGCGCCAGGACGCCGCGGTCGAGCGCCGGGAAATAGGAGGCGATCAGCTCGGCGAGCGCCTGCGGGGTTGCGGCGGCGACCCAGCGCTGGGCGCGGTAGATCGCCCGGGTCATGCGGCGGAACGGCTCGGGGTCGGCGGCGAGCCGCGCCCGCGTCGTGACGAAGACGGTGTAGCTGGTGCGGCCGCGCCCGCTCGCCGGTTGCCAGACAGAGGCGCCTTGGCTCACCGCCTGCTCGACATACGGCTCGAACAACTGCGCCACATCGAGGCTGCCGTCGGCGAGCGCCGCGATATTCTGCGGCATGCCGCGGCCGATCACACGGTCGAGTTGCGCCGGGTCGATGCCGGCGTCGCGCAAATCCTGTTCGAGGCAGAGCCACGGGGTCGGTACTTCGCTGGTGCTGGCGAAGCGCAAGCCTGCGAGTTCGGCGAGGCGAAAGCCCGGATTGGCATGCCGGCCAACCAGCGAGAACGGGTCGCGGCACACGATTTCGGCAAATTCCACGAGCGGCGAATCCGGGTTGTCGTCGTGGTGCTTCATGACGCGGATCGGGCCCATCCACAGCACCTCGACCTCGCCCGCGGCAAGCGCAGCCTCGGCCTGCCCCGGCCCTGGCGAGGGCAGCAATTCGACCGTCAGCCCCTCCGCGTCATAGGCCCCCAGCGCATGCGCCGCATAGAACGGCGCGTACAGCACGAAGCGGTAATTCTCGAAGAGGCGCAGGCGATAGGCCATCGGGGTCTCCTTGGACGACCGGCGCGGGTTTGGCGTTTTGCCATCCCGGCCGCCTCCGCTATCGTGCGGCATCCGCCGTGTGATTGGGAGCGATCAGATGACCGAAGCCGCCGTCGCGCAAAGCTGCCTTGCCGGGGTCCGCGTGCTCGACCTGACGCAGTTCGAGGCCGGCCCGACCTGCACCGAGGTCATGGCGCAATTGGGCGCCGAGGTCGTCAAGGTCGAAAACCCGAAGGGCGGCGAGCCCGGCCGCATCCTCGGCACCGGGCCGAAGCCGGGGGCCGACGCCTATTATTTCATGATCTACAACGCCAACAAGAAATCGGTGACGGTCAATCTGAAGTCGCCGAAGGGGGTCGCTCTCGTCAAGGAGATGGCGAAGCAGGCCGACGTCTTCATCGAAAACATGGCCCCCGGCACGATCGAGAAACTGGGCCTCGGCTGGCACGAGTTGCATGCGCTCAACCCGCGCCTGATCTATGCCCAGGTCAAGGGCTTCGGCGAGGGTAGCCCCTACGAGCACAACCTCGCCTTCGACATGATCGCGCAGGCCGCCGGCGGCAACATGGCGATCACCGGCGAAGCCGGCGGACGGCCGGTCCGCCCCGGCCCGACCTTGGGCGACACCGGCACCGGCATGCTGATGGCGATTTCGGTCCTCGCGGCGCTCTACCAGCGGCACACCACCGGCGAGGGGCGGCGCCTGCAGGTCGCGATGCAGGACGCGCAGCTCAACTACACCCGCGGCTCCTTCATCAACTATGCGCGCACCGGCGAGCCGCAGGTGCGCGGCGGCGCCGGGTTCGGCCCGCCGGTCCCGCCGAACGGGCTTTTCCCGTGCAAGCCGGGCGGGCCGAACGACTGGATCTACGTCTTCAACAGCCACAACAACCCCGAACATTGGCGGCGTCTGGCCAAGGTCATCGGGCGGCCGGAGCTGGCCGACGATCCGAACTACGTCGAGCGCGACCAGCGCTTGCAACGGATTGACGAGGTCAACGCGATGGTGACCGCGTGGACGAGCGCGCGCAGCAAGCACGAGGCGATGCAGACCCTCGGCGCCGCCGGCATCCCGGCCGGCGCGGTGATGGACACCGGCGATCTGTTGGCCGAAGCGACCTTCGAGACGCGCGGCATCATCCAGACGCAGCACCATCCGTCGGGCGAGTTGCGCATGCCAACCTTCCCGGTGCGCTTCGACGGCAAGCCGCCGAAGATCGCCCCCGCGCCGCTTTTGGGCCAGCACACCGCGCAAATATTCGGCGACTGGCTCGGCATGAGCGAACGCGACGTCCAGGGCCTCAAGGACGACGGGGTCGTCTGAGCGGGCCGCGGCCGGCGAGCGGCGGCCGGCACAACTCTTGCGGAGGCATTTCTCCGGCCGCGAGCCGCGTGGCGTAGCGTAAGGAAAGTGGTTTTTGCCCGACGAGCAGCACCTTCCAGCCGTCCCGGCCGGGATGGACGGCCACGCTGACGCCGCTGCCATCGAATCCCCGGTGCTGCGCCTGCTGCGCGAGGTGCATGCGGAGTTGCTGCCGCTGCGCGACGGCGCGGTCGCGAGCTATATCCCGGAGCTTGCCCAAATCGACCCCGAGCAATTCGGCATCGCCCTCGTCACCGCCGACGGCTTCGTCTATGAGGTCGGCGATACGCGACGGCCGTTCACGATGCAGTCGATTTCAAAGCCGCTCATCCACGGACTTGCGCTGCACGACCACGGCCGCGAGGCGGTGCTCGCGCGGATCGGGGTCGAACCCTCGGGGGACCCGTTCAACGCCATCCTGTTCGACGACCGGCGCAACCGCCCGTTCAACACAATGGTCAATACCGGGGCAATCGCCGCGACTTCGCTCATTCGCGGCGCCGGCGTCGCCGACCGGATGGCGCGGATCCTCGATCTGGTGCGCGCCCTCAACGGCCGGCCCGCCGAGATCGACCTGGCGGTTTACCGCTCCGAGGCGCAGAGCGGGCATCGTAACCGCGCGATCGCCTATCTCGAATTGAACAACGGCATGATCGAAGGCGATGTCGACGCGCATCTCGACCTTTATTTCCGGCAATGCGCGATCCTGACGAGCGCGACCGATCTCGCGTTTATCGCGGCCACGCTGGCGCGCGGCGGCCGGCATCCGCTGACCGGCGAGCAGGCGCTGGCGCCCGAGCACGTCAGGGACGTGCTGAGCGTGATGACGAGCTGCGGCATGTACGACTACGCCGGAGAGTGGGAATTGCGCGTCGGGCTGCCGGCCAAGAGCGGCGTCGGCGGCGGCATCATGGCGGTGCTGCCGGGGCAGCTCGGGATCGGGGTCTTCTCGCCGCGTCTCGACGAATACGGCAACCCGCTGCGCGGCGTCAGGGTGTGCGAGGAGCTTTCGCGGCGCCTGCAGCTGCATCTGCTCGACTATCGCGGCCGCGCCCGGCCGGCGATCCGGCGCGGCTACAGCGGCGCCGAAGTGCGTTCCAAGCGCGTGCGGCATGCCGCGGCGGCGGCCGACCTCGATGCCCTCGGCACCGCGATCCGGGTGTTCGAATTTCAGAGCAACCTCTTTTTCGGCAACACCGAACAGGCGGTCCGGCGCATCCTCGGCGCGACGCAGGCGCATTACGTCATTCTCGATCTGGGGCGCGTCACCTCGATCGACGCAATCGCCGCCAATTTGTTGCGCGAGCTGCACGCCGGGCTGCGCGACGCCGGCAAAACCGTCCGGCTCGTCGGCGTCCCGGCCGAGCTTCGCGAGCGCCTCGGGATCGACCAGGCCGCCTTCCTCGCCACGGTCGATCAGGCGCTGGAACTGTGCGAGGACGCCTTGTTGCGCACCGTCGCGGCCCGACCGCCGACCTCCGACGACGTGCCGCTCGGCGACTTTGAGCTGGTGGCCGAACTCGGCGCGCGCGAACTCGAGATTCTCGCCGCGCACCTCGAGCCGCTCTCCTACCGGCCCGGCCAGAGCATCATCGAGCAGGGCACCCAAGCCGACAGCCTTTACTTTCTCGTCGCCGGGACGGTCGACATCTGCATCGTCCACCTCGAGGGCGGCAGCGCGACGCGGCTCGCCTCGGTCGAGGCCGGCAACGTCGTCGGCGAACTCGCGCTGCTCGGCCAGCGCTCGCGCACCGCCGCGGTGATCGCGGTGACTCCGGTCCGCGCCCTGGCGCTGAAGGCCGCCGAATTCGGCCCGATCTCGCGCGACTACCCGGAAATCAGGGCCAAGCTGTTGACCGCCGTCGGGCAATCCCTGTCGGAGCGGCTGCGCCGCGCCAACGCGATCATCCACTCGCTGGCGAATTAGCGCGTCTCCGACCAAATTGAATCGTCATTCCCGCGCAAGCGGGAATCCAGGGGCAACCAACCTGCCCTTTGCTCTGGACCCCCGCTTGCGCGGGGGTGACGGGGACATGTTTCGATCTCATCGGATCATGCCCTAACGGAGGCCGAGGCGCCGGCTGGCGATCTTGGCGCCTTCGGCCATCGCGGCGAATTTGGCCCAGACGACGTCCTCGGTGACGCGGCCCATGCCGGCCGAGGTGTCGAAGCCGCAATCGGTCGCGGCCAAGACGCGCTTCGGGTCGCCGACCGCCTGCGCGACGCGCTCCAAGCGGTCGGCGACGACCTCGGGGTGCTCGACAAAACCGGTCAAATCGTCGATCACGCCGGCCGCGATGATCTGGTCGTCGGCCAGCGGATATCTCGCCAGTACGCGGTATTCGTGCTGGTGGCGCGGGTTGGCGAACGGCAGGACAAAGCCGCCGACATTGGCCTTCTGCAGGATCGGCAAGATGTCTTCCAGCGGCACGTCGCGGTCGTGCGGGCCCTCGTAATTGCCCCAGCAGACATGGAGGCGCACTCGGTCGCGCGGCACATTGACGATGGCCTGGTTGATCGCCTCGACCACCTGTTCGACAAAGCCGAGAAAGTCCGACAGCGGCCGGTCGTTGTAGGTCAGGTGCCGCTCCAATGCGAGGTCGGGGCAATCGAGCTGCAACAGGAAGCCCGAGTTGACGATCGCCTCATATTCGATCTTTAAGGCGGCGGCGACCGCGGCGAGGTAGGCAGCGAAGCTATCGTAATATTCGTTCTTCATCGCGGCGGCGATGATGCCGGGCGAGGGCGCGGTCAGGAACGGCTCGACAAAAGCCCCGGGGCGCGCGTCGAGCGCGGCCTGAAAATCGGCGATCTCGGATTTGAGTTCGCTGTCGTCGACATAGCGCACCTCGCCCACCGCCTTGGGCGGCTGGTAATTGCCGACCGCCTCGCGGGCGCTGAGCATCTGCGCCATCTGCTCTTTGAGGATCGGATAGCGCTCGACGTCGCCGCGCGGCCAGCGCTGCCAGGCGCCGCCGAACCCGCTCATGCGGTGGCGCACATAGAGAAAAAACGCCTCGCGCTGCTGCTCGCCGTTATTGCCGACATCGACCCCGGACTCGGCCTGCTTCCGGACGATATCGCGCAAGGCGGCCTTGCCGAGGCGGTCGAGTTCGGCGGGGTCGATCGCCTCACCGCGCGCCCGCCGAACATAGAGCCGCACCAATTCCGGCGGCCGCGGCAGGCTGCCGGTATGCGTCGTCAGGATGCGGTTCTCGCTCCACTGCATCGCGTTCACTCCCGCTCGCGCCGTGCTCGGCAGCGGCGCTCGTATTCTGCAAGCGCCGCCAAAATCTTCGGATAGCGGGACCTGCACTCCCGGCTCAGAGCCGCCCAATCGATCGGTCCCGTCACCGGCGCCCGCAAAACCTCTCCCGGTTCGGGCTGGCGGGGTGGAGTGAGCGGTTTCAGGTCTTCGCGTGACGTCTCCCGCTTGTCTCGCATCCCCCAACTCTCTGGCCGATAGCCGTCTTCCGTAAAATGTCTGACCAAGGAGCCGTCCTACTCCGCGGCTTCCTTCTGCGGCGGGCGGACGAATTTTTCGCGCATCGTGACGAATTCCTCGGCGGCCGAGGGGTGGATGCCGACGGTCTGGTCGAACATCCGTTTGGAGGCGCCGCATTTGACCGCGATCGCCAGGCCCTGGATGATCTCCGGCGCGTCGGCGCCGAGCATGTGGCATCCCAGGACCCGGTCGGTCTTGCCGTCGACCACCAGCTTCATGAAGGTGCGCTCGTCGCGGCCCGAGAGGATATTCTTCATCGGCTTGAAGCGGGCGCAATAGACATCGACATCGGCGCCGTATTCCCGGCGCGCCTCTTCCTCGGTGAGGCCCACAGTGCCGATCGGCGGCTGCGAAAAGACCGCGGTCGGCACGTCCGCGTGGTCCATCTTTACGGGATTGTTGTTGTAGAGCGTCTCGGCGATGGCCCGGCCTTCGCCGATCGCCACCGGCGTCAGGTTCAAGCGGTCGGTGACGTCGCCGACCGCGTAGATGCTGGGAACGCTGGTGCGCTGCCACTCGTCGACCGCGACCGCGCCCCGTTCGTTGGCCTTGACCCCGATTTCAGCGAGGCCGAGCCCCCTTGTGTTCGGCCCTCGGCCGGTCGCGTACATTACGAGGTCGGCCGAAATCTCCTGGCCGATCGCGGTGAACACCGAATAGCCCTCGTGCGGCGCCTTCTCGATGCGCGTCACCTGGGTACGGGTGTGGATCTCGACGCCGCGGCCGCGCATCTCCTGGGCGAGCGCGATCCGCAGATCGTCGTCGAAGCCGTAGAGCAGTTCCTCACGCCGGATGATCTCGACGACTTCCGAGCCGAAGCCGCGGAAGATGCCGGCGAACTCGACCGCGATATAGCCGCCGCCGACGATGACGATCTTGCGCGGCAGGCGCGGCAGGTCGAGCGCCTCGTTCGACGAGATCACGTGCTCGATGCCGGGAATGTCGGGTACGGTCGGGTGGCCGCCCGTTGCGATCAGGATGTTTTCGGCGGTGTAGTGGCGGCCGGCGACCTCGACGGTGTGCGGGTCGACCAATACGCCGCGGCCCTCGATGATCTCGACGGCGCTGTTTTTCAGCATGTTCTTGTAGATCTGCTCGAGGCGGTCGAGCTCCTTGTTCTTGGCGGCAATGAGGCTCGGCCAGTCGAAAGTCGGCGGCGCGAGGGTCCAGCCAAAACCCGCGGCGTCGGCGAACGCGTCGGCGAATTGCGCGCCGTAGACCAGGAGTTTTTTCGGCACGCAGCCGCGCAGCACGCAGGTGCCGCCGATCCGGCTCTCTTCGACGATCGCGACGCGCGCGCCATAGCTGCCGGCGCGGCGCGAGGACGCGACGCCGCCCGAGCCGGCGCCCAACGTGATCATGTCATAGTCGTAGCGCGGCATGCCGGGGTCACTCCAATCGCGGGTTGCTGTCGTCTCTGGTTGTCACAAGCCGGCTTGCGCCGCAAGCGGCGGGTTGTGCGAGGCTGCCGGCCGCCGTGCGCCTCACGCCCCACGCTTTGCGCCTTACGCCCATGAGAGGCCCGACGGATCGCCGGCGAGCGGGCGCAAGCGCCGGCCGAGATAGCGCCGGTCGAGATGCTCGATTTCGAGAAACGCGGCATTGTCGCGCGCCGGCTTGTAGACCCGGAAATGGCGCATGATGCCGAGCGTCGCGGCGCTTTCCAGCGGCCCCCCGAAGGCCGCGCTCGGCACCGCGAAATCGGGCGCCGCCGCCCAGCGCGCGAGCTGTGCTGGGTTGAGGAAAAAGCAGCCGGCATGCGGGTTGGCGACGCGCTGAAAGACCAGCGCCTGGCCGAACGCGGGCACCTCGACCCGGCGATGCTCGGTGGTCCCCGGTTGCTCCGGGCTCGGCGTGGCGTCGTGCAGGTTGCCGTCGATATAGAGCTTGTAGGGCGCCGGCTCGTCGGCCAGCTCGAAGCGGTTGGGCTGCAGCACCGCAGCCTCGCCCAGCTGGGCGTTGAACCAGGCCAGCTTCGTGAAGAAGAGCGCATCGGCGAGCCGCAAATCATCTTCGAGATAGGCGAAATAATCGTATTGCCCGAGCCCCTCGCGCAGCACCTTGTGGCACTCGAAGCCGAGATGACGCGGCGCCGCGTCGGTGCGCACATGAGCGAAGCCGCAGCCGGCAAGCTCGGCGGCAAGATGGCTCTCGCCGGTGGTGCACAGCGCGATTGTGATGTCTGCCGCCAGCAGCGGATTGGCCGGGTGCAGGCGCCGGCTACGGCCGTCGATCAGCGCCTGGGCCGGCGAAAAGGTCTGCCGGAGACTGGCGAGACACCGCCGCACGACCGAGGCGCGCTCCTCGGGGGCGTTGCGCTCGGAGCCGTAATGCCCGCCCGGCCCCGGGGCGAAGTAATGCGGGATCGCAAAGAGGATGCGCATCGCCCCTGGTTGTCACAACCCGGCCCGCGCGGCAAGCTTCGCCCGGAAAAAGATTCGAACGTCCCGACCTGCCAGCGCATTGCTTGACAGACCTCTCTACCGCCGCGTTAGCATGCGCTCGCCCTACCCAACGCGGAGGCAGGCTCAAACGGCTTAGGGAGGCTGAGATGATTTGGGTAAAAGCCGGCCTTGCTGCCGGCGTGCTATGCGCAGCATTGGCGGTCCCGCTGTTTTCCGCCACGGCGAAAGCTGATTCCGTAGCCGATATCAAGGCGCTGGAAGGCCAATTTATCGCTGCCTTCAAGGCCAAGGATGTTGACGCCATCATGAAGGTCTACGTCCCCGACGAGAGCCTCGTGGTCTTCGATGTGGTGCCGCCGCGGCAATATGTCGGGGCCGCTGCCTACCGCAAGGACTGGCAGGAGTTTCTCGGGAGTTTTCCCGGGCCAATCACCGTCGAGTTGAGCGATTTTGCCGTCGTCGCCGACCACAACCTCGCCTACGGACACAGCATCCAGCGCGTCGCCGGCACCGACAAGGCGGGCAAGAAGCTCGACATGACAGTGCGCGTCACCGATGTCTACCGTAAGATCAAGGGCCACTGGCTCGTCATTCACGAGCACGTCTCGGTCCCGGTCGACCTCGACACCGGCAAGCCGGATCTCAGTTCGAAGCCGTAGTCGCGCGCCAGCGAAACGTTCCTGACGCCGGGTGTTCGGCCGGGGGCCGCGATCTACCGATCGATGCCGCCCATGCAGAGGTATTTGACTTCGAGGTAGTCCTCGATGCCGTATTTCGAGCCTTCGCGGCCGATGCCCGATTCCTTCATGCCGCCGAACGGCGCGATCTCGGTCGAGATGATGCCCTCGTTGATGCCGACGATGCCGTATTCGAGCGCCTCGGCGACCCGCCAGATGCGGCCGATGTCGCGGCTGTAGAAATAGGCGGCGAGGCCGAATTCGGTGTCGTTGGCCATCGTGATGGCTTCCGCCTCGGTCTTGAAGCGGTAGAGCGGCGCGACCGGGCCGAAGGTTTCTTCCCGGGTGATCAGCATGTCGGTCGTCACGTCGGTCAAGACGGTCGGCTCGAAAAAGCTGCCGCCCAGCGCGTGGCGATGGCCGCCGAGCGCAACGTGAGCGCCCTTCTGCACCGCGTCGGCGATGTGCGCCTCGACCTTCTCGACCGCCTTCATGTCGATGAGCGGGCCGATCACCGCCCCCGCTTCGAAGCCCTGCGCGACCTTCATCGCACCGGCCGCCGCGGCAAGCCCTTTGGTGAAGGCGTCGTAGACCCCGTCCTGCACCAGGATGCGGTTGGCGCAGACGCAAGTCTGGCCGGCGTTGCGGTATTTGGAGGCGATCGCGCCCCTCACCGCCATTTCGATATCGGCGTCGTCGAACACGATGAAGGGGGCGTTGCCGCCTAGTTCCATCGAGGTCTTCTTGACCGTGCCGGCGCACTGCTCCATCAGCAACTTGCCGATCTCGGTCGAGCCGGTGAAGCTCAGCTTGCGCACGGTCGGGTTCGAGGTCATCTCGCCGCCGATCTCGGTCGCGCCGCCGGTGACGCACGAGAAAACGCCTTTGGGCACCCCGGCGCGCTCGGCCAGTTCGCACAAGGCGAGCGCCGAAAAGGGCGTCGCGCTGGCCGGCTTCAAGACCATCGTGCAGCCGGCGGCGAGCGCCGGGCCGCATTTGCGGGTGATCATCGCGGCCGGGAAGTTCCACGGGGTGATCGCGGCGCACACCCCGATCGGCTCCTTCAAGACGACGATGCGCTTGTCGGCGCCGTGCGAGGGGATGGTGTCGCCGTAGATGCGCTTGCCCTCCTCGCCGAACCACTCGATGAACGAGGCGGCATAGGCGATTTCGCCGCGCGACTCGGTCAGCGGCTTGCCCTGCTCGGCGGTCATCAGGGTGGCGAGATCTTCCTGGTTCGCCATCATCAGATCGTACCAGCGGCGCAGGATCTGGGCGCGCTCCTTGGCGGTCTTGGCGCGCCAGGCGGGCAGCGCGCGGTCGGCCGCCGCGATCGCCCGCCGGGTCTCCTCGGCGCCCATCTTCGGCACCGTGCCAAGGGTTTCGCCGGTCGCCGGGTTTTTGACCGGAATGGTCCCCCGGCCGATCGCGTCGACCCATTCGCCATCGATATAGCAATGCTGGCGGAACAGCGTCTCGTCATGGAGCTTCATCGCGCCCTCCTGACCCGGGGAGCCTCATAGGTACGGCCAGCCCCCGGCTTTGGCAAGGTTGAGGGAAAGGCTGCCGCCCGCGCCGCCTCACTCGCGAAAGCCGCCTCACTCGCAAAAATAGCCCAGCCGCAGCTGCAATCGCAGCCCGGTCAGCCGGTTGCCGGTCGGATCGTCGATCGCGACGACGGCGCTGAGATCTTCTTCGATCAGTTCGCGGGCGCGGCGCAGCGCCTCGTGCTCGGTACTGTAGCGCTCGGCGCAGACCCGCTCGTCGAGATGCCGGTCGCGGCTCGCCATGGCTGCCGCATCGCCGTAAAAAACCCGATAGCTCATTGTCGTGCCCCCTCATTCCTGCGTGTGATGATCCAGCCCTGAGGCTTTCGCTTCGATGAATATTCCTGTTTCTGCTTGAGGAATATCGCCATTCATCCAAGGCCAATTGCGTTCCGCGGCCTTGCTTTGTCGTCCAATGACGTGATTGTCGCGAAACGCGAAATGTCCAGCGAGTTGGCAAAGTCTGCCCGCGTTTTGCGGCATCGGTGTGACGCTTTCGTTTCGGTTGGTGACCGACCAAAAATCGGGTCTCAGTCTTTATGGGAAAGCGCGGTTTGGCGGATCGCCGCTGCCGCCCTCGAATGGCGCGAAAAAACCCCTGCGGCACGACACGCGTTGCGTGGAATTGTAATCAAAGCGTGCTAATGCGGGCTGAGTTTCCACCCCACGGCAAGCCGGGCGATCATGACGATACTCAGGCCAACGCGCCGCCGCTTTCTCGCGGCCGCCGCCGCGAGCGGCACCGCCCTCGTAGGCGCGCGCTTTTTGTCGCCGGCGCGCGCCCAGACGCCGCCCGCCCCCGACCTCAACGGCCTGCGCGACAAGATCGATCATATCGTCGTGCTGTTTCAGGAGAACCGCAGCTTCGACCATTATTTCGGGGCCTACCGGCCGCCCGGCGGCGCCGCGTTCGCCGGGCTGCTCGACAAGGACGGACAGGTCGACCCGCGGTTCGCCGGCTTGCAGAAAAACCCGGCCGGAGTAGCCTACCCTTACCTTCCGGTGCCCTATCAGGTGCCGGGCTTTGCCGGCGCGGCGCTCGACAACCGGCCGTTCCACCTGGCGCCCTACATCCCGTCCGGGAGCAACGTGCCCTGGGACCCGGCGCACAATTTTTTCCGCATGTTCGCCCAGATGAACCACGGCCAGATGGACCGGTTCGTCGCGCTGGCGCTGCGCGGCAGCCACGTCTTTGCCGACAAGGAGGGCGGCGCGAACCCGGCCCAGGCGATGATGGCCAGCTCGACGCCGTCGGGCGCGGTGCTCGGCTTCTACACGCGCGCCGACCTGCCGCACTACCACCATCTGGCCGACGAATATGTGCTGTTCGACCATTTCTTTCAGGCGATGTCGGGCGGCTCGACCGGCAACGCGCTCTATCTCGCGGCGGCGCGTTCGGCGCAATGGGCGAAGCCGCCGGCGCCGGGGGTCGGCAGTGCGCTCTCTTCCGGCTTTGAAAAGCCCTATGACCAGAGCGGCATCCTGATCAACGACGTGCCGCCGCTCAACGGCCCGACCGAAACCTTCATGGGCCCCATCGGCATGGCCCCGCCGCCCGACGAGCAGAGCTATCCCAATATCGGCGACCGGCTCGCCGCCGCCTCGCTCAGCTGGGCCTGGTACAACGAAAGCTGGAACGCGGTGAAGCCCTGGGCGCTGAAGACCGCGTTCGGCAGCGGCGACGGCTCGGTCGTCGTCGACAGCGCGCAAAACTACCTGCCGCACCACAACCCGTTCCAGTATTTCCCGAGCTGGTTCGCCAACGTGAAAGCCGGCCACATGCGCGACAGCGCGGATTTCTTCGAAGATGCGAAGTCCGGCCGGCTGCCCAACGTCTCGTTCGTCAAGGCCACCGGCGCCCACGACGAGCATCCGGCAAATTCGGCGCCGCGCTGGGGCGAGGCCTGGGTCATGGGGCTCTTGAAGGCGCTCGGCGAGAGCCCGCTATGGGCGAAGACCGCGATCGTCGTCGCCTATGACGAAGGCGGCGGGTTCTGGGACCACGTGGCGCCGCCAACCCCCGACGCCTACGGCTGCGGCACCCGCGTGCCGGCGCTCCTCGTCAGCCCATGGGCGCGGCGCGGCTACATCGACCGGCGGGTCGCCGACACGACCTCGATCCTCGCGCTGATCGAAGCGCGGTTTGCGCTGCAGCCGCTGCAGCAGCGCGACGCCCGGGCCTATAACCTGCTCGATGGCCTCGACTTCAGCCAGCCGCCGCGCGCCCCCTCGTTCGGCTGATGGTCACGCCCGGCGCGCCGCGGCGATCTCCGCCTCGGTGTAGCGGAAGGCGCGGAACACCCAGTTGTTGAGGCCGGGGCGTCCGACCTCAGTGAAGAAATGCGGGTTGACGTATTCCCACACCACTTCGCCGCCGCTCGTCACCTCGAACAGGCGGCCGTGACAGCCCTCGCAGATCAGCGTGTTGCCGTTGGCGAGGCGCTGGGCGCCGGAAATGTAGGGGCTGAAGAAGCTGAAGAGCGACTGGTCGAAATATTCCCAGACGATGGCGCGGCTGCGCGGGTCGAACTCGATGACCCGCGAATAGGTCGCCGGGTTGTCGCGGCGGTGCGTGCCGTTGTCGAATATCAGCACATTGCCGTTGGCGAGCGGCCGCGGATCGTGCTGCTGCGCGAGCGGCGGGCCGCCCAATTCCCAGGCGATCTTGCCGCTGCTGCGCTCGATCATTGCGACGGTGGAAATGTTGCGGAAGCTGATGATCAGGTTGCCGTCGGCGGTCTCGGCCACGGTGTTGCCGTGCGTCCATTCGGCGCGGTGGTCCTGCAGCGTGATCGGGTGGGTTTCCGGGTCGAGATGTTCCCAGCTGCGCCATTCCCACACCGTTTCGCCGCCGGTCGTCATCTCGACGAGATAATCGGCGTAGATGACGCCGCCCGCCGCCTCGCTGCCGGCGAGGCCGCCCTGGACGCGGCGCGCGATGTCGGCCGGCAACGGCCGCAGGCATAGCAGCAGGACGTTGCCGTTGCGCAGCTTGCGCGCGTCGTGGTGGTGGTCGGGATGGCGCACCTGCCACAATACCCGCCCCTGCCAGTCGACCTCCAGCGCGGCCCCGGCCTTGAAGCGCCGCCACGCCTCGAAGCGGTCGAGGTCGTCCATCACCTTGCCGGTATAGAACAGGTTGCCGTTGTCGAGCAGGTAGCCGTAAAGCCCCGGCCGGTAGGGCAGCTGCCAGCGGTGCGCGACCTCGCCCGCCATGTCGATCAGGTACACCGTGCCGTCGCCGAACATCGGCGCGAACAGCGTGTAGCCGGGCTGCGCCAGCGCCGGGTCGTGGGCGACGAGCCCGGTGCGGGTGCGCCGGATCTTCTGCTGGTCGACCGTCGTCACGGGCGCTGCTCCCCCGCGGCGAGGCGGTTTTCGTGCACCTGCAGGTGGCACCAGGCGGTGCGCAGCAACGGCGTCGCGATGCCGAACGCAGTGGCCCGGCGCAGCATGTCGCCGACGATCGCATCCGCCTCGGTGCGCCGCCCGGCTTCGAGGTCCTGGCGCATCGAGGCGCTGTTGATGCTGCCGCGCTCGGTCAGCATCGCCACGACCCGCTCAAAGCTTTGCGGCCGCGGCGGGTGGCCGGCGGCGGTGGCCACCGCGCGGCATTCGTCGAGCGCCGCGCGCATCAGCGCCGCGCCGTCCTCGGTGCCGCTGATCTCGCCGATATTGCCGCGCAGCAGGCAGTTCATCCCGGCCATCGCGCCCATCATCACGAACTTCTCCCACATTTCGAGGAGGATGTCCGGGTTGGCCGGAGCGCTCACCAGGCTGCCGGCGAAGGCGCTCTCGATCGCCAGCGCGCGCGGGCTCATCTCGCCGCGGCGCTCGCCGAAGGCGATCCCCGACAAGCGGTTGATGTGGCGGATGCTGCCGTCGGGTTCGAGGCGGGCGCCGACATAGGCGACGCCCCCCAGCACGCGGCCCGATCCGAACGCCGCGTCGAGCCGCTCGAGATGGACGAGGCCGTTGAGCAGCGGCAGCACCGCGCTGTCCGCCCCGACCCCGGGCGCGATCGCCGCGATCGCGCCGTCGAGGTCGTAATGCTTGGCGGTCAACAGCACGACATCGTAGGGGCCGCCGACCCGCTCGGCGGTCGCGAGCTTGACCGGCACGTGGAAATCGCCGAGCGGGCTCAAGACCGTGAGGCCGCGCTCGGCCAGCAGCGCAGCGCGGCCGCCGCGCACCAGGAACGTCACGTCCTGACCCGCTTGCACCAGCCGTCCGCCGAAATAGCCGCCGACCGCGCCGGCCCCAAGCACAAGAAAGCGCATCGCCTTTCCTCCGGCGTCGATCAGCGTCGAGCGGCGGGCGCCAAGTTCAACGCGCCGCCGCGGTGCGGCCGCTGACGAGAGCAAGCCCGCGCAGCACGTCGATCGCTTCGCTGAGCTGCTCATCGCTCGTCGTGCCGATATCGCCGCTGGCGACCGAGGGCTTGTCGCCCTTAGGCGGCGTCGCGGCCATCGCGGGCTTGTCGGGAGCCTTGCTCTGCGGCGATGTTGAGCCCGCGGCTGAGCCAGGGGTTGCGCCAGGGGTCGTGCCGGGGATCGCGGGCTTGCCGGCGTCCGGGTTTTTCAGCGCGCCGCGCAGGTCGGCCTCACGCAGGCGGTCGGCCTGCTCGACTTTCGCGATCTTCAGCGGCGCCACGCTGAGATCGGGGTCGAGCCCCTTACCCTGGATCGTCCGCCCGCTCGGCGTCAGGAAGCGCGCGGTCGTCAGCTTGATCGCGCCGTTGCCGTTCAGCGGGATCAGCGTCTCGATCGCGCTCTCGCCGAAGGTTTTGCTGCCGAGCAGCACGGCGCGCTTGTTGTCCTGCAGCGCGCCGGCGACGAGTTCGGCCTCGCGCGCCGTGCCGCCGTTGACGAGGGCGACGATCGGCTGGCCGTTGGCGACATCGCCGGGGGTGGCGCTCAGGTGCTTGACGTCGTCGCTCTTGCGGCCCTTGACGACCGCGATGTCGCCCTTGCCGAGGAAGGCGTCGGCCGACTTGACCGCCGCGTCGAAATCGCCGCCGGGATTGTTGCGCAGGTCGAGGATGAAGCCGACCAGCTTGTTGCCGGCCTGCTGCCGCAGATCGCCGACCGCGGCGGCGAGTTCGTCGGGCGTCGTGGCGTCGAACCCGCCCAGCCGGATGTAGCCGATATCGGTCGATTGGAGCCGGTGCGTGACGGTGGGGAATTTGGCGGCGCTGCGCTTCACGGTGACCTTGAACGGCTTCGCGGTGCCGCGCCGCAGCATCAGCGTCACCTCGCTGCCCGCTTCGCCCCGCAGCTTCTGCTCGATCTCGGGCAGCGTCAGGTCGAAGGTCGGCTCCTTGTCGATTGTGAAGATTATGTCGTCGGGCTTGATGTCGGCGTTGGCGGCGGGTGAGCCGTCGCGCGGCGCCACCACCTTGAACTGCCCCTTGTCGAGGGTGACGACAAGTCCGGTCGAGGCGCTCTGGTCGGGCGTCCGGTTCTGCAAGGCCTTGTATTCGTTCGCGCTGAGATAGACCGAATGGGGATCGAGGCCCGCCAGCATGCCGGCGATCGCGGTCTGCACCAGCTTCTGGTCGGCGACCGGGTCGACCGCATCGTGGCGGATCCGCTCGAACGCCTCACCGAACAGGTTGAGCTGCTCGTACACCCCGCTGTCGCTGCTCTTGGCCTGCGGCCACGCCGCCGCCGGCACCAGAAGAAGGACGAGGGCGAACATCACGACCAACCTGCGCATGCTTACTGATCTCCCAAGGGAGGTTTACCGCGAGCTTTTGACGAAAGCGCCCGCACACTATCCCAGTGCACCGCTATTGCAATCCTCTCGGGTGGCGAAAAGATGGCCGCGAATTTGCCGCGCCATTCCGCACTCGCCCCGCGCGATCTCAACCCACAACCGGCATTGCCGTTTGCACGAGTGATTTCGCTCTTACCGCACCCGTGCGGCGGTTTTTGGTTGAGCCCTGTCGGCGACGCGGGCCGGGGAACCGTCGCATTGCCATGTCAGGGCCGTGCGTGAAGAGGCGGCATCGCGCCGCGACACAAAATCGCCGATGAGGCTTTGCGGCCCGACGACAAGACGATAGTCGCCGGTGGCCGTGTCGATCGCGAGCTTGCCGTCTTTATAAGGTGCACATTGCTTGGGGTAGGCCTCGCCATTGGTCCGGACGACCTGGACGCACGCCGCGCCGCATTCGGGAGCCAGCCGCTGGAGGATGATCACCGATGGGTATGGCTGGCCCCACGCCTTGACTTGGCACGTCACGCCGCTGGCAGGCGCCGTCCCGACCGGCGCGACCGCGCGCTTGGCGCGCGACACGGGCGGGGCGCCGCTCGGGTTGGCGGCCGGATTGTCCGGCGCCGCGGCGTAACTCGCGGAGGACGACGCCAGCAACGCGATCGCGGTGAACGTCGCAATCAATGACTGGCCCATCGTCATTTCCCGTCCTCGGCCCGGCCGATCTCGGCTGGTACAGTGCCTTGCCGACGGTCCTCTGAGAGGACAACGCGAGGGCGCCCGATCGATCCCAACCGCTACGCGAAAAATTCCGCAGAGCCCGGCAACGCAGCCGCCGCTGGCGCGGCCGCCTTGACATTGCGGGCAGGCGACCGTACCGCTGCGCGCCATCATGCCCGACCAGCAGCACATCGCTTTTCCCGGCCGTCTGGTGATCGTCGGCTTCGGCAGCATCGGCCAGGGCGTCTTACCGCTGCTGCTGCGCCACATCGACATGCGCCCGGATCAGGTCACGATCGTCACCGCCGAACCGCGCGGCGCGGAGGTCGCGAGGGAATATGGCGTCCGTTTCGTCGAGACCGCGCTGACCCGGGAGAACTACCGCGCGGTGCTCGAAGGCTTGCTCGGGCGCGGCGACTTTCTGCTCAACGTATCGGTCGACGTGTCGAGCGTCGCGCTGATCGAGCTGGCCCAGGAAAAAGGGGCGCTCTACCTCGACACCTGCACCGAACCGTGGCCCGGCGGTTACACCGACCCCAACCTGCCCCCCGCGGCGCGCTCCAATTATGCGCTGCGCGAGAGCGCCCTGGCGCTGCGCCAGCGCTGGCCGCACGGCCCGACCGCGGTGCTGACGCACGGCGCCAATCCGGGCCTCGTCTCGCATTTCGTCAAGCAGGCGCTCGTCGACATTGCCCGCGACGCCGACCCGGCGGCCGGCGTGCCGGGGAATCGCGCCGGCTGGGCGGCGCTGGCCGAGCGGCTCGGCGTCAAGGCCATTCATATCGCCGAGCGCGACACGCAGGTCGCGATGGTCCCCAAAGAGCCCGGGGAGTTCGTCAACACCTGGTCGATCGACGGGTTTTTCAGCGAGGGCTCGCAACCCGCCGAATTGGGCTGGGGCACCCACGAGCGGCATTTCCCGGAAGATGCGCGGCGCCACGATTTTGGCGGCCAGGCGGCGATCTACCTGCTGCGGCCCGGTGCGGCGACCCGGGTGCGCAGCTGGACCCCGCTCGAAGGGCCCTATCTCGGCTTTTTGATCACCCATGGCGAGTCGATCTCGATCGCCGACTACCTGACACGGCGCGACGGCGCGGCGGTGCGCTATCGGCCGACCTGCCATTACGCCTATCACCCGTGCGACGACGCGGTGCTGAGCCTGCACGAACTGGCCGGCAAGAACTGGCAGCTGCAGAACAACAAGCGGCTGATGATGGACGAGATCAGCGCCGGCATCGACGAGCTCGGCGTCTTACTGATGGGGCCGCCGAAAGGCGTCTACTGGTACGGCTCGCGGCTTTCGATCGCCGAGGCGCGGCGGGTCGCGCCGCACAACAACGCGACCTCGCTGCAGGTGACCGCCGCGGTGTTGGCCGGGATCGTCTGGGCAATCGAGCACCCGAGCCGCGGCATCGTCGAGCCGGAGGAGATGGATTTCGCCCGCATCCTCGAAATCGCCGGTCCCTATCTCGGCGAGGTCGTCGGGGTATGGGGGAATTGGACCCCGCTCGCCGACCGGGAACGGCTGTTTCCCGAGGATCTCGACCGCGACGACCCGTGGCAGTTCAAGAATATTCGCGTCGCTTGAAAATCGGTCCGGCCTATTCAGCCTAAACGATGGCGCGGTAACCCTCGCCGCAAAAGTTCGTTCCACTGCGGTAGGCACGTGCTTGGCGTGTCCCTACCAGTGGAGGAATTCTTGATAAAATATGCAACGAGATTAGCGGCCACCCTGGCCCTTGGCGCCGGCCTCGCCGCCGCCGCGCACGCGCAAGCGACCTACGGTCAAAGCAACGCGCCGGCTGCAAATATGCCAAACGCTTCCCCCAGCGCCGCGATGCCGAACGCCTCGTCCGGCGCGAACCCGAACGCCGCGGCGCCAGACCAGATGCAGCAAGCCGCCACGCCGCAGCACCTGTCGCGCGACGACATCAAAGGGGTTCAAGAGCAGCTGAAATCGGCCGGCCTCTATCGGGGACAGGTCGATGGCATCATGGGACCCAAGATGCGGCAGGCGGTCGCGCGCTTCCAGCAGCAGAACGGGCTGCCCCGGACGGCTCGGCTCGACCAGAATACGCTCGCTCGGCTGAACGGCAGCCAGACTTCAGGGGTTGGCTCGAGCAGCCCTACCAGCGTGCCGGGGGCGCCCAATTCCAACGCGATGACGCCGCCCTCCGCGAACCCGGCGATTAATGGCGCCGGTGGCGGCATTGGTGCGACCGACCAGAACACCGGCGCACAAAACCCGAGCAACCCGAACCCCACCCACTGAGGACGCAGGCGCGGCGCCATGCCGGCTCGCATGGCGCAGTGCGCGCGCTCGCTAAAACGGACCTCCCGAGCGGCGGGCGCGCAGGCAGGCGCGCGCCGCGGCATCGATGATCGCCGGGGCGTCGAGCCCGTAAACCCGGTAAAGGTCTGGAATGTCGCCCGATTGGCCGAAATGGTCGACGCCGAGCGGCACCAGGGCGTTGCGCGCGACGGCGCCGAGCCAGGATAGCGTCGCCGGATGGCCGTCGGTCACGGTAACCAGGCCAGCGCCCGGCGCGAGGCGCGCCAGGAGCCGCTCGATCGCGCTCTGGCGGCCGCCTTCAAGCGCCGCCAGCCAGTCGTCGTGCAACCGCCCGGGGGAAGTGATCGCCAGGAGCCCGGTGCCGGGCAGGTCCTCGCACAGAGCCTCGTGCGCGGCGATCGCCTCCGGCGCGACGGCGCCGCAATAGGCGATCGCCAGCTCGGCTCCGGCGGCGGGCTGGCGCAGCCAGTAGGCGCCGGCGACGATCGCCTCGGCGAGCGCCGCGTCGGGCGCGCGCTGCGGCTGCTCGACCGGCCGGGTCGACAGGCGGAAATACACCGACTCGCCGCCATCGCGCTGGATTTCGGCGAAGGCCCAGCGCAGCAGCACGGCGAGTTCATCGGCAAAAGCCGGCTCGAACCCCGCCAGCCCGGGTTGGCCAAGTCCGATCAGCGGCTCGACGACCGACTGGTGGGCGCCGCCCTCGGGCGCCAGCGTGATGCCCGACGGCGTCGCCACCACGATGAAGCGTGCATCCTGATAAAGCGCATAGTTGAGCGCATCGAGGCCGCGCTTGATGAACGGGTCGTAGAGCGTGCCGATCGGCAGCAGCCGCGCCCCGAACAGGGGCCCTGCCAGGCCGAGCGCGGCGAGCTGCAGGAATAGATTGCTCTCGGCGATGCCGAGCTCGATGTGCTGGCCCTGCGGCGCCATCGCCCAGCGCTGCGCCGAGACGAC